>CAURUO010000001.1:0-625392 GCA_963528515.1 uncultured Candidatus Saccharibacteria bacterium
TGTGAATCAAATAGAAATGATTAATGATTATGATAATTATAATGATAATGACTTGAATTGCCAACTAAATGATAATAGCGGCAGCCAGGCGGAAAAACTACATAAGGTTGCTTTTGCTCATCCCTTAGCGGCGTTATGGACCGATGACAGCCGGCTAAATCCAGAAAATAATAAAATCTCAAAGGGTAGCAGTACCAGTGTTACTTCGTGGCTGACAAAATTGGTTGGTGCAGTAGCAGTTTATGTGGCTTGCAGTAGGCGGGAAAGTACGCTTGGTGTTTCTAATTAGACATTGGAAAAACCTTAAGTTATAATAAATATATGTCCTGTGATGGTACGCCACCAGTGAATACACCAACTATTTTGAATTTTAGCGCCCCTTGGGCGCTTTTTAATTGCGAGGAGGTATAGTATGAGTAGCAATAAAAAGGTTAACCTCAAAAAAGTGATATTATCTGCAGCTATTATCCTGCTGACTTTAGCAGGAGTGTTGGTTTATGCGTTGTCTTGGCAGGGTGATACGAAGGACATTGAGGCGGTGGCGGATAGTTTTAAGCCGTTAGATGGTTGGCAACAAACCGACTCTAGAGTAGTCCCGCCAAGATTTTTATGTTTCTCAGGAGCTTGTCCAGAGGCGTCTAAATCTTGGACTATAAAGGATAAAATTACGCAAAATAGCGTTAAGAGGTTTATCGGAAATTCTTCAGATGTTAATAGAAACCATAGTAGGTGTGTGGATTATGATGATAGTAAAGTTTTAGACTCGTGCGAATACGTCGGAGAGAGAGGGGATTATCAGTTTAGCATAATGATTGATTACAACAACTCAATCAATAGTACTAAAGTATATTTATTTATAAGAAGGAAGGGCCAAATTTATGATTAAGCAAAAAGCATTAATTTATGTGGTATCTTTAGTAACTATAATTGCTAGTGTGTTCGTCTTTGATGCTAGAGTTATGGCGAAGAAAGTCGATGATAAATGTACACTAGTTACAGCTATATTCGCTCGTGGTTCTGGGCAAGGATTTAATGCTAAAGAATCTTTAACTTTCCGCACACAGCTAGAAAGTAGAGTAGATAAAAAACAGTTAAACTTCTACGAACTTGGTAGCGAAAGCTATGGCGGCAATCAATATCCAGCGGTTGACGTCAGTAATGTCTGGAATGGCAATGCTATTGGCGCCAAGATTAGTGGTGGTATGGGAAACACTTACGGTAAAAGCGTGAAAGAAGGCGTTGCAGAATTGCGTACTTATCTAGATATTCGCCATCGAAAATGTCCTAACGAATTTTTCATTCTAGGTGGTGTTTCACAGGGTGCGCAGGTAGTTGGCCAAGCATTGCCAAGTATCTCGTCTGGCGTCAAAGATAAAATAGTCTTTAATATGTTATTCGGTGATCCTAAATTATATTTGCCAGAGGGTGAAGGGATATTTCCGCCAGCCTGTCGTAACGAGAAATTATCAGCTTATCGGCGAGAAATTGCTAATTGCCATGTTGACAACGGCGCACTTGGTGCCCGAAAACCGTTTTTGCCGAGCGAAGATAACTCAAAAACTGGGTTATGGTGTCTAGCTAACGATTACGTTTGCGGTAGTTCAAAATTTGTGTGGGACGTCGAGGGTCATGGTAAATATGCTAACAATAACGGACCGATTGACGACGGTGTTCGCGAAGCGGCTAATAGGCTAAAAAATGCCGCCAAACTTGCTTCTCAAAATGACCCAGGAATTAACGATAAACCGCTAAATAACAATATGGGAACGACCGGAACTGACGTGGTATTTGTCTTGGACACCACTGGGTCAATGTCGCTATATATTGATCAGATGAAAACGTTCATCAGGAATTATAGCTCAAAGATCAAAGAAATGAACGGACGAGTTGGGCTGGTGGTGTATCGTGATGCTGGTGATGAATATACTGCTAAGAAATTATCAGACTTACAATCAGATACCACTGACTTGCTTAATCAGCTCGATCGTGTAACTGTTGATGGCGGCGGTGATGATCCAGAGGCGGCGTTGCATGCTAGTATGGTGGCCATGAACGAGATGAAGTGGCAGAAGGGAGCAACAAAAGCGATCATTTTGTTGACTGATGCCGGCTATCATGAGCCGGATAAGGTTGATGGTTCGACCCTGGTGGCTGTGGCTAAGCGTTCGTTGGAGATAGATCCAGTCAATATTTATCCAGTTGTAGAAAAACACCTGGAAGGTTCGTATGAGGATATGGCCAGCCAGACCACTGGCCAAGTAATTGTTAGCGGTGGTGAAAATGACACCATTGCTGCGCTAAGTAAAGCCTTAACTAAAATTAAGAATCGGCCGAGTGCCAAACTGAAAATCGGTGAATATTATGCGGAGGTTGGGCAAAAGATTACCTTTGATGCCAGTGATTCGTATGTAGTTGACGGCGACATCACAAAGTATGAATGGGATTTTGATGGTGATGGTAAAATTGATCAAACAACGACAAACCCAGTTGCTAGCCATGTTTACACTGAAAAGTTTGATGGCATCATGCAGGTGCGAATGAGCGCTAGCAACGACACAGTATCAAACATATCGGCGCCTGTTAAAGTTGGTATAAAACCTAATTTGCCTGTTGGCCCTGGAGCACCTCAGGTTTCGGCAAAAATTATTGAGCGAAATGGCAATAAGGCGACAATTCGGCTAAATTGGCAGCCAGTTGATGAGCTGTCTTCGCGCTGGTTAGTTAGCCTAGATGATACTAACCTTGGTTACACAGTTGGCGAACAACGGCAGCTTGATATTACCGATGTAGACATATCGACAAACAGAAAAGTCACGGTTACAGGCATCAAAGCTGACGGTTACGCTGGCAAGCCTGCGACCATACAAGTTGATAACGAGATGTCTGCGCCTAACCCTGAAGGGCCAACCTTTCGGCCATGTCCTTATAAAATTAGAGTAGGTTTATTTACGATAGCCTGCCGTTACCAAAAGGTAACGTTTGGCAGCTGGTCATTTTATTGGATGGTTTGGTATATCGTTAGAAGTTAAGTATGTATAGAGCGGTAATAATTTCATTAGCATAGTATAATTTTATATATGAAGCTGTCTGACCGTCATCCCAACGACCGTCCCCGCGAGAAATTGGCGCGCTATGGTACGGCGCGGCTGAGTGACTTGGAGTTGTTGATGGCGATTGTTGGTAGCGGTAATAAACAGGCGGATGTCGGTAAAATTGCGCGCGAGGTGCTGAAAATTGTGCGTCAAAAGGGCGGTGATATTTCGTACGATGATCTACGCAGCGTGGTTGGTTTGGGTGATGCGAAAATCCCGGTGATTGTGGCGAGCTTAGAACTGGCGCGGCGGTATTTGCTGGATAGCGACCAGCCGATCATTGATAGTCCAGAAAAAGCGGTTGAGCTGCTGGCCGACATTCGCGACAAAAAGCAGGAATATTTTGTCTGCCTGACGCTGGATGGTGCGAATCGTTTGATCGCCAAGCGGGTGGTTACTATCGGTACGCTGACTGCCAGCTTGGTACACCCGCGCGAAGTTTTCGCCGACGCCATCGCCGGCCGCGTGGCCAGTATCATCGTGGCACATAATCATCCGAGCGGGAGCTTGGAGGCGAGCCAGGCTGACAAAGATGTCACGAACAGGCTGGTGAAAGCGGGAAAACTGCTTGGCATTACGCTTAATGATCATATTATTGTTACGAAAACTAGTCACAAGAGCCTGATACACTCAGAGTAAACGATTCCCGAATCTGATATAATTACACGTATGAATATGAGGGATCTTGAAAGGCAGTTGTGGGCTGCGGCGGATAAATTACGGGGTAATATTAGCTCGTCGGATTATAAATATGTCGTGTTGGGGCTGATTTTTCTGAAATATGTTTCAGACGCGTTTTCGGCGCGGTATCAGGCGGCGGTTGATGACAATTATGATCCCGAAGATCGGGATTGGTATCTGGCGGAGAATGTTTTTTGGATTCCCAAAGAGGCTCGCTGGGAGCATCTCGTAGCGAGTGCCAAACAGCCAGAAATTGGCGTACTAGTTGACAGCGCCATGGGGGCAATTGAACACGATAACCCTAGTCTGAAGGGTGTTTTGCCGAAAAATTATGCTCGTGAAGCCCTGGATAAACGCCGTCTAGGTGAGCTTATCGATTTATTTACCAATATCAAATTTGATACTGCCAGTTCTAAAGATTTACTCGGTCAGGTTTACGAATATTTTATGGGTATGTTTGCCGACAGTGAGGGCAAACACGGCGGCGAATTCTACACGCCGCGCTCCATCGTCAGGTTGCTGGTAGAAATGCTTGAGCCATACAGCGGGCGTGTGTATGACCCGTGTTGCGGTAGCGGTGGCATGTTCGTCTGGAGTGAGAAGTTTGTCGAGGAACATGCTGGGCGTGTCAGTGATATCGCGGTGTATGGCCAGGAGCTCAACGAAACCACTTGGCGACTCGCTAAAATGAACATGGCAATTCGGGGAATTGACGCAAATATCAAACGTGGCGACACCTTGATGGACGACCAACTACCTGACCTAAAAGCCGATTATATCTTGGCCAATCCGCCATTTAATATTAGCGATTGGGGCCAAGAACATTTACAGGCTGATCCACGCTGGAAATATGGACTGCCGCCAAAGGGTAATGCTAACTTTGCCTGGATTCAACATATGATCCGCCACTTGCGCCAGCGAGGTACGGCAGGTTTTGTGTTAGCAAACGGGAGCATGAGCAGTCAAACTGGCGGCGAAGGTGACATCCGTAAGCAGTTAGTGCTCGATAATATGGTTGACGCCATCGTCACACTGCCAAGCCAACTGTTTTTCAACGTAGCGATACCGTGCTGTCTGTGGTTTGTGTCGCGTGATCGTGCCAATCGTCACGGTAAAGTACTGTTCATCGATGGGCGCAATTTGGGTAAAATGGTCACCCGTCGCAACCGCGAGCTGACCGAAGAAGACATTGCCAGGGTGGCAAAGACATATCATGATTACAAAACTGCCAGTGCGGATTATACTGACCAACCGGGTTTCTGTAAAGTCGCTGATCTAGAAGAAATCAAGCGGCACGATTATGTACTGACACCTGGTCGCTACGTGGGTGTTGAGGAAGCAGAAGAGGACGATGAGCTGTTCGCCGAGAAATTTGCCCGGTTGACGGCTGAGCTTGAGGGGCAATTTGCGAAAAGTCGCGAGCTGGAGGCAAAGATAAAAGAGAACCTTGCCAAAATAGAGAAAGAAATCAAATGATGAGTGGTGACAACCCGAACAGCGAGATAGTGGTGTATGTTGGCGATGATGACAAGCCGCAGATTCAAGCTAGACTACAAGATGAAAATATGTGGCTCACTCAAGTACAGTTGGCCCAGGTATTTCAGACCACAAGACAAAATATAGGTCAGCATATTAAGAATATCTACGAAGAGAAAGAGCTCGACCCTTCGGCAACTATAAAGAAATTCTTTATAGTTCAAACTGAAGGCGATCGTAAGGTCTCGAGAAATATAGAGCATTACAGTCTAGGCATGGTGATTGCGCTTGGTTACCGCGTGAAGTCAAATATAGCAACGAATTTTCGTATCTGGGCTCCTGTGCAGGAAAAGGTTGAGAAATGAAAGAATTAACAGATGAACAGATCCTAAAGCATTTGCGCAATAATACTATTTTGCGTAACAATCAGCTGTCAATGCTCGTGAAGCTACTAAATTCACTGAAAGAAAATACAGTTTTGGCAATTGATGGCGCATGGGGGTCTGGCAAAACGGTGTTTGTAAAGCAGCTACTCATGCTGTCTGACGATACCATTCAAAATTATGGTCATAATACTCTTGATGAGACTGCAATCAGCCTTTTGCGAGAAAAACAAAAAACTTTCTATTTCAATGCGTGGGAATATGATTACCTTGGCGACGCGCTTAGTGCTATGCTACTAAAGTTGATAGCGGATGACGATGAAAGTCTGACCCAAGGCTCGATAAAGAAGGCTCTTAGCATGATAAATATATCTGCAGGATTAAAGAACCTAACCCATGATTTTATAGACATTGATAATAAGACTGGGAAGGCTGACCTTGTCAAAGCGGTAAAAGATCAAGTAAATCGACACGATGCAGTAAATGAGTTCCTTAATAAGCTAAAAGGTGATTCCGAGAGACTCATTTTTGTCATTGATGAGCTTGATCGCTGTCGTCCGTCTTTTGCTGTCGAGTTGCTAGAAGTTGTTAAGCATTATTTTACGCGTTATGACGTGACATTCATCATTACGACGAACGTTAACCAACTTTCACATACGATTAAGAAGTATTACGGAAGCGACTTTGATGGGTATGCCTATTTAAATAAATTTTTTGATTTTATATTTAGCTTACGTAAGGTGAATAGCGAAGATTATACAAGAAGCGTGCTTGATTGGTACGTTGACTCTTCGGTAGTCGATGGAGTTGCGCGTGATGCGATAGAGTACTATGGTTTTGAGATGCGTGAAATAAATTCGTACTATTCATCACTTCAATTAGTAAGCCGGTTTTTAACAAGAAATAACAACTGGAGAAAGGATCAGTATCCGACACAGCTTGTATTCGTACCTCTCGCTCTTGCACTAAAGGTAAAAAAAGATAGTTTATATGAACAATTTACATCGGGCAAAGGTGAGGGTGTACTAAGAGATTTTGTTGCTAATTCATATAGTGCTCTTGGACATGCAGAGAGGCTTGTGAATGAGGATCGTTCAAGCTTATCGCAAGAGCAGATTAAAGAAATGGCGGTAGACGCACTAATAGTGGAATATAAAAATATCTTTGCTTCTGAAGGCAGGGGGCGAAGCGGTGAAAACCTACAAGATTTTCATGAAGCGATTGCTCTCATTGGTTCACATACAACGATCTTTGCAGAAGGTGATGAGCAATGATACAAATGGTTTCGTTGGGCGATATCTGTGATATAAAAATTGGCCGTACTCCGCCTCGTAAGCAACCGCAATGGTTTAGTGAATCTCATGGTATGAAGTGGGTCTCTATTAAAGATATGGGCAATACGGGCAAATATATCAGCCAAACGAGTGAGTTTCTGACAGTGGATGCTATCAAGAAATTTAATATCCCAATTATTCCAGCAGGCACTCTTTTGATGAGCTTTAAGCTAACTGTTGGGAGACTTGGTTTTACGGAATATGACATGTGTTCCAATGAGGCTATAGCTCAATTACCTATAAAAGACCCAGATATAGTTGATAAGAACTATTTGTATTACTATCTAAAAAATTTTAATTTTGGATCGCTTAGTTCAACTTCGTCTATAGCTACGGCGGTAAATTCAAAAACAGTGAAGAATATATCTGTTAACCTACCGCCACTCGACCGACAAAAGAAAATTGCCAATATCCTCGGCAGTCTTGATGAAAAAATTGAGCTCAATCGCCGCATGAACGAAACCCTCGAGCAGCTCGGTCAAGCTCTCTTTCGTCATTATTTTGTCGATAATCCTGAGTCTAAAAACTGGAAGAAAAGACCACTGGGAGAATTCTTTCCAGTTAAGACGGGTAAAAAGGATGCAAATTTTGGGATCAAGGATGGTAAATTTCCATTCTTCACATGTGCGCAAACAATTTCACGCGCGCCTAGTTACTCTTTTGATGGATCGGCTATATTGGTTGCCGGAAATGGGGACTTTAACATTAAGTACTATACGGGTAAATTTGAAGCTTACCAGCGTACGTATGTATTAATACCCCATAACGAAGAATTGTTAGGATTTTTATACTTTTTAATGAAGAAAGATTTGTCGCTTATTACGGGCGGTTCGCGCGGCTCGCACAAAAGGAATGATCGAAAATTATCGTGTAGAATTGCCGGATGATAATAATCTTGCTGCTTTTGCGCCAATATTTAGCGAACTACTGGCTTTAATATCGCATAATAATGAGCAGGTATATAATTTAATTGCCCTTCGCGATACGCTTTTGCCTCAGTTGATGTCAGGAAAAGTTGGTCAAATAGTATGATAAGGCCGATAGTGTTTGTGGATACAAATGTAGTTGAAAACAAGGGGTCCGCTCAGTATTTTTTAGGCGGTCGTTCTGATTTGGAGAAAATAAGCAGAAGAGCAGACATAGGTTTACCTCGAGTGGTCTACGATGAGATTAGCAGACACATCTGTAAATACCTAATTAACCAAAAGGATAGTCTCCGAAAAAATCCACACCGGCATATTCTAAATATAGAAGATTGTGTAATTGACAATATAAACCCCAAACAGCTGGTCGATGATATAGCAAAAGATGAGTCAATTGGATACGATATTATAGACTTAGTTGATGAGAATAAGGCTTACAAAGAAATATACAACCATTCAATTATGGGTACTCCGCCGTTTGAAAAGAGCGGGGATAAGGGGTTTAAAGACACGCTTATCGCAAAAACAATTGATCAATACGTACTAGCAAATCCTGAGCGTAAAATATTTTTAATGACTCGGGATGATAGGCTAAAAGAGTATTTCGAAGAAAATGATAGAGTGTTAATCATTGATAATTATGATGATTTCGATAGGGAATATAGTGACGATAAGTTGACAGAAGAGGGAGTGATGGAAAGAGTATGGGATTATCTTGCGGAGACTGGTTTGACCGTTTTGATGAATAAGCAGCCTGACGATATATGGTTAAACCATGAAGGGAATATTGTTACATACTTTATTGATGAGAATTTATATTTACTAATTGACTCGACTGCGCGCGAACCAATATCATCTATTAGTGAAGATATCAATGAGGCATTAATAAGTTTAGAAGGGGTTAACTCGTTTGCTAATGCGCATATTGCAGTCGCTGAGGTTGATGGTGTATTTGATTACTACAATCTACAAAGTATTAAACAAATAGCACACACACTAACTTCAAATAATCAAATTTATAATATCGGAAAAGATGATGATATTGCTCAATTTGCCGCAAAAGTACTCGAAGTATTGAGGGAAAACGGAGAATTGGAATTGGCGGGAGATTTAGGAAATATGTATCAATTAAATCAACCAAAATAAAATAAATTAATTTGAAAAGAGCCGACGACCATACTCGACTCTTTCCGACCCATATATCTATTAATAGTGGTACCTAAATTCAACCACTGGGTCAGTTTGCCACTTCCAGAAGAAAGTAATATCTTCGCCGAGTTGCTGATTTAGTAGCTCCATCACTGGATTCGCGCCGTCGCCAAAGGGATTAGTGATATTATAGGTAATATCTTGTGGCTTAATGATCTCATCACCCTTGAATAGGGCTGTAAGCGTCAGCGGCACTTTACCGCCAGTCATGTTAAAAGCTGGCAGTGGGAAGTAGGCTTTGAATGAATAGCGCCTCGCCCCATCTTCATCGGTAATTTCATCAATGACGGCTGACAGTTGAACTTTGATAGTTACAGTACCCTGTGGTAGTTTGAGTTTACCAGCCCTAAACTGTTTGGCTATAGACTTTAGCTCTTTGTCAGTGTCGTATTGGTCCTCGGATAGGCCAATCTTTTGTAAGTATGGCTTGGTTCTGGATAGATCACCTTTTATACGACCCACTTGTGCTATCCGCTCACTATAAGCTTGCTCTCCGGCTGAGATAACAGCAATTGATGCGCTGAACTTGACTGTTGAGTAGGGTAGGATGAATTCTACCTCACGCTCTTGGTCGTTGTTGACTGTGAAGACAGTCGTTATCTCAGCCGAGTCATATGTTCCGCCCATTTGCGACGTTGGCTCGACGACGACAGTCGTGTGCTGCTTTAATATTTGTAGGTTGAGGGCTGAGTCGCCCAAGGTCGTTTTGCTCATACAAAACTCCTTATCCTTTCTCTAGGTAAAGCCTAGATTATGTTTTTTCTTTATGGTAGGATAAGAAGTACATATGTAGACGGGCAGTCGTATATGTACTCAAACACCAGTTACCAGCTGGTGTTTTTATATACCCCTTTTTTTATGTTAGGTATATAACTGGTTCTATTGTAGCACATCGCGATTTGTTTGCCAAGCATAAAGACGCTATATATAGAGGAGCAAGCAAAATAAGCAACTTACTTGATAGATTAAGCAATGTTTGCTATAGTGTTAATGTGAATGAGGTACAAAAAAAGCTTCTTGATCTAGCCGAAACAGTTAGCCTAAGCGCGCATACATATTACAGGTTAGCTAAGATACTTGACGTTGACCATCCCTACAAGGTTCAATTTGCTATAGACCAACTTGTCAAAAAAGGAAAATTGGTTAAGAACTATAAAACGGGTGCGATATCTAGACCAAAAGACAACCGTGTGGCAGATGGGATAATTAGTATACCCTATTATGGATATGTTAATTGCGGTGAGGCTTTGACATTTGCTCAAGATAGGATAGAAGGGTATCTAAAAATAACTCCTAGCACTGTTTCTATATCTGATTTTCACAATCTCTTTGCCTTGAAGGCCTCTGGCAATTCTATGAATAAGGCTGACATTGGAGGTAGATCTGTTGATAATGGGGATTATGTTATTGCTCGAAAGAAAGATAATTACTGTCCAAAGGATGGTGATCATGTCATTTCGATTATTGGTGGAGCAGCAAATCTTAAGAAATTCCGCAAAGATACTAAAAATCGGCAAATTATTTTAGAATCAGAATCTACAGAGGATCTGCCGCCCATAGTTATTAGCGAGCAAGATATAAACAATTTGAGCGCTTACAGCATAGCCGCTAAGGCGGTTGCTGTAGTGAAGATGACGTAGGGGTCAAGGTTGATTTGTGCTACAATAGTCCCAAAGTTTGGAAATTATACTTTATAGTAGACAATACGTATGACCGAATCCCAAATCGAACAATACGCGCTTGATATCCTGGCTAATATCGGCTGGCAAATTCTGCATGGACCAGATATTGGTCCGGATGGTGCTGCGGCTGAGCGTGAGCTCAGGCAGGTGGTGTTGCCGGAGCGGCTATATAGTGCTTTGGTGCGGCTCAATCCGCACATTCCAGAACCAGCCTTGAATGAAGCGATGCGGCGTTTGACGCAGATTAGTAAACCGAGCTTAATCGAGAATAATCACGAGTTTCATCAACTGCTAGTGGCTGGTGTGCCGGCGCAATATCGTACATCAAGTGGCGAAGTGAAACACGATATTGTGCGGGTGGTTGATTTTACCTCGCCAAAAAACAATGATTTTGCAGCGGTGAATCAGCTGACGGTTCTGCAGGGTGACTATAATCGCCGGCCGGACATTGTACTGTCTGTAAATGGGCTGCCACTGGTGGTGATTGAACTAAAAAATGCGGCCGATACGAAGGCGGATTTGGTGGCAGCGTATCAGCAAATCCAGACGTACAAGCGCGAGATTAGTGACCTATTTCGGTTCAATGAGCTGTGTGTCACCAGTGATGGACTAGAGGCCGAAATGGGGACGATCACCAGCCCGCTGGAGCGAATGATGCCGTGGAAGACGATTGATGGCGAGAAGGAAGTTGGCAATGTGCCAATGCTGGAAGTGTTGCTGCGTGGTGCGTGCACACCTGAGCGCTTGCTGGATATAGTGCAGAATTTTATCGTATTTGAGCATGGTGATGGTGACAAATTGATCAAGAAAGTAGCTGCTTATCATCAGTACTGGGTGGTGAATAAGGCGCTGGATCGGACGCTAGTAGCCAGTAGTGAACGTGGCGACCAGCGGGCTGGCGTAGTTTGGCATACGCAAGGGTCGGGCAAGAGCTTGAGTATGGTGTTTTATACTGGCAAGCTGATGAAGTCGCGCGATTTGCACAACCCGACCATCGTGGTGGTGACGGATCGTAATGATCTTGATGGTCAATTATTTGGTACGTTTAGCGCCTGTCGCGAACTGCTGGGAGAAGATCCAAAGCAAGCTGATTCACGGAGTGAACTCAGGAAACTGTTGCAGCGCGAAGCAGGCGGAATTATCTTCACAACAATCCAAAAATTCTCGCCTGAGGATGACGAGGATAAAATACCGGTTTTGACTGATCGACGCAATGTTATCGTGATGGCAGATGAGGCCCATCGCAGTCAATATGGTTTGAAGGCACATGTTAGAGCCAGTGATGCGCAGCTGGTGTATGGTTACGCCAAGTATATGCGCGATGCCTTGCCGGGGGCGAGCTACATTGGCTTTACGGGTACGCCGATTGAAACGGACGATAAGTCAACGCCAGCAGTGTTTGGCGACTATATCGACATTTATGATGTCGAGCAGGCGGTGAAAGATGGTGCAACGGTGCCGATTTATTATGAGAGCCGGCTGGTTGATTTGAATATGGACGAGGCAACGCGGCAGTGGCTGGATAAGGAAGTTGATGATTTGCTGGAGGGCGAAGAATTGAGCCGTCAGGATGCGTTGAAGGCCGAGTATGCACAAAAAGAAGCCATCGTCGGTAATAGCGAGCGGCTGAATACTATCGCCTTGGATATCATTGAGCACTTTGAGGCTCGGCAAAGTGTCCTGAGTGGTAAAGGTATGATCGTGACGATGAGTCGTGGTATTGCGGCTGATTTGTATGAAAAAATTGTGGCGTATCGGCCGGATTGGCATAGTGACGATGACGTAGGCGGCGTGATAAAGGTGATTATTACCGGTAGTGCTAGTGACCCTGACCATTTGCAGCCGCACATTCGTAACAAGCAGCGAGTAAAGGCGATCGAAAAGCGCATCAAGGATCCGAATGATCCACTTGAATTGGTGATTGTGTGCGACATGTGGCTGACAGGGTTTGATGTACCAAATATGCACACTATGTATCTGGATAAACCGCTGAAGGGTCATAATTTGATGCAGGCAATTGCCAGGGTAAATCGAGTGTTTCCGGGTAAAACTGGTGGTTTAGTGGTTGATTATCTGGGTGTAGCAGGGGCGCTGCGCGATGCTATCTCTGACTATACGCAAAGTGGCGGGCAGGGCGCACCGCAACTTGATATCACTGAGGCGGTGGCGCAGATGCAGATGCGTTATGAAGTGGTACGCGATTTGTTTGGTAACTTTGATTATCAGCGATATTTTACCGCACCAACTAGCCAGCAACTGCAAATTATTTTGGATGCCGAGGAATATATTTTAGGGTTGGAAGACGGCGAGAAGCGATTGAAACAGCATGTTTTGGAACTGAGTAAAGCCTTTGCGCTGGCTATGCCGAGACCCGAGGCGCTAGAAATCCGCGAAGAAGTGGCGCTATTTCAGGCGGTGAAAGCCCGGCTGGAGAAAGTGTCGAGCTCAGCGGTGGTGACTGATGCTGAGTACCGAAGCGCGCTGAAGCAAATTGTCGACAAAGCGATTGCGCCAGTCGGTGTGGTCGATGTGTTTGAGGCGGCAGGACTGGAAAAGCCGGAATTATCGATTTTAAGTGATGAGTTCCTGGCAGAAATTCGTAACATGGAGCGCAAGAATTTGGCGGTGGAGGCGTTGCAAAAACTGCTGGCTGATGAAATTAAGTTACGATTTTCGCGCAATTATGCCAAGGATACGAAGTTTTCTGACTTGCTCAATCAAGCCTTGACACGGTATAGAAATGGGACGATTGAGGCGGCACAGGTGATTGAGGAGTTAATTAACATTGGACAGCAAGTTCGCCAAACTGTCGAGAGCGGCGTGGTTGATGGCCTTAGCGAGGATGAAGTTATCTTTTATGATGCGCTGGTTGAAAATGGTAGTGCTCGCGAAGTACTGGGTGATGCGCAGCTGCGTGATATTGCAAAAGTATTATTAGAGCAAGTGCGTCGTGATGCTACGATTGACTGGGCGGAGCGTAAAAATGTTCAGGCAAAACTGAAAGTTAACGTCAAAAAAACTTTAGCAAAATATGGATACCCGCCAGATCAGCAGGCGTTGGCAACTGACATGGTGTTAGAACAAGCCAAGCGCTATGGTAACGAGTGGAGTCAAAAACGCGCGGCGTATGACGCTGGCGGCGGAGCGAGTTTGCTGGATTGATACATAAATTTATGATAGATCAGGGTACAATAGGTATATGAGTAAGTCTAAAAATCCTATTATCATCGCTCGCGCTATTTTGTTATTGGGATCAGGTAATCAGGATATTGAGGTAAAGATGGTGCTATGAATGCTATTTTTGAATATGTTCGTAAACGGGCTGTGTCGACAATTTTAGTGTCCTACACTGTATTTTGGGCGATCTTTCACTGGCAAGGGATTTATACGACTATATTTGTCAATCAAGACATCATTTATGGGAAATATGGTTTACTCAAAAATGAGTATGTAAATAAATATTTCTTTGGGTTTAATTGGTCAAACATCTTAGCTATCCATAACCTAGAGACCCTACTAGGCTGGGTGATTCCTGCTGTATTTGCTTACTTTTACATATGGTGGTTGCCGAAGTTTGTCATTAACCCTTCATATAAAATGGAAAATATCTATAAGGAGCAGAGAAAAATAGAAAAGATTAGGTCAGAGAAAAGAATTCAGGACGAAGAGAAGAAACTGATAGAAAAACAAACTATAGCTGAAGAGGCCAAGATTGAGCTAGCAAACAAAAAGGCGGAAATTTCAAAGAAGGATCCAACTACTGCATGGAGTGAACAGTATTATCGTGAATTTATCATTAATAGCAAGAATGTAAGTAGCCTAGACTCTCTATTAGATAGAGTGTATAAGCATGGTGGAAGGATAGAAAACCGTAATTTCAGCGGTGAAAGGATAAGTGGTATGTCACCAGATGAACTATTACGAGTTGATATGTTGGGTCTTGCGACTATAGAAGATGACAATCAATCCGTTCGCTTAACCGATAAGGGTAAGTACTTTACAAAATTGTATAAGATGTCCCAGAGTAAGGACTTAAGCGATGAGTAGCCTTGCTAGCATATTCACAAAACGTACACAATCAATAGATATTATCTTTGACTCATACAAGACTCTATATAATATTTATAGCGAAATGATGAAAACGGCTAACGTTAATAAAAATAATCTAGCTGCTTTCGAGAAATGCGGAACTACAGTAGAACAAACACAGGAAGATATATCTACTAAATTACATACTCAAGCCTTTATACTTTTAACGGGAGCTTTTGAGGCTTTTTTGAATGATGTTTTCGAAGATTTAATTCAAGAAAATTTCTTATCAATTCGCAAGGCAAGTGGAATTAACTATAGTGTTATAGATTTGCAAAGAATTTTAGAGCAGAATGAGGACAAAGAATTTGTTTCATTGGAGTTAGCTAATCTTACAATTAAACAGATACATGGTATCAAGAATAAAAAAGAAAAAGTAAACTTTCAGAATACTCAAACTACGGCAGACATACTTAAAAGCTACTTTGATATTGAACTAGACACAAAATCTGAATACATGAGAAGGATTCATAAATATTGGCAGATGCGACACGCGATCGTACACACTAATGCTAGAGTTGATGAGCGATATGTTGCTAACGTAGAAGCGGTAGGCTTGAAAAGTGAAAAAATAGGCTTTGTAGTTACTATCACAAAAACAACCTATGATAAGGTAAAGGAAGACTTTTCTTTGCTGTTAAACCATATTGAAGAGCAGTTGAATAAGCTCCATTTGTCATTTGATGGAGTTGACGCTATTGAGCGTATAAATGACAAGTAATAGATAAATTTATGACTAGTTTGTGATTATGAAAATCTCCGTCCACCTCAAGCCCAACTCTCGTCACCGCGAAGAAGTCGTGGTTGGTGATGACGGTTTGCTAACAGTATATATCAAGGCGCCGGCCATTGAAGGGCGGGCAAATATGGCGGCGGTGAAGCTGCTGGTGAAACATTTTGGTGTATCCTCATCAAAGGTAAAATTGGTGCGCGGCGCGGCTTCAAAATACAAAGTGTTTGAGATAGACAAGGTAGAATAGCTGCCGTAATTTACTGGCGTCGTTGCTGTTTAACGCTCGGATTCTACGGATACCCAATTCCCGCCGCCATATTGCCGATCAATCCTTGCACCGTCACAAACGAATAGCCCTGTTGCTTCAGTGCATTGAGGATGCACGGCACGGCGTTGACTGAGGTTTGGTGAATGTCGTGCATCAAGATGATAGCTCCGGGGTGGGCGCCAGCGACGGCGCGCGAGCAGACGATGTCGCTATTGCGATCAGCCCAGTCGCGAGTGTCGACCGACCACAAGATTGACGACATGCCGCGCAGGCGAAGCTGCTCCAAGACAGCGCTGTTGACCGCACCATAAGGCGGGCGCATAACAGTTGGTTTGACGCCGGTGGCTTGCTTGATGGCGTCATTGGTACGGTCAATTTCGCCGGCAATCTGGCCAACTGGTAATTTAGGCAGTTCCGGGTGCGACCACGAGTGATTACCCAGTTGATGGCCGCGCGAATGCATGCGCCGCAGCACATCGGCTTGTGCGGAAACTTTGCTGCCGATCAAGAAAAAGGTGGCTTTAGCACCATGCTGGTCCAAAATATCCAGCAGCTGCGCGGTGTACGGCCCCGGCCCGTCGTCAAAGGTTAAGGCAATCACTTTACCCCCAGAATTCGCGGCTGTCGGCGCGGCGGGTGCTGGATTTGGTTTTGGCTCGGGCGGCTTGGGGATGTTAGCCAGTTTCCGGGCTGTCGGGTTTTGCAGATATTTAGCAACGGCGGCGATCGGCACTTTGATTGTCATTTCGCCGTAGGCTGACGGCAAGAGCGACGCCTGTCCGATTGGCCAAGCTAGACTATTACCGCCATCGGTAATAACGAAATTCGATAGCGTTTCTTGGGTAATCGTTTCATTAAGATCCAGCTCTGCCTGCTGGCGCTGCTTGATGGTCTCATTGATATTATTTCGGGCAGCTGCCACGATTTCCCCGGTCGCTTTCTCTGATTGCTCAGTCAAATCGTTCAAAGTAATCACTTCGCCAGATTTTTTATCAAACGTCCAAAAATGCGCTAGCGACACCGGATGCGCGCCGTGCATGTCTTGCTTGATATTGACAATGATCGATAAAGCCGCCGAATTATTATGCGTCACTTGGTAGCTAATCGTCTCAGTCAGCGGCTGGTCGAACGTCAAAATATTGGTGGCAGCATAGCGGAAGTCGCTGTCAGCGCGGTCAATTGTCTGAGCGACGGTTTTATTGATCTTATTATTTTTAGTCAGTGGATATTCAATCGAAACCTTCTCGCGGTTAGTCTGGCGCGTCACGAATTTAGAACGAATGCCGGAGTAGCGCGAATCGGTGAAATAGTATTGCTCGTCAGACAAAGCAGTCGGGCGGCGCGGCGACAGCTGGTTAAAATATGCGTAAACTAGCCCCGATAAAACCGTTGCCATTGCCGTCAATAACAATATCGCTATCAGCGCGTTTCGCCATTTGGCGGGCTTGGTTTTTGTTTTTGCTATGCGGCGGGTATGTTTAGGTTTGGCTGCTTTATTACTAGCTGATTTAGGCTTATCGGCTTTGTTCGTCGGTGGTTTCGCTGGCGGCTTCTTTGGTGATTTTTTAGCAGGCATAAATATAGTATAACATTTGTAATGTATTAGGGGTGCTGGGCTGCTGCTAAAACCAACACGGTACTTTTTCAAAACCAACAGCTTACTTTTAGAAAACCAACACGGTACTTTTGAGAAAGGTTGGGTAGTTCGCAATTTGCTATAGGACTTTCATAAAACTGCTATAGGGGATTCCAAAAAGTGCTATAGTAGATTTTCTGCCCGCAGGACGCCAAAATCATTGAAAATATCAGCAAATTATAGTATAAAAAGGGAATGCTGCAATATCTTCATTCAAGTGCTAAAAATCAGCAAATCAAGCCGCTGGAACGCTTGCGGACAGGTTCGTGGGTGCGCTGCGAACGTCCGAACGAGGACGAGCTGGCTGAATTGTTGTCGCTGGGACTTGATAATGATTTGCTGAGCGACGCGCTTGATCCGCATGAGGTGCCGCGCCTGGAGATTGGCGATGATTGGACATATCTAATTGCCCGGTTACCAGATACTGATGATGATTTTAACGATTTCACGACGCCGATTTTGTTTTGTTTGAATAAGGACTATGCCGTAACCTTGTCGCGCGATAGCTTGGGCAGATTGTGGCAGCCGTTCATCGACCAAGCGCGTTCGCGCACCGACCGACCGGTTGAACTACTGGTTGACATGATTGACGCGATATCCAGGCAATATCAGCGGCGGGTGGCAGCGATTAACCGCCAAATGCGAGCGGCTACCGATAATATTCATACGCTGCGAGTCAAGGATATTGCTACGCTGGCGGAATACGAGCGCAAGCTGAACGACTACCTGGACGCGCTCATCCCGATGAACTGGGCGGTCGAGAAATTGCTGGCGACCAGCGGTCTGCGCCTGCGGGCGGATGATAAAGAAGATGTTGAGGATTTGTCGATCGATTTGGAGCAGGTAATTGCCCGCTGTAAGAGTTTGCTGCGAACTATCACCAACGTGCGCGATAGCTACCGGGCGGTGATGGATACCCGCCTGAACGAGACAATTCGCTTGCTGACGGTTATCACTGTGGCGCTGACTATCCCAACGATGATTGCCGGGCTGTTCGGCATGAACGTGCCGGTACCCGGCGCCGAAGACCCGCTGATGTTTTGGAAGATTACTATAGTGAGCATCGTGGCGGCCTGTGCGCTGGGCGGATTCTTTTTACGCAAGCGATAAATATCTTGGCTAAAGGCAAATATTGGCTTAGAGGGGTTGTATTCTAATTTAGTACGTCGTATCCCAGCAGCCCGTCGTATTGATTGTCGCGATTAACGAACACGCGGATACGATTTGCTTCGTTGCCGCCGACAGTGGTCAGCGCGCCGTTGTCATTTTTCAAGACGATGTTAGTGTGGTCGCCGAACACTGGCGAATTGCGGTAAATTGCTACGTCGCTAGGAAGCGGTTGATGCCGGAATTAGCAGACTTGAATCGTCCGGTTGCCTCGTAGTATTCGCGCAAGGTAAACGTACCCGGGATGCGCCAGCCGCCAGTATGCGGATTCTTCAGCGGCGTGCCCGCTTGATGTATGATCCAGCTCACAAAGTTAGCGCACCACGCCTCCTCGGCGCCCTGGCTGAACTTGGCGCCAGCAGATTGTGCCTTGAATTCAGTCTTTGCCAGGCTGATAATTTTTTGGCGAGTTGGGCTTAAATTTGCCGTATCAATGTCTGGAAAAGCCGCTTCGCCAGGAGATCTGTCGAGGCGTACGGAATTAATGAGAGACGATAATTTATCGGCAATTTTCGGTTGGGTAATGACTGTGATTGGTACGATAAGCAACAGCGCAATTACGCTTAAAATAATACATCGTTTCTTTGAGAAAAATTTGGGCGCCGCCTGCTGGTGCTTCATGTAATAATTATATCGCGAAAGTTGTTTGACTGTTAAAATGTAATTGAGGCAAATGTTATGTTTAAGCAATGGATAAGGTGTGAAACATACCTTTCAAATATCAAGTCAAATCATTTAACAGAGTTTCATAAAGATGAATAGACACAGCAAACCGCAGAAATGGCGCCGTTTGTCGTCGCAAATAATTTTTACGCATTCGCGGATGATATTGGCGGAAGACGAGGTAGAGCTGCCAGATGGTAAAAGGTCGTTATATTTGCGGCAAGTATATCAGGGTAAAGGCGGTGTGATTATCATTTGCCAAAACGGCGGCAAAGTACTTATTCAGCGGGAATATTCGTATCCGGTTGATGATATATTATATCAATTTCCCGGCGGTAAAATTGAAGAAGGCGAGACTCCCGAGCAAGCTGCCCAGCGCGAATTGGCGGAAGAATCTAATATTTCGGCGGAAGATTTTCAGCAAATTGGCTGGTTTTATGCCGACAATCGCCGTACTAATGCCAAGTTGTACGTTGTTTGTGCGCGCGGCGCTTTTCGAGATAATTATTCGCTCCAACCAGATGAAACCGAATTTATCTCTAGCAGTTGGTTAGAAATTAACAAACTTGAGCAGATGATTTCTGACGGTCAGATTGTTAACTACTCTATGCTAGCAGCATGGGCGTTATTCAAAACCGCACCGGTGAAATAGGGTTTCTTGTGCTATAATAATCCCAAAAGCGAACGATCACCGTACGCGATGTTTCTCTGTTAGGGAGTAGAAAGGAATTTATATGGCTCAACCCAAACCAATCATAACAGTTGACCAACTCGTCAAGACTTACGATGGCAAGAATGTCGTTGATAACGTATCGTTTGAGGTCAGGAAAGGCGAGATTTTCGGTATTCTCGGGCCGAATGGCGCTGGTAAGACGACGACGCTAGAGATGCTGGAGGCGCTCCGGCCGATTGACGGCGGTACGGCGACCATTGACGGAATTGATGTTGCCAAGCAGCCGAAGCATATTAAAAACATCATAGGTATCCAGCTGCAATCGACAACGTTTTACGACAAACTAACCTTGCGCGAACAATTAAAAATGTTTGCTAGTCTGTACGGACAGACGGTTGACGCTGACGCACTGCTCGCCAAGGTGCAGCTAACTGACAAGTCCAAAAGCTACGTTGAGCAGCTCTCAGGCGGGCAAAAGCAACGTTTTGCTATCGCTTCGACGCTGGTTAATAATCCGACGGTGCTGTTCCTCGACGAGCCGACCACTGGGTTGGATCCGCAGGCTCGCCGCAATTTGTGGGATCTGATCAAGGAGATTCGCGATGAAGGTATTACCATCGTGCTAACCACGCATTATATGGACGAGGCTGAATTGCTGTGCGACCGCTTGGCGATTATGGACAACGGTAAAATCATCACCATTGATACGCCGCACAATCTGATCAAGCAACTACTAGCGCGCGGCTTCAAGAAAAAGCAGGTTGTCGAGCAGGCCAATTTGGAGGATGTGTTTATTGATTTAACAGGAAAGGCGATTCGGGATTAGTATGAAAAAATATTGGACTGGTGTATTTGGGCAAGTGCGCGCCCAACAAAAACGTTTCATCCGCGATAAAATGTCGCTGTTCTTTACCTTCCTGTTTCCGCTCATCTTCTTGTTAGTATTTGGTTCGATTTTTAATAATCAATCGACCAGCTTTGATATCGCGATTATCAATAATTCGCAGACGGAATTTGCTAAAAGTTTCGTCAAAGGCGCCAAAGACAATGCCAAAGACTCGATTCTTAAAATCAAAGACGTCAAGGATATGGACGAGGCTCGCGAGAAGTTGAAGCGTTCAGAGCTGAACGGTATCATTGAACTGCCGAGCGATTTTGGCAAAGTGAAGGGTGAGGGCAGGGATGCTCGCCCGACTGGTACAATCAACGTACTGTACGCCGAAGGTTCCGAGCAAACCGGTAGCGCCTTGACAGCGGTGATGAACCAAATTGCCAATGAAATAAATAAGCACCTGGGCCAGCCGGAAGCGCCGCTCAAGGCTGCCGGTAAAGCTGTCGGCGACGAGCAGCTGAAGGAGTTTGACTATACGTTTACCGGACTACTAGGTTTTAGCTTGATGAGCATGGGCATTTTTGGTCTGGCTAACCAAATGCCAGCTGAAAAACAGCGCGGCTCATACCGACGGCTGCGTGCAGCGCCGTTCACCTCAGGGCAGCTGATTATTTCTATGGCCATTCACTATATTATAATCTCGCTACTCAGCCTGACGATGATGGTTGTTGTCGGCATGCTGCTGTTCCATTTCAATATGCGCGGCGATTGGCTGCTGTTCTCATTGATGTCGGTGGTTTCGGCGATGATGATGGTGGGCTTAGGATTATTAATTGGCGGTTGGGCGAAGAATGAAAATCAATCAGCTCCTCTGTCTAATTTGATTTCTTTCCCGATGATGTTTCTATCTGGAGCATTCTTTCCGGCATTCCTCTTTCCAGAATGGTTGCGCGGCGTAACGCAATTTATCCCAATGACGCCGGTTGTGGATGGTTTCCGCCTGATTATGACCGAGCAAGCTAGCCTCATCGAAATTCTGCCGCAAATCGGCGCCGTCGTCGCTTGGGTTATCGTTATCTACATCGCCGCGATTAAGTTGTTTCGGTGGGAATAATCATTTCAATGAAAATAGCCCGCCGAACGAGCTCAAGCTGAATGCAGATATTTCAATCCGAGAAACAAATAATTGTCTCAATCAGATTGAACGCATTCGGCGAGCTATTTTCGGCGGGCGAGCCCTTAGGGGTGAGGTCTCCATACATGGGTGAACCACCCACAACTTGGGCACTTGAATACTACGACATACAAGCCGTCGTGGGTGGGCTTGTACGTCACTTCTATCTTCTTATTTGTGCATCTCAGTGCCCGCTTTCTTCTTCCCTCCTCTCCGGGGATGAAGAGGAATACGATTAGTGTGAGCACCAGCAAGGCGCCGAGTAGGATAAAAGGTAAGTAGCACACTTTTCCCTCCTTCTCACGCTCAAAGCTAAAGGGCGACTCTCGCTCTTTTTGCAGAAAGCTTTGAGCAAAAGTTAATATATATATCAATATTTGAACAAAATATCAATGTTTTTGCGATATTTAATCCAAAATAATTCCGTTAAACGTGCTCATCTCTGCCGTCAAGTGGCGCTGTAGTATAATGAAATTAGCGTTAGCTATAGTGTGAAGTTATGCCAGAAGGGGGATTATGACATTTGAAGAAGCGCAAGAGCTAGTGATGAATCATATTCGCGCGCGGAAGTGGGATAAGACGAATGATTCGCGCGGCTTGGCGATATCGTTGTCGCTGGAAGCTAATGAATTATTAGAATATTTCCAGTGGAGTGATAAACATATCGGCACCAAAGACGACATGGCGAGCGAACTGGCCGACATCATTATTTATGCTATTCAATTTGCTGCGCGCTTTGATATCGATATCCCCGAAGCGGTTGCTGCAAAAATTGCCAAGCAAGCCGAGAAATATCCGGTCGAGATTTTTGAGATTGAAGACAAAGCCGAGCAAAATCGCCGCTGGCTAGAAGCTAAGAAAAATTATAAGAAGGATACGACGTTATGAAAAAGAGGGTTGGCATGAATAAAAAACTTATTGCGATTATTTCCGTCATAATCATCTTGTGCGGCGCTGCGGCTGGGCTGTGGTATAATCGCCAGTATTCTGCTGAGAAACCGAAAACTCCGTCTACTAACATGTCCGACGCCGCCAAATTCAAGTCAGAATATCCGCGAGTGGCGGCGAATAATCGCTTCGTTTATGCTAGCGATGAAGAAGTCCTTAGTGTCTTTGATAGCGGCAGCGGTGTGGTTTTCTTGGGCTTCCCGCAGTGTCCGTGGTGCCAGCATTTGAGCGAACACGTTGACCGGGCAGCTCGGGCTGAAGGCGTTGATAAAGTATATTATTTGAATATTCGCGACGCTCGCGCTAGCAACAACGAAGTTTACCAAAAATTAGTCAAGAAACTAGAACCGTATTTGGACAAAGACGATGACGGCAAGCCGCGGATATTTGTGCCAGACGTATCGATTGTCAAGAACGGCAAGATTATCGGCCGCTACAAAGAGGAATCGACTGGCGACGATAACATCACGCCGGATAAATACTGGACGAGCGAAAGGATTGAACGGACATCGTCGCAGCTGCGCGGGTTTATGCGGCAGCTGAAAGGCTAATTTTCTGGATTAGCATCGTCTTTTGGCTGTTGTTTATCGCTTTTGCGCTGGCGTTTCGGTTTGATGCCGACCAGATAACTTCCAATCGTCCAGCCTTTAGCGATCCTTGGTATGATAAACAAGTGGATAATAATCCAGACTCCCAGCTCCGTAAGATAGAACCTACCAGGTTGTATGGTGTCTATGAAAAACGGATAAACTAGCGGCCGCGTAACCACTGAGGCAAAGATAATAAGGGCTATATTGATGCAGCTGGCTAAGAATTTATTGCGGTGATTGGGCGCGGCGTAGTTTTCGTCGCTAAGTTTGACGCTGGGAACTTTATAGCCGATTAGCCACGTCAACATAAATCCGAGCAAGCAGCCAAAGGTGTTGGTTATTAAATCATTAACATCAAACAGCCGATAGCTACAAGGGTATAAACCGAACACGCCAGTTAGCTGCGTTACCTCTATTAGCATCGATAAAAGAAAGCCGCTTAGCAGCGCAAATTTCCAATACTTGTGAAAATACGCCTTCATAAAAATGCCTAGCGGCACGAAGAAAACGATATTCATGACTAGTTGCAGCGTGATATATAGGGTATCTTTATTAGGCTGAACGACGTCGTTAACCCAGTTGAAGGGGATAAGTTGCGGCTGGATGTGATATGTTTGGCAAAAGGCAATCGGGTCTTTTGGTACTGGCGATAGCGTAAAAAAGATTAGCCCTGTGAAATAGAGAATTGAGCCGTAGGAAAAGAATACATACGGCCATGTTACGCGCCGGCGCATGATCAGCCGCGAAATAATAAATGGTATAGTCAAGAGGATGCATAAAAAAGGCCAGAAACTCAAAGATCCGATCAGCGGCGCTGAAAATGAATTGAGAAATTTTAGCATTAATTAACGCCGCCAGCCTTCAAGATCGCCTTTAGCCCGCTCTCGCCGCCGGCGAAGCCGCTGGTCTGGTAGTCGTTGATGACCATGTACGGCAAGCCGTTCACGCCAAGCGACAGGGCTTTTTGCGTGTTGCCGTTGATTTCTTGCTGGTGGGAGTCACCTTTCATGCAATCGGCGAACTTGGCGGTGTCCAGGCCGGCATTCTTGGCAGATGTTTCAAAGTAGCTGAGCGGCAGCAGCGGGATTTCCTTTGGCACAGCGACGTTTTTGACGCCGATACCTTTGTCGAAGTAGTCCGTTTTGATACGCGGCACGATGTCGTGAGTGTATTGCCAATATTTATCCTGGTCGGCGGCGCAGAATGCGGCTTTAGCGCCTTGCTCAGTGTTTGGTACTTTATCCTTTAACAAAGTGACGATTCGGTGTTCGTAGCGCAATTTGCCGGATTTGATATAGTCGTTTTTGAAAGAATCGTTGCTGGTGGCGTCTTCGACTTGGGCGCAGAACGAGCAGAAATAATCGGTGTAATCGATAAACACATTTTTCGCATCTGCCGAGCCTTGCGACATGTGTTCGTTCCATGGTTTACCATTTCCGATATGCTGGTTCGGTGGCCGATTGACAATACCGTAGATAAATAAAGCGACGATGCCGATGACGATGATTGATAAAACAATCCAAATTGGGGCAATGCCGCGTTCTTGTTGATGACTCATGATTTTTCCTCCTGTTTGGCTAATTGTGCATAAACGAATGCGATTTGTCCAGATTTGTAAAGCGATGCCATGCTAAGTACAAGTGCCAATATGAGTACGATAGTACCAGCGACATTGGCGGCGGTAGCAGCCGCTGCGCCCGAGAAAAACAGAGTAACAATTGGCAAGATTAACGAGGTACCGCACGGTACGCAGCCGAGGCCGATAGCAGCAGCGATCGAGGCAATACCGCTGACGCTGAGTTGGCGGGCTACGTCTTGTTCGTTGCGCTTATTGCGTCGTGCTGTAAATATTACAACTGAAAGCGATAAGCCTTGTAGAATAGAGACGATCAATAGCAGCGCGCCGTTTGGCGTGGTGAAACCTTGTTTGAATAGTTCGGCAAGCATATTACCAGCAATAGCGAATTTATCGACAATTGATAGCCGCGACAAAAACAACGGTCCATAAAAGTTGCCGTTAATCGCAAAGAAAATAACAATGGCGAATAACAAAGAAAACCCCGCCGCCAGCACGCTGTAGCGCGGCAATTTCAATAGCGCGCCGATACCAGCAGCGGCAGTTTTGACAGTTTCTTTTTGCTGTCGAATACGCTCCATATGATTCTTATTATACGCTAAAATTTGGAGAATTGGACTATCCTTGGTTCTTTGTTCTTGGGGCAGGAGGTGGTATTCTGTATGTAAATTATGTTGTTAACTTTTGATACTTCCTTAGCCGTCAGATATACTAGCGCTTCGCAAAAGGTGCGTGTTTTGACCGAGGATTGGGTTGAGCGAATGATTTTTTGTCCGAATTGCGGCCAAGATCATCTCGTAAATTATGAAAACAGTCGTCCGGTAGCAGATTTCTACTGCCAAAATTGCCAAGAAGATTTCGAGTTGAAAAGTAAGAACGGTAAAATTGGCAAGAAAATTGTTGATGGGGCATATGAAAAAATGATTGAGCGGTTACAGTCAGATAGTAATCCCAATTTCTTTTTGCTGAGTTATACGCCAGACTATTCCGTTCGCAATTTTATGATTATCCCAAAGCAATTTTTTACTACGAGCATTATTGAGCGGCGAAAACCTTTAGCCGAGACGGCTCGCCGGGCTGGCTGGGTTGGCTGTGACATTCTGCTTAGCAATATTCCTGATTCTGGCAAAATATACTTGGTTCGTGATGGGGTGGTGATCCCGCGGAGTACAGTCTTAACGAAATGGCGGAAAACACTATTTCTGCGCGAGGAAAATAAAATGTCAGTGCGGGGCTGGATGCTTGATATTATGCGGTGCATTGAAAAGGTCGATCGGGCTGATTTTACACTTGACGATATGTATGCTTTTGAGAGTGAACTGGCGGCTGCCCATCCAGAGAATAACCATATTAAAGATAAAATTAGACAACAGCTGCAAATATTACGCGATAAAGGCTACATTGATTTTGTCTCGCGCGGACATTATCGTTTGATTTGATTGATCATACAATCAATGGCATAGGCATACAAGTTAAATAATTTGCATTGAGAGTAGATACAAACTATACACCGAGTGTATAAAACTCTTGCAATAACTAAACACTGGGTGTATAGTAAGGGTATGAGCGTTCAATATACACTGTTAGGTTTTTTAGCGGAAGAGTCAAATTATGGCTATGAGTTGAAGAAAAAATATGACGGCTATTTTGGCAAAGATAAGCCAATTTTAACTGGTCAGATATATTCAACTTTGGCGCGGCTCAAACGCGATAACAAGGTCAAAGATATTGCCGATACCAGCGAATCGGGCGGGCCGGATCGGGTTCGGTATGAAATTACCGATGAGGGCAAGCAGGATTTACAAGCATGGCTGGAATCACCAGAGGCGCCGTCGCCGCAGCTGCAAGCGACGATGTATATAAAGGCGGTATTGGCGATTTTGAAAGACGGCGATGCGTCACCGTATTTGGATAACCAACGGCAGGCGCACATCCAGCGGATGCGCGAGCTGACAGCGCGGCGGCGCGATAGCAGTTTGTCGGACATGCTGCTGATCGATCATGCACTGTATCATTTGGAGGCGGATTTGCGCTGGATTGAATTAACTATTTCGCGTTTAACGCGGCTAAAGGAGGAAATTTTGCATGAGCAAACCAATAATTAGCGCTAAAAATATTAAGAAGTCGTTCGGGCAAACGCATGCGCTGCGCGGTGTCAGCCTGGATGTCGAGGCGGGCGAAGTCCTGGCGATTATGGGTCCGTCGGGCTCTGGTAAGTCGACGCTGCTGCATAGCTTGGCGGCGATTACCAAGGTTGATAGCGGTGAGATTGATTTCGACGGACGGCGGATTGACAAACTGATCGATGATCAGCGCAGTATTTTACGGCGCACCAGCTTTGGTTTTGTCTTTCAGTTTGGACAGTTGGTGCCAGAGCTGACAGCGCTGGATAATGTGGCGCTGCCGCTACTGCTTAACGGTGTCAAGCGTAAAGAAGCTTATCAACAGGCGAAAACATGGCTGAATAAGGTTGAGCTGGCGGGTAAAGCTGACAGCATGCTTGGCGAGTTGTCGGGCGGACAAATGCAGCGGGTGGCGATTGCCCGGGCGATGGTGATTGAGCCAAAAGTACTATTTGCTGATGAGCCGACTGGCTCGCTGGACAGTCTGAATTCAGAGAGAGTTATGGAACTATTCATTAAAACTGCCAAAGAGCACGGCACAACAGTCATCATGGTGACGCACGAGCCGACGATTGCTGCCTACGCTGACTGGGAAATCATCGTCCGTGACGGGCAGATTTCTGGTGTTGATACAGCGGTAAATATATCAAGCAAACCCGGTAAAACCAATGCGGGGGCTGTCAAATGAGTGTCAGCTGGATGTTATTAAAAAAGTCTGGTCGCCAGTCGTTCGCGCGTCTGGGCTTGACTACGGCAGCGGTGGCGCTGGGGATCGTGCTGGTGTGCTACTTTACGGCTGGTGTCAATGGTCTAATGGGGCGTGTTAACGGATTAGCAATTAATACGGCGGCGTATCAGGCAACCCGCGGTGTAGCCGAACAAAAACCGATTGCTGGTGTCGAGCCGCTGAAAGTTGGCGGTACCCAGCGCGGCGATGCATCGAAGTGGCGCGGTCAATCTATCCAGTATTATTCAATGTACGGTACGGCTAAATCGCCGCAGTTTGCTAAGTTAAAAACGCCGCGTCCTGGCGAATATTACTTATCAAAAGCGTTGGCTGATGCGGTTGCTGAATACCCAGAGGATAATATCTTGGCGCGTTTTGGTAAAAATACCAAATACCTCGGCGTAATTCCCAGCGAATATACCGCCAGCCCGGATGCGCTGATGATAGTGCGCGGTGTTAGCGCCGAGGAAGTGGCCGAGAGCGATGCTTTTACCAAATCTCAGGGGCAGCCATCATACTTTGCTGACGTTTATCGGACGGACGCTAACGGATTAAAATCGGACGCTAAAATAGACCCAGTTGCCGTCATCGTATTTGGTGTCGGCGGGACAATCTTACTGTTCCCGATTGTTATTTTCGTGTCGGTGGCGACACAGCTGGGCGCTGCGCAACGCGAGAAACGCTACGCTGCTTTGCGGCTGATCGGCGCAACTAAGCGGCAGGTGGGACGGGTGTTGATGTTGGAATCGCTACTGGCGTCGGTGGTGGGTGTGCTGATCGGGCTGGGCGCGTTTTGGCTGCTACAAGCGCCGCTGCAGGATTTCAAGATGGACGGTATGCGGTTTAATCCTAGTGATTTAGCGCTAACCGGCACGCAATACGCGCTGATTATCGGTTTGACGCTGGGACTAACGATGTTTGTCAACTGGCGGCGGATGCGCCGGGCGCAGATTTCGCCGCTGGGCGTATCGCGTTCGGTTGAAAAGGTGAAGAAATTGCGCGCTTGGCGGGCGCTGGTGCCAGCACTTGGTATCGCGTTCTTTGCTTGGCTGTCGTCGAAGCCAGGGCGGGATTGGCTGGCGGCTAATAAAGAATCAGCTCTGCCGTCGGTACTATTGATGGCGGCGCTGCTGCTGGTGATGTTCGGCTTGATTTTGGCTGGCGGCTGGCTGACCAATAAGCTGTCGCTGTTGGCAGCGCGCTGGGCTAATAACGCTTCGATGTTGATCGCTGGTAAGCGTACGGCGGTGCATTCGCGGACAATTTTCCGCAGTGTCAGCGGCGTGGTATTGGCGCTGTTTGCGGGCAGCTTTTACTTGACGGCGACCAGCGGTATTGAAGGCTTAAACGCTCAAGCTATCAAGGATAACGGCTTTTCGCAACTGAAGCGCGGCACAGCAGTTGTTATCGGTCAGTCGTTACCGGGTGATATGACAGAGCAGCTCAAACAGAAAACTTACATCACGTCGGTGGCAGCGATTTATCCGCGTGAGGACGGCGATGCAATTCGCTGCCAGGATTTGGCAACGTACACCGAGCATACTTGTCCGAATAACGCCCGGTCCGACCAATTTGCACTGCTTAATTTTGATAAGCCAGTGGTCAAAAATGTGTCGCTAATTAACGATAAGGTTGATACGAACGGTGCCAAAGAATATTTGGTGACATTGAAGTCAGACAATGACATCGAGAAATTGCGCACCTTGGTGACGGCGAAGGCTAATCAGTACGATTTGACGTATGCCGTGAGCGGCACTGACTCTAAAAAGCCGCATATCAATCCGACGATTCGCGAGTTTGCCGACTTAGCCTATGTTGGTATCGGCGTAACGCTGTTCGTGGCAGTGGCGAGCTTGATCGTCTCGACGATTGGCGGGCTGATGGAACGACGCCGCTCGCTGTACACTCTGCGGCTGAGCGGTATGCGCCTTGCTCAATTGAAGCGCTTGGTGATGGTTGAGTCGGTGGCGCCGCTACTCACCACCTCGATTCTGTCGTGTGGTTTTGGCGTGTGGACGGGAGCGGTGTTTACCAGCACATTCTCGACGACGCTGAAGCCAGTGTTGACGCCAACTTACTTTGCCATCGTTGGTATCGGTCTGGTGGCAGCCATCATCGGTATTTACTTGATTCTGCCGATGGTTGATAAGCTGACGCGGGCGGAGGCTAACCAAACCGAGTAGCGTGTCTCCGGTCTGAGAGTAATCTACCGAAAAGCGTTCCAGTTAGCGGCTGGGACGCTTTTTCTTATAAAATTCGATAAAACTCTTACGCTTTTAGTTTGATGCGCGTATACTATAAGTTATGAAAATGGCAAAAGCACTACGAAAAATGGCGACTTGCCTGTTTGTAGCAGCCTTTTTAGCGATGATTAGCTGGATGCTGTATGATATACTGCAGCGCGACAGTAGCATCTCCAACGACACCGACGTGCTGGTCATGGGTACAAACGCGACATTTAAACCTTTTGAGTATAAAGACGGCGGCCAGGTGGTTGGCTTTGACGTTGAATTGGCGCAAGCTATCGCCAAAGACATGGGCAAGGAACTGAAAATCGAAGATATGTCGTTTGATGGCTTGTTGCCGGCGCTTGAGAGCGGGCAAATCGATATGGCGGTGGCCGGTATGTCGGTGACTTCGGAGCGTGAGAAAAACGCGCTGTTTTCGGATCCGTACTACCAGGCATCGCAGCGAATAATCGTACCCAAAAACAGCAAGATAGCCAATAAGTATCAATTAGAACACAAAAAAATTGCTGTGCAGCTCGGTACCACGGGCGACCAGGCAGCTTCTAAAATTAAGGGAGCGCAAGTCGTGCAATTCCCGGCAGCGCCGAATGCTTTGCAAGAATTAGCGGCTGGCAAAGTTGACGCAGCGGTGATTGACGATGCACCGGCTAAGCAGTACGTCTCTGGGTTTCCTTCGCTCAAAATTATCAACACGCCGCTGAGCAGCGAAAGCTACGCGATCGCTTTCAAAAAAGGCAATACCGAGCTGGCCGAGCATGCCAACAAAACGATTGCCAATATGAAAGCCGACGGGCGTTACCAAGCGCTGTTGCAGAAACACTTTGGCACGGCGAAGGAGCAGGCACCATGAATTTTAGCGAAGTGATTTTTGGTGACGGGCGCTGGGTTTATCTATGGCACGGACTAGAAGTAACATTGGTTTTGACAGTATTATCGGTGGCATTAGGCGTAATTATCGGCATAATTATTGCGTTGATGCGGGTGTCAAAAATCCGTCCGTTTAGTTGGCTAGGGCGCTTTCCGCAGCTGAAGCGTTTGGCTAGGTGGAATCCGGTAGCTGGTCTTGGACGTTTGTACGTTGAAATTATTCGCGGTACGCCGCTTTTGGTGCAGCTGCTCATTATGTATTATGTAGTGTTTGGATCGTACCGTTTCATGCCGAAGATTTTCGTGGCGGCAATCGCCTTTGGTATCAATAGCGGCGCTTATGTGGCGGAAATTATTCGCGGCGGCATAGAGAGTATTGATAATGGACAGCTAGAAGCAGCGCGTTCGCTAGGATTGAGTTATCCGCAGGCGATGCGCTACGTTATTCTACCGCAAGCGATGAAAAATTCACTGCCAGCGTTGATTAGCGAGTGTATTGCTATGCTTAAGGAAACGTCGGTGGTCGGCTGGATTGGCTTGGGTGATATTATGCGTGGCGCTGACGATATCCGCTCGTTGACAGCGACAGCATTCCAGTCGTTGTTTGCGGCGGCGGTGATGTATTTAGCGTTGACGGTTATCTTTACGAAAGTGATGCGGCGTTTCGAGAAGGGAGTGCAAGCTGATGATCAGGACGCGTAACCTGCGCAAATATTTTGGATCCAACCACGTGCTGCGCGGGATTGATTTGACGATCGAGGATGGTGAAGTATTAGTGATTGTCGGGTCGAGCGGCTCAGGTAAATCGACGCTGCTAAGATGTTTGAATTTACTTGAAAAACCCACTTATGGATCGGTTTTTGTCGATGACGTTGACATCACTCAATCGCACGTTAATATTAATAAAATCCGCCAGCGTATCGGTATGGTGTTTCAGCAATTTAATTTATTCCCTAATATGACAGTGCTAGATAATATCAAATTAGCGCCTAAGAAACTACGCAAAGTATCGGATCGTAAAGCGAATCGGCGAGCCAAAGAGCTGCTTGAGCAGGTTGGTTTAGCTAACAAAGCTAACGAATATCCGCAGCATCTGTCGGGCGGCCAGCGGCAGCGAGTGGCTATCGCTCGGGCTCTCGCCATGGAGCCAGAAGTTATGCTGTTTGATGAGCCGACTAGCGCGCTTGACCCAGAAATGATCGGCGAGGTGCTCGACGTGATGCGCGATTTGGCTAAGCAGGGCATGACCATGGTGATCGTCACGCATGAAATGAGCTTTGCCCGTGAAGTTGGCACACGGATGATTTTCCTTGACAAAGGCGACATCATTGAAGACGGTCCACCTAAACAAGTAATGGATCATCCAAAGACTGAGCGAGCGCGCCAGTTCTTTGATGCTGATAAATAGCATAAGGTTAACAATACATGCTAAAATAAAATAACTATGGCAAATTCAAAAGTATCATCTACTGAACACGAAAAGTCTAGTAAGCGCCTGCCGGAACGAAATGTCAAAAATGAAACCATCATAGTTAGCCAAGCGGTTGGTATGTTGCTGTTTGGCGCAGTGATGGTTGGTTTGCTAGCAAACCCTTTTCTTGTCATTCCGTTATTTTTTGTGCCGCCTTTGTTTGTAGCTTATTTATCATTTATTGCTTTATTGTTTGTAGAAGGCGTTGTCGTTTTGAAACAATACCGGCGCGTGGATCGCTACCGTCAGCGTATTACTGCGCTGAGCGTGATATTACTTTTGCCTGTATTTGCCGTGATTTTTAATACATTAGCAGCGGCTGCTACATTATTGCATGCATACGATATTGTTTATATCGCGAAATTGCTTACATCGCCTTGGGTACTTCTGGGGTTGTTCGTTGTGGCTGCTGTTGGCTTGTTATATTTGTGGCGATTGCTACGACTTCCGGATCGGTTGTATTGGGAGCCTCTTCCAGTATCTTCATTGTCAAAAACACAACATAAACAGCAAGAGCGCGGCTTGCGGCTGCAGCGAATTGGTTTTGGCCTTTTTAGCATCCCATTAGCCATAGCTATCGCAATTTCTTTCGCGGTATCGCAGATAATGGTTGGTCCAGACAGTGGTTTTGGCGGTAGTGCCATATTTAACTACGCGTTGCTAGCCTTTCTTTGCGCTGGCATACCGTGCATTGTGGCTGGTTTGATGTGTTTTGCTAAGAGCGAGGTGTAATTGTTTAAGCTTTGAGTCGATAATTTCCTCTGATATAGTCAGTAATCAGAGGAGAGAGTGGTTAGTAAGCGAGAAAAATCAGATAAGGATAGTCAGGCAGCGCCGGTTAAAAAGCGTACTAGTGTTAAATCTGTATCAAAGAATCATGAAAAATTACATGATGATTTGGAAAATAAAAAGTCTGGCGGCAAGTTAGATTCTGGTCTGTATTGTTTTACGGCCATCGCTCAGTTTCATGGTATTCCTGCCGACCCAGAGCAGATTGCTCACGCGTTAGCGATTGATCCGCGTGTGGGTATGAGTGAAACGGATATGCTAAGAGCCGCGCGCTCACTCAAATTGAAGGCGCGGGCGGCTACTGTTAATTCTAAGCAATTAGCGAAATTGCCACTACCGCTGATCGTTGGTATGAAGGATGAAAAGTTTGCGGTGTTGGCGCAAATTGTTGCGGTGGCTTTTATGCTCCATGATCGTATTATAGTGCAGGTATGTCTGTAATAACTCGTTGTATTGCGCTCATTCTTAAGATAAAATGATAAGCAATAGGGGGCTGTACTGTATGGCGAAGAGTAAAAGCAAAAGAGCGAGCAAGTCGCGCGTAAATAATAAAAAAGCCTGGCAGGTTATTTTAATTATTCTGTCGTCGATAGCTGTGATAATAGCAGTAGTGTATATCGTAGGCGGAATTATAGTAGATAGAGAAATTAATAAACGTTCGGTTAGCGATACGACTGAGCAGGCTAATATAACTAGCTATCTAAAAAACAAATACAATCAAGATTTTGATGTAGAAAAGCCTAGTTGCGATGGCGGTGCTTTTGGTATCTCTTGCGTATGGTCTGCTGATGCTTATCCTAAAGCGGACAAAAGCATAAAGATACGTATTTCACGAGTGGATAATCAGACAAAATACAGTGACGACTATGTAGTAAGAACTTGGCAAAAAGAACAAACTGCCAAAATTCAACCTAAGGCTAAAGAAGTATTTAAAGACATGCCCGTTGATGTCAAAGTTAGACTAGGCGTAATAGATCCAGACGTAGAACGCACCTTCACTCTGAAAAAGCCAACTTTTGAGGAGGTGTTTTTGGCTGAAAATAAAGTTGGGCAGCGTGGCAATTTAGCTTATGGATTATATTTTAAATATAATGGCGATATTAAGGAGGCTAATCGGTTTGCGAACAGTATTTACGAAATGACAGATTATATAAAAAATATGGGCGTTAGTCTTAAAGATATATCTGTGAACATATATCTATCAAAAGGAGGTAAGCTTGTTTCAAAAGGATATTGTAATAGTAATAAACTAGCATCAATTGATGAACTAAAAAGTTGTATTGATACAACAAAAAATACGCCCGTGGAGGAGGGTGATAGATGGTAAGAACGATTGATTACTTAAATTTGTCAGCATTAGCTTATGTTGACTTCAAAAAATCTGATGCCGGATTAACTCTGGATGAGATTGTTAAAGACGAGCAAAAGAATAAACCGCGCAAAAGTTTTAACCTATCAGATCATCAGCTCTCCGCTCTCCGAGACTCTTCTAACCCTCTCCGCTCCTGGAAAGCTTCTTCTGCGATGTGCTTGTTTGGTTATAAAGCTTGAGTAAAATAAAGGCAGAGCATTAATTGTTTAACATGCAAGGGATTAAGGTGGTATGGCTGGAATCAATAAGTCAAAAAGTAGTAAGCAAAATAAAAACAGATCACCTGGCCCATATAAGAGGAAAATTATTACACTAGCTTCCGTAGTTGTCATTGTAGTTATATTGTTTATTATCTTGAACCTATATCTAGATTCGCTATTGCAGATATCTTCGTCGGGTGAGGCAAAACAGCAAATGCAACAATATCTTTCCGGCAAATATAGCGAAGATTTTAATATAAGTAAGCCTAATTATGAGAACGGGGGCTTTGGAGTAACTGGCTCATGGAGGTCTGAAGCTCATCCTATATCAAATCAGAAGTTAAAGTTCGATGTAGGCTGTACCCCATCTAGTGATGGGACTTTTGGTCCATCAAGTTGTAGTGATCAATACATCGCCGCCATCTGGTCAGTCCAAGCCAGCAAGGAACTAGAAGCTATCATCAAAGAAGTGAATACCAATAGTAATGGCTATAAAGCAGATAGCGCACAGGCAGAAATTATCCTATCTGGAGATTTAGTAAATTCTGTAAATAAACAATCTAAATATGAAGACAATAAAACCAAAGACAGAGGCTTCCTGTATAGACTAATAATAGACGCTCCAAACGACAGCCAAAAGGCTTCTTACGTATTTAAGATTGTGGAAAGACTACGACAAGAAGGTGTATACAGTGTAGACGTAGATGTAAATAGAAATAACAATTCAAAGATAAGATGCGAAGTGTTCTTTAATAAAAATAAATTAGGTAGCAAAGACGATATAGAGTCATGCATTGTTAAGACGGGAGAATAGAAAGATGGCATTAAGTACAAAAGACTATCTAAATCTGAGTGCGCTGGCATACATAGATTTTAATAAATCTCTTATGGGTTTAACCATTAACGATCTTATCGAGCGTAAAGCTATTCTAGAAGACGATCTAAACAGCAACCCCGAACTCTCCGCTCTCCGAGACTCTTCTAACCCTCTCCGCTCCTTTGTTCTTCTTTCGCAATCTCCACTTACATATACTCGCACAGTTAAAGATCGTAATGGCATTAGAACCATTACGGTAGAAAATGAGTTTTCTTGCATTGCTCTACAGAACCCAGAAACCAAAGAGATTATATTCGCTTTTCGTGGTACTAACAATTTTGGAGATTGGGACACTGATGGGCTCATTGGCTCTAGAGTATTTCCAGCAGACTGGATGGGGCAATTTGCTGCTGCTAGAAAGTTTGTTTTTCAAACTCTCAATCAATATGGCCCTATTTGTTATAACGATCAGAAGGCGATGTTTAAGGCTATTGGTCAAGGTAGTAATGTTAGCTTCACTGGGCACTCTCTCGGCGGTGCGTTGGCTCAATATATGACATATAAGACCGCCAAATTGGACAAAGGTGACGCTGGTATAAAGTCTGTAACTTTTGATGCTGTTGGTATTGGCGATAATGTTGGCGTATCATCTATAGATGCTGGCAAGTACAACTCTACAGATCATGTCAATTCTCTTGACTGGGTCGGTACATATGGATTGCAACTCGGTAAAACTGTTACTCATATAGATAACTCCGAAGTAGATTATCTATCGGATGCGTCTGGATTAGCGGATGAAGTACATCTTGGCTATGACTCGCTAAATATTATATTTGAGCGTGCTGGCAGTAACCTCCGCCTCCGCATGCCAGGCTCGCTTGACGCTATTACGGTTAGTTCGTGGTATAGCAGCGATAATTACAAAATTGAGACTTTCAAGTCGGCTAACGGCAGTGTTATCACGCATACTCAGGTCGAAAGTCTCATTCAAGCCATGTCTTCTTTCCAAAAAGACACTGGCATGACTTGGGAGCAAGCTGTAATAAATCAGCCAACGCAGGTGCAGTCTATCATCCAGCAATATTGGACAGCACCGACTACTTGATTTAGCCGAGAAAAGGCTTGCATAAGCGGCATAAATCTATATAATGAAAACTATATAAGTAAATAAACAATGAATCATTTAGATCATAGCGGAGGTGGGCGTGAATCAAAAACCATTGCAAATCAATTCTGAAATCGGCGTACTCAAGACCGTACTGCTGCATCGGCCGGGCGAGGAGCTCGAGAATCTTACTCCTGATTATCTCAAGGACTTATTGTTCGACGATATTCCGCATCTGAAGGTGGCGCAAGAAGAGCATGATGAGTTTGCCAACGTTCTGCGCGACCATGGCGTCGAAGTGCTGTATTTGGACGAATTGGTAACAGAGGCATTAAACAGCGATAATTTGAAAGCAGAATTTGTCGACGAAATGCTAGCAGCTTCCAAACAAGATTCGCGGCGAGTGACGCAAAGTTTGCGCGATTATCTGTTGTCGATGCCGACCAACAAGATGGTGCGCAAAATTATGGCTGGCGTGCGCAAGGACGAGATTTCTCTACCGCCAGAGCATCACCAGCAGCTGCACGATATGGTTGAGCAAGACCATTATCCATTCTACCTAGATCCAATGCCGAATTTGTACTTTACACGCGATCCAGCCGCGACTATTGGCAACGGCTTGACGATCAACAAGATGCACTGGCCAGCTCGCCGCCGCGAGTCGCTGTTCATGCGCTATATCATCGACCATCATCCGCGATTTGCTGGCCACGATATTCCAGTTTGGTATAATCGCGACGAGAAGTTCTCGATGGAGGGCGGCGACGAGCTGGTGTTGAACAGCGAAGCCATGGCCATCGGTATCAGCGAGCGCACTACCGCCGAGGCAATCGAGAAAATGGCAACTGAGTTGTTCGCTGATTCTAACTTCAAGAAAATTATTGCTCTCGAGATCCCGAAGAGCCACGCATTCATGCACCTAGATACAGTCTTCACAATGATCGATTACGACAAGTTCACGATCCACCCAGAGATTCGCGACTTTGAAGGCAAGATGAATCTGTTTATTCTCGAGAAGGTTGAGGGGCAAGCTTATCCGCGGATTACCAAGCAGCATGACCTTGAAAAAGCGTTGTGCGAAGCATTGCACTTACCAAAGATTAACCTAATTGAATGCGGCGGCGGCGATGAGATTGCGGCAGCTCGCGAGCAGTGGAATGACGGTTCGAATACTTTGGCGATTGCGCCAGGCGTGGTGGTGACTTACGACCGTAACTATGTCACCAATGCTAAATTGCGCGAGGCTGGCGTCGAAGTTATCGAGGTTAGCGGTTCAGAACTCGGCCGCGGTCGCGGCGGCCCGCGCTGTATGAGCATGCCGCTGGTGCGCGAAGATCTGGACAATGAGCAGGTTACTGATAGAGTTACTTCGGCGGAGCGTTCGCTGGCAGCCACCTTGGCGGTACCAATGATTCAAGAGGAGCACGTCCGCAAAGTGGTGCCAGTAACTACAGATTCGACTACTGCAACGGTAGCTAAGCTGCCAACCAGTCTGAAGGGTCGCTCTTTCTTGACTTTGAAAGATTTCTCGCCAAGCGATATTCGGCTGATGCTTGATACGGCACACGACCTCAAGCAACAAAAGAAAGCGGGCAAAGCACACCGCATTCACGAGGGTAAGCAGGTGGCTTTGCTCTTTGAAAAGACATCGACGCGAACTCGCTGCGCCTTTACGGTAGCTGCCAATGATTTGGGTGTGGCGCCAGAATTTCTCGGTAAAGACGATATTCAGCTAGGTAAAAAAGAGTCAGTTGAAGATACTGCTAAGGTACTGGGCCGCATGTTTGATGGCATTGAATTCCGCGGCTTTAAGCATTCTAACGTCGAGGCGTTAGCGAAATATGCTGGCGTACCAGTCTGGAATGGCTTGACGGATACTTTTCATCCGACGCAGATTCTGGCAGACTTCATGACTATTGAGGAGCATGTCGGCAAGCTCAACGGCGCTAAGCTGGTCTTCGTTGGCGACGGACGCAATAATATGGCAAATAGCTTGCTGATTGGTACGGCCAAAATGGGTGTTGACTTCCGTATTTTGGCGCCGCGACAGCTGCATCCGTCGGGCGATCTAGTTAGCCTAGCACGTTCAATTGCTATGGAAACTGGCGCGAAGATTACCATCACTGATAACCGTGCCGAAGCGCTAGAAGGGGCTGACGCTATTTACACTGATGTCTGGGTGTCAATGGGCGAGGAAGACAAGTTCGCTGAGCGAATTGCCCTTCTCAAGCCGTACCAGGTCAATGCGCAAATGCTAGCCGAGACGCATAACCCGAACGTCAAATTCTTGCACTGTTTGCCATCATTCCATGACCTTAATACCGAGATTGGCCAGAAGATTCACGACCAATTCGGTCTTGACTCGATGGAGGTCACTGGCGAGGTCTTTAGCGGCGAGCACAGTGTTGTCTTTGATGAGGCTGAAAACCGCATGCACACTATCAAGGCTGTGATGGCATTGACGCTATAAATCCGAGTTGAAGGAGGCTCGAACAAAATGGCAATCAAACAATTAGCAAGAAAAAAGGACGGGTTAGGACTCTGGTCGCTGACTGGCTTAGTGGTCGGCAGTATGATCGGTGCGGGTATCTTTAACCTTGTTCAGGGTACGGCTGAGGCGGCTGGTCCGCTGGCGACGATTATTGCGTGGCTGATTACGGGCGTTGGAATGATATTCCTGATTCTCAGTTTCCGCAACCTGACTATCAAAAAGCCGAAACTTAACGCCGGCGTGTATAGTTACGCTGAGGCTGGCTTTGGCAAGTATGTTGGCTTTAACTCGGCGTGGGGTTACTGGATTTCTGCCTGGATTGGCAATATCGCTTATGCGGTAGCTGTTTTCTCGGCGCTTGGTTATTTCTTTCCAGACTTGTTTGGTAAAGGCCAAAACTGGGCGTCAGTGGTTGGCATGTCGGTACTGCTGTGGAGTGTTCATTTATTAATCCTTAAAGGCGTCAAAACGGCAAGCTTCATTAATGCTTTGGTGACGGCGGCGAAATTAATCCCGCTTGCGATCTTTTTGCTAGCGATATTCTTGTCGTTCAAGGTCGGCTTGTTTAACCAAGATCTCTGGGGCTTAGCTGGCAACAACTTTGATATGGGCGCTGTGATTGAGCAGGTCAAGAATATGATGCTGGTTACCGTCTGGGTGTTTATCGGTATCGAGGGTGCAGTCGTATTTTCAGGTCACGCCAAGAAGCGCAGTGATATCATCAAGGCAACGTTGATTGGTTTTGCTGGCGTGCTTTCGATCTATGTGCTGATGACGGTGCTGGCTTTTGGTGTAGCGACCCAGAAAGATCTGGCTGCACTAGATAGTCCGGCGATGTCGATGCTGTTGGAACGCTTGGTTGGACCGTGGGGCGCTTGGCTGGTTAATATCGGCTTGATGATCGCAGTTTTGGGCGGTTGGCTAGCTTGGACGATGTTTGCTGCCGAACTACCGTATCAGGCAGCTAAGAATAAGACTTTCCCGTCGATATTTGCCAAAGAAAATAAAGTTGGCGCGCCAGTAGTGTCGCTGTTGGTTACTAACATCCTGGTACAAATATTCCTGCTGACAATCCCTGGAACTGAAGGTTCAGCCTATAATATTGGTATTTCGATTGCTACCTCGGCTATCTTGATCCCATATGCCCTGACGGCGTTTTATCAATTGAAGGTTTCGTTGCAGGAGAAGAAAACTGTTAAGCACCGCGCTTTTAATATCTTTGTGGGTGTGATGGCTAGTGTTTACGCAGTATGGCTAGTGTATGCGGCCGGTGTGCAATATCTGCTTATAACAGTATTCTTGTATGCACCAGGCATGTTGGTCTATGTCTTGATGCAGATCAAGAATCGCAAGAAGATTTTCACGCTATACGAACTGCTTTTGGCGGTTGTCGTGATTGCGTTATTTGCCTACGCAGTACAACAACTGCTGGCTGGTGCGCTGGATGAGACGTTAGGTATTAAGATCGCTGATTTAATCGGTCAGTGATAATAAATGAAACGGGCGCGCCTGAAATACAGCGTGCCCGTTTTACCAAAATGAAGGAGAAAAAATGTTTAAGTATGCCATTGTTCGCCGTCCGTCACATAGTTTGATTGATGGTATCAGTCAAACGCCAGAAATGGGCAAGCCGGACTATGATTTAGCATTGCAGCAGCATGATCGCTATGTCGAAATTTTGCGCGAATGCGGTTTGGAAGTGACGGTTCTAGAGGCCAACGAAGATTATCCAGACAGTGTTTTTATCGAGGATAATGCGTTGTGTACGCCGCGCGGCGTGGCAATTTTGTCGCGTCCTGGTGCTGAGAGTCGTCGTGGCGAAGCTAATCTGCCGGATTTACGCGAAGCATTGGCGCGCTACTATGACGACATTGAACAAGTTGTCGAGCCAGGTACAACTGATCCAGGCGATATCATGATGGTGGGCGACCACTATTACATCGGGCTGAGCGGCCGTACCAACCAAGCGGCAGCCGACCAAATCACGGCAATTCTTGAGAAGCATGGTATGACCGCCGAGACAGTGCCAGTGACAGGTATTCTACACCTGAAAGACGATGTTGTTTATTTAGATAACAATAATCTGATTGTCGCTAAAGCTTACGAAAATCATCCAGCTTTTGCTAACTTTAATAAGCTGGTCGTTGATGACGATGAATACTATGCAGTGAATAGTTTGTGGATAAATGGCAAGGTAATCGTGCCAGAAGGCTTCCCGAAAATTGAGCAAAAGATTCGCGATTGCGGTTACGAAGTGATTCTGATCAATACTAGCGAGTTTGAGAAAATTACCGGCAGCCTAACTTGCATGTCGTTGAGGTTTTAACAACATGCCGGGTAAGATTGTAGTTGCACTTGGCGGCAATGCTTTGCAAAAGCAAGGCGAGGCTTCGGCTCACGCCCAGCAAGACGTCGCCGACGAGACAGCACGCCAGCTAGTTCCGTTGATTTTGGCTGGCTATCAGCTGGTAGTTGTTCACGGCAACGGACCGCAAGTTGGTAATATTGTTTTGCACGAAGAAGCAATTAACACGCCAGAAGTACCGACTTTCCCGCTTGATACTTGCGTAGCCATGAGCCAAGGGGCGATCGGTTTTTGGTTGCAGCAAGCGTTGATTGACGAATTCTCGCGCCGGCAGATGAAAAGCGTCGCTTCGACAGTGGTTACGCAAGTAGTGGTTGACGCTAACGATCCGGCTTTTAGTAATCCTACGAAGCCAATTGGCGTATTTTATCAGACCGAAGCAGAAGCTCGGCAGGCTGCTAACGGTCGTAACTTCACATTCAAAGAAGACGCCGGGCGCGGTTGGCGGCGCGTGGTACCGTCGCCGAAGCCGCAGCGGATCGTCGAAGAGTATACGGTCAAAGCGATGATTGATGCTGGCGTGACGGTTATCACGGGTGGCGGTGGCGGCGTGCCGGTTGTTGAAACTGTCAGTGATGGCTTAGAGGGGGTCGAGGCAGTAATTGATAAGGATTTCACAGCGGCAGTGGTGGCTGATGCGATTGATGCTGAGGCACTGGTGATACTGACGGCAGTTGATGGCGCGATGGTTGATTATGGTAGGTCCACAGCGCGTACTATCGGACGCACTAATCGCCAAGAGATGCAGCGCTACATTGACGAAAATCAGTTCGCGCCGGGTAGTATGCTGCCCAAAGTGCAAGCGGCCTTGAAATTTGTCGAAAAGCCAGGTCGCCGAGCGATTATCGCTAGCCTGGGTAGTGCCGAACAAGCCTTGGCCGGGCAGGTTGGCACTATTATCGAGAGCTAGCTAATCTCTATAAGTACAGCAAAATAGCGCGAGTTTTAGCTCGGGCTATTTTTATATTTTGATAATGCGGTTGACGTTTTTCGCCGACTTTCTTATACTTGGGTCTAGCACTCTGCGGTCAAGAGTGCTAAAATAGATTAGAAAAGGAGGATATAATCATGAGTTCACCAATCAAGCCAATGGCGCATTATGTCGTGGCTGTTAAAGAAAAGAAGCCAGAAAAAACAGCTAGCGGCATTTTTTTGCCAGAATCAGCGCAAGAAAAATCAGAAGCTGCTAAGGTAGTGGCTGTTGGCTCGGCAGTCAAAGATGTGGCTGACGGCGCACGGGTTGTCTACAAAAACTACGCAGCGACAACTATCAAGCTCGACAAGGAAGAATATTTAATTATCAAAGACGAGGATATCCTCGCTACAATTGAATAGGAGAAAAATATGGCAAAAAAAGTTTTTTACGATGAAGATGCGCGCGCTCGCGTATTAGCTGGTGCTGAAATTTTGTATAACGCTGTAAAAACGACGATGGGGCCAAAAGGCCGCAACGTAGTAATCGGTAAAAGCTATGGCGGCCCGAGTGTGACGCACGATGGCGTGACGGTTGCGAAAAGTATTGATATCGACGAAGCTGATGACGAGACGCTTGGCTTCAAAGTTGGCGCCGAACTTATCAAACAGGCTGCTAACAAGATGAATGATGTAGCTGGCGACGGCACTACGACAGTGACGGTTTTAACTTATCACATTTTGAACGAAGCTAATAAGTTAATTGCAGCTGGCCATAATCCGATGTTACTGCGCAAAGGTTTAGAGCGTGCTGCTAGCGAGATTATCAAAGAGCTCGGTAAACTCGCCGATGATATTCGCGGCGACAAAAAGCGTATCGCTGAAGTGGCGACAATCTCCGCAGGCGATGAGGCGATTGGCAAACTAATCGCTGACGTCATGGAAAAAATTGGCCCGAACGGCGTGGTGACGGTTGAAGAAGGCCGCGGCTTAGAGCTCGAAAGCGAAGTAGTCGAAGGCTTCACAGTACAACGTGGCTTCGTTAGCCCGTACATGGTGACCGATGCTAAGCGTATGGAAGCAGTTTACGATAAACCAGCAATTGTAGTGACCGATAAGAAAGTCTCTTCGGCGCAAGAATTCGTGCCGTTACTCGAAATGATTGCTCAAACTGGTAAGAAAGATTTGGTACTGATCGCCGACGATGTTGATGGCGAAGCGCTGAGCTTGTTGGTGTTAAACCGGCTTAAAGGTGCTTTCAATACCTTGGCTATCAAAGCTCCGAGCGACAAAGATGTGCTGTATGATATCGCAGCGTTGGTTGGCGCTAAAGTCATCACCGAAGACACTGGCATGGTATTTGATAATGTCGGTAGCGACGTAATTGGCTCGGCCCGCAAAGTGATAGCTACCAAAGATCTGACAACTATTGTCGAAGGCGAAGGGTCAAAGGCGGCGGTTAGCGCTCGCGTCGATCAGATTGAGCTGGAAATCGACAATGCCACTAGCGACTACACCAAGAAGAATTTGCAAAAGCGCCATGCAGCTTTGACTGGCGAAGTGGCGGTGATTAAAGTTGGCGGTGCGACCGAGACTGAAATCGAAGAAAAGAAATATCGTGTCGATGACGCTGTGGCTGCTGTCAAAGCAGCACTAGCTGAAGGTATTGTGCCAGGCGGCGGTGTAACGCTAGTGAACCTAGCCTGTGGTTATAAGCATTTGAATAGCAAAGATGCTTCGGTATTAGCAGGCGAAGATTTGTTGATTCATGCACTTGAACAGCCATTTCGAATCTTGCTGAGCAACTCTGGTTTGAATGCTGACGAGTGGCTGCCGCAGGTCAAAAAAGCCAAGGCTGGCCAAGGCATCAATGTCAACCGCCCGAATGAATTGCTTGATCTAAAGTCGGCAGGCGTAGTTGACCCAGTACGCGTTACCAAGGAGGCCTTGCAGAATGCTGCCTCAATTGCGGGTACGGCGATGACAATGGGCGCATTGGTTGTTGATCTGCCAGAGAAAGAAACGCCAGGTGCTGCTATGCCAAATATGGGCGGCGGTATGGGCATGTACTAAACCTATTCGTTGTATACCAGACAGCGTAGAGCCCACCGTTATGCGGTGGGCTTTCTTGACAAACTTGACAAAGAGCAATTTATAACCTAGAATATTGCACAGTGTAAATTTACCGATTACACACGGTTAATCTCTAGAATTGTGGCAGCAAGGGGGTCTGTGAAACATATATTGAGGATTTTTAGCGGCTACTGGCTGATGTTCATCATCTTGGTCGGTTTTACCTACGCCATGGTGATGGCAAATTTGTGGCTGCCTGATAAGATGTCGGAAATCGTCAATAACGGTATCATCAAGCAAGATATGCCGGCTATTTGGCACAACGGACTAGCGATGATTTTGGTGACGGCGGTGGGCGGACTGTGCTCGATTATCATCGGATTTTTGGCCTCCCGGATTGCCACTGGTATGGCGCAAAAATTACGAACAGAATTGTTTGAGCGAGTCGAAAGTTTCGCGCTGGCGGATTTCAATAAATTTTCCACCGCCTCGCTGATCACCCGCTCGACCAACGACATTCAGCAAATTCAGATGACGTCAATCCTGCTGCTGCGTCTGGCGTTGATGGCGCCGATCATGGCAATTGGCGGCCTGCAAAAAGCCGTTCACAATGCGCCAGATTTGAGCTGGACCATTGCGCTGGCAGTGTCGGTGCTGCTGGTGGTCATTGCTGTGTTGTTTGTCATTGCCGTGCCTCGGTTTAAGAAATTGCAAACTCTGGTGGACAAACTGAATCTGGTGACGCGCGAAAACCTGGTCGGCTTAAAAGTTATTCGTGCCTTTCACAACGAAAAAATTGAGCAGAAAAAGTTCCAGCAAGCCAATACCGAGCTGAATAAAATGAACTTATTTGTCAATCGGCTGATGATGCTGCTTGACCCAATCATGACGCTGGTGATGAACTTTTCCAGCGTGGCGATTGTCTGGTTCGGCGCGCATTTGATCAGTAGCGGCAATCTGCAAATTGGTAATATGATGGCGTTTTTGGAATACGCCATGCAGGTGATTATTTCTTTCTTGCTGCTGTCAATGGTGTTTATCATGGTGCCGCGGGCGGCCGTGTCGGTCAAGCGGGTGGGCGAGGTGCTCGACACGCTGCCGTCAATCGTTGATCCGCCGTCGCCGCAACAATTGCCGCATGACGCTACGGGTAAAATTGAATTCAAAGACGTGACCTTTACCTATCCAGATGCTGACTTGCCGGTGCTGTCCAGTATCAATTTCACGGCCGAGCCGGGGCAAACCACAGCGTTCATTGGCAGCACTGGCTCCGGCAAATCAACGTTGATTAATTTGATTCCGCGCTTTTATGATGTGTCGGCGGGGCAAATTTTGCTGGATGGCGTGGATATTAGAAACTTGAAGCTGGAAGATTTGTACGATCAAATTGGCTACGTACCGCAAAAGGGTGTGTTGTTTAGCGGGACGATCGCCAGCAACATCAAGTACGGCAATGTCAAAGCTAGTCAAAAATTGGTCGAAAAATCCGCTAAAATCGCTCAAGCCGCCGAGTTCATCAGCGAGCTAAAAAACGGCTACAAAAATGACATTGCTCAAGGCGGCAGCAATGTTTCCGGTGGCCAGCGGCAGCGTTTGTCGATTGCCCGGGCGATTGCTGTCGAGCCGAATGTCTACATTTTTGACGATTCGTTCTCGGCTCTGGATTTCAAGACTGACGCCAAATTACGTTTGGCGCTCGCCAAAGAAACCAAGCATAAAACCGTGCTTATCGTCGGTCAGCGCATCAATACCATCATGAACGCTGACAAAATCATTGTGCTGGACGAAGGTAAAATTGTTGGTCAAGGTACGCACCAGGAATTGATGAAAGATTGCGAAGTCTATCAAGAAATTGCCGCTTCCCAGCTCTCGGAAGACGACCTGCAGAAAATGTCGGCAACTATCGCGAAAGGAGCGGCGTAATGGCTCAGCAAAGCATGAAAAAACGCCAGCCAGTGAAGATGGGCGGTCCAATGGGCGGTGGTATGGGCGCGGGCGAAAAAGCCAAAGATTTCAAAGGCACGGTCAAGAAATTAGCCAAATATTTGGCGGAGTTCCGCTGGCAAATGCTCATGGTGGCGGTTTTTGCGGTCGGTAGTACGACGTTTGCGATTGTCAGTCCGAAGATTTTGGGTGGCGCTACCAACCAAATTGTCGAAGATTATGTCAGTATGAAGGCTTATGAAACCATCACTAGCAAGCTGCCAAATGGTGCTTCGCTGCCAGCTGGCACGACCGGTGCTGATGTCCTCAACCGTCTGCCGAACCAGTCGGAAATTGAAAGTCAAATTCCATCCAATCAACTTGATACCATCAAAAAGCTGGATCTTAGCCAGCGCCCAGAATTCCACTTTGAGGCAATTTGGCGAGTGGTAATTCTACTGATTGGCTTGTATATACTCAGCGCCATTTTCCGCTACATCCAAATCTGGTTGATGACCCAAGTGACGCAAACGGTTACTTTCAGAATGCGCCGGCAATTATCCGAAAAAATTAACCGTTTGCCGCTGAGTTATTTTGACAAGCAAACCTACGGCGAAGTCCTCAGCCGCGTTACCAACGACGTCGATACCATCAGCCAGACGCTCAATCAAAGCCTGTCGCAAATCGTCTCCTCGACGGTGATGGTGCTCGGGATTTTGGCGATGATGTTTTCCATCAGTTGGCAAATGTCGCTGGTGGCGTTACTGGTGCTGCCGCTGGCTGGCGGCGTGGTGACGCTGATCGCCAAAAGTTCGCAAAAGCAATTCCTTCGCCAACAGACGCAGCTGGGAGAATTGAACGGCCACATCGAGGAAATGTACGGCGGTCATCAAGTGATGCGCGTGTTCAACGGCCAGAAAAAGTCGCTGGCTAAGTTTTCGCGGATTAACAACCAGCTGCAGGAAAGCGCCTGGAAAGCTCATTTTTTGTCGGGGCTGATTTATCCAATCATGAATTTCATCGGTAACATCGGCTACGTCGTGATGGCGATTTTGGGCGGCTGGCTGGCGATTAACGGTCGGCTGAAAATCGGTGACATTCAGGCATTCATCCAATACATTGACCAATTCAATCAGCCGCTGGTGCAAGTTGCTAACATCGCCAATGTGTTACAATCGACCGCCGCTGCCGCTGAGCGCGTGTTTGAATTTTTGGATGAGCCGGAGGAAAAGGCGGAGGGTAGGGATTTGGTGAAATTGGCGCACGTCAAGGGTGAAGTCGAATTTGACAATGTGGTCTTTGGCTACCAACCCGACCAAACCATCATCAAGGGTTTGTCGGCGCACGTCAAGCCCGGCCAGCGCGTGGCAATCGTCGGTCCGACGGGCGCGGGCAAGACGACATTGGTTAATTTGCTGATGCGATTTTATGAAATTAACAGCGGTGCGATCAAAATTGACGGCGTGGATATTCGCCAAATGAAGCGCAGCGACGTGCGGCAAATGTTTGGCATGGTGTTGCAGGACACATGGTTGTTTAACGGCACGATTCGCCAAAATTTGCTCTACGGCAACCCAGCAGCTAGTGAAGAAGAGATGGTTGCCACCGCCAAGGAAGCGCACGTTGATCATTTTGTACGGTCGCTGCCGGGCGGCTACGACATGGTACTGGGCGAGGAAGCAACGAACATTTCACAGGGCGAAAAGCAGCTGCTGACGATTGCCCGGGCAATGCTGGCGCGCACGCCAATGCTGATTTTGGACGAAGCCACCAGTTCGGTCGACACCCGTACCGAAGTGCTCATCCAAAAAGCTATGGATAAATTAATGCAGGGTAAAACTAGCTTTGTCATCGCCCATCGGCTGAGCACCATCCGCGACGCTGATTTGATCTTGGTCGTCCGCGACGGCAACATCATCGAGCAAGGCAGGCATGACGAACTGCTGAAGCAGGGCGGCTTTTACGCTGAGCTTTATAATAGTCAGTTTGCTGAGTGATTGGTCGAGTGTTGATTATAAAAATATAAATTCTATACTGTGATCATGAAAAGAATGATTACCGTTGCTGCTATGCAAATGGAAATTGCGCCGCTGGATACTGGACGCAATTTGGCAAAAATAGAAAAGATTGTTGGCAATTTATGCAATCAACAGCCAGTCGACCTAGTGGTTCTGCCAGAAGACGTACTGACTGGGCCGATTCCGTATAATTTAGAATACGCCTTGAGCGAATCGTCTGGCGAAGTTACGCGTCTACGCCAAATAGCGCGTGAAAAGCAACTTTATCTGGTCGCTGGTTCGTTTATTTGTAAAGACGGCGATGATTTCTATAATACAGCGCTGTTGATTGATCCGTCTGGAGAGATACAACTTCGGTATCGGAAAAATCATTTATGGATTCCCGAACGTCGATATTTGATGCCAGGAAATGAAGCCGTGGTTGTTGATACGCCGATTGGTAAAATTGGTTTGGCGATCTGTTGGGATTTAGCTTTTCCAGAGTTATTCCGTTCAATGATTAAGCAGGGTGCGGAAATTATTTGCATTCCATCGTATTGGTCAACTGGGGGTAATAAGCCAGCGCACGCTGAAATCAAGGCTTCAAAAATGATGATTGACACGCTTTGTCTGGCGCGAGCGTTGGAAAATGAATGTTTGATAATCTATGCCAATGGCGCCGGAAAAGCTAAGTATTACGTGGATGGCGAGATATATTCAGAAAACCAAGTCGGACATTCGTAGATTTGCACGCCGTTTTATGGCACGGTTGCAAAAATCAGCAGCAATAGGGAAGGTTATATAGTCTACACTTACGATCGCAATATCGCTGAACGTGCCGAAGTAGTTAACCAGCTTCGCGCTGATATTTCACGGATGTAAGTGAGAGAGTTGTCTTTAGTCTCGTCGCAAAATATCCAACACACCAAATTTTCCAGTCAGCACAGCCTGACTAATGATATGTGGCGTGAGGGCGGCGATGAACTCTTTGGGCTTGGTGCTGTCTGGTAGATCTAGTGTGGTGTCCAGCGCGTACACGTAAAATTGATAGCGGTGCGTGCCAAACGGCGGCTGAGGCCCGCCCCAGCCAGGCCGGCCCCAACTGGTAACCCCCTCGACGGCGTCCGCGGGTAGTGATTCGCCAGTGATTTCAGTGGTTTTGGTCGGCAAATTCCAAACCGTCCAATGGTAGAATCCATCGCGCCCAGGCGCATCAGGGTCGTGGCAGACGATTGCCAGACTTTTGGCGTCTGCTGGCACGTCGCTGATCTTGAGCGGCGGGCGTTGATTACCGCCGAGTTTGGAGTAAATTTTTGGTATTTTAGCGTTTTCGGCGAACGCAGGACTAGATATCTTCATGATTTAATTTTACCATGCCAGTGCCGTCAGGTGTGAGGCGCGGTAAAATACGAAACCTTAAACACAGTAACTTGCTGAAGCAAAACAGTTTTCGATCGGATTTTATCAATAGCTGGTTTACCAAACAACCTCTGGAGAGCCACCGGGCTGTATGCTAAAATAAACATGTGAGATATGCTTTTGTTTTCGTGAGTATAGTGGCGATTTGGCTGGCTATGCTGCTGTTGGTAAATACGAGCATTGATCCGTTATTTTTGTATATTTGCGTGTTAGTTTTGACGCTGGTGTTGTACTTCATTGGGTTCCGGAGGGCTAGGTAAGTGCGCTTATTATTTGTGGTTCGGGCATTGTTTCGGGTGTGGCGAGCTTGGCGCAGCGATCAAATATGGCTCAAAGTTTTATCAGACGAGTGTCAAAATTTAGGTGGCGTGTATGTCAAGTTTTTACAGCATTTGGCGTCGACTGAACTGATGGCTCAGGTGTATGCCGCGTCTGGATATCGGCTGGATGCTTTTGATGATGTGGCGGTTGAGCCAATTGACGTTGCCGAGGTTTTACGGCAAGAGTTGGGGGTCAAGGCTAGCCAAATAGTTGTTGAGGGAAACCAGCCGTTTGCCACGGGTTCATTCGCTCAGGTTTATCGCTGCCGCGTAGCTGATCGTCCAGGTAACCGGTGGTATATTATCAAGGTCCTTCGCCCCAGCGTGGTGCGCTATCTGAATTTTGACTTTGTGGCGCTGCGTTTTTGCTGTTGGGCGGGGCAGTTTATGCTAAAGAACGATATTTTCCCACTGGTTGAAATTGCTGATGAGTTTATCAAAACTACCAAGCGTGAAACTGATTATCAGCGCGAGCTAATTACAGCCCAGGCAATTCGTGAATATTTTGCTAGACGCACTGACAGAGTTGTGGTGCCAGAGACGCTGGCTGAGTACTCAACGCGGCGGATATTAGTTCAGGACTATATAGAAGGGCTGCCGCTAACTGAGGTGGTAGAACGGGCGCAAGCGGGTAACGATACTTACCAGTTTGTCAAAGACCAACTTGGCTCTGACATGCAGCAGCAATTAGTGACGGTCGGCAGTGAGTTTTTAATCGCAATTTTACAAGCAGATATCATTATGGCCGATCCGCATCCAGGTAATATTTATTTGCTGAGAGACAATAAAGTTGCGTTGATCGACTTTGGTTTGGCGGTGGCAGCACCGCGGCATCGCGCCTCGTTTTATCATATGATCGTGCAGTATCGAGCGCTGTATGAAGATCGAGCTGACATGGGTTTATTGGCACTGGCGATGTTGGCGTTTTATGATCATACGCTGTATCAAGCGCTGGATGTGATCGCCAAAGATCGCAGCTTGACACGCACTATTTATGAATATGCGAACACGCTGCTTCAATCGACAACCAGCACGTTTGCTGCCAATCGGCAAATAACCCAATTATTCCTCAATGAAATTAACGCTGGTAATCGTTTTGCTGTCAGGTTAGATAGCGTTGATATCATGTTGCAGCGCGGTTTGTATCATTATCTAGCAGCAGCTAGGTTGGCGTGCGGCGATGAATATCGAAGGACGCATTATTGGCGGATTGTCCATGACGCCCTGGAATTGGCCGAAGTTCACGCTAATATCTATGGAATCAGCGAGGCGGTGCGCTCGTCGCCGATGAGTATTGAGCTGGCGCAAGAAATAGTGATGGACTGGATGAGCAAGGTTGCGGAGCGCGACAGAGCAGCCTACGCCATGTTGTTACAAAAAGGAGAATTATCATGAAGCAATTACAACAATGGGTGATGCAAGTTCGCTATCCGTATGCCGCGGGAATCATCGCCGTGATGTGGATTGGCACGGCATTTTTTGCTTACCTGAAACCCGACGTCCCACTTGAATTTTTGGTCGGAAGCCTTGCTGTCAGCACTATCATCATTGCGATCACTGGGCTGTCGGAAGCCCGATGAATTTCATAATAAGTAATGTCAACTAATCCGCGTCAGGCGTCGGTCATAGTTGTAAACTCATGATAAAATCCAGATTCAATTCCTAATACGAGCGGTATTTATCCTATCGGGGGACGTATACCCATGTTGTCCTTTGTGGAATTGAGTCTAGTACAATTAATCTCTAAACGCTCATTAAGCACAGACCAACGGACAGTCGGAACAACCCTCCTTTCATTTATCACATGAATAAACTCGCCTGCCGCCAATGATAGAGTCTCGGAATCAATCAGCTGCTTATTCTGGTAAATACGATGCGCTTGATAAGCAATGTATCCGATGAGCGGTATTGTTGTTTTGTTTTGTCGCTTCATTTCGGCATAGGATATATTCAAATGTTCAGGCTCGTCGCCGCAGGGCATCAGGAATGCCGTCCACTTATTATCGTCATTGGTAGCTGGCAGCCGCCAGTTGGCTGCGGTATCTCTTACTATCTGATCCCAGCTCTCAATAACAGCATAGACGACACCTAATTCGTTGCTATTGATTCCCGCTGTTGTACACTTTTCTTGTAGGTAGGGATTATGGGTTACTTCCGAGATAAGTTTGCCCGTTTTTTCTAATGACATCGCCAGCGGCGCTACCACCAAGGCGTGGTTTGGCCGCGTCTTTTTTAATTCTGCCAGGCGTCCAAAGTCGATGTCGGCTTGCGCTAGCTCAGCTGGTGTCGGCATATTGATGCCTATTCTACCAAAAATGTGTCTATAAATAGCGAGATCTTGCTTAAATAGTTCTCTAGTGTCTGGGTTAGTTACGCTATCCAACCTGTCGCTTGGTGTTGTAGTACCTAGATTTTCAAGGAATCGAGCCGCTGCACTGCAGCCTACATTACCCAAGCTAGCTTTAATCATATTAGGAGATAATATTGGCGGGCGGCCGTTCTCGCCAGGAGCCATGGCTTCGCGAAGGCGGGAGCGGGAAGTCACGGCAGATACCTCATCGTATGATTTCGCAAAACAGCCAGCAGCTTTTCGGGCAGCAACCTTGAATCGCTCAATTCTTCGGCATTCTCGGTCAATTTGGCCGCACCCTGATTATTGCCAATAATAAACTGTCCAACATAAGTGTTTGGCGATTGACATTGTATCGTCTGCGCGGCAATGTTATCGTCAAATATGCCGCCGTCGCTAACAATAAAAATAATACTGTCGCGTTCAGGCGGCGTGCCGTTGCAAGAAATCAGAGCATCGTTAATCAGAGTAGCGCCGGCGTTTGGGTTTATTAGCGTACTGTACATCTGGCCGAGCTCTGGTTGAGATATCTGATACGCTAACGGCGACACTTCGACAGCGCTTGAGCCAAACGCTACCACATGAGTGCGCACATCAGGCATTTGGTACTTGTTAGCTTTGGCGATTTGCATTTTAGCGAGTTTAAGACCTTCTATCAAGCAAACAGCAGTAGCGGTAGCATCAACTGCGCGATGGTTATGACGCATTGAACCGCTGGCGTCAATAAGCAGGTGAATATCCAATCCGCCAAAATCAACAGTCTCGCGAGTCGCGCGCCGTTTGGTCTGCTGCCAAATCTGACGCGCTGGCAAGCCAGCTGATTCTTGCAGCGCAAGGTCGGCAATGCTGTCAACATGCAGGAGCGTACCATCCAGAGAGCGTCCGCGAGCGTTTGTCAAGCGCCGGGCGCCTTTGGTCGGATGAGCTAGCTGTTTGAAGATTTCTGCTGTATCGCGGATAATTGCTTGATGTTCGACAACCACGCGCAGATATTCTTTGGCATCAGGCAGGGGAAGCTGCATTTCGGCAGCCAGACTGCCGGCGATATCGGCAGGTGTTTCGGTGCCTTGCTGTTCGTTATGTTGAGAGTCTGAGTTTTCTGACGCTGTGCGGTCGTTTTTACTATTTTGATCAGGGTCACTAGCTTTATTCTCGCCAGCTTCGTTGTCGGCTTCATCTTTGCTAGTTTCACCGCCGTCTTTAGCTGACTGTTCAATAGCGTCTTTGATTTGTTCGGGCAGGGATTTGCGTGATTGTTTGGTCTGATTGCTTTTGGAGTCGTCTATATCTTCTGAATCGTCGTCGCCATGATTGCCATGTGACTGCTCGTACATGTCAATCAACTCATTAATATCATTGTCGCGTCCATCTTGTCTATCTTGTTCAACTAGCTCATCATATAACGGCTTTATCACGCTATCAGCGATGGCGCGTCGTTCAGCCAGGCTTGTGTTTTTCAGTGTTAATATATCGACAACATCGACTGTGTCTCCGTTCGGTGTCGTATAATTCCTTAGAGAATCCAGCATGTTTTTTACCCGCTCATCTACTGCTGGTTGCTGTCCTAAAACGCGGCCAATGCGCATACCATACATCAACTGATTGCTAAGCGGTGTCTGCGCTAAATCGGTAATTTGGTTATTCATAACCTCGTGATATAGATCAGCTACTGGCTGTTCAAGGCGAGGAAAACGCCGCAGCCGGCTGTCGATGACTGTGTCATCAAGCAAATTATAAAAGAAGCAGTCGGTTTTTGAGAGCTTGACGTAAGCCTTGGCGGGATTCTCCAACATGTCTTTTGCGTGGCCTAATTCGTGGCTGACCGCTGCCATCATAGCCTCGGGCGTTAATTCTTTACCGTGTGCTATTTCATCAGGGTCAATATTAATCTGAATGCCGCCAGTTTTTAGCGCGCCGCACCAAGTCTTTTTACCTAACCCCATAGTAAGCCGCACGCCGCGTACGCCGTAGGCAGCAAACATGGTGTTGGCGATTTTTTCCAACTCTTCCTGTGGATTGTCCGGCGGCAACATATGTTCATGCATATTATTGAGCATTTTACAAAGTTGGTATATAATTGTCAATCAGATATGGAGAGACCGAAACCAGCCGAAGAAGATAGTTATGTGTGTCCGGGCACTGCCAGATGCGCGCAAATATGCCGCGGCTTGGGACGGCAAGGCTGGAAAACGGTTGCTGATTTGGGAGAACCGGGCAAGTGTCAAACGCCGCAATATCTCACGCTTGATGGTAATGGCAAGAGCCAGATTCTCGGATTAGATGGCGAGTTGCCAGATAGATTAGCACAAGGATTAGCTGATTATTTGCACGAATATCACACAGAAGAGGGACCGGAGCGGTCAGCGCGCCTTGAGATTAAAACTGGTTTTCAGGCAGTTCAGGCTGCTCGCAACGAGCTATATCAAAATATGTTGGCTGCCATCAAAGATGGCGGTTTGTCGCCTGAGGAAATTAAGTTTTATCAAGACCAGATTGAAAAAGCTAAACAGAATCTGCAGGAAATTACCGGAAAATACGAGCTTGAAGACGCTATGCTGGGACGCGCGGCATTTGACCGCCAGTGCCTAGACGAATACGGGGTTATTTTTACCGATGATATTCTAGCGCATGTCGAACGCTTGATTAATAATGCGGCAACCGGCCGCCCGTCAATGCTGCAGGGCGACAAAGGTATCGCTAAAACACAGGTTGTCAAATATATCAGCCAGCTGATTGCGCCAAATAAACCGCCGTTGATTGATAGTATCCATGGCGATACTATGGCGCATACGTTTACTGGTAAGCAGACTCAGGATGAAGCGACGGGGCGAGTCGTGTGGCAAGATTCAAAGCTGGCAGTGGCGGCGCGCGAGGGTCGCCCAGTGCTGCTTGACGAGGCGAACTTTGGCGACCCGTCAGTATTGGCAGCATTGCATGACGTGCTACTGCTGAAGCCTGGCGATAAATTGTCGACAGAGAACGGCGATATAGAAATTCAACCAGGTTTTATGGTGTGTATGACCGCCAACGAAGGCGACCGTTACCAAAACCGCGTTGATCTGGATGCAGCGTTTAAGGATCGGCTTGATGTGATTTCTTTTATGTACCCAGACCAATCGAAAAGACCGCATACCGACAACATGCCAGAGACGATACGTCTAGCTTTTGCGGCGGCGGTGGACAACGAGGGAACCCTGTCGGCAAATGTAGCTATTAAAGATTTGATGGATCTGGCGAGGATGGCTCATGTTTCACAGCAGCTATACACGCAGCGCGCTCAAAACGTTCGGACTATCATAAGCGGTATTGACTTACCAAACAACAATACTGTTAGTAGTATGTTGGACGATCGTCCGGTGATGACCAATTGTATAAGTCCGCGCGATATGATTAGCGCGATTTTACTGGTAGCCAGGGGTAATCTAATAAATGTCACTATCAAAACCGAATTGGAAGCGCTCCTTCATAAGCTTGATAAAGATGGCGATGATTATAATCGGCGCATACTGACGGCGCTATACGGGAAGAAAGCATGACCACTTCTCGCGCTCGCCTCCGTAAAGCCATGATGCCTGGCGAGGATGGTCGCCCGCCGGTAATATCCCGCGAGGAAATGCAATGCAGCTTGGGTAAATTGGGGCTTAATCCAGCGGCTCAACTTCTTGATGATCTTGGAATAACATCTTTGCCTGACGGTGAACTGGGAAGTATTAGAAGCGTTGAAGCCAGGCAGTCGTTGGAAAGAGCCTTCCATTTGTCTGAACGTCTGGTTGGCTATCTTGGTTTTTCATCGCCGACGCCGGAGCAAATGGCGGATGTCGGTGTTGACTTTCACTACTTAGCCAAACAGTTTGAGCGTATGAAAAAAGAAGAAGGCGTTGCGCCGCATGTTGTTCTGGCGCCTCACGGTCTTGGTAAACAGAACTGGCTGACTATCGCCCGAGAAATGACTGTTGATAAAACTATACCGAACAATCCGCTGAAAGTTGAGAAAAGCAAGCACGGGGATAGGTATGGACTGTGGGTTGAGTCTAAAATCACAGATAGCATCTGGTATAATCTAGATCAGGTACCGACTTCAACTACAACAACAGGATTAACCGCTTTGCCAGCTTGTCAGTATAGAAATGGCGGTCTGGATAACAAGTGGACGCTCCGTCTCATTTCTGGTAAAAATCAGCCAGAGTATATTGATATGCCATATGGCGCAAGTCAGCAGAAAGATGGCACGCCTTTAAGACATCAAACATTAGCCGAAGGCTTAACTGATAAGCTTACTACTGTACTGGACGGTAGCATGCCGACAGACGACGGTTACACTTCGTGGTGTTGGCGGCCTGATGCGCAGTATAACGACGATATTCCGGTTATCGGTTGGGGTGTTAGATCTGGTGAGATATCTGTCAGCTTGATAAATAATTTTACCGATACATGCCACACGTTAGGGTCGCGCTCTGTAGTGGGATGAGAAATTTTTAATACGCAGCGAATAGCGCAAATAACACATCGGTTTTATCGCCAGTACAGTCAAGATAATAAGCGGCGGTTTATGATTTTGGACAACTCGCCAGCGCGCCGCGGAAAAACAATAGCGAACGACATTGATTCAAGATAGTACTGTATAATTAAATAATGATCACCGACCACCTCCTCGCCAAATATCCCATCATTTCTGACCAAGTTGACGCCAAAGAACTCGGCGTCTTGCTGCGGGAGCTGGAAAAGGTACTGCAAGGCGGTGCGGCGGGAAACATCGTCGAGTTTGGCTGTTACGTTGGCACGACTAGTTTGTTCATTCGGCGGCTGCTGGACGCCTATAATTTTACCGGTGAATTTCATGTTTATGATTCGTTTGCGGGTTTGCCAGAAAAAACCCAAGCAGACAACAGCGCTGCGGGTGAGCAGTTCAAAGCCGGCGAGCTGCTGGCGCCACGCAAAACCTTCATTCAGAATTTCAAAAAGGCTGGCTTGAAAATACCAACTATTCACAAGGGCTGGTTTGCTGATTTCACCCCTGACGATGTACCGGAAAGTGTCATCTTTGCGTTTTTTGACGGTGATTTTTATGAGTCAATTGCCGATTCATTCCGCGTCTGCGGCGGCAAGTTTCAGAAAACGGGGACTATCATCGTTGATGACTATGCCAATGAAGCCTTGCCGGGTGCCGCGCGAGCGGTTGATAAGTGGCTGGCGAATAATCGTCAATATACGTCGAGAACGGAGTCTAGTCTGGCAATTATTCACATCCTTTAGTACTGTTTTTCTTAAAATAGCTTGACTTTTTATAGTACCTTGTATAACATAGTACTATGTATAATGAAAATACAAGGAGCATAGCATGAGAAGAATCGATATCATCAAGCGGGCGGGGCGGAATCTTCGCCAGTCGAAAGGCCGGACGATTTTGACGGCGCTGGCGATTTCGGTCGGGGCGTTTACGATTGGGTTGGCGCTGATGGCTGGCGAGGGCGGTCGGTTATATACCAATAGTATGGTTGATGCGGCTGGCGATAAAAAAGTAATTATGGTCAATAAAAAGGCTGAATCTAGCAAGAAGGATGAACTGCCAGAATACGGCGCACCAAAAGGGTCAGAAGAAGACCAGGCTAAAAAAGAGGAGGCGGCATGGCGCATCAAATATTCAATGAGCGATGTCGACCTTGCTAAACTGCGAAAAATTTCACACGTTCAAACGGTGACTCCGGCGTATTCAACTGACGGCGTGGCGTACGCTCAGAGTTCGGGCAATGATAAGAAATTTGCCTTGGAAGTAGCAGTAAAGGCCGATAAAACGCGGGCGGAATTGGCGGCTGGTAAGCTGGATAATTTTATGCCAAAGCCAGGCGAGATTATTATTCCGAATGATTATGTAAAGCAGTTGGGTTTCAAAGATGCGCAGTCGGCAATTGGACAGACGATTACCTTGGGACTGCGCAGTGCAGCACAAGGCAGCGAGGTTGCTAAAGAGATGGCGCTAAAAATCGCGGCAGTTGATAAAGAATCGGATACGATTTTGTATTATCAGCCAACACTGAGGATTTCGACAGCTGACGCTAAAGAGATTTACGAATTTAGTCATGACAAAAGCCAGCCAAATGAATATTCAACGGCGATTGTGACGGTTGATGACGAGAAAAATATTGATGCGGTGAAGGACGAAATTAGCAAAGACTACAGCGCCTATTCGATTCAGGATGTGCGCAAGACGCTGCTCACCATGGTCAACGCGGCGCAAGCGGCGCTGGCAGGATTCGGTGGCTTGGCGCTGCTGGCCAGTGTATTCGGGATTATTAACACTATGTATATTTCAGTGTTGGAGCGTACCAGCCAAATTGGTTTAATGAAGGCGCTGGGGATGCGCGGCCGCGATATTGGCAAGTTATTCCGCTACGAAGCGGCGTGGGTTGGTTTGCTGGGCGGCTTGATTGGCGTCGGACTGGCAAGTTTGGTGACGCTGCTGAATCCAGTAATTACCAGTGCCTTAAAATTAGGCGTTGGCACGAATCTTCTAGTAATTAATCCGCTGCAAATCGGACTGTTGGTAATCGGACTGGTGGTGATGGCAATAATTTCTGGCTGGTTGCCAAGCCGCAAAGCAACAAAGCTAGACCCAATTGAGGCATTAAGGACGGAATAGGAGAAATATCATGATTGAACTGAAAAATGTGACGAAAGTTTACGGTAAAAAGAAAAACCAATTTACGGCGCTGAAAAATGTCAGCTTGACCATCCCGACGGGCGCCAGCGTGGCCATCCTCGGCAAATCCGGTTCTGGAAAATCGACGCTGATGCATGCTATCTCGGGTTTGGATAAGCCGCAAAAAGGCCAAGTTATCATTGACGGACAAGATATATTGCAACTAAAGTCAAAGCATGTCGATGAATTCCGTGCTAAAAAAATCGGCTTTATCTTCCAGAGCTTTTTTGTCCAAGGCAATGAGAGCGTGATTGATAATGTCAGTTTGCCGCTGGAAATTGCTCGGCTATCGCGCAAAAAGCGGGCGCACAAAATCAACGCGGCGCTTAAAGCGGTGGATTTGTACGATAAGCGAAAAAACCGCGCTAAGGACTTGTCGGGTGGGCAAAAGCAGCGTTTGGCGATTGCTCGGGCAATTGTCGGCGATCCGCAAATCATCTTTGCTGACGAGCCGACCGGCAACCTGGACAGCGAAACTGGCGCCAAAGTGGAAGAATTGTTGTTTGATTATAATAAGCAAAAGGGCGTGACGCTGATTGTGGTGACACACGACGCTGATTTGGCGAAAAAATGCGATCATCAAATTATCATCAAAGACGGCCGGATTGAAAAGTCAACCGTGCCAGGAGAAAGAAAAAATGGACGCTAGTGCTTACGCGGAAAGCTTAGCGATTCAACTGCGCAAAGGTTTTCTGGTGTACTGCGTGCTGCTGGTGTGCGCTAAGCAGCCGCAATATACCGGCGACATCGTTAAGCAATTGAGTGATTCGGACTTAATGGTAGTGGAGGGCACGATTTATCCACTGCTGAGCCGTTTACAAAAATATGGCTATCTCAAGCACGAATGGCAGGAGAGCGAGCAGGGGCCGCCGCGCAAATATTATTCGCTCACTGACACTGGCGCACAGCTGGTGGATGAATTGAAAAATCGTATCAAAATGTTGAACACTTCGCTAAAAGATCTTGAGAAAGGAGCAAAGCGATGAAAGAAATAACCAGAATCCATTTGGCAAAAACGCCGTTTAGCGCGGAGATTGACGCCAAAAAATCGTTGGAGAAATATCTTAATTCAATTCAGAAAAACATGCATGCCGAGCCAGAAGCTATGCGCGAAATCGAAGCGCGAATGGTGGAGCTTTTAGCGGAGCGCGGTGTGTCGAAGGACGGCGTGATTAGTCATGACGACATCCTGGCAGTGCAAAAACAAATGGGCGAACCGCGTGATTTTTCGGACGATGACGAGACGGTTGACGAATCGCATAATAGCAATGTCAATGACAGGCCAGTCAAGCAACTAATGCGCGACACCGAGCATGGTTTGATTGGCGGGGTGTGCGCTGGTATTGCGGCTTATTTTGGTATCAATCCGTTATGGGTGCGGCTGATTGCGATTATCTCGCCATTTATGTCTTTTGGTACGGCGGTACTGGTGTATGTTGTGCTGTGGCTATCAATTCCAGAAGCGCGAACGGCGTCGGATAAATTGCGAATGCGCGGCGAGCCGATAACTTTAGATTCACTGAAACAGTTAACGATTGACGATAATACTAAGATACAGGCGACGAATGTAGCAGCTAAAATTTTTCGAGTTTTGTTTGGCGCGATGCTAGCTTGCGTAGCGTTTGGATTGCTGGTGGCAGTGCTGGTTGGCGGCGTATTTGGCTTTAGCATGGTAGAATCTATGGGCGGCTTCGCAGCGCAGAGCTGGGCGTGGGGATTATTAATTTGTTTGATCTTTGGCGGTGTAGCGCTATTGTCGCTGACGTTATTGGCGACATGGTGCGTGTTTGCTTGGCGAGTTCGGCGGCCAATGGCGATAGCGATGATCACTTTGTTATTGTTTGGTGCGGTTAACTTATCGGGCGTGGCGATTTTTAGCGCTAATACTTACTCTAACTTATCTCGAGATTATGAAAGATTGGTAAAAGTAAAAACGATTGATTTAACGAATGTTGCGGCTGGCGCAAAATCAATAGTTTTTGATGGTCATGGCGAGTATGTGGCGGCTGAATATGGCGGTTATTCTGACAAGGTTCGGTTGGAGGTAAGATATTACGATACAAAGTATGCTAACATGCCTGAAATTAAGGTGTCGCGTGTTGGTGATAAGCTAATTGTAAACGTTCAACATCAAGCTTTTGACCAGTGTAGTAAGGCTTTTGTGCCAGATTTTCGTTGTCGACATACATTCGGGCCGGAGTCAATAAAAGTTTATGGACCGACAAATTTGCTAGCGCAGGAATATGCTAACGATTAATTCTTCTCGCGGCAATTTTAAGCAGCTTTTCATAGTGTCGTCGTACAGTGACGCCTATGAAATCAATTACACAATCCTTAGGACTGTCGGCGGCTACTGGCGATAGTCAACAATTTCGTCCGCTTAATCCGCAAACGCTGACGATCGATATCGTTCTTCCGGTATTGAATGAAGCGCATATTATTGAAGCGTCTATCAGTAAACTTCATAAATATTTGACAGATAATTTGCCTTATCGTTGGCAAATTATCATTGCTGATAATGGCAGTAGTGATGGCACTTATCAGATAGCACAACAGCTGACTAAGCACTGGTCCGGGGTAAGGTTGGTACGCTTGAATGAGCGGGGGCGCGGCTTGGCTCTCAAAACAGTATGGCAGAAAAGCAAAGCGGACATTTTGGCGTATATGGATATTGATTTATCGACTAATCTAGATAGTTTTATGCCAATGATATCGCCGCTGATTACCGGAGACGCTGGATTAGCGACTGGTTCTCGTTTGATGAAAGAATCGCGGACAAGGCGCGGTTTTAAACGCGAGATTATCTCGCGCTGCTATAATCGAATCATCAGGACTACTATGAAGACCAATTTTGTCGACGCGCAGTGCGGCTTCAAGGCAATTCGTCGCGATGTAGCGCAGAAGTTATTGCCGCATATTCAAGACAAAGCTTGGTTTTTTGATACCGAGCTGCTGGTTAAAGCTGAATACGAAGGCTACAAAATTCATGAAGAACCGGTCGAATGGATAGAAGATACTGATTCGCGAGTGCATGTTGTTAAAACAGCAACAGATGATATCAAGGGCTTATCGCGCGTTCGCAAGGAATATGGTAGATCAAGTTTCGGCGAGATAGCAGCCTTTGGCGGCTTGTTAATTTTTACGGCTATATTTTATCTGTGGAACTTAACTGTTAACGGCATGGCGAATAGCTACTATGCCGCAGCTGCGCAAGCAGCTAGTACTAATTGGACAGCTTGGTTGTTTGGCAGTCTGGATGCTGCGAACTTTGTTAGCGTTGATAAACCGCCTATTAGCATGATGATCATGGGGTTGTTTGGTAGAGTATTTGGATTTTCATCATGGAGTATGTTGCTGCCGCATGCGCTAGCGGGAATCGCGACGGTGGCGCTAGTTTATCTGGTGGTTAGACGCTGGTATGGTGCTCGTGCCGGATTGATTGCCGGGGCGGTAATGGCGTTGACGCCAGCTGCTGCGCTAATGTTTCGTTTTAATAACCCAGATAGTTTCTTGACGCTATTTTTGACGGCCAGTGCTTATAGTTTTTTGCGGGCTTTCGAAGGGGATAAGCCAGTGTTGTGGTTGAGTCTGGCTGGTTTATTTACGGGGTTTGCTTTTAATACTAAAATGTTACAAGGTTTGCTTTTGTTGCCGATAATGACAATCATTTACATTAGCTTTGCGCGCCCAAAATTCACTACTAGAATGTGGCATCTCGGCGCGGCCGGCATAGTGACAATCGTATCGACGTTTTGGTGGAGTATTTTGGTGTGGCTAACGCCAGCGGTAAGCAGACCTTGGGTTGGCAGCACGAGCGACAATAGCATATGGAGTTTGATATTTGGTTATAACGGTTTTGGAAGACTGTTGGGTAATGGTGGTGGTCCTGCAGGCCGGCCAGACGGTATGATGCAAATGGGTGTGCAGGCTGCTAGTCAAACCGCTTCGCCAGCAGCGCAAGCAATGATGCCGCCGATTGGTATGATGGGCGGCAGTTTTGGTGCGGGCGGTCATGGCAACGGTCCTGGCGGTGTTGGCTTTGGCGGCGAGACTGGCGTGCTGCGTATATTTAATGAGAGTTTTGGGCCGAACATTGCTTGGCTAATTCTGGTAGCCTTGATTAGCGCTGGGTTAGTAATCTGGCTGTTGCGCCGAGCGCCGCGACATAATAAGGAGCGCATCGGTGTATTATTATGGCTGGGTTGGCTGCTGATGCATGTAGTAATTTTCAGCATGACTAGCGGCACTATTCATCCATATTACGTTGTAACTATGGCGCCGGCGGTAGCAGCGCTGGTCGGTATCGGGGCGCCATACATATGGCAAGCTTACACGCGCCGCACCAAAGTAGCCTGGATACTGCCGCTGAGTATCGCGCTAACGACAATTCTTAGCATTATTATGCTCGGCTATAGCAACTATTGGCCTTGGCTGATGTGGCTAGTGATGATTGCCGGTGTTGTAGCAACTATTTTGACGCTGCTGCCATTATCACAGACGAAACAGCTTAAACAAATTATTCTTGGCTTAGCAATTACTGCTGGTATGGCGGCACCGATTGTCTTTAGCGTTAGCACGGTAGCTACAGCGCATAGCGGCAGTATTCCAACGGCTGGTCCAGGCGCTTCAGCGATGAGCAATACAAATAATGAGTCGGCGCGAGCTGAATCGACGCTCGTCTCGTTTTTGCTAGAAAACCGTCATGGCACGACATGGCTGGCGGCAGTTAATAGTGCTAACGAATCGGCACCGATTCAATTATCAAGCGGTCAGCCAGTTATGGCCATCGGCGGCTTCAATGGTAGTGACTCGACGTTGACGCTATCGCAATTCAAACAGCTCGTCCATCAGGGCAAAATCCGCTACTATGTATTAAATAGTAGACATGAGAAATCTGGTGGCCCCAGCGGTATGAGTGGACCAGGTAGCAATTCCGATATTCTAACATGGGTGAAAAGTACTGGTAGTAAAGTCGATTACGGCGGTACACAATATACAGTTTATGATCTTGCGGCGGCTGCTTAAGGATACTTTAAGCTCAACCGCGCATACTGTCATTACAAACCTAAGCAAAGGAGTGAATATGACCAAGAATTTGAATTTGACAACTGATGAAGCGCTTGTTTTGCAGCAGATTAGCGAGAGTGGCGAGGAAGACCTGACAGGACTAACCGAAAGCTTGCAAATGAGCCGTCCGAAATTGATGACACAGCTGAGTCGCCTCAAAAACAAAGGTTTAATCAAAATTAAAACGACCGCTGGCGATTGGTGGATTTCGATGAGCCGCCGCGGCAAGCAGACGACTCACTACTTGTGGCCGGAAATGTCCTTAAATTACTAAACCATTAAACAAAAGAAAGGTTATAATAAAATTATGAAGATTTTGGTTGTTGACGACGAGAAACGAATTGCCAAGTCGATCAAGCAAGGACTCGAAATGGACGGCTACGCGGTTGATATCGAGCATGATGGCGAGGATGGCTACAATGCAGCGCGGGCTGATGATTATGATCTCATCATCCTCGACGTGATGATGCCGATCATGAATGGCTTTGAAGTCGCCAAAAAGCTGCGTGCTGACGGTAATAAAACGCCAATCTTGATGTTGACAGCCAAAGATCAGAATAAAGATATTGTGGAAGGCTTGGATAGCGGTGCCGACGACTATTTGCCGAAGCCGTTTAGCTTCGAGGTTCTCGGCGCTCGCGTTCGGGCGTTGCTGAGGCGGCCGCAGGATGTACTTGATAACATTTTGACAGTGCGTGATCTTGAACTTGATATCGCTAATCACACTGCTAAACGGGCTGGTAAAGATATCAAACTATCTAACAAAGAATTTGCCATTCTTGAATATTTGCTGCGCAACAAAAACCAAATTCTCAGCAAGCAAAACATCATGACGCACGTTTGGGACTTTGATGCTGATATTTTGCCGAATAATGTTGAAGTTTTTATTAACTATTTACGCAACAAAATTGATAAGCCTTTTCCAGGCGCCGATCCGATTATCCAAACGGTACGAGGGTTTGGATATATCGTTAAGGACGAGATTAGAAAAGCATGAAAAATGTTGGTCAACGTGCCGTTGTTCGCTTAGCGGGGACCTATTTGGCGATCATCATGTCTATGTCGATCGCTTTTAGTTTGATAATTTATGGGCTATCAAGCCAAGAGTTTCATCGCCGGCCGCCAAATGATCAGCAAGCAACTTCTACGATTCGTTCCGCCGAGCCAGGTACGGTTATTTCAATTCACAGCTATCTTGATACGCGTGAAGATGAAGCGATGGCGGCGATTCGCCTAAACTTGCTGTTGGCAAATTTGACGGTGTTTTTGATAGGCGGACTAATCAGCTATCTACTGGCTCAGCATACTTTGCAGCCAATTGAGGATAACATGGCGGCGCAATCGCGTTTTGTCAGCGATGCTAGCCACGAATTACGCACGCCGTTGACCGCACTACTGGCAGCTAATGAGGTGGCATCAATGAATCCGAAATTGACTCTCAAACAGGCTAAGCAAGTTATCACCGACAATGTTGATGATGTTAAACGTTTACAAAAATTAACCAACTCAATGTTAGGGTTGCTCAAAGAAGACAAGCTGGAAATTCAGAAAGGTAAGGTCGGTTTGCAATCGGTGATTGCTCGGGCGATGAACCTAGTAGTAAATCAGGCGCTGGCAAAAGATATTGCTATTGATGATAAAACTAAAAATTTTTTGCTGCTTGGCGATCGACAAAGTTTAGAACAGCTTTTCACGATTTTGCTAGACAATGCTATTAAATATAGCAACAAAGGCGGTACCATTACTATTTCTAGCAGCAAAAAAGGTAAGCACGTCAGCGTTGCTATAGCGGACGTTGGTATTGGCATGAGCGACGAAGTAAAGTCGCAGATTTTTACGCGATTTTATAGGGCCGAAGAGTCGCGCACTACTGCTGGATACGGCTTAGGTCTGTCAATTGCCGAGCGGATTATTAGAGCGCATGGTGGACGAATTAACGTCGATAGCGAACAGAATGTTGGTTCGACTTTTACAGTCATTCTTCCTGCATACAACAAGAAAAAATAGTTTTTAAGGCGTCTTTAATAGCTTCTAGTTATATTTTAATCAATATTAATTAACAAAAGGAGATGAATAAATGCCAACTAAAATTGAAGATGGTTTTGAAATGCCTTCTAGTGGTACGCCGTCAATACGGCCAGTGGCGCAATGCTCGTCTATGACGCCAACTATGATTTTGGCCGTCATAGCAATTGTGTTGTTCGCTGGCGGGTTAGGTTTTGTTGGCGGCATGCAAATCAATAAATCGCCGCAGAGTAATGCAGTGAGCGGTGTGCCTAGCGGGCCAGTGCAACAACAAACCAATCCTAGTACAAATAATACCGCCACACCGCAAGGAATGCCTAGTTCATCAAACAATAATCAACAAGCAGGTCCGCAAACTAACGCAGGTACACCAAATACCAATATGAATAACAGCTAGTAGCTGATTCCAGCAGATTTCATTGCCGGCTGGATAACAAACTTTTCAAAATTATCAGCATTAGCCCAGACATAGCTAGCATTAGTATCGGTGTTTGTGCCGCTAACTAGCTTACCGTTAAGGACTTTTTGGCTGCCGACATCTTTGCCGTTAATGTACATAGCCGGTGTGCCGCCAACGTTGTCCTTTTTGCCAAGTGCCATGTCGTAATCAATTTTTTTACGGATATTTGGATTTTCGAGATCAGCCTTGAATTTTTCTATATTCAAGCCCTTGATGTCGGAAGCTAACTTCACAAAGTTTTCGGTACGAGTTGACCCAGATAATTCCACCCAGCTAGCTCGATTTTCGAAAAGCGAGTTGTGCATTTCCCAGTACTTACCTTGCAGTCCAGCTGATTCGGCAGCAGCCGCCGCGGCCAGCGCGTTCGGGTGAGCGCTAGTTAGCGGATAATTGCGGAAGATAAACCCGATCTTGTCTTTGTACTTTTCAATGACTTTTTTGGTGACTGGGTAAGATGAATTGCAGCCTGGACATTGAAAATCAGCATATTCAACTAGTAGCACTTTGCTGTTGGCATTGCCATAAACATGCTCGCTAATATTGCCACTTTCGCTCGATGCTGGCTGCGCCTTCGTAGTATCGACGCTTGAAACATCAATTTGATTGCGCTGCTGTAAAAAAATCAAGCCGCCAATCAATCCTACGCACATCGCCGCAAAAATAATCCATGCCTTTTTGGTCATATTTCCTCCGCTTATTACTGGAGGTTATTATACTGCTTATGAGCTCGCCAATCAAGCGGGCTTGCGGTACAATATGTGTATGCGGTTATTCTTAGCGATTTTGTTTGTGATGATTACCTTAGCTTTGATAGCGGTGACGTCAATTTCGCCGCGCCGAACAAAACTGTCGATGTACGAGCTAGAACGCCGCCGTCGTAAGGGCGACACCGCAGCGGCTGATGAATTACGGCGAATACTACTGCTTGATGATATTGTATCGCTGCGTAAGGCAACCGAAGCTCTACTACTGGTTCTGGCGGTATTATCGGCAGTGTCGGCGTTTGGTTTTTTTATCGGCGTAGCTATTAGCGTGATGACGTCTTTAGTATATAGTAGAATTGCTCATTCTGATTGGTTGGTACAAATGGTCGACGGTTATTACCGGCGGATAGAGCCGAGATTGCTGACTTTCGTCGAGCGGCATCCGCGCTTGGGGCAAGTTTTGCGCAGTGTTAATGTGCAGAATGAGCCGAATATTCTCAGCTCGCGGGAAGAACTTGAGCATTTGATACGCGAATCATCGGGAATATTGTCGCTTGAAGAGAAAAAATTAATCAATAATGCTCTGCATTTTCATGAAAAAACCGTCGAAGAGGTAATGACGCCGCGCGGCGTAATGAATACAGTAGCTAAGGAAGATGTGATTGGGCCGTTGCTGCTTGATGAACTGCATAAGACTGGCCATAGCCGCTTCCCGGTGACTGACGGTGATATTGACCACATTGTTGGTATTCTGCATATTCGTAGCTTACTGACGCTTGATAACGGTAAGAAAACTAGCCGCGTTGAAACGGCGATGGACAAGAAGATTTACTTTATCAACCAAAACCAGAAGCTGGAGCGCGCCTTGTCGGCCTTTATCAAGACGCGGCATCATATGTTTATTGTTGTTAATGACTATCGCGAGACAGCGGGTATTCTAACGCTCGAGGATACATTAGAGGCGTTGCTTGGTCGTAAAATCCTCGATGAATTTGATGTAGTTGACGATTTGCGCGTGCTAGCGGCGCGTAATCCGAACAAAAATAATAAGAGTCCATCGGCTACTGACGTCAAATAAGTTAGTAATTTTAGCACTCTTGCACTTCGAGTGCTAACGCGCTATACTATAGCAATATGGCAAAGCGCGACTATTATGAAGTACTAGGTATCAGCAAAAACGCCTCTGAAGACGAAGTCAAGAAAGCTTTTCGCAAGCTGGCTGTTAAGTATCACCCCGACAAAGAAGGCGGCAGCGAAGAGAAATTCAAAGAGATTAACGAAGCTTACGAAGTTCTCAAAGACAAGCAAAAACGTCAACGTTACGACCAGTTCGGTCATGCTGGCGTAGGCGGTTCTGGCGGCGGTGCTGGTTACAGCGGTAATCCTTTTGAAGGTTTTGGCGGTTTCGCCCAAGGTCAAAATATTAATTTCGATTTTGGCGAAGGCTTGGGCGATATTTTCAGTCAGTTTTTTGGCGGGCCGTCCGGGCAATCGCGCCGCAATAGCCGGCCGCGTGGGCGCGACGTTGAAACGCGTGTTACTTTGACTTTCGAAGAAGCGGTGTTTGGTAAAGATGTCGAGATTGCGTTAATGATTAATGACGAGTGTGAGCATTGTCACGGTACGACCGTCGAGCCGGGTTTCGAGATGAAAACTTGTCCAGATTGCCAAGGCGCTGGCCAACGTGTCCGCACAATGAACACTATGTTTGGCCCGATCCAACAAGCGGTAGTTTGCGAAACCTGTAAAGGCCGCGGTAAAATACCCGAGAAAGAATGCACAGTTTGCCACGGCTCTGGCGTGCAGCGGCGCGAGCAGAAAATCACTGTCAAAATTCCAGCAGGTATTGATGACGGTTCGACAATTCGTTTGCGCGAGCGCGGTGAAGCGATTGCCGACGGCGACCGTGGTGATTTATACATCAATATTCGCGTTAAAGCGCATAAGAAGTTTACCCGCGAGGGCGATTTGATTCTTAGCCAAGAACATATCGGTATGGTTGATGCGGCACTCGGTACTGAAATTGACGTTGAGACAGTCGACGGCATAATTACCATGAAGGTACCGGCCGGTACGCAGTCGGGTACTGATTTTAAATTGTCTGGCCATGGCGTGCCATACCCGCGCAGCGAACGGCGCGGCGCCCATATCGTTAGCATTATTGTCGATACACCGACTAAACTGTCTAAAAAGCAGCGTGAACTGTTAGAGCAATTCGAAGCCTCTAAAAAACGCGGTATTTTCTCGTGAGACACAGGCTTTTAACTTGCCATCGTACATAGACGACATGATAAAATAAAAGCATGACTTTTACTATCGTTCTAGCAATAGTCTTTGGTGTGTTGTTTTTGTTGGCATATATGACGCGCCGGCGATTCGGCGTATTGACGCTAGCGCTAGCAGCTGGTTCAATCTTGGCTGATTTGTGGAGTAGCGAGGCAACGCCATACGTTGCTAATTTTGGCATCGTTATCATCCGTCCGCCGTTAGTAGATGTGGTGGCGGTTATATTAACTCTAGCACCTTCACTGATATTACTATTCAGCGGGCCGGCGGCTAGTAACAAATTTCAGCGAATTGGCGGGTCAGTGATATTTGCAGTGTTAGCTGTGGTATTAATGTTTGAGCCGCTAGAAAATGCGCTAGTGGTTGATGAGTTCGGCAAGCAAATCGTCAGCCGTATTAATGCGTCTTATGCCATTATCGTGACGGTGTGCCTGGTGTTGTCGATAATTGATGTGTTGCAAACTCGTATGCGGCGCAACGAATCGAAAAAGAAGAGCAAAGAATAAAGACGGTTAAAAAATAAAAGACCTTCACACTGAGGAGGTCTTCTTATTCTTGAAATGGAGGGCCCAGTGAGGCTTGAACTCACGACACCCTGCTTAAAAGGCAGGTGCTCTAACCAGCTGAGCTATGGGCCCGAGTGAATCTTACTATACAGTTTGCGGCGAGTCGTGTCAAGCTATGCTACTATCGAAATATGAGATGGTTGGGCGAGCGGCTTCATCCAATGTGGCATATTGCTGCTTTATGCTACGGACTAGTTAGCGGCGTAGTATTGGCGCAATGGTGGAGCGGGGCTAGCTGGTGGCTAATTATTGCGTCCATTCCGCTGATTAGTTTAGCTTTTTGGCAGCGGCGGCGGATTTTGTTAATTTTAACGCTAGGCGCAGGGCTGTTGATCGGACTGGCTCGCGGCTCTAGCGATCAAGTGCAATTACAGTTATATAAACCGTTGTATGGCCAGTCGGTGCGATTAACTGGTATAGTGCGGGATGACGCAGATAACGTAGCTGGTAGCACGAGACTGCAAATAACTTATATCAAAATGGGCGAGACGTCTTTACCTGGCCAAATTTGGTTGTCGCTGCGCGGTAATCCAGCAATTAAGCGCGGTGATGAACTTGCTTTGCGCGGTGTATTGAAGCCGGGTTTTGGCAATTTCGCGGCAGTATTAGCAAGGGCGAAGCTTGACAGTGTCAAGCGGACAGCTGGCGGCGATCCAGCACTAGAGTTGCGCGATACTTTTGCTAATGGCGTACATAAAGCGATTGGTGACCCAGCGGCTAGTTTAGGCATTGGCTTTTTATTGGGTAAGAAAAGTATGCTGCCAGATGATCTACTGGAGGCTTTGAAGATTGCTGGTCTGACGCATATCATTGTAGCGAGCGGTTACAATTTAACAATTCTGGTACGTTTGGCGCGGCGGCTATTCGCAAAAATATCAAAATATTTAGCGACACTAGTTAGCTGTAGCTTGGTGCTGGGTTTTATCGCTATGACTGGCGCTAGCCCGAGCATGGTGCGCGCTGGGCTTGTTACTGGATTAAGCTTGCTAGCATGGTATGTCGGCCGAAAGTTTCATCCAGTTGTTTTGCTGGGGCTAGTATCGGCAATAACGGTATTGTGTAATCCAAGTTATGCTTGGGGCGACATGGGTTGGATGCTAAGTTTTGCAGCATTCGCTGGTGTGATTATCGTGGCGCCAGTGTTGACGGCTTATTTCTTCTCGACTGATAAAGTCCCAGCTATCATTCAAATTCTGTTAGAAACATTAGCGGCACAGCTGGTAACTGCGCCGATTATCATGGCAGCCTTTGGGCAGTTGAGTGTAATTTCGTTGTTGGCGAATATCCTGGTTGGTCCGTTTATACCGTTGGCGATGTTGCTAACATCAATAGGTGGCGTTAGCGGATTGATCGTTCCGGTGATAGCGCACATCATTGGCTGGCCAGCGCAGATGATGCTTGATGCGATGATTGTAGTAGTGAATTGGTGTGCCGAGCAATCTTGGGCTGCAGTTGAGCTGCAAATACCGTGGTGGATAGCGGTGCTATGGTACGGTTTGATAATTGCTGCAGTGTGGTTCATGAAATGGCGTAGCGGCTATCGACTGCGCGACGCTTCGATAGTGACATAACAGGGCTCATTTGCTATTATATAAGTAAGCATTTATCAATAAACTAACGAGGAGTAGTCATGTCAGGACATAGTAAATGGGCGACAACACATCGTCAAAAAGCTGTTGTTGATGCTAAACGCGGTGCGATTTTCACTAAAATTGGCAACCAGATCGCTATCGCAGCGCGGGCTGGCACTGACCCTACAATGAACTCTAGCCTAGCAATGGCTATCGAAAAAGCTAAGGCGGCAAATATGCCAGCTGCTAATATTCAGCGGGCGATCGACCGGGTTGCCGACAAAAATTCAGCAGCGCTAGAAGAAATTACTTACGAAGGTTATGGCCCTGGCGGCGTAGGGATTATCATTGAAACAGCCACCGATAACCGTAATCGAACTTTGCCAGAGGTGAAATTGGCTTTAACTAAAAATGGCGGTTCAATGGCTGATGCTGGCAGCGTGATGTTTCAATTTGACCGCAAAGGGGTTATTAGGGTGGCAGCAAGCGGCGAAGAAGCATTATTGCAAGTACTTGACGCTGGCGCCGAAGATGCTGTTGAGGCTGATGGTAAACTAATTGTCTATACTGTCATGAAGGATTTAGCGAGCGTTCGCAAGGCGCTGCTCGATGCAGGTATGACTATCGAGGAAGCCGAGTTGCAATACGTTGCCAAAAATGACGTGCCTATCAGTGATGTCGAAACCGCTCGCAAAGTGATAAAAATTATTGACGCACTTGATGATCTTGACGATGTGGTAAATGTCTACACAAATGCTGACATTACTGTTGACATTGACGATTAGTTGACTTTTAAGCTTACCTTCATGTAGATTATAAGTATACATGGTATTTATAATTGCTAGGAGGCCTGATGCGATGTCTAAAACTCGCCATATTGATAGCAACTATAACTCTTCAGCCAGTATTTTCAGGGTTGGCAGTGGCAGATGCTGTATCGACGACGGCTGTTTCGCCGGATAACACGCTAAGCATTGAGAGCGAAAATAATAGCGAGAATTTACCAACCACTAAACAAGAGGAAAAACTCGGTAAGTCTAACGAGCCGCTAATTAATAAAGAAAATTCTAATTCACTGCCTGCTGCGAACGATGGGAAGATACTCTCGCAGCAGACTACTGAAAACAAAACCGCTGCCAAGCCTGCTGAAATCCCGCCGTCGGTCCCGTTAAACCCTACTAATGCCAATGAAACTGTAGATAAAATAACAACATTGCCGTCACCAGTGTCAGCAGAAAATGATGTTGTAGTCTCGGCGTTTAAAACTGATCCAAAATACGGCTACACGGCGATAGAACTTTACAATACTAGTGATGAATTCTTCGATTTAGGACAGATGTCGCTAGAACTACGTTACGCAACAGCGGAAGCTGATTTTGTTTGTAATGCTAAATTGCGAGATTATCTACGGCCGAAAAGTTATTTAACGCTGTACAACTCGAACGTATCGCCTACGGATGATACATTGCTTTTAGCGGGCTGTCCAACTCCAAATAGTGATGCTTTGTATGACAAAGAGATAAATGTTTATCAAGCTGGCCAGCTGGTTGAGGCGGTTCGAATTAACAACACCGATCTCGGCAAATATCAAAATGATATTTGGGAGCGTAAAGGCTGGAGTAAGTCTTATCGAACTGGTGTCTTTAAAACTGATTTTCGTAAACGAGCGACTGGCAATATGATATCAAGTGATTTGTATCGTTTGCCACCGACGCCGACTTTACAGATTCTAGAAATCTTACCGAATCCAGCAGATTGTGCTACGGCTGACCCGAACCTTGCTTGTCATAGCTATGTTAAGGTTAAAAATGTTGGTCAAAGCCCAATAGACTTATCGCTATACCGCTTGCGCAGCGGCAACCAAGCGGAATCAGCTTCTACTAATAATCTTTCGAAGCTATCGGGCACAGTTCTGCCGGGTAAAATCTTTGTTATATCGGGGAAGGCGCTGCATCTTGACAAGGCGTCTGGAACAGTGTGGCTGCAAGATGCCAACGGATTAATTACCTACAAGAACGGCGTGATACCGTATGGGAAAGCTGATAGTGCTAGCAATAAAGGGCGATCTTGGGCGTATGATGCTAAAACTGTGACTTGGCGCTGGGCGACGCCGAGTCCAGGTAGCGAGGGCAATGATTTTACGCCTAAACTTAATTATGGTAAGGGTAGCCTGAAAGCGTTGTCGGCTAAACCAAAAATAAAAATATTGAAACCATGCCGCGATGACCAATATCGCAGCGAAGAGACTGGCCGCTGCCGCAATATTGTTCAGAACAATAAAAAAACCGTTGTCTTGAAACCTTGCAAAGAAGGTCAATATCGCAGCGAGGAAACCGGACGTTGTCGTTCAATTGCCAAGGCGGCTGCAGCGGTTCTGAAACCGTGTAAAGAGGGCCAATTCCGTAACCCAGAAACTGGCCGCTGCAAGAAGATTGCTTCTGTTGACGATCTGCCTAAACCATGTAAAGAGGGCTGGGAGCGCAATCCTTCAACTGGCCGCTGCCGTAAAATCAAGAAAGCTAATAATACGCTAGCGGCTTATCCAGTGCAGCCGGTAACAGTTCAGCAAACTAATCCAGCAGTGTGGTGGACGATTGGCGGACTGGCTTTGGCGGGTGTTAGTTATGGTGTCTGGGAATGGCGCGTTGAAATTAAGCGCGGCTTGAAAAAAGCTATTCGATTTAGCAGGAAGTGATCCATACCAGTATGCGAATCATCGGAATTGACCCTGGTACAGGTATTCTCGGATTTGGCGTAATTGATGTCAACGGCGGTAGAATGAGGCTGGTTACGGCTGGAGTGATCACTACGCCAGCACACACGCCATTACCAGATCGCCTTGAAGAGATCTACTCAGGTTTAACCGATATTATTAAAGAGACACGGCCAGATGCTATGTCGGTTGAGAAGTTGTTTTTTACTAAGAATATTACGACAGCAATCAGTGTCGCCGAGGCGCGCGGCGTAGCAATATTGACAGGCCGCCAAGCGAAATTGCCAATTCACGAATACACGCCGAATGAAATCAAAAAATCAATCACTGGTTATGGTGCCGCCAAAAAGCCGCAAATTCAAGAAATGGTGCGTATTCAGCTAGGGTTGCAAGAGGTGCCGAAGCCTGATGATTGCGCTGATGCATTGGCGGCAGCTTTAACGCATGCGTTTATGAGCCGTATTGAAGCGTAAGGTGATATAATGGTAGGTGATGCAGATACAAAAGCAACCGCCGCGTTTATCGCGCTACGCTAACATAGGTCGTAAGAAATCTCCAGTTCGTAAGGTTCATCGCCAGCCGACGGGTAAGTTCGGCAAACTTGTCGCTTGGTGGCAAGGATTGTCGCGCAAGCAGAAGGTTGCCGTTGTTGGCGGTCCTATTCTAGCAATTATGATTATCATACCAGTGGTAACATACATCATGCTGGCTAATGATATCCGCGACGTTGAACGTTTGATGAACCGTAATAATACCGGAATCGTTCTAAAAGACAGAAATGGTAAGACTTTTTATAGTATTGGTCGGGCTGAGAAACGCAATATCGTGAAACTCGACCAGATATCTGATCATATGAAGAATGCTTTGCTGGCGAGCGAGGACAAGGATTTTTATAAACACGGCGGATTTAATCTTTTTAGTATCGCTAGGGCGGCAGTGACGCGGCATGGCGGAGGTTCAACTATTACCCAGCAATTAGTTAAGAACACTCTATTAAGCGATGAGCATAGTTTAATGCGCAAATATCAGGAATTTTTCATGTCGATTGCTGTCGAGCAAAATTATTCCAAAGACGAGATTCTCGACATGTATCTCAATTCGGTCTATTTTGGTGAAAACGCTTTTGGTATAGAAGATGCGGCTAAGACTTATTTCAATAAAACACCGAAAGAACTAACTCTGGCAGAAAGCGCTATGCTGGTTGGTGTATTGCCGGCACCGAGTAGCTACTCGCCGATTAGCGGCAGTGCTGAATATGCTAAAGAACGGCAAAAAACGGTACTCAGTCGAATGGTAAAAGAAGGCTACGTCACCGAAGCGCAAAAAACAGAGGCTTTAGCTCAGCAATTGGCCTACGCGCCGCCGTCAACACAGAATGATAGCGTGGCGCCGCATTTTGCTGAAATGGTGGTGGCTGAGCTCAGCGATAAATATAGCTCTAAAAAAGGCGGCTACGAAAAAGATGGTTACGAAAAAGTTATGCGTTCTGGCTATCAAGTCACAACGACGCTAGATATTGATATGCAGAATACCCTCAAAGACAACATTAACAAGCAAATGAGGCATATTAACCGAATGGGCGGCTCTAATGCCAGCGGAGTTGTCGTTGATTCAACGACTGGTGAAGTTCGAGCTTTGGTTGGCAGTGCCGATTATAATAATGAAAAATGGGGCAAGGTTAACATGGTAACGACTAGGCGCCAGCCAGGTTCTAGCTTCAAGCCGATTTATTACGCAGCAGCATTGGCAGACGGCGTGATTACGCCAGCGACTATTTTGCAAGATAAAGTTAAGGATTTCGGCGGCGGCTATGTGCCGCGCGATGCTGATAAAAATGAAGCTAGCCGTGGCGGTAGTGCTACGGTGCGCCAAGCGCTTAACTGGTCGCTTAATATCCCGAGCGTTGAGGTTATGCAAAAATACGGCATTTCTCGTTCAGTAACAGCTGCTAACAGCATGGGCATTTCCTCTATTAAGAAAGGCGATCACGGCTTATCGTTGGCGCTTGGTTCGGCCGAGGCGTCTTTGCAGGATATGGTGCATGCTTATACTGCTTTCGCTAATAGTGGTAAGCAATATGATATTACTAAAATTACTCAGATTGACGATAAATACGCTAAAACAATCTACAAACACGAGGGCAAGTCTAAGCAAGTTATTAGCGCTCAGGGGGCTTACCTAATCTCAGATATTCTTAGCGACAGGACAACTCGCGCACGCATCTTTGGTTCGTCAATTACGGTTAACGGTAATCATACTGTTGCTGTTAAAACTGGTACTACCAACGACAACCGCGATGCTTGGACGATTGGCTATAATCCGCAATACGTTGTTGGTGTTTGGGTTGGCAATAATGATAACTCTGCTATGATTAGCGGTGGTAGCGACATGGCTGGACCGATTTGGAAGAGTACGATGACGTCGCTATTGTCAGGCAAGCCAGATGTTAAATTCACTCTGCCGAGCGGTATCGTTCAGCGCGCTGTCTGTAAGGACAAGGGCGGCTTGGCGGCGAAAGCCGGTGCTAATACTTATAATGAATACTTTATGAGCGGCGCTTTACCGACTGAATCGTGTAATTCCGAGCCAGCTAAAGTATCTGTTTGCAACCTCTCTACCGGCAAGGTTGAAACTATCGATGAGGATAAGTTTGACTCGACGAAATATTCAAAAGACACTGCTAATTGTAAGGCGCCGACGATTACCGTTTGCAACCTCTCTACCGGCAAGGTTGAGACTATTGACGAAGCTAGCTTTAACTCGACAAAATACTCGAAAGACACTGCTAACTGTAAAAGCACAAATGCTAAAGTGGCAGCCTGCGACCTCAAGACAGGCTCAGTGGTTATGGTCGATAAAAGTAAAATCGACGGCGTGAACTACAGTAAAGATACCAGCAATTGTGTGGCTGCTGGCGGAAACGATAATAGTGGCGGCGGCTCGGGCGATTCTGGCGGTAGCAATAATGGCGGCAATAATAGTAATAATCCTGGCGGTAACACTACGTCGCCATAGCTGATTATGATAGCTCATCTTTCTGGTGTGATCGCTGAAAAGTTTGGCGCGGGCAGCGTCGTGATTGACGTTCACGGCGTCGGTTACGAAGTTAGCGTGTCGACTGGTGATTTTGAGGCGGTGGTGCTGAATCAAGACGTCAAGTTTTATACCTACCACCATGTGCGTGAGCAGGCGGAAGAACTATTCGGTTTTTCTAGTTTGGCTGCAAAAAAGTTGTTTGAAATGTTGATCACTGTTCAGGGTGTTGGGCCAAAGGCAGCGCTAGCGATTCTTAGCCTCGGCGACGCGGAGCAAGTGCGCAACGCCATCGCCAACAGTGATGCCGCTTTTGTGCAAAAAGCTGCCGGTGTCGGTAAAAAAACTGCCGAGCGCGTGGTGGTTGATTTGAGCGATAAGGTTGGCTTGCCGACGCAGTATGGTCGGGCGGATACACCGGTTCAGGCCGAATTGCATACTGCTGATGAAGCGTTAGAGGCGCTGATGGCGCTGGGCTATACCTTGGCTGACGCTACTAAGGCTCTGGAGAATGTTGATACTAACTTACCGACGGCGCAGCGGGTGACGGAAGCACTGAAGGGATAAAACGGCTTAATTTATGGTAATTCAAAGAATAGTCGACACCAGCCCGCACGATGATGATGCCGAGGAACAGCGGATTGAAGTTAGCTTGCGCCCGCAGAGTTTTAATGAATATGTTGGCCAGGAGCGGTTGAAGCGCAATTTACGCTTAGCGATTGACGCGGCGAAGAAACGCGGCGAGCCACTGGATCATGTGTTATTGTACGGCCCTCCAGGGCTGGGCAAGACGACGATGGCGACGGTGATCGCTAACGAGATGGGTACGAATTTGCGCATTACCAGCGGCCCGGCGATTGAAAAAGCCGGTGATTTGGCGTCAATTTTGACCAATTTGGCGGACGGCGATATTTTGTTTATCGATGAGATCCATCGACTCGGCCGGGCGGTGGAAGAGATTTTATATTCGGCCATGGAAGATTTCAAGCTGGATATCGTCATCGGTAAAGGCCCGGCGGCTCGGTCAATCCGGCTGGATCTGCCGCGGTTTACGGTGATTGGCGCGACGACACGGACGGGCAGTTTGGCGGCGCCGCTGCGTGATCGATTTGGGCATATTTACCGCTTGGAATTTTACGAGCCAGAGGATATCGCTAAGATTGTGACGCGGAGCGCGGCCATTTTGGAATCGTCGATTCGGCATGAAGCGGCGAACCTGTTATCAACGCGGGCCCGCTTGACGCCGCGCATTGCTAATCGCCTGCTCAAGCGCGTGCGCGACTATGCCGACGTCAACGGCGATGGCATAATTGATGTAAAAACGACAACGAGTGCGCTAGAAATGCTGGAAGTAGACGAGTTGGGATTAGACCCAGCTGATCGTAATTTATTACAATCAATCCTGGAAAATTATGGTGATAATCCCGTGGGACTAACGACCATTGCTGCGCTGACAGGCGACGAAGCAACGACGATCGAGGATTTTTATGAGCCGTATTTACTGCAAATTGGCTTCATCGAGCGCACACCGCGCGGCCGCCGGGTAACGATTAAGGCGAAGCGGCATCTCGGCAATACAGGGAATTTATAGTATACTACAAGTAGTATAAACGAGGAGGTATCATGGACGATGACGATAGCCGCAGACCGGTCGCTTACGACGCTGAAGGACGTCCGTTATACACAGCTTCGCAGCAGCAAGAGCAGGCTACTGGTGCAGAATCGGCTGTGCAGCAGACCAACCCAGTATCAGTCACCGACTCTGGCAAGCAGGTCGTGCATGTAGCGCGCTCAACCGAGCCGATTCCGGTTCATATTTCCGAAGAGACCCGCCGCAAGCACGAGGAATCATGCCGCCTCTACCCGTGGCTTAATCTCAGCGAGCATGAGTATGTCATTCAAATGATTCCACGGCACAGCATTGGTATTTGGGGGCCGACATTTGCGATGATTCTTGCAATTATTTTGGTGTCAGTTTTCATGTTTTGCTACCCTGATATTGCTAAGCCGATTGGCTTGGCGCAATCAATGTATCCGCAGGTTATTTTGATTTGCTTGATGGTGATTATTTTATTCGGTATCGGTTTGTATATAGCGATTTGGGTATATATGCAAAATCGCTTTTTCTTGACCAACGAAAGTGTTATTCAAGAAATTCAAATAAGCTTGTTTTCAAAACGCGAACAAACAGTTAGCCTGATGAATATCGAGGACTCTAGCTACTCGCAAAAAGGTATTCTACAAACTTTATTTAATTACGGCTCGATTCGGTTAAGTACCGAGGGCGACGAAACAACCTATCGCTTTAGCTATGTTGCTGATCCAAAAAACCAAGTAGCGGTTCTTAATAATGCCGTTGAGGCATTCAAGAATGGCCGCCCAGTTACGAATGATGACTAGCTGATTATTTCTTGTGATCGCGATTAGTCTTGGTGTAAGTATCTTCACGCTCCATTGAACTGCGCAGCGTGTAGCCAGTGCATCGATTTTCGTTATTGCAACCTGTTGATTCGTAGACGTAGCTGCTGCCGCTATTGCCAAGTTTTTTGCCTTTCGGATCAGTGAAAAGAGCAGGGTCGACGGTGCGCAGCGTTTTGCTGTCAATCGAAGCTGGATAATAGCCGTTTTTAGCGTAGAAATACTCTTCCAATCCGTAATACATCGCGTTGATAGCGACTTTACGCTGATTATCGCGAGCAGTGGCATCGATAGTTGCTTTTTCATTAAAAAATAGCCAGCTGCCAACTCCAAGTAAAACTATCACCAGTAAAAGTTCAATAACTGTGAAGCCGTTTTGTTTCATACTTACCATTATACCAAAAACTGCGTCGCTCATGTATAATTATGAGTATCAGCAAGAAAGGGGAGATATGGCGAAGAAAAGCGAACCAAAAACATCTGCAGATAAGCCAGCGGCTGACGAGGGCAAGTTAAAGGCGTTGGGTTTGGCGATGGAGCAGATTACCAAGCAATTCGGCGACGGCTCAATCATGAAGCTAGGAGAGGCTAAAAAAGTTGATGTCGAGCTATTGCCAAGCGGTAGTCTGAGCTTAGATTTGGCGCTGGGCGGCGGTTATCCGAAAGGTCGAATTATCGAGATTTATGGTCCAGAGTCGAGCGGTAAGACAACCTTGACACTGCATGCTATCGCCGAAATGCAAAAACAAGGCGGGACGGCAGCTTTTATTGATGCTGAGCATGCACTTGATCCAGCATATGCTAAACGGCTTGGCGTTGACACTGATAATTTGCTAGTATCGCAACCCGACAACGGCGAGCAAGCGTTGGAAATTGTCGAAACGCTTGTGCGCTCAAATGCCGTTGACCTAATAGTAGTTGATTCGGTAGCAGCGTTGGTGCCGCAAGCTGAAATCGACGGTGACATGGGCGATTCGCACATGGGTTTGCAAGCGCGATTAATGAGTCAAGCACTACGCAAACTAACCGGTATTATTAACAAGTCGAAGGCTACAGTAATCTTCATCAATCAAATCCGCATGAAAATCGGTGTGATGTTCGGCAACCCCGAGACAACTACTGGCGGTAATGCGCTTAAGTTTTATGCATCGGTGCGAGCAGACATTCGCCGGATTGGGCAAATTAAGGACGGCGATGAGATCCGCGGTAACCGCACGCGCGTCAAAATTGTTAAGAACAAAATTGCGCCGCCATTCCGCACGGCTGAGTTCGATATCATGTATAACGAAGGTATCAGCAAAACGGGTGATGTTGTCGATCTGGGTGTTCAGTACGGAATTTTGGGCAAATCTGGAGCGTTTTATAAGTATAATGATGCAACAATCGGCCAAGGTCGCGAAGCTACTAAAAAATACTTGAAAGAAAATCCAGAAGTCCTGGCTGAAATTGACGCTAAAGTTCGCGAAAAAGTTGCCGAACCAGAACCGAAAGATTAGAAGTAAAAAGAAAACAGCTCGCTAGAAGTATATTCGAGCTGGGTTTAGTGGTGTAGTATCTTTGAATACTATGATAATTTGTGCAAACTATAGTAGCTTGCTAGTCGGTAAATGGCCGCTTTTTCAGCTATAATAATGATATGGTCCAGCAGCAAGAACGATATACTGTGACGTCGCTTTCGCCGCAAGTTCGCGATTCGGATCGCGTCAACGTGTATATTGATGGCAAATATGATTTTAGCCTGGATATTTCGCAGGTTGTTGATCTCGGGATTAAGGCTGGCCAGGTTTTATCGAAAGAGGAGTTAGCTAATCTCAAGCAAGAGAGTGAATTCGGCAAGCTGTATGCTTGCGCTCTTGAATATGTATTGATGCGACCGCGTAGTAGCAGTGAAGTACGTGATTATCTTTATCGTAAAACGTTGGCTCGTAAATATAAAAATAGAAAAACTGGTAAGTTAGCGGAAAAGCCAGGCGTCGCTAAAACTGTGGCAGAGCGTGTTTTTGCGAAATTACAAGCGCGTGGCTATGTTGACGATCAGAAATTTGCTAACTGGTGGGTTGAAAATCGACGTCAGGTTAAAGGCGTATCTATGCGAAAACTGCGTAGCGAATTGGCGGCAAAAGGCATAGCGCAGACAATCATTGATTCGGTAATCGCAGATTCGTCGCGTAATGATCTCGGCGAGCTGGCTAAAGTTATTGCTAAAAAACGCCGGCGTTACTCTGATGAGCAAAAGTTCATGCAATATCTAGCGCGCCAGGGGTTTAGCTTTGATGATATCAAAACTGCTTTGCGCCGAGAAGATCGTTAATCAATATCCGAATTCTGTCGAGCTTGCTTTGGTTTGCGGAACGGATTGATATAGCTACCGACTACTTCATGAAGTTCTGGCTCAGGGGCTTTAGCTTGGGAATGAACGACAATTGAATCGTTATTAATCTCGATAATCTGGCTGCGATGTACCAAAATCTCAGTATCATTGAAACTACGCAGTAGCGGCCGCTTGACCGACAGCTGCATAATGAGAAACTGCGTGGTATCTATTGTGAAGTCGATGACTTTACCAAGTTTATGGCGTTTTTCATCAAGTACTAGTTTGCCGATGATATCAAACTTTAGCTGGTAGACGTCGTTGACGCGCATAACGTCGGTCGGAGCTATGAATTGGTCGATGTCGTCGACAATGAAGCCCATATTGCTCAGTTCGCGGACATCGCTAAGCAACATCAGTGCGGGGTGTTGCTGAACTAGCGGTCCTGACACTTCGAAGGCGATAATTTGTAGATTGGCGGGATTAATGATTGCGCGGGTTGTGCGCGCTACCTTGCCGCCAGTTTGAATACTGAATATTTCTGCATTGAGTACCGCTGAACCGAGCAAAATCATAGACTAAAACGGGTTTGTCCTATCGTTGGCTGGCGGCGGCGTGCTCGGTGCATTGCCAGCTGATTTTAGCTTGCGGATGCGTTTGATGGTAGTATCATCAAAACTCGCGGAGGTACTAGCTTGCGGTTCTTCTGCTGGCGTAGTGAGTGTTTGGTAGAGTAGGATGGTAGCAACTGACAATCCGCCGGCAGCTAACATGAAAAACAATAAAAAGTGATACCGGCCAAAGAATTTAGCTGTCTTTGCGCCAAGAATGCGAAATGCGTCTGAGACTTCCATTATTTTGTATATACCTCCAGAGTTAGTGCGCTAACTGTGATGCCGTTGTTGTCATCTTTGGCTAAGGCCAGGTTAGAAATTTGCATCCGGAAAAGCCCTTGTTCTAAAGAGCGCAAGAAAATGTATGCTTGCTCATAAGATACCGGATTACTCAAGTTAACGGTAGCGGTAACCGATTTGAAGCCGTCTGGCGCTGGTTTTTTAGTGTTTTTAGCAGTGCTAGACGACGATGAGCTTGATGAGCTGCTGGATTTGCTTTCATTTGCTGAAAAATCGATTGAAGCGATTTTAATACCAGCGCTATTTGCGTGATTTTCGATGTCGCTGACAATTTGATCTTGATAATGATATTTCTTGCTGGTTGAAACGATTTGTTCGGCGCGCTTTACGTCGCTTTTGCTGTTGTCTAGTTTCGATTTGAGGCTTGAAAGGGCTTGTAATTCGTTGCTAGAGGCTTGTGCTTCGGTATTGAGTTTGCGGGTTTCCTCTGCATATTTAACAATCTCTTGGTGCCCGAAGACGAAACTGCCTGCGCCCGCCGCCGCAATAACTAGTAGGCTCACGATAAGCAAAATGCGGAATGTAGTTGGTTTTAGAACGAATTTCATGGCAGTACCTTCTTTGAATAGATTACAGTGTAATTTGCCTGAAATGTATTGTCGCCAATTTCGTGCGTAGCGTTTGATAGGCTAACACTGTCAAAAACTTTAACTTTATTGATAGACGTCTCTTGCAAGCTATTTTTGACTTCAATGGCTTGCGCGTACGAACTGACGTGGGTTTGAATTTGCACAGAAGCAGTTCCAAAAGTCGTCGGGTCGATTGATATGCCAGTGAGCGAGGCGCCGTTTGGCAACCTTTTGGCAATCGCATTTAGAATATCAGTATATGGCGCTTGAGTGTCAAGAATGTATTTTGCTACCCGCAGGTTAGAACGATACTTTTCGGCATCGCTCTTGACCGAGCTGAAGGCTGAAGATTTACTTTGATTGTCATTTATGGTTTCTCTACTGGCAGACTGGTTGAATACTAGCATAAAATACGAGCTGATTAATTCAACTACGATAATCACAACAACTATCAGCGACATGACAACATAACGCATTAAAATTGAGTTAGCTCGGGCAGCCTTAATTTGCTTGCGTTCTTCGGGTGAGAGTAGGTTGATCATTTTTTTACCTCCGATGGCCGTACGCTAGCTAGACCAGCGACGGTGATATAACGCGGACGAAACTGGCGGTGCGGTTTTTCAAGCGACCCGAAATCAAGATCTTGCCACGGGCTAGCGACGCGGGCCGGCAAAATGAAAGCGTTAGTAAAGTATTCGCCGATACCTGGCATGTTTGCGCCGCCGCCAACGATAAGAATTTGCTCGATTTTTTTATCCTCCGAAATACGTTCGCTGTAGTAACGGATGACCTTTTTGGCTTCTCCGACGATACGACCGAGGCTTGGTTTGAGGGCGGCTTCAATTTTGTCATGATCATCGCTTTGCCCGAGGCCGTTGAGGACTTTATACTGGTGAGCTTTTTCTAGCGACACTTGCATTTTACTAGCGATATCTAGAGTGAAGTTATTGCCGCCGACATTAGCCGAACCGGTAATGAGAATCGCTGAATCTTCCAGGACGGCGATATCGGTACTGGTGGCGCCGACGTCGATAACTAGCGTGGTACGATTGCCTTCCTCGGTTTTGGTCAGGATACGGGCGACCGCATTCATGCTCGGTTCAACGGCAACTGGACGCAGATCGACTTCCTTGGCGACTTGCGTAACTGCATCGACCAGTGCGCGCGGTGCGGCCGAGACGACAACCATCAGGGTTTCTTTGGTGCGCTTAATAATTTCGTAGTCAGTGTATAACGAGTCTGACGGTACTGGTATATAGCGTTCGACTTCTAGCTGGGCAGCGCTAGCAATATGCTTTTCTTCGCTCGCTGGTAGAGTAAAGGTGCGCGAATAAGTGCGGCTCGTCGGCAAGCCAATTACTACGTGGTTAGAAGGCAGAGAGCCGATAATGCGATCTCGAAACATATTGGCTATGTGCTCGCGCAGATATTCGTGATCATCGGTGTCGAGCGCTTCCTGTGTCTTAACCGGATCAAGATCGACTGAGCCGTAGCCGCGAACGTCAGCGTGTTTCTGGTTGATGGCCATGACTTTAACACCAGTATAATTGATGTCGAGTCCGATGATCGGTTTGTCTTTGAAAAATAGTTTTACCATGGATGCCCTTTTCTATATACAGTATAGCATAAGTTTTATTGTTTAATACTCGTTGATAAGCCGGCAATTGGCATCATAACGCTGGCGGCAATTAGTCCCACCATGCCACCCATCAGCACGATCATTACCGGTTCAATAATTGAGCCGATACTATCGATGGCGACATCAACTTCTTCTTCGTAAAAGTCGGCTACTTTGACTAGTACGACGTCGGTTTGGCCAGTTTCTTCGCCGACAGCTAGCATCTGCGAGACGATTGGCGGGAATAATCCAGTTTTTTCGATGATTGTTGATAAGTTTTTGCCGTTTTCGACTTCCTTGGCAGCTTTCAGCAGAGCTTCCTCGTAAACAACATTGCCGACTGAATGCGAAGTGACTTCAAGCGATTCTAGAACAGCCGCGCCAGACCCCATGAGCGCCGAAAACGTACGAGCAAAGCGGGCGACAGCTACTTTCTGAATAATGCTACTAATAGCTGGTATCTTGAGGACAAAACGGTGAAAAGTGTGTTTGCCAGCTGTAGTATTCAGCCAGCGCCGCAAGAAGTAAACGATAGCGATTAGTACTGGTATCAGCAAGTATCCTTTAGTCGTCAAAAAACCGCTAATTGATAGCATTACTTGAGTCAAAGCTGGTAGTTCGGCATCCTCGCCACCAAACCCTTTAATCATTTCGCCGATTTGCGGGATGACAAACACCATTAAAACCAGGAAAGCAACAATTGTGATAACCAGCAAAACTAGCGGGTAAGTCATCGCTCCTTTAATTTTTTTGCGGATGCCAGCGCTTTTTTCTTGCTGAATAGCTAGGCGCCTAAGGATATCGTCAAGGATACCGCCAGCTTCGCCAGCGCGCACCATATTGACATAAACATCGTTAAAAGTAGCTGGATGTTTGCCCAGGGCATCGGCTAGCTGCATACCAGATTGAACGTCTTTAATGATGTCGCCAAGGACTGCCTTGAGGGCTGGACTATCAGTGTGATCATGTTGCGAAGAAAGTGCTCGCAGCAACGGCACGCCAGCACTAACCATGGCGCTCATCTGGCGGGTGAACATCACGATGTCGTCGGTTTTAACTTTTTTCTTACCGCCGCCAAAACTAATACTGGCTAGTCCTTTCTTTTCAAGCGAGTCAATACTGAGCGGTGACAAGCCTTGCTTGGTTAGAGCAGATAAAGCTCCAGGTCGATCGCTAGCCTCGATGTTGCCTTGGATGACATCGCCAGACTTATTAGTTGCGACATAAGAGAAAGATGCCATTAGGATTCCCTCGTAACACGCAGCACCTCGTCGAGCGTAGTGTTACCGCGTAATGTTTTAACTAATCCATCAGATTGCATTGTAATCATTCCCTCCTTGATTGCTTGATCTTGAATCTGGTTGCTAGTGGCGTCGGAAGTTATCATTTTTTGAATTTCGCGCGACATGCCCAACACTTCGTAAATACCGACGCGTCCCTTGAAGCCGACGTGTCCGCACTCGTCGCAGCCGCCTGGGTGCGCTCGCCAGAGGGTGCGAATAGTAGTTTCGTCGGTGCCAGCTGGTGTGTCGCCGCCGACTTTTTGCTCGATGGCTTGTAATTCTAGATCATGAATATGTGCAAACGTTTGGTCTGGACGCAGATTGAACAGCGAGACTATTTCGTTGATTTCGTCTGGCGTCGGTACGTATTGTTCGCGGCAGTTCATGCACAGTCGTCGTACTAAGCGCTGACCGACGACCGCCTTGACTGTTGAAGCGATCAAGAATGGCTCGATACCCATATCCAATAAACGTGGTAGACAAGTCGCCGCATTGTTGGTGTGCAAGGTTGAAAATACCAAGTGCCCAGTCAGAGCCGCCTGTACGCCTAGGTTGGCTGTCTCGCCGTCGCGGATCTCGCCGACCATGATGATATTCGGGTCTTGGCGCAGCAAGGCTCTTAGTCCCGAAGCGAAGGTCATACCAGCTTTGGCGTTGGTCTGAGTTTGGTTGACGCCGGGGATTTTGTATTCGACTGGATCCTCGATAGTCGAGATATTAACTTCCGGTGTATTTAGCATAGATAGTACTGAAAATAAGGAAGTTGATTTGCCGCTACCAGTTGGCCCGGTTACTAGAATCATACCGTTTGGTTCGGCAATAGCGCTGTTGATAATTGCTAGAGACTTGCCCCAGTAACCAAGCTGCTGTAGAGTAATCGCTTGATTTGACTCGTCAAGTATACGCATGACGACTTTCTCGCCGTCGGTAATTGGCAGGGTACTAACGCGCAAGGCGTATTGTTTGCCGGCGACTTTAATTTTGAAGCGGCCGTCTTGCGGCACGCGACGCTCGTCAATCTTGAGGTTGGATAGAATCTTAATACGGCTGACCAGTGCGTTTAGCACGTTGCGCGGTAGCTGGTTGACTTCTTTGAGGACGCCGTCGATGCGGTAGCGTACTTGCACGAAATTCTCACGCGGCTCGATGTGAATATCTGAGGCCTGAGAACGGATAGCATATTCTAACAGCAAATTAACGGTTTGGGCGATTGGCGAATCCTCGGCAACATCAGCTTCGGAGACTTTCTGATCCGAGCCGTCATCTTCGCGCTGCACGTCAATGACTTCATTGAGCTCTTGATTGACATCGCCGCGATAATTTTCTAAACATTGCAAGATATTAGAATGCGGTGCGATATAAATTTTAGTATTGCTGCCGATCTCTTTCTCGATAAAATTAGTAGCCAGCACATCATCTGGATCATCCATCGCCAAGTGCATGGTACCGTCTTCGTCGATTTGAAAAATCACTGCATTGTATTGGCGGGCGATACGCTCTGGGATGCGGTTCAGTACCTCGCTCGGAATATTACGTGGATCGACCTCAATGTAAGGTATATCGGCGTACTGCGCGAAAAGCTTTGTCAAGTCGGTCTCAGACACAAGCTTTGAATCTAATACAATATCTTGCAGCGGCCGCGAAGAACGCTCCGCCTCTTCCATTAGCGGTTTGAGAGTTTCTTCGGTCGCAATATTGTTACGCGTCAGAATCTTGACCAGAGTATTATTTAGGATCCTCATAATTCTTATGCTAATTGTAGCGCATTTTATTTAGAAAAGCTATCAATGCAGCGCAGATTGGTAAAGGATGGTCAAATCGAGTATAATAACAGAGATATGAAGCGAACTTTGAGTATACAAACGGCACATTGTGTCAACGAGAAAATTACCGTTGCTGGCTGGGTGCACTCCCGGCGCGATCACGGCGGGCTGATTTTTATTGATTTACGTGACCATACCGGCTTGGTGCAGCTGGTGATCAATCCTGATAAGCCGGAGGCTTTTAAGTTGGCGGAGAGTCTACGCGATGAGTTTGTGATTCGGGCGCACGGCGTGGTGGCGGAACGCGGCGAGGGCTTGAAGAACCCGAATATTGCCAGCGGCAATGTCGAGATTGTTGTGGAGGAGCTGGAAGTTTTGAACCGCGCTGAAACGTTGCCGATTCAGCCGTTTGCCGAGGATAACCAGGCGAATGAGGATTTGCGTTTCAAGTACCGCTACCTCGACCTGCGTCGCCCGAAGATGCAACAGATGCTGAAAAAACGTGCTGAAATGTACCGGCGCATGCATCAGTACATGGACGAACGCGATTTCATTGAGATCCAGACGCCGATTTTGGCAAATTCTAGCCCTGAAGGTGCGCGCGATTTCCTGATCCCCAGTCGTTTGCAGGAAGGTAAGTTTTATGCTCTGCCGCAGGCACCCCAGCAATTCAAGCAGCTGCTGATGGTTGGCGGTGTGCCGCGATATTACCAGTTGGCGGCGTGTTTTCGCGATGAAGATCCGCGGGCCGATCGACTGTACGGTGAGTTTTATCAGCTGGATCTGGAGATGAGCTTCGTTGAGGACGGCGAGGAGGTTCGTCGTGAGGTCGAACCGTTGGTGTGCCATCTAGTGACTGATTTTGCAGGCAAGAAATTGCTGGATTTGAGTGATTTGCCCGTTGGTGATGGCAGTTCAATTCCGCGCATTTCCTACCGCGACGCCATGGAGACGTATGGCTCGGACAAGCCAGATTTGCGCTTTGGTATGGAGCTGATTGAACTGACTGATGTGTTTGCTAACACCGAATTTGGCGTGTTCAAGAACGCCGAGTGTATCAAGGCGATTTGCGTTAAAAATGGCGCCAGTCTCAGCCGTAAGCAAATCGACCAATTCACTGACATTGCCAAGAGTGAAGGCGCGGGCGGCTTAGCTTACATCACTTACCAAGATGGCGAGGCGAAGTCGCCAATTGCCAAGTTCTTGAGCGAAACAGAGCTCACGGCAATTCAGCAAAAAACTGGTGCAGCTGATGGCGACGCCGTGTTCTTTGGCGCCGACACTAGCCCAGTCGTCAACGCCGTGCTTGGTCGCCTGCGTAACGAATTTGCCGCCCATTTCAACCTGAAAGACCCGAGTGTGGTGGCCTTGGCTTGGATCATCGATTTTCCGTTCTACGAATGGGACGACCACGGCAAGAAGCTTGATTTTGGCCACAATCCATTTGGTATGCCAAAGGGCGGCATAGAGGCGCTGGAGTCAGCGACGACCGATGCCGAAAAACTGGCCATCGTGGCCGATCAATTCGACATGGTGATGAACGGCTACGAAATCTGCTCCGGCGGCGTGCGCAACCACAACCCAGCGGTGCTGTACAAAGTGTTTGACCTGCTTGGCTTTAGCAAAAGCTACGTTGAAGAAAAGTTTGGCGCCATGCTCAGCGCCTTCAAATACGGTGCGCCGCCTCACGCTGGTTGTGCCTTTGGTGTTGACCGCATCCTCATGGAGCTCATCGATGAAACGAATGTTCGCGAAACCTTGGCCTTTCCAAAGAACGGCTCCGGTGTCGATGTGATGATGGATTCGCCATCAACGGTTGATTCAGCGCAGATAAAGGAATTGGGATTATGAGCGCAATGTATGATCGACACGAAGTTAGCGTAAAAGTGGCGTTGTATAGTAATGATAGCAAGCGTGTGCTACTGATGTATTATCCGCACGATGATGGTTTTGGCCTGCCGGGCGGGCATATTGATGCCGGCGAAACGCCTGACGTGGCATTAGAGCGGGAGCTGTGCGAGGAGCTGGGTATTGCTATTGACGCGACGCCAGCTGATTTCTATATGCGCTATCCGCGAGGTAGTGCTGTCGAAGACCATAAAATTATTCTTGGCTACACAGCCATAGCTGATGGTAGTATTGAGATACCAAGTCGGGCCTGTGATGGCGGCGAGGAGCGCCCGATTTGGCTCGCTCGAGCGGAGATTGAAACTACTGACAAGCTCGCGCCGGGTTATCGGGATTTTGTGTTGAGATGGTGGCCGCAAGAAGCGTAATATTTTAGGAGGTACAAGCAGGCTATGAAATCAATTTCCAAACGAACGCTGAAATTCATTGACTCATGGCTAATGCTGCGCAGCCAGTGGGCGCGCTGGCCGGGATTTACGGTGGCGATAGCCAAAGACAGCGAGGTGGTTTTTAATAAAGCCTATGGCCTGGCAAATATAGAAAATAATGAGAAATTAACAACCAACCACCTTTTTCACGTTGCTTCGCAATCAAAAACGTTTACTGCCACGGCCGTGATGCAGCTGCAGGAGCACGGCAAGTTGCGCATTGATGATTTAGTTACGACGCACCTACCATGGCTAGCGCAGCACAGCGACCAGCGTTGGTGCGACGTAGCCTTGCGTCAATTGTTGAGCCACTCAGCAGGCGTGATTCGCGACGGCCAGGCGTCAGGCTTTTGGCAGTTCCAAGGAGAATTTCCGGATGAAAACGAGTTCAAGAAGCAGATTATGCAATCACAATTAGTGTTTGAGCCAAATTCTGAGTTTAAGTATTCCAACTTTGGTTTTGGCTTACTTGGCTTGGTGATTGAACAAGTTAGTGGGAAATCGTATGCTGATTTTGTGGCGGAAAATATCATCACGCCGCTTGACTTAGCGCAAACCGCTACGGAATATTCGCCGGAACTTCGTATGGCTACTGGCTACAGTAGGTTTGATTTGCATCAGCAGCGTCGACCCTTTCAACACGTTACAACTGGCGTATTGCAGCCAGCCACAGGATTTTGCTCAATGGCACATGATCTAGTAACATTCTTTGCTGCTCTACAGATCGGCTCAGGTAAACTGTTGAGCGATGCTTCCAAACGGGAAATGCAGCGCCCATCATGGCAAGTCGCCGACGAGGCAAACGCAGGAAGTTACGGATTGGGCGTTGATGTCGCAAAAACTAAAGATGGTAAGCGGCTCGTCGGCCATAGCGGTGGTTATCCAGGATTTGTTGGCCGCACCTGGTCGCGGATAGATGATGGAATAACTGTTTCGGTGTTGGCGAATGCGTATGATACAGCGCCAGGAATAGTTGCAAATTCGATATTAGGAATTATTGATCAATTTGGTGACGTTTCTGATAAAAAACGTCGAAAGTTTGAAGCGCGGTTCGTCAACGATTACGGCGTATATGAAGTTGTTGATACAGAAAAAGGATTGAGGGGCTTATGGTCCAATGATTGGCGACCATTCAACATGGCTGAAGAGCTGGAAATAGTTGATGACGCCACCTTAAAAATTGCGAAAGGTAATCATTTTAGCTATTTTGGCGAACTGATGAAATATGAGTTTGATGCCAAAAATAAACCTTCCGCCATGTATCGCAGCGGCGCCAAGAACTACGTTAGTTTAGACGGCGATGTGAGGATTTAAAAGGATTTTCATGTCAAACATAGAATACGAAGCAAAAATATATGATGTCGATCCCGCCGATATCACAGAAAAGTTGACAAATCTCGGCGCTAAGGAGGTCGGTAATTACAATTTTTGTCGTTACGTATTTGATACGATTCCAGCTAAGCCAGATCGCTGGGTGCGGTTGCGCTCTGATGGGAAACAGGCGACTTTGACCGTCAAAGAAATAACTGCCGACACTATTGATGGCACTCATGAGTGGGAAGTTGAAGTGTCTGATATGGAAACGACACTGGAAATATTAGCAAAAATCGGCATCAAACCGCGCGGTTATCAAGAAAACAAACGCCAAGAATACGACCTCGGTGGCGTTCAGGTTGTCATTGACCGCTGGCCGAAATTAAAGCCATATGTCGAAATAGAAGCTAACAGCGTAGCGGAAGTGGTAAAAACGGCAGCGCTGCTTGGCTTTACTGAGAGCGATTTGATAACGAAAAGCACTTCTGATTTATACCGGAATATCGGTATAGACATCGAGAAACTTGCGGAATTAAAATTTGATAAATAGACTAGTCTGTGAAATAAGTATATGAGTAAAAAACTACCAACCGAAGCTCAAGTCAAAAACTTGCATAAAAAATACGCCAAAACTGATGCTGATTTTGCGCTGATTTACACTCACTGTCAAGTGGTTGACGCAATTGCGGCGCAGCTTTTGGATGCCAAGCCGAACTCGCAAATCGACCGCAATTTGCTGCATGTTGCCTGTATGCTTCATGATATCGGTGCGTATGATGTTCTGGAAAACGGCAAATTTGTCGACGGCGTTCGCCACGGCGTGATTGGCGAGCAGATTCTGCGAAATGAAGGTTTTTCTGAACAAATTTGGCGGTTTGCTTCGCACCATACTGGCGTAGGCTTGACCAAGCAGGACGTAATTGACCAAAACTTATCCATTCCGCCAGCCGACTATACCGCTAGCACGCCCGAGGAGCGGCTGCTAATGTACGCCGACAAATTTCATTCCAAAAGCAAACCGCCCAAAGAGCCGCCATATTTTTGCACGTTTGAATGGTATTATAATCTGGTGCAAAAATTTGGCAGCGATAAACAAGCCAAATTTCAGGCGCTAGCAGACGAGTTTGGCAAGCCGGATATTGCGCTTGTCGCCAGTAAGTTTGGTTTTAGTATTAAAGATGTAAATTAGCGTCGGGTTGGTGCAAGTGACTTGCAGGTTATAAATTAGCAGCCTAATACGTAGACTTGACCGTCTGGGAATATTTCGCCATAATAATACGTAATGAAAAGAAGCCTTATTATATTGTGTGCGTTAATCTATGTCGCTTGTGCTCCAACGGTTAGCGCCGAAGGTCCAACTATGACTCTATTGACTGAGCGGCAGCTTAATTTGGTGCGCAGTAATTGTGCGACGACTAAAACTGTTTTAGAGCGTATTCGTGCTAACGACGCTTTGGTGCGCATCAACCTCGGCCGCGAATATGATGCAATTTCTACCAAACTGATGGCGCCGATGAATAGCCGTATTGCTCTCAATAAACTCAACGGCATCGACTTAACCAAGACAACCATCGATTTCGACCATCAAATCGGACAATTTCGCAACTCTTATCAGCGTTACGAGCAGATAATGTCGCATATAGCCCAGACGGATTGCCAAGATAAGCCAGCAGACTTTTATATGGATATTGAACGAGCGCGTTATTATCGCGGTGATGTACGAAAAGCAGTAGTCGAACTCGAAAAGCTAATTAAGCAATATAGCTCACAAATCGACAAATTAGATTTGTCAAAAGCGGGTTTGAGTAGTCAAGGAGGTAGTAATGACTAGATTTCACGCCCGTGCTCGCCTGAAAAAGCGGGCTGATCATATTTGTCAGCGGTGCGGCTTTGCGGCTATGCTGGTCTGTGTAATTATAATATCGCTCGTCATGGTGGCGGTAGCTTTAGAGATGTATAACACTAGCGGTGCAGCACAAGTCGATTTGAGCCGCCCGGGTTTTAGCTCTGTGCAGAAACAGGCTGGCGCTAGCGAAGAAACTGAAAAAGGTTTCTCGGCGCAAGGGGAGATTGATCAAAAAACTATCAAAGATTTTAAAAATGTATACGACAAACACGCCAAACGTGCGGCTGCATCGACCAGTTTTGGTGGCGAGGCGCTATCAGATAGTTCAATTCAAGTCTTTAATGAACGTTCATCGGGAACAACGTCAAGCGGAGAGGTTTCAAACTAGTGAGCGAACTGCTCAATCCTGACGATTTTGTTATTGTTCGCAAGCGCAAAAAATACAAATTTGCCAAGTTTCATAACGCCGAGAATTGCTTTGAGTTTGACGAATGGCGCGATTTTTACCAGCAGCGCCAGCCGAGCATCTCCAGTCTGGAGGTTGGTGCTGGCACTGGTTTGTTTAGTGTCGAATTAGCAGCGCGTTATCCAGATAAGCTGTTCGCGGCGATTGATGTTAAGGCTGACCGTTTACAAAAAGGCGCTTACATCGCGCTAGAAAAAGGCCTGGATAACATCTATTTTATCCGGGCGCGCGCCGACCAAATTGGCGATTTGTTCGCTTTGTCAACGTTAGTAAATATTTGGGTGACTTTTCCTGATCCGTTTCCGAAAAAGCGGGCTGCCGGGCGGCGGTTGACGCATCCGTATTTTTTGCGCCGTTACGCGCAATTATTGCAACCTGGCGGCGAGCTGCTTTTCAAGCATGACGACCGCGACTTTTTCTGTTGGAGTTTGGAGCAATTGGTGGCAGAAAAATGGCAAATTACAGAACTGAGCTTCGATCTGCACGAATCATCTCTGGACGACGAGTGCAAAATCATGACGACATATGAGCAGCGATGGCTGAACGAGGGCAAGGCGATTAATTTTGTGAGGGCTACGCGTTGATGTTGTGCTATCGTACCAGTGGAAGCGGGTTAACCCTCGCTAGCACTCTGCCAAGCAATGTCAAATAGGCGCGTTTGCACCGAGGCTAGGCTGGCGTTGTCGATGATTACTCCGTGCATAGAGTTATATTTGTCCAGAGTAATGATAGCCATTTTACTGGCATACAATATTGTGTAGCAGCCGTCATCTAGTTTTGGTCCAGCTAAGTAGCGGCTGTCCGCCAGGCCTGTCGTCGCCCGCAGGGGATTGGCGTGGCGCAAGACGCGTACTCGCAGGTTTCGTTTGGCGCGTTCGCGGCTAAAATTCGGAAAGTTGTTGTACAGATAGCGGCTGACACGCGGCGAAGAAATTACGCGGTACAGGTTAACCTTTTGCAGGCGGCAAGTACTCAATATATCGCGCAAAATATTTGCCAAACCTTCGTCGCCTTCGTAAAATGCCGCCATATGCCGGGTTTCGGCGATTTTGTTTGCGGTTCGCAGGCGGACAATATATTGATCAAGCTGCTGGTTGGCTACCTGTAAAGCTTGCTGCTTCTCGTGTAAAATTTCTGCCAAGACAGCTGGATCTTCGGCGCGGTAGCGCAGCTGCTTGCCCTGAGTGACGCTGTTGACAAGTCCGGCTGCGCGCAGGCTTTTGATAGATTCATAGACGCTGCCGCGGTTGATATTCGTTGTTTCTGCGATGGCTCGCAGCGAACTATTAGGAATTGCCAGCAGCGCCTCATATACGTGTTTGTCACGAATAGACAAGCCGATAATTGAAAAATCCATATCTGTAATATAGCATAAAAAACAAAATTGTCATAAAATATCAACCATTTTGTCTGGAATCGGCAGTAGCGGTACGATATGATTTGCTGGTAACGAAAGGAGAATTTTATGGCAAATATTGAAAGATTTGATTCGGATAGTAAAGATTCAAGAGTAAGTGTCTTAACGGGCAAAAGTGCGATTACACTTTCGGTTAGCGGCGTGCCTGGGGAACAGTTTTATGTCTTGTGTAAAGAAGTACTGATGAGCGAAGGAGAAGAGACTATAGGTAGTGTTCTTCGCAAAATTATTGATGAATACACCAAAGAAGTCTTACGAGACTCAGAGTTTCTAAAGAAAATCAAAGAAATCTTACGAGACTCAGAGCTTCGAAAGGAAATGGGCAGATTGGTTGTTCTCTTAGAGATATACGGCCAGCCGGATAATCAGGATTACGCTGAATAGTGCAAGATAGCAATTATTGCTATAATACATACAAACAGGAGGGGAACATGAATTTTCAAGATTATTCGCAAAAAGCTATTTCAACGCTAACGAGCAGCCACGCCTACGGTGATATCAGCGCTGATTTGATGGCGCAAATACTAGGTTTGGCTGGCGAATCGGGCGAGGTGATGGAAAAGTTCAAAAAACTAATCCGCGATAAGCAGGGCAAACTAACTGCCGATGATCGCGCAGAAATTATCAAGGAGTTGGGCGATGTGTTATGGTACGTCAATTCAGCGGCGCATTTGCTCGGGTCTAGCTTGGAAGAGGTAGCGCGGCTTAATAATAAAAAGCTAGCCAGCCGCCAGCAGCGCGGCCAACTGCATGGCAGCGGCGATAATCGGTAAAATTCTAAATCTTCAGATGCTGCCGCAGCCACTCATCAATGGTGCCAGCGCCCATGCAGAGGACTAGTTTGCCTAACTCGCGGTCAAGCATGATAGACTTCCACAAATCGTCGTTGAGGCTGGCAATATGTACTTCGGGGCGGGTGAGGTTCTTGGTTAAGTCTGCAGGCGTCAGTATCGGTAAATCCGGATTCTCGCGCGTCAAATATGTCGGCAGCCAATATACGCTGTCAGCGTAGCGAAAAACTTCGTTTGTGTACATTGATTGAATTTCGTGCTGGCGGACATTTTGGTGTGGCTGGTAGACGAGTGTTACTTCGCGGGATATCTCATGCGCCATTTGCAGCGTGGCGTAAATTTCGGCTGGATGGTGGCCATAATCAGAGTACAGTCCAGGCGCCAAGCGCTCAAATCGCCGCTGCGTACCAGGAAAATTCTCGACGGCAACCTTTACGATATCAGGATTACCTAGCTTTAGCCGCTCGCAGGCTTTGGCAACCAGCGTGGCGTTGGCTCGATTATGCCAGCCTGGAATGCGAAAACTTTTAACTTCCTCGTCTTTGAGCACCCAAGATTTATTAACTGGTTCTAAACCGGTAAGAGTGTCCTTCTTCCAGAGAATAGATAGTTCGCTTTGTCCGAGAAATTGTTGGAAAGCTCTGGTATAAGCGGCTTGAGTTGGGTATGTATCTGGATGATCGTAATCAATAGAAGTAATCAGCGAAAGGTGTGGGCTGAAATGCAAGAAGTTGCGATCGAATTCATCGCACTCATATATGAAATATTCGCTGTTCGGCGCGTAGTGCCCGCTCGGCCCAAAACTGATAGTGGTGCCAATTGAATAACTGATTGGGACGCCGAGTTGGCGCAGCACCCAAATCATCATACCGGTAGTTGTTGTTTTGCCGTGAGTGCCAGCAATAGCGATCATCTTGAGATTCTTCTCGCTCATAATGTAGCGCAGCAGCTCGTCGCGCTTAGCTGTGTAAATGCCTAATTTTTGCGCTCTCACTAGTTCTGGGTGGTCAGCGGGCAAGGCGGCGGTGTAAACGAGCCAGTCGATACGGCGCTGCTTATGGCAGTATTCTAGGTAATCGCCAGACTGGTCATTAGTGACGACAATGCCGCGCTGCATTAACTCGCTAGTTTCTAGACTCGAGTGCGCGTCCGAGCCTTGTACGCTATGTCCGGCGTCATGAGCTAGCTCAGCTAGCGGCCCGATAGCGACGCCACCAATACCAGAGAAATAAATATTCATACTTCTACTATAACGCAATCAAGCTGCTCGTGGTATACTATTAAGTAATGAAGGGCGGGAATAATGGCCGATAAACGCGCGGCGAGGCGAAATCTTCGGCGTCTTGAGCGAGTCAAGACCTGGCAATTATTGATTTTGTTTGTACTAGTTTGTTTTGTAGCGGCAACTTTTTTGCGTATTAATAATGTTGGCATGATACAGCGCCGCAGTGCTGTGGCGACAGCCGACAAATCAGGCAACGAAACACAAATATTTAATCGTCTGCAAGATTTGCAGCGTTACTCAACCACGCATATGAATGCCAGCAGCGGCGTGATTTATCTACAGCATCAGTATGAGCGCGACTCGCAAGCGGCTATCCAGAGAGCTTCGGCGGCGTCGTCCGAGAACGCAAGAGTTCATGCTCAGGCTGAAGCAGTTTGCCATCCGCAATATAGCGGTTGGTCGATGGCTTATATTCAATGTTTTGTTAATGAATTATCAAAATATCCCACCTCTGACAAACTCAAAGACCCAGAATTACCCAACACCGAACTATACCGCCACGAATATACGTCGCCGCTTTGGACGCCTGATTTTGCTGGCTGGTCGATAGTTTTGGCGGTAGTGATTTTGGTAGTTATAGTACTGCGTTTGATTAGCCTTGTAATATTACACCTATTATTGCGCTATAAATATCGAGCTGCTTGACTGGTACAGCTAGGGGTGCAAAGTGTTGACACTCAATGCAGGTTACGATAAGCTAACAGATGTAAACCAATACTAATAGGAGGTATAAAACAATGGCTTACAAGCACACGAATTCAAAGGGCGTCACTTATTATCTACACAAAACTGAGGTTACACTTCGCGGCGGTAAACCGCAAACCATCTACTTTTTCACTAAGGTAGAGAAAAACGAAAAAGGTGAACCGTGCGATTTGCCAGAGGATCGCGTCGTTAAAGAAAATCCGCGCAATGGCTTTCTGACAGTTTCTAAGAAGAAATAAATTTTGCTGTTTTTTAAAACCCTCGGCTTGTCAGCTGAGGGTTTTTGTAGTGGCGAAGTGCTTGCGTTTAGATAGTAAGTTTGCTACTCTAGATATGTAAACAAACAGGTGCACAAAATTACCTCCCGATTACCCTAAGGGAGGTTTTTTGATCTCTATGGTTGATTATGGTGGTGGGGGCGGTTGGGATCGAACCAACGACCAACAGGTTATGAGCCCGCTGCTCTAACCCCTGAGCTACGCCCCCATTGCTGATATTATAGCGTAAAATCATTGCAACGTACAGATTATTTGTTGACTGGCTCGATTTGCTTATGTTACTATGTCAAGTATATAACTCAAGTGAGGTAGGAGTATGAAAATACACAGGAAAAATATCAAATATAAATATCGCCGTATTGGCGTTGGAATAGCCGTATTCATTGCGGTATTAAGTTTGGTGCTGGTGAATTTGCCGCGAGCTCAGGCGTCGCAGCTTAACAAAAAGTACTCTTTTATTAAAACCAATTACACCGTTCCAACGAGTAATGTCGCGTGGGTAGCGCCGAATGGCAACGACACCTCAGGTAATGGTTCCGAGGGTTCGCCGTACGCTACATTCAAGAAAGCTCTCAGCTCTATTAGTAATGGCGGCACGGTAGTCGCGAAGTCGGGTATTTATCGTGAACCGCATTTTTTCATCTCTGGCGATAATGTGACTATTCAAGCGGCGCCGGGGGCAGAAGTTTGGCTAAAGGGCAGCGATGTCGTAAATTCATGGACTAGTGAAAATGGCATATGGAAAACAACTGGGAATTATCACAACTTCTGTCATGTTTGTACCACAAATGCCAATCCAAGCGTTGAAGGTACCGCGGCCTACCCAGAACAGGTTTTCATTAACGATGAGCCGCTAAAGCAGGTTAAAACTAAAGCAGAGGTAACGCCTGGTAGCAATACTTTTTATGTCGAAGACAACACTCCTACTACGCTCAAAACCCCTAACAATAATGCAGACGGCTATAATATTGGCCAGCAAGATGCGATATCTTATTATATTGGCAAGAATCCAGCTAGCGGCGTAACCGAGATATCAGAGCGGGCGCGAGCTTTCACTAGTACTGGCAAAAACGTTTCCGTAAAGGGCATTAACGTTGCTCAGTATTCGCCTGTTCAGGTTTGGGGTTTTAAGGATCCTTACGATCCTGCCGCTGAAAGAGGGGTTTATTCGGGTCCAACTGCGGTGAGTATTAATGGATCTGGCTCGCTAGTTCAAGATATGATTGTCACCCAAAGTGCAAGCCAAGGCCTGTTCTTTAACAAAGCAGAGTCGTCGACGGCGCGCAGTGTAAAGGCGATAGATAATGGCGGCTCGGGAGTTGGGGCTAACAAATCTCACAACACAGTATTTACTAACGGTGAATTATATGGCAACAATGCGGAAGGTTTCTTGACGATTGGCTGCGGAGCTTATTGTACGATGGCTGATATCAAAGTTACGCATACGCGAAACTTTACATTCCGCAATAATATAGTTGATTATTCTCGCGACGCTAAAGCGTATTCTACTGCTGCCAACGCCAATAACGAAGGTATGATTGGCTTTTGGTGCGATGAAGGTTGCGTAGAAACGAAAATCGTTGGCAACTTCTTTACTAATTCTCCGCTTGCTATCATGTATGAGGTTTCTGGTAATGGTATAATTGCCTCTAATATAATTGAAAGTTCCGGTACGGGTATTCGTGTAGCCGGTAGCGATGATGTTAAGGTGTATAACAACACCATATCTCGCACTTATCGGCCAATATACATATTTGAAGACAGTCGTGTTGACGGATGCAATTATTGGAAAGGCGGGTCCTGCGTAGCTAACGAAAGTTGGTCGCAGGGACTAGGTCTAGATTGGAATACTTCGGGCGTTGAATTGTATAATAACATTATATCTTCGCGGCCGTTAGCTCGAGCAGAGGATCTTTCTGGCGGTAATTATCAACGCGCGTATTCACTGCGTGTTGAAGGATCTCAGAATGATCAAAATAGACCGTATGTCGATGCCAACGATATGCTCAAAGGGTTTGATCATAACGTATATTACCGTAACGAGTCAGACGATATAAATTTGTCGGTGTGGGATTTCAAACAGATTCCTTCAAAGACCGATACAGTTATAAGCAGAGCTTCTGATATCGCGAATAATCCAAAATTGTCGAACTCGATTGACGGCCGCGATGCGCATTCGCTTGATACTTTTGGCTCGCGAGCAAATAATCCGTATTTCGTGAAAGAAGCAGCAAATAATAACGATTACAAAAAGAGCAATTACAATCTCAGACCAGGCAGCCCAGCTATCAATAAAGGTAAACCGTTATCTAGCGACGTAGCGCAAGCGATTGACCCAACAGGCAAAACTGTTAAAGCTGGCGTGCCGGTAAATGCTGGTGCTTTGGTTAATGTGCTGATGGATGCGACGGGCGGGCAGACTCCGCCGACACCTCCAGTAACTGTCAATATTCCTGATGCTGGCCTCAAGGCGGCTATCAATAAAACGCTTGATAGCAATCGTCCGAGCACTCAGGATATCACAGTGGACGAGCTAGCTCAATTGACGCAACTTACCGTAGACGGCGGTGTCAAAGTCAAAAATCTAACAGGTCTCGAGAAGGCAACTAATTTGCAAGAGCTGAAGATCGACAATAACGAAGTTGCTGATTTGACGCCTTTGTCATCGTTAGCAAAATTGGCCAAGTTGATAATGACAAATAACAAAGTCGCGTCGATCGAACCGTTGGCGCATTTGGCTAACTTGAGCGTACTTTTAGCGTCTGGTAATCCGATCGCTTCGACTAAGCCGCTAGCTAATATGACGCATTTGACACAAGTAAGTGTAGATAGTAAATCGACAGCGTTTGATATTTCTGATTTTGCCAAGAGTGCGGGCACCTTGACGACATTGCAGTTGTCTGGTACTGATAATGGTACACCACAGCTAGTGCATAGCGAAGTTCTAAAGCAACTTACTAAAGTAACGACTCTCCAAGTATCGTCAACCTCGTTAACCGATAACGATCTGAATAGTATTGGCGCGATGACGCAATTAACGTCGCTGCAAGCAGACCGCAGTAATATTAGTGATATGTCGTTTGCGGGCCGCTTAACTAAATTAACTAAGCTTGACGTTTCTAATCAGCGTGTCCGTATGAGTACGAGTACAACGCCGTTTGCATCGCCGCTCAAAGATGTATCGGGTACGGCTGTTGCTATAACCAACAGCGCTGATTTGGCTAATGATGGGGCTGGTCGTGTCAAAATTGTCTCGCCAATTTATGATAATAATGCTCATGAGCTGTCGGCAACTTGGACTAAGAATGTTACAGTTGGCGCTGCTACCGCCCAATTCAATGGTCAGCTAACAGTGTCTGCAACGCTGCCAAAAGCTGATAAAGCTCAGCTCCAAGCGCAAATAGATCGCGCGAATAACTCTGCAGATTATATCAAAGCAGATGCGGCGGTAGCCAGTGCGCTGTCAGCTGCGAAAAACGTTGTTGCTAAACCAAATCCGACACCTGCCGAAATTAGCCAAGCGACAAACGACCTCAAGCAAGCGCTTGACGCCGCAATAGCTAAAGAAACGGCAGCTCAAGCGGCCGCACGGACAGCGGTTGATAAGGCAAAAAACAGTAAGTCGCCTGCTGATATTCGCGCTGCAGAGGCACTTTTAGCGCACGTTCAGGACACAGACAAGAAATCAGCGATGCAAGATGAGCTCAACGCCGTCAAACAGGAAATTACCGATGCGCGGACAGCCTTATCGAAATTGATTGACAAGGCGAAGAACACGCCGACGGATGGTCTGGCGGCCGAGATTGTTGCTGCTTTGAATACCGCGATTGCTGCAGCTAAAGCAGTCAATAACGACCAAGAGTCAACTGTGGCGCAGCTTACTGAAGCCAAAACCAAATTGCAATCAGCTCTTGATAACCTCAAAACCGATAAGACAGCGCTAGCCAAAGCTATAGCGGATGCTGACCAAGAGCCAGTTTATATCAAGAACGATTCAGCGGTTAAAACTGCTCTGCAACATGCTAAGAATGTTTATGCTGCGGCTAATCCAACGCCAGCAGAAGTTAACACAGCTGTCAATAATTTGAAGTCGGCAATTAATGCTGCTAAAAAGAAAGAAACTGATGCTCAAACAGCTGCTGCCAATGCGGTTGCGGCAGCAGAAGGCGCTAAAACGGCGCAGTCGATAACGGCGGCTCAAACTCTCGTTGATGCTGTCCAAGACGCGTCGGTTAAGTCTGCTCTGCAGGTGCGTCTTGATGCTGTATCGCAGCAGCTCAGCAATGCTAAACAAACGCTTGGCACACTTATTACTAAAGCTGAGACTGTCGATACGACCGGTATGAGTGCTGACACTGTCAATGCGCTAAAGGCTAAAATTAAGCAGGCTAAACAAGTTTACAATGACGCTTCAGTGTCAGTAATGCGCCTGCAAACGGCGGCGTCGGAGTTGCAAGCAGCTCTCGATGCTTTGCGGCCAGACAAGACTACTTTGCGCGACGTGATTGCTCGGGCGGAAGCGCAGCCAGCGTATATCCGAAACGATCCTGCAGTCAAATCTGCTTTGCAGCATGCCAAGAACGTTGAGGCCACTGTTAGCTCGACACCAGCTGATATTAGTTCCGCGATACAGCAGCTCAATTCGGCAGTTACTACCGCTCAGAAGAAAGAAGCTGACGCCCAGGCGGCCGCGCAGGCAGCTGTTGCCGATGCTGAAAGTCAGAAAACTGCTCAGTCTATAGCGCATGCGCGAACATTAGTCGATAAAGTACAGGATCAAGCCGTTAAGACAAACCTTCAGGCGCGCCTAGATGCGATTGTTGTCCAAACCTTTGTCGATAAGCAAACAATTCGCCAAGCAGACAATACCAATATTACGCTATCTACCTCAGGCGATAAATGTTACAACATCAAAAACGCTACCGCGGTAGGGCAGCCGAAAAATATTCCGACTGGCTATCAGATGCAGGGTTCGGCCAAGTTTACGATCAGCTGTGACGGACATGTGCAGCCAGCAGTTGGGTATACTACCAAAATTACTCTCGAATTATCGCGTATCTACAAAGTTAATCGCCTAAAAGTAATCAAGTACAGTATTAATGGCGCTAATGCTACCGATATTACCGAGAAAGTCACATTCAAAACATCAGTCGATGGCAAACGCACTATTGTTGAATACTCAATTACCGACGGCGGCTTTGGCGACATGGATAAAACTGCTAACGGCGTTATAGACGATCCGGTTATAATTTATGAGCGGTCGGAGAATACTACGCCAGCTAATGGTGGTAATCAACCTGGAGCTCCAGCAAAGAATGGCAAGACTACCGCTAACAGCGGACGCTTATCTGAAACTGGCGATAGCCTATACGGTTATATTATCGGTGCTGGCGTGTTGGTGCTAGGCGGCGCTGCCGGCGTATACGCTATCATCCGTCGTCGCCAATAAGAGTCGTTTTATCTCGCTATCTCGATTACCGCTCATGGTTTATAATAGTTGGTAGATGAAACTTGCTGAAAGATTACGCCAACAACTGCATTATATCTGGTTCAATTACGCGAACTTTAATGGATTGGTGCTGTTGTTGGCGATTATCATTGCGATTAGCTGGGTGATGGGTACAATGTCGACGATCCAGACGAACTTTAGCGCCCAACGAGCGCTTGACGAAAAAAAACAACAATTACGGCTGGCGCAGCTAGAAGTAGAGACGCTGAAATACGAACAAAATTATTATAAGAGCGATGAATATAAAGAGTTAGAAGCGCGCAGTAAGTTAGGTCTGGCAGATCCTGGCGAGAAGCAGCTAATACTGCCAGAGAATAGCGCCGCAGTGAAATCTCTCGATAGCCAGGACGATAACTCATCGTATATTAAAACAGCTCCACGCGGCAATACGCCTGCCGTGCACAAGTCAAACTTCCAGCAATGGATTGATTTTCTGACTGGCAAAACTGCTGCTTCGCGCTTGCAGAAGTGATACGTAGTTTGCTATAATAGTACCCGTATCGCGGGGTGGAGCAGCCTGGTCAGCTCGCTTGGCTCATAACCAAGAGGTCGCTGGTTCAAATCCAGCCCCCGCTACCAAGAAAAAAGCTCAACTTTTGGTTGAGCTTTTTTCTTGGTTAACTGACCGGTTTAAGCTAATTTGCTAGCAGCGACCCGAATAGCTTCACTCCAGCTCAAGAAGACGTGCGGCGTGTCTGCCAAGTCTTTGGCGGTTAGGCCGTGCCGCACAGCTAGGGCGATTTCGTGGATACTATCGCTAGCATTCGGCGCGACAATAGTACCGCCGGCTATAACGCCTTTCTTGTCGCATACTAGTTTGACGAAGCCGTCGCGGAAATCGCTGGTATTTGAGCGGCCGATGATTGATAGCGGTGCCATGGCTTTGTTGATTTTGAGGTCGCGTTTGATACAATCGTCTTCGGTCAAACCAACAGATGACACTTCTGGGAAGGTGAAGGTTGTCCGCGGCGTAGCAGTATAATCTGGCGCGATTTGATTCTTTGAAAAAAGGTTATGAGCAGCAATCCGCGATTCTAACAGTGCAGTATGCGTGTGCTCAGAGTTGCCAATAATATCCCCAGCCGCATAAATGTGGCGAGCGCTCGTTTGCAAGTATTCATTAACATGGACACCAGTTGGATCGTATTGTACACTGGCATTCTCGAGGCCTAAGTCAAGGTTCGGCTGACGTCCAGTCGCCACCAAGATATCCTCGACGCGTACCGACTTTTCGACACCGCCACGCAGAAATGATACGCGGTAGCCGAGTCCGTCTTTGACTGCTGCGACCGTTCGTGTTTGCGTCAATGACGTAATGCCTTTATGCTTCTTGAGGTAGGCTTCTAGCAGCTCGCCAACTTCTTCGTCTTCTTTTGGTAAAATGCGGGCAGCGATATCAGTCAAATAAACCCTAGTACAGAAAGTAGCCATCAGCTGTGCGATCTCGACACCAACGCTGCCAGCACCTATGATGTAAAGGCTCTTCGGCGGACGCATCGACTCTAAGATGGTGCGCGCTGTCAAAAATGGGATTTCGTCTAATCCTGGTACTTCTGGAGCTACCCAGTGCGAACCCGTAGCGACCAAGAATCTTTCGGCGCTGATGTGTTTGCGTCGAACAGAGATTTCATTGGGCGACAGAAAGTGGGCATGTCCAGTATAGGTAGTAATGCCTTGGTTTTCGTAGAATTTGCGATTACCGGCAGCCCCAGTTCGCTTGACGGCGAGGTCTTTCCAGGCGCGAATACTCGGATAATTGTAGCCAAGCGTATTAGAGCGTAAGCCGAACTTGGCGCCGTGGCGTGCTTGATCATAGAGGTGTGCGACGTGTAATAAAGCGTTGGTTGGTACGTCGCTCCAGTTAGGCGAATCGCCGCCGAAGGTATCTTCCTCGATAATCGCTACGCGCGCGCCATTGCGAGCGGCGATAGTGGCAGCGGCTGATCCGCCAGCTCCGCTACCGATAACTATTAAATCGTAATCAAATTTGCTGTGTTTCTTCGCCATTCATGTCTCCTACATCATTTTTTTGTGGTGTTTATATAAATATGCTGCGTCAGGATGATTATGCTCTAGAAATCGTCCAGCTTGCGCGCGAATATCGGTGGTGGTGATATCTGATTTTTGGCCGCTCCAAGCTTCGACCTCGCGAGCAGCTTGATCGGCTAAATTGCGAGCTAGCCCCTCGGGGCTTTTAGCACTAAGGCAGGCGGCGTACAGGCTAGCGCGCAGCTTTTTGGCATCGAAATCTTCTGGCGGGCGTTTGCCTCGTTTGAAAACGGTAATTTTCATACAACATTCACCTGAATGATTAAGTCGGAAACAGTATTAACATATATATAAAAGCCAAGGATAATCAAGCCCAGACCGGCAGCGAATTGTAAAAAGTATTTGTTTTGTTCGCGCCAGCGCTGGATGCGGCTCAGTTGGCGTCCGCTGCCAATCAATAGGGCAACGATGAGCAGCCCGAGCGAAGCAGCTAGCGTATAACCTGCTGCGCCAACGATTTGCCAAATCGGTGGCAGTCCGATGATAGCGCAGGCTGCGGTAATGATTGGTACGATAGTAAATAGTAGTTCCGCGACAACGCTAGTCAACCCTAGACTAAACGCTTCGGCGGCAAGGCTGGCTTTGGCGGTGCGTTTACGCAAGAATCGGGCAAAACTGCGTGAAATCCACAATTCGGTACCTTCGGTTTTACGATAGTAAAAAAGGATAACTGCCAAGCCAACGATCATCAGACCAGCAGTCAAAGTAATCCACAACAAATTACTGTGCGGCGCGAATACACCGATAGCATAGCTAGCGAAACTAACACATAAAAGTGTCATAGTGAAGGCGCCAGCTACAAAGCTAAATAGCAGCCGTAACGTGCGCCGAGCGGCCAGTTTGCGTCCTAAGGCATGCCCCGATAGAGACGTAGCCATACTAACGCTTAACTGAAAGCTAGCGTGGATAAGTCCTGCCAGGGCGATGATGCTAACAGCGATGAGAGTATTCATGTTTGTCTTGATAATCCTTATCTTATTTATACCATAAGCGGTCTGGCGAAGTCAAAAGATTTTGTAAAAAGCTATTGCTTTTTTGGCAAGTTTGTGTTATACTAAAAGTATAAGTAATTAACTTATACAAAAAGGAAAAATAAAAATGGAAGTCACCGAATCAAATAACTCATTACATAACGAGAACGCTACCTGGAATCGGCCGCGTACAACGGTAGAGCTGCGTGAATTTATTAATCGCCGCAATGATTTGCTAGACGTTGAGGATTTTGCGTTTTAGCGGCAGTTTAAGCGCAAAGAAAAATCCCCGCGGCAAAGGCGGGGAGCTTTCTTTGGTAGCACTGACTGGGATCGAACCAGTGACCTTAGGCTTATGAGTCCTACGCTCTAACCAACTGAGCTACAGTGCCGCAAGAGTAAAGCACTGTAGATTATAGCAGATAACAGTAATCGGTGGCAAGCTAGGTTTTTTAAGGATAATTTAATGAAGCTGGCGGACAATATGCTTCGAGAAATATTTCCCGTACTTCTCTAGTGAGCCGCTCTTCTGTGTCAAGGGCGGTTTGCTATTCTGTGCTATAATTTTGCCGTGAACGATGAGCTAGAATTGAATGAACGAGTAGAAGTTATTGCGACGTTTGGCAGCGGTTTAGAATTGTGCGTACCGCGGCGGTTTAGACGTCCGAATGGGCGTGAGATTGAAGTAAGCGAGCTAGGCTTGCGGCATCCAGTGGCTAAAGGACGGCGAACGATGCATATTTTTGATGTAACGGACGGGCAAGCTGATTATCGGCTGGAATTTGATAGCGAGCGGTTGACTTGGCGATTGACGCGCGAGGCGGAGCATGGCTGAATCAGCTAGCCAAAGAAAGCGATCCTTCTCGAATGACTTAAACTTAGGACATAATCAAACATTACCGTTGATTATGCATATAGATCTCAATAGCTGTTTTGCGACTATTGAACAGCAGTCGCGGCCGCTGCTGCGCGGTCGGCCAGTGGCGGTAGTTAATCGTTTGGTCGAGAACACTTCGGTTATCACCGTGAGTTACGAAGCGAAAGCTTACGGCGTTAAGGCTGGCATGAAATACCGCCAAGCTAAACGCCTGTGTCCCGAGCTAGTAGCGCTCGACAGCGACCCGCCGAAGTATCGCTGGGTATATCGGCAGCTGCTACGAATTATGAACAGCTACAGTCCGTCGGTGGTAATGAAAAGCATTGATGAAGGTATAATTGATTTTGCAGTAGCGCCCGAATCGATGCGGTCGCGCGGCTTAGAAGCCATCGGCAAAGAGATAAAGCAGCGATTGTGCACAGAAGTAGGCTCGTATATGCGTTGTAATATCGGTATCAGTACTAATCGTTTTTGGGCCAAGATGGCGGCTAGCTTGCACAAACCTGACGGGCTTGATGTCGTGACGGCGCAAAATGTACAAACGGTGTTAGCTAGCTTAACTTTACGCGATCTAACGGGAATTGCGCGGCACAACGAGCAGCGGCTGAACGCGGTGGGAATTTTTACGCCGCTGCAAATGTATGAATCGTCGCCAGAGGCGCTTCATACTGCTTTTCATAGTATTAATGGTGAAAAATGGTATCAACGTCTGCATGGCTGGGAAGTCGATGATTTGATAAGCGACGTTAAAACATGCGGCCGCCAATACGTACTAGAGGAGCGCAATATGCCGCGGCAACAAATAGCCGCTCGATTACATAATTTAGTCGAGGCGGTTGGACAAAAATTGCGTTCGCAGCGCAAGTCGGCGCGCGGCGTCGGTATTTATGTGCGAATGGCGGGTGTGGGTAGCAGCTCAAAGCTATCGTCGAATAATGGACGCTGGGGTCGCGCGGGTAATTACTGGCAGCGTAAATATTTAGCGCCGCTGCCAATGTTTAGCGATGCTGCGTTGTGGCGCGTGGCCGAAGAGTTATTCTGCCATGCGCCGGCTGGCGATATACGCGAGATAGGCGTGCATTGTTATAATCTGTATAACAGCACCAGCGATCAGCTGAGTTTGTTTGGCGACGAATTAGCGCGCGAGCAGCAAACCACTTGGGCGATTGACGAGATTAATCAGCGGTACGGCGCTCGGACTATTCACGCTGCTAGTACGCTTAATACCGAGGCGGTTCGCACCAAGATTCCGTTTGGCAGTACGCGCTATTTATAAAAATGTATCACTGCATATAGTATCAATTAATACTAGCGTCCTGATGGATTATAATAAAAAGTAATATGACGTACCTAGTGGCAGTTTCTGGCGGTGTGGATAGCGTGTGCTTATTGGATATACTGAGCCGGTCAGAGCATCGGCTAATTGTAGCGCATGTCGAACATGGAATCCGCGGCGAGGCTTCGCGCGCTGATGCGCGGTTTGTGGCAGCGTTAGCGCAGAAATATAATTTGCCGTTTGTCTCGGTGTCGCTTAATCTCGGGTCAAATGCTAGCGAAGAATTAGCGCGCCAGAAGCGGTATGACTTTTTGCTAGCACAGGCACAGAAGTTTGGAGCGGTGCTGGTTACGGCGCATCATGCTGAAGATGTTGCCGAAACAATTGCTATCAATATTGAGCGAGGTACGGGATGGCGCGGGTTGGCTGTGTTAGCGCGCACAGGAGTTAAACGTCCGCTGATTTCTTTTACCAAGACGCAGTTATATGATTATGCGCTGCAGTATCGCTTGGAGTGGGTTGAAGATGCAACGAACGCAAGCGGTCTTTATCAACGCAATCGTGTCAGAAAAGCACTAAAAAGTGTTGTTAATCGACGCACAATTATAAAACTATTGCAGTTTCGCGCTAGACAGCTAGCTTTACGGAAAGATATTGAACGCGAAACTGAGCGGATCACGCTGCGCAATAGTGGTTCGCGGTATTTTTTGTCGCAAATTGATGATGACGTAGCGTTAGAGCTGTTAGCGAGCGATATTGCCAGACAAACTGGCGGACTGCGCCCGACTCGGCCGCGTACTCAACGGGCTTTGCTGGCTATCAAGACGGCGCGGCCGGGCGCCAAAATTGATGTCGGCGATGGCGTGCAATTAGAAATTACCTCTCGAACTTACTGCGCGAAGGTGGTATAATTACAGAGATATTCTGAATTTGATTATAAAACCACGAAAGGATACATATTTCAATGCCTAAACCTCGTAAACAAAAGGTGAGTAATAAAGTTCGGCTCGGTTTGTTCTGGGCAATTATCGTTTTGATTGGACTGTCGCTATATGCGGCATTTATGCCGGCTAAGCCGCTCCAGGAAGTACCAATCGCTCAGGTGATTCGAGACGCCAACGAAGGCAAAGTAGCCAAGATCGAAGGCCAAGGCGGCGACCTTCAGGTGACTATGAAGGGTGAAAATAAGCCGTCTAAGCGGACATACTTAGGCGGCGGGGTTTCGTCGTTGCTGAAAGACAATATACTTAACGAAAAAGGCCGTGCAGTTGTTTCGGATAGCGCGCCAGTTGATAATTCTTTGATGCTGACTTTGATGACGGTGGTTTTGCCAGTATTGCTGATCGGCGCGCTGTTTGTTTTTATGATGCGGCAAGCTCAGGGCCAGAATAGCCAGGCGATGAGTTTTGGTAAAAGTAAGGCTAGGCTATACGGCCTTGATAAAGAGCGGGTGGTGTTTGACGATATCGCTGGCAATGATAATGCTAAACAGGATTTACAAGAGGTCGTTGACTTTCTCAAGCATCCGAAAAAATATCAAAGTCTCGGTGCCAAAATCCCGAAGGGCGTGCTGCTAGTTGGCGATCCAGGTACTGGCAAGACGATGCTAGCGCGAGCAGTAGCTGGCGAGGCGGATGTACCTTTCTTCTCTATTTCTGGTTCAGAGTTTGTTGAAATGTTTGTCGGTGTTGGTGCCAGCCGCGTGCGCGACCTTTTCCAGAAGGCTAAGAAAAACGCGCCGGCGATTGTTTTTATCGATGAGATTGACGCCGTCGGGCGCAAACGCGGCAGCGGTATGGGCGGCGGTCATGATGAGCGCGAGCAGACACTGAATCAAATTTTGGTAGAGATGGACGGTTTTGAAGCGGACACCAATGTGATTGTAATCGCGGCGACCAACCGGGCTGATGTGCTTGATCCGGCACTGCTCAGGCCAGGCCGCTTTGACCGGCACGTGACGATCAGCTTGCCAGAGCGCAAAGATCGCGAAGCTATTTTGAAAGTTCATTTCAAAAATAAGCCGACTGACGACACAGTCGATCTCGATAAGCTGGCAGCCAAAACGGCTGGCTCTAGCGGTGCTGATTTGGCGAATATTGCCAACGAGGCAGCAATCATCGCAGCGCGGCGCAACTCCAAGAAAGTGTCGAATGACGACCTAACCGAAGCTTTTGAAAAAGTGGCTATCGGCCCGGAGCGTAAAGCTAAAGTAATGAACGACCACGAAAAGGAATTAACTGCTTATCACGAAGCTGGCCATGCCATTGTTGGTCATGTCTTGCCAGATAGCGATCCAGTACACAAAATCACTATCATTCCGCGCGGCGGTACGGGCGGCGTGACGTGGTTCTTGCCTCCAGAAGACAGAAGTTACACTAATGTTTACGAGTTTAAGGATATTCTAGCGCGGGCGCTGGGCGGCCGGATTGCCGAGAAGCTGATTTACGGCTACGATGGTATCACTACTGGCGCTGGCAGTGATTTGCGCCACGCCGCTAAAGTTGCTCGTAATATGATAGTTGAACAAGGCATGGGCTCGAAACTGCGCGACCAAGTCTTCCACGAGGATAATGGCGGCATGGTTTTTGACAAAATTACCCACGACCGGCCATATTCAGAGGCGACAGCACAAGAGATCGACAACGAGGTCGAGGCGCTAATCAAGGAAGCGTCGGCTCGTGCCGAGACAATACTCAGCAAGAACCGGGCAGTGCTTGAAAAGCTCAAGGATGCTTTGCTCAAAAACGAAACTCTCGAAGAAGAAGACGCCGCTAAATACATGAAGGATGCGGTGCTGCCAAAGGAAGTAAAACTACACGCATAAACTATGGCGGGGCGAGGAAGTCGAGTACGGTCGGTTGTTGCGAAAGCGAATAGCAAATTGTCAGTACAGTGGGCGGCAATTCTGCTGTCTGGATCGACAATGCTGTCAAGCTTGCTGGGGATTTACCGCGATCGTTTAATTAATGGCATGTACCTAGACACTTATAAAGTGGGTGCTGATGCCTATGTAGCGGCGTTTACCGTGCCGGATTTTATGTATTTCCTGCTAGTGTCGGGCGCTTTGAGCGTATCGTTTATCCCAGTGTTTAATCAGCGTTTGGCTAGCGGCAATAAGCGATCGGCGTGGGAGCTGAGTTCAAGCTTACTGAATCTCTTTGCGGTATTGACGTTAATCACTAGCGTGTTGATTATCATCTTTGCCGACCCGCTGGTGCGCTATGTTGTTGGCCCGGGCTTTGGCGAACAAGGACATGCTCTGGCGGTGAGTATGATGCGTATAATTGCCGTCAACCCTTTTTTGTTCGCGATTGCGACGGTAGTGTCGAGCATGCAGCAAGCAATCGGCCGGTTTACTTTTTTGGCGCTTGCACCAACCATCTATAATCTAGGTATCGTTGTCGGTGCCAAATATTTTACTAACGGCATTAATATCTTTGGTTGGCAGATATTTGAAGGCGGCATTATGGGTGTGGCGCTTGGCGTGGTGCTAGGGGCAATTCTGCAGCTAGTGGTTAGTTCAATTGGCCTGGTCGGCGTAAACTTTGACTATCGCCCGGTGATTTCTTGGCGCAACAAAGGTTTTCGCCAAGTTTTGAAACTTCTACCGCCGCGCTCAATTGATCAAGGGATTGATTATTTTAATGGAATTGTTGAAATTAATCTAGCGTCACGGATGGGCGACGGAATTATGCGTGTTTACCAGCAGGCGTCAAGCTTGAGTTTGATGCCGGTAAATCTAGTCGGCGTAGCTATTAGCAATGCGGCTTTTCCGCGGATGACTGAACGGTTAGCGGAAGGGCGAGTTGATCTCTTCAAGAAAGAGCTGCGCTCGGTTTTCCGCTGGATTGTCTGGTTGGCCTTGCCGATTGCTGTGATTACTTTCTTTGCGCGTGGTTATGTGGTGGCGTTTATCAAGAACGGCGGGCAGCCGGCGATTGCTAGTGTTCTCGGCGCGTTGGTGATATCGATTTTCTTCCGGACGCTTTATCATATTATGGCGCGAACATTCTATGCACAGCAAGACACGCGAACACCTCTGTATATTTCGATAGCTACAATATCATTGAATATCTTATTGGCAATAGTTTTCACGCAGCTGTTCGGCTGGGGAGTGTTTGGTTTGGCTTGGGCGCAATCAATTGTCTCGGTGGTAGAGATTGCGATTTTGCTAACTATATTGCACGTACGTACACCAGGTATTTTTAATCGCAAGACACTGCGCAGTATTATTACTATGATGATTGCCAGTGCAATTATGGGTGTGGTGACTTATTTTGTAGTACAGATGTTACAGCTGCAGTCGCGTGATATGAATTTTATGGCGGTTTTTCCGAAGTTTACCGTTATCGTGGTGGTGAGTTTTGCGGTATATATAGCTTTAAGCAAAGTATTCAAGCTTGAAGAGGCGGATCCGATTGTTGCGAAATTACGACAGCTGCTATTCGGCAGAGTGAGGCGTTAGAGTGGAGCGTATCCGTAATTTTTGTATCATCGCTCATATTGATCACGGCAAATCAACGTTGGCTGATCGGATGATGGAGATGACGGGGACGGTGGAGAAGCGCGAGATGAAGTCGCAGCTGCTGGATAGTATGGATTTGGAGCGTGAGAAAGGCATCACTATTAAGCTCGCGCCGGTGCGAATGAAATATGAATATCAGGAGGTGAAGGTGAGCGGCACATCACCGCTCCCATCGTCGAAGACTCTTGCAGAGTCTTCACGTCGGTCGCTAGACGCGGGTCCTGCCAGTCGATCTGCCCCTTCTTCTGAAAAATCAGAGATTTCTTCAGAAGCGGGCGCTACCCCATCGACTGCCACCCGCTTAGCGCAGTCTGACTCTCGGGTTTGTGCAGATGTTGGCGTGAATGGGCTGGCTCAGCCAACTGTCTACGACCTCAACCTCATCGACACGCCTGGCCATGTTGATTTTAGCTACGAAGTCAGCCGCTCGTTGCAGGCTTGCGAAGGTGCGGTGTTGGTGGTTGACGCCAGCCAAGGCATTCAGGCGCAGACGCTGGCGAATGTGTACTTGGCGATGGAGCAGGACCTCACAATTATTCCAGTGCTCAACAAAGTTGATTTGCCAGCCGCTGATGTACCACGGGTGTCCAAGCAAGTGATCAATTTGCTGGGCTGTGAAGAGAGTGAGATTATTCATATTTCCGCCAAAACGGGACAGAATGTTGATCAGGTTTTGGAAGCGATTGTTGAACGAATTCCAGCACCAATTGGCCAGCCAGACGATCCGACACGGGCGCTGATTTTCGATAGTTATTATGATGATTACCGCGGGGTGATTTTGTACGTCCGAGTGGTTGACGGCCAGATTAAAAAGAGCGACGCAATTCACATGATGGCGACTGGCGCTAACGGGCTGGCACTAGAAGTCGGCCATCTCAGCCCCGGCATGATCCCCGACCCGTCGCTGGACACCGGTGAAATTGGATACATCGTCACTAACCTAAAAACCACGCGCGAGGCGCGGGTGGGCGATACGGTGACGCTGAAGAAGTACTTCACGAAAGAGACCAAATAGGAGGCTAGAAGTGAGCAAAGGCATCATCTACGTCATGACCACCGCAGTGTCAGGCCTTATCAAAATCGGCAAGACACAGACCAAGCAGTACTCAGAGCGGATGCGCTTTCTCGAGGCGAATGGCTACTACAATGTGGTTGGTTTGAAGCGGTTGTTCGCGATCGAGGTGGCTGACTATTCCGAAAAGGAAACATTACTGCACGAAATATTCGCCAAGCATCGAGTTGGCAGTAGTGAGCTTTTTGCGCTTGATTATGATTTGGTACAGCAGCTGTTGCTGTCGTTTGAGGGCGAGGTGGTCTTCCCGGAGCAAAAAAATAAAGAAGCAGAATTTGATAAAATCACCAAAGCCAAGAACAGTAATCAAAAGTTTAGTTTTTACCGGAAAGGTCTCAAAAATGGCGATGAGGTTGTCTTTCTCAAAGATAAAACAATTGTAGCAAAAATTGTTGGCGAGCGCGAAGTTGAATATGGCGGGCAGAGGTGGTTTTTGTCGCCGCTGGTGCGAAAAATATTTGAGGACAGGAATCAAGTTAATGATAGCGGCGCGTACCAGGGTGCAGCCTACTTTTGTTTTGATGGCAAGAAATTGAAGGACTTGCCGGATGTAGAACTGTAGGAACGTGTGCTATTATTAAAATGTACAAATGAAAACAAAAATACTCAAATTAATCTTAGCTTTAGTGTGTTTCAGTGTAAGCGCTTATACTTCGTATGATTATTTGCTGCATGAAGTGCCAGTCTATCTGAAAAGTAAAAATTTGGTTGAAGCAAGAACTCAGAAAACCCGTTTTCTAATACCAAAGCAGTGGCAAAGGATTGATGTAAAAAACGGTAAAACTGAAGGTTACGGCGATAAACTGGGCAAGGATAATAAGTCAATTAGCGGTGTTGGCGTGACTCAGGATTCGAAGCGGTTGGTGTTACCGGCTGCGCCTGATGAAGCTTATGAATTAGTGCGCAAAATGGCTTATGATAGCAAAGAGCTGCGCGAAGACGCGAAAAGATTCTTTACTATTAAGGGATTGGAAAATTGTCAAGCGACTGTCGATATCAAGGACGATACTTTGGAACAAAATGGTTTAGTTGGTATTGTCAGAATTACATCAAGTTGCGGTTCTCGACCTGAAAATACTAAAATGGTAACACGCTTAGCTGTTGGCCGCGAAGACGGATGTCTTCGTTACATATCGGTATTCTCTTACAATGAATATTGGAAACAAAATAGTAAAGTATTTGAAGAAATATTAAATAGCGCATCGTATATAGATACGCAAAGCGCATGAGGCGGAAATTGGATACAGAATGAATAACTTCAAAAATTTTACAGAGAAAATTAGATGCCGCGTAATTCCGATAACACGCGACCGCCGCGTGTGGCTGGATGAAAAAATTGTCGACGATGATTTTATTGTGTTTTTATGAATGATCGATCGTACGAGCTTGGCGAGGAATATGATGACTTTTTATACGTTACGGTTGACAGTTTTGTCGAGCTGGCAGATGTTATTCTCCGCGAGTTGTATGCACGCGGATTTTCATCGTCAGATTATAGACTAATCAACGAAAATCATGTTCATTTAGATTATAGCTTTATGAGCGATGACACACCTTGGGTTGCTTGGCATAATGTTGATGCGATAGTTAAGGGTGATATCACTGACGAGAAGGACTATCGTCGCGACAAAGCTAAGCGCGGTCGGTGGATGGGCTACTCTGAATTAGTTTGGACTATTGGCAAGAATCAAGCTCATAAGATTTTTGAGAAGTTATAGATTAGACCGCAGTAGGTGCATGGAATAATTTGTTGAGAATAAATAGGCGTACAAGGAGCGATTTACTGTGAGTTTATACGAAAACGCTGAGCTGATATAATACTCAAATAGTTAGGATCTAATAATATTTTTCCTGGCATCTAACGAAGATTACAATGATCTGAAGGACAGCAACTGAAAGCTTAGTCTCGGTGATATTGATTGACCTTACTCCTACAAGGCGAGTATACTTGATTACAGGAAGTAGCTAACGAGATAGAAAGGCTCGCGTATTGGGTAGAATTATGGCAAGAGTGTCTCGCAGTAACAATATATCACCAGCTGACTTTGAGTTTTTGGTTTCTAAGGCAACCAAAGCGCCGTCAGGACACAATACTCAGCCTTGGAGGTTTCGTCAGAACGGGTCGGCAGTAGAAATTCACCCTGATTTTGATAGAAGGTTGCCAGTGGTCGATCCTGACGACAGGGAGTTGTTTGTGAGTTTGGGCTGTGCAACAGAGAATCTTTGCTTGGCGGCGCAAACTAAGGGCTATAAATCTGCCGTTTCGGTTGGTGATACAGGCGTTGTTACGGTTTCGCTCATGGAAAAGGCGGATATTAAGCCAAATCCATTGTTCAATCAGATAGACGCGCGGCAGACTAATCGCAGTGTTTATAGCGGTGAGGAAATTGCTCTAGATGCGCTAAGGAAATTACAATCTGTCTGCAGTGAAAAGGGGATTTCGGTTCATTATTATGCGCGTCAAACTAAACAGTTTAATGATATTGAGCAATACGTTCTTCAGGGCAATACGCGTCAAATGCAAAATGAGGCATTTAAGGCTGAGCTGAAAAGCTGGATGCGATTTAACAAAAAACATCAAGATCAGACACTTGACGGACTGAGCTATGCCGTGTTTGGTGCGCCTAATGTGCCGCGTTGGATGGCTGAGCCGATCATGTCGATGGCTATCAATGCTAAGACGCAGAATAAGGCCGATCGTGAAAAGATAGATTCGGCTTCTCATCTGGTTCTTTTTACGACGAGAGAAAATAGTCGGCGCGAATGGGTGAGTTTGGGTCGGACGCTGCAGCGATTTTTGTTGACTACTACGGAACTCGGGGTTGCGCACGCCTATCTAAATCAGCCAAACGAAGAAGCAGAAATTGCCTCAGAGATGGCAAGGACGCTGGGTCTGGCCGGAGAATACCCGACTATTTTGCTACGCATCGGCTATGGCGAGCGGCAGGCTTATTCCAAGCGTCGAGCCGTTAAAGACGTTATTGAGCGCTAGATCGTTGTGAATTATAGATATTGTTGTGTTTGATTGACGACGATATAAGTGGAGTGCATCATTCTTCGCCAGGAGGGTGGTATAATTGACTATATGTCAAATATCACTGTCCAACCTCTCCCTGGCTACAAAGAAGTCAAACCCTTCGTCTACGCGGGCTTTTTTCCGGTGTCTAACGAAGATTATAATGACCTGAAAGAGGCTATTGAAAAGCTGAGTCTGAGTGATTCGGCGCTGCAGTTTGAGCCGGAGAATTCACCAGTGTTGGGTTATGGTGTGCGGATTGGCTTTTTGGGGTTACTTCATATGGATATTATTCGTGAGCGTTTAGAGCGCGAGTATAATCTGGACCTCATCGTCACTAATCCGAGTACTGATTATCAAGTCAGCCTGACCAATGGCGAGGAGCTGGATATCAAGTCAGCCAGCGAACTACCTGACCCAGCACAAATTACCGAGGTTCGCGAGCCGTGGATCGATGGTGAAATTGTGGTGCCGCAAGACTACATCGGTGTGGTGATTCAGCTGATTGTTGCTAAGCGTGGTCGGCAGAAAAACCTCAGTTACATCGACGAGCGGGCGCTGATTTCCTTTACGGCGCCGCTGGCCAATTTGCTGACGGATTTTTATGACCAATTGAAGTCGGTAACTAGCGGCTACGGTTCGTTTAACTATGAGCTAGCGGGCTATCAGCCGGAAGATTTGGTGCGGGTTGATTTTTATGTAGCGGGCGAAATGGTCGATGCGCTGAGTGTGATGTGTCACCGCTCTGAGGCGCCAGGCTTGGGCCGCGAAATCGTCAAGAAACTGAAAGATGTCGTGCCACGCCAGAGCTTTGAAGTGGCATTACAGGCAGCAATTGGCGGCAAATTTATCGCCCGCGAAAACATCGGCGCTTACCGCAAAGATGTCACCGGCTACCTCTACGGCGGCGACGTCAGCCGCAAAAAGAAACTCCTCGCCAAACAAGCTCGCGGCAAAAAGCGCATGAAACGCTTCGGTAAGGTTGATATTCCGAGTGAGGCATTTACGGTGATGTTAAAGAGAGACTAGACAAAAACACAGAGATGTGATATAATATAAAGATAGGGTGATGAATATACAAACGCTTATTGAAAATTATCAACCAACCGAAACGGCAGTTGAACTGGTGAAGAAGGCTAATATTGCGCTGTTGGCTGGGATTTCTGGGGCTGGCAAGGATACGATTAAAAAGAGGTTATTGCAAGATGTGACTTTTAGTGATATCATTTCGCACACCACGCGACCGCCGCGCCGCAACAATAATCGCCCAGAAATTGACGGTGTTGATTATCATTTTATTGACTTGGAACAGGCTGAGCAAATGGTGAAAAATCGCGAATTTATCGAGGCGAAGTTTGTTCATGGCACGGTATATGGTACGTCAGTGGCGGAACTGCAGCGTATTTATGAGGCTGGACAGTCGGCGATTACCGATATTGATGTTCAGGGCGTGTCCGAGTATGAGGCTTTGGCGCCGGATAATATTTCGATTTTTCTAGTGCCGCCTGATTGTCAGACATGGCTTGAGCGGCTGAAGACGCGCTATGTCAATGATAAAGAATTTCAGTCAGAATGGCCGAAGCGGCGTGATTCGGCTGTTCGCGAATTAAAGCACGTACTGGAAGTGTCATATTACCACGTGGTGATTAATGATGATCTCGATAGGGCGGTGCGTGTTTGTAGAGAAATTATTAATCGCGGTGATTTGTTCAATCAGAAAGACGACGAAGCGCGGTTGGCGGCCCGCAATCTCCTGAATGATATAATAAAGCTATGAGTTTGGCAAAATCGCCCAAAAAACTAGCTGCCGCGTTGATGCGGCCGTTAAAATCAATCAACGTTTTATTAGACCAGGCGTTCTTTATTTTTGCCGGCCTAGCATCGTTATGGTTGGCATGGCTGGTTTTTAGGGAGAGTTGGTTTACTGGCGGCTGGTGGATGGTCGGGCTGTTTTTTGTGGTTTGGATGATTGTGGCTTATTTGGCCTTGCCGCGGCTTCATCGAATTTTAAGCAGTATTTACGTGCCGAATTATTTTATCGGCCGGACGCGGACGGCGGATGGTATATTATGTGATCCGGTCAATTTGGCGGTGCGCGGATCCGAGGGGCAACTGCATAAAGTGATGAATGAAGCGGGCTGGAGTTTGGCGGAAGATATTACTCCTCGATCAGTCTGTAAGATGATAGCTACTGTCGTGTGGCGGAAAAGCTATTCGAATGCACCAGTGCTGCCATCGTTTTTGTTTGGACGCAAGCAGGATTTTGCATATCAGCAAGAAGTTAACGGTAATCCTAGTCAGCGCCATCATGTGCGTTTTTGGCGCTGTCCGAAAGGCTGGTTGCTGCCGGGCGGACATCGGGTAGATTGGTTGGCCGCGGGAACGTATGACAGAAGTATCGGTTTGTCGCTGTTTACGTTTCAATTGACGCATCGGATTGACGAAGATACAGATATTGAGCGAGATCATATTATTCAGACTGTCCGACACAATACCAAGTCAGTGCGGATAAAGATTTTGAAAAATTTTTCTTCTAGTTATCGTTCGCGACATCCAGGAGGAGATTTTGTCTACACAGACGGAAATCTTCCAATCATGGAGTTATCAAAGGTAAAGTCGCAAAAAAGCACGCTGCAGCAGTTTGGTATCATTATGGACGGAACAATTCACGACCGCTTGCCGAAGAACCATGAAACGTTATTGAAGGAATTGTGGAGCCGCCGGCCGCCGCAAATTCTGTTCGGCTGTGGGCTGATAGTTATCGTGTCGCTGTTTACAATTGGGCAGATGTTGTTTGACACGGCAAATTGGCCGGAGTTTGCACAGGAAATGGTTACTGAAACTGCTGTTAGTGTTGAGCCGACTAATGTGATTGTTCTTAGTACGATGGCTCTGAGTCTTGCGATTGTGATTATTGAGTTAGCGTTAGCGGGAGCGCTGCTGAGAGGTAGCAATTGGGCGCGAATTATGCTGCTGGCAGTGGCTAGTGCGACAATTATTGCCGAGTCTTTGTCAATTACCGTTGGGCGGATTAATATGGCGATGGCTTTTTTGTTCGTAATGATTGGTATTCACATCATGGTTGTGATGCTGTTTTCATCGGACACGGCGCGGTTTTTTACAGATAAGCGTTTTCGATGAGTCATTTGGCACTCGCTTGAATAGAGTGCTAATTTTTGATACAATTTATACATGACCGAACGTCAACAGGCGATTTTAGCTGCCATCATTGAGCAGTATGCCGAAATTGCGGCGCCAGTTGGCAGCGTGACGCTGGCCAAGTTGTTTGGTGTGTCCAGCGCCACTATTCGCAGCGAAATGGCCAAGCTCGAGGAGATGGGTTTTATTGAGGCGCCGCACACCAGCGCTGGGCGCATTCCTACTGATAAAGGCTATCGCTTTTATGTCAATGGCATCACCAATGCGCAGATGACGGAGCTGCCGAGCGGCATCGATCGCAGTGCGAGAGCGATCGAAGCGCATGTTAACTCGCACGTTGATAAGTCTGACCGGGCAATTCGCAGCGCCGTTGATAGTCTGGTTGAGCTGACGGGTAACTTTGGTTTTGCGTCGTTTGGTACGCACTTGTATATGAACGGCATGACGCAGCTGTTTAGCCAGCCGGAATTTGTCGAGGGTGATCATGTGCAAGCGATTGCCAGGTTGATTGATAATATCGAGCCGTGGCTACGTGAAGCAGCGCCGAACCAGCCGCTTAATGTGTTTATCGGCAGCGAAAACCCGATTGGTAAAAGCTCTGGCGCCACGCTGATCATCAGCAAATTCCGCTCGCAGTTTAGCGATGATAGCTATATCGGCGTGATCGGCCCGACGCGGCAAAATTATCGCCGGACGATGGAGCTGGTGCGCCGAACGGGCGCTATGCTAGAGGGAATGTTGTAATGGCTGAATGGATTGGCGGACTATTAAGCGGCTTGCCGATGTGGTTAGCGGTGATAATTTTGATAGTAATATGCGTAGTTGCAGTGATTGGTATTTTAGCCTTTGCGCTTGGTATGGTAGGCGGCGAACCAGTTTGGTTGTTTAGAAGGAGGAAAAAATGACAAAGAATAAGACTAACAAAACTGAAGACTTAGAGCAGCAATTGGGCGAGTTGACGCTGGATTTGCAGCGGACGCGGGCAGATTTTGAGAATTATCGCAAGCGCGTGGAGGCGGAGAAACAGTCGGTGCACCAAATGGGCCAGGCGAAGTCGGTGATGAAACTGCTGCCAGTGATCGATACGATTGAGCGAGCGATCGCCAACGTTCCGGAGGAACTGAAAGATAATCCGTGGGCTAAAGGTGTGGCTGGCCTGGGCAAACAGCTGGACAAACAACTCAAGGAAATCGGCCTTGAGAAAATTGACGCTAAACCTGGTACGCTGTTTAACCCTGAACTGCATCAAGCTATTCAATTTGACGAAGAAGCAGAGGGCGACAAAGAAGTGATTGCCGAGGAACTACGTGCTGGCTATATCTTGAATGGTGCGGTGATTCGCGACGCTATGGTCAAAGTCACGCGGCAATAAATCCAGCATTCCCGTACTTATTTCGCTTGCATTGTATCGTCATTAGCTATATAATCATAAGCGTCATCAGGCGTTAAAACAAAAAGAGTTGAGGGATTCAATGAAAAAGAAAATAGTAGGATTATTCATCGCCGCTGTTGTTGCGGTGAATTTTATCGCGCCGCCAGCTGCGCATGCCGGTTCAAAAACTATTCGGCTTCGCAGCGTGGTCAAAAGTTCGCTATCGAAAACCGAACAGAATTCCATCGCCTCAGGAAAAATAACGTTGACCGCTAATGACGCCAATTCGGAATTTTTGCTGGCATACCAAGGCGGCGGACGTTTGGCTGAAACGGGCAGCGATGCGAGGATTTTGGTAGCGTATTTTGCTGTTGGCGGCTTGCTGGCGGCGCTGGGCGGCTATTTCTTGCTGCGCAGCAAAAAGGGCCGAGCTCTGCTGTTACTAGCGGTTAGCGTTGGCGGGTTGGCGCTTAACAATCAAGCGGCTTCGGCTATCATTGATAGTATCGGCGCAACCGACACGGTGACCGTGCAAGACGGCGAAAGTGTTGAGTATTCTCCACCAAAGATCGACGGCTATGAATATCTGGGGTATGCCAAGAGACCGGTTTCTGCGTCATCGGCAAATAATAACACAACTCCAAATCCGACACCAACTCCTACGCCTACACCTACACCGACTCCGTCGCCAACCGTCCCGGCAGCAGCTGGCAAATATAATCGCTTAGCTTTTGAAGATAATTTTGACTCAATCAGTACTATCGACACTGGCAATACTGGCGCGCCAGGCTTCAAATGGTACCCGGCGGGCGTGCACAAGTGGGGCAAGCCCGATACCCAGCCAAGCGAATACTCTGTGAATAATTCTGTGCTGCGGATTGCTCCGACGCATAGCACTTACAACCGTAATTTCATGACGCGCGACCCGAATACTGGCGAGGGGCAATCGTTTGGACGCGGTTATTACGAAGTGCGGATGCGCGTTGATGCCGACGGCGTGCGTAATGTGCCGCCGGAGAATTCCTCTTGGCCGGCGTTTTGGGCGCAATCAAACCACTTGCATCGTTTGAATCAGCGGCCGTATGTCGAGCTTGATATGGTTGAGATTATGCGCAAAGATGAGTTTCTGGGTACGCTATGGGCTCATCACGGCGGCCAGTTTGATAAATCTTTAATGATTAAAAATCGAAAAGCCGATTATCGAAATTCGAACTATCATTCAGCGGATTGGCATACGTACGGTTGTTTATGGGACACAAACGGCGTTGAATGGTATATCGACGGCGCGTTAGTATTAAAGCAATATTGGGGAGAAAAGCGGAACCTCTTGGCGCCGAATGATCCGCAGCAAAATCCGGTAGCTGCCGATGGCACTAATCCGACGCTTAGTAACCCGTTTGGACTGTTTGATTCTGAGACAGCGATTGACGTTATTCTGGGTACTGGAAAGACCTGGCCGATGGAAGTTGACTGGGTTCGGGTTTGGCAGCACCCTTGATAAAATCGACCAAGCCAGTATGGGATCTTTGTTGCGATTTTCGCTGGCAGCCTATAAAATAAAAGTATCAATAAGCAGGAGGTTGGAATGAAAAATTGGAAAATACCAGCAGTCATCGCCGGCGTGGTATTGCTGCTAATAATGATAGTCGCTGGATCTTATAATAGCATGGTGGCTAGCCGCGAGTCGGTTAATACAGCATGGAGCAAGGTTGAGTCGCAATATCAACGGCGCAGCGACTTAATTCCTAACCTCGTGAACACCGTCAAGGGTGCGGCCAATTTCGAGCAAGAGACATTAACAAAGGTAGTCGAGGCGCGCGCTAAAGCTACGCAAATCAAAGTCGATGCCAATAATCCAGATGACATAACCAAATTCCAGCAGGCTCAAAGCGAGGTTAGCTCGTCGCTCAGTCGGCTGTTGGCGGTAGCTGAAAACTATCCTCAGCTCAAAGCAACGGAAAACTTCAAAGACTTGCAATCGCAGTTAGAAGGTACAGAAAATCGTATAACTGTGGCGCGCAATGACTTTAATGACGCTGCTAAATCATATAACACGAAGGTTAAGTCTTTCCCGACAAATTTGTTAGCGGGTATGTTCGGTTTCAAGGAGCGACCGTATTTTGAGTCGGATGCTGGCGCTAATAAAGCTCCGTCGGTTGATTTCAGCGCAGCAAATTCAACCAAACAAGAAAACTAGATATGCGTTGGCGAAGCTCTGTTATTGGTTTAGTTGGATTGTTGTCATTGGCAGTGTTATTTAGCTGCCTGTTTAGTAACACGGCTTTCGCTAAACTAGAAGTGCCAGCTGCGCCGCCGCTTGAACGTCCTATAATTGACCAGACAGAAAGTTTGGCAAATGAAGATATTGACCGCATTGCGCAGCTGATTAATGCTGAGCGCCAGAAAAAATCATTCCAAATCGGCGTGTTGATGATTTCGACGCTTGGCAGTGATGATAGTCTAGAGGAATATAGCCTCAAAGTAGCCCGCCAATGGGGTGTCGGCGACAAGAAAAAGAGTAATGGCGTATTGCTGCTCATTGCCAAGAATGACCGTAAAATGCGAATCGAGGTCGGCAATGGTATGGAAGGTTCGTTAACCGATGCGCGAGCTAGCCAAATTATCCGTAACACAATCGCACCAAAGTTTCGCAGCGGCGATTATGCTGGCGGCGTTGAGGCGGGTGTCAAGCGAATTATTGATGCAGCAGAAGGCAGGAATCTATCTGACAATGATATAGATGGAGAGTCAATTGTTTCAATGTTATTTATCGTTATTTTTATTACTATCATAGTAATAGCTATCCTGAAAGGTAATGGGAGTAATGGTAGTCGTCGGCGGTATTGGTGGCTTGCTGGAGGTTCAGATAGCAGCTCGTCAGGCAGCAGCTCGTCTGGCGGCAGCTTTGGCGGCGGCGGATTCTCGGGCGGCGGCGCCAGCGGCGGTTGGTAAAATTTAACTTTCTGTATTATAATTCTAAGTATGCGTAAAGTTTTTGGGATAATTTTAGCTGCGCTTGTCGCAGTGTCGGCTGGGGGTTCGTTTGCTAGTGCAGCCGGTTATGTAAATCAAGCTGATATTGATATAATTACCGCTTCGGATAAGGCGTATACAGATTTTATAAAATCGACAAATGACGAGAAATCCGTAACCAACGGCATGGTACTTGTTCGAGCTACAGCTGCGTCATCGGCATTCAGAGATGTTGCCAATCATAATTTTTCTTCCAAGCTAGGTGCTGAATATAGCAGGAAAGCGGCGGAAGTTAAAAAGTATGCCGGAGAAACCAAGGTGCTGCTCGACAAGATTGCTGCCGCTTTGCGCGGAAATGACTATAATAGCGCTAACCAATATTTGAACCAAATCCAGAACTCTGCCAAGAAATACTATGCAGCTACGGAAGGGATGAATAAAGCTGTTAGCGAGTCTAATTCGCATTCAGGAATTTTGTACTTGTCGGTGACAATTGTTGCAGCGGTCATAGCAGCCGGATCGTTTGTTTGGTTCGCTATTGGCAGAGGTAAGCAGTTGAGCCCTAGTCTTTTGGCGGCGCGTAAATCGGTTGCCTTTTCGTCATTAGCTCCGCTGGTTGGCGCTGTTATCACGTATGCAACGTTTATACTAGCCAGCAATACCGGCGGTACTTACACGATTGCTTACGGTTTGATTTTGATTGGTTCGGTAGTTTATATTCTTTCAGTTGTGCAATATATTAATCTAGCCAAAAAGACGTCAGCGGTACCGCCAGTCCAGCCGACTACTACAAAATAGACAGTAATGCAAAAATCTAAATTAGCACTCTTGACACCAGAGTGCTAATTATTTATACTGAAATAGTTGGCACTCGATGCAAAAGAGTGCTAAAATGAATATAAGAAAAACCAGATGTGATCGAAACAAGAAAGGGGAATCATATGGGTAAAATTATCGGAATTGACCTTGGTACAACCAACAGCGCCTTTGCGTACATGCTGGCAGGTAAGCCAGAAGTTATCGCTAATGCTGAAGGTAACCGTACTACACCATCGGTGGTGGCGATTAATAAAAAGGGTGAGCGTTTGGTTGGACAAGTGGCGCAGCGTCAGCGGGTGACCAATCCAAAGAACACCATTTACGGGGTGAAGCGTTTAATTGGCCGTAAATTTAATGACAAGGAAGTTCAAAAAGATTTGGATATCATGCCGTACCAGATTGTCAAAAAGGGCACTGGCGTGGCGGTCAAGATGGGCGACAAGGAATACACGCCAGAAGAAGTTTCAGCCATGATCCTCAGTAAAATCAAAGCTGATGCCGAGGCGTTCCTGGGTGAAAAAGTCACCGAAGCGGTCATCACTGTGCCGGCCTACTTCGACGATTCGCAGCGCCAGGCGACCAAGGATGCTGGTAAAATTGCTGGCCTGGAAGTCAAGCGTATCATTAATGAGCCAACGGCGGCAGCTCTGGCGTACGGCCTGGAAAAAGGTAAAAATGACGAAACCATCGTGGTGTTTGACCTTGGTGGCGGTACCTTTGACGTTTCCATTTTGGAACTCGGCGACGGTGTGTTTGAGGTGAAAGCCACCAATGGTGATACCCACCTGGGCGGCGAGGACTTCGACAACGTCATCGTTAACTACTTCCTGGACGACTTTAAATCTAAAGAAGGTATCGACCTGCGCAAAGACAACGCGGCCATGCAGCGCCTCAAGGATGAAGCGGAAAAGGCCAAGAAAGAATTATCGACAGTCACCGAATACGAGGTGAACATCCCGTTCATTACCGCTGACGCTGACGGGCCAAAGCACTTTGAGTTGAGTCTGACACGGGCCAAGTTGGAAGATTTGGTGAAAGATCTGTTGGATCGCCTGGACGGCCCAGTTGAAAAAGCGCTCAAAGACGCTAAACTCTCTAAATCAGACATCCAAAATGTTGTCATGGTTGGCGGTATGTCTCGTATGCCAGCAGTGGTTGAGCGAGTGAAGAAACTGTTCGGTAAAGACCCAATGCAAGGTGTCAACCCAGACGAAGTGGTGGCTGTTGGTGCAGCCATTCAGGGCGGCGTGTTGGCTGGCGATGTCAAGGATGTGCTGCTGCTGGACGTGACACCATTGAGCCTTGGTATTGAGACGATGGGCGGCGTGTCGACCAAGCTAATCGAGCGCAATACCACCGTACCGACCAGCAAGAGCGAAGTGTTCTCGACGGCTGCCGACAACCAGCCGCAAGTGGAAATCCATGTCTTGCAGGGTGAGCGTGAATTCGCCAATGACAACAAGAGCTTGGGGCGTTTTGTGCTTGACGGCATCGCGCCAGCACCGCGCGGCGTGCCGCAGATTGAAGTGACGTTCAACATTGATGCGAATGGTATCCTTAATGTTACTGCCAAGGACAAAGGCACCGGCAAGGAGCAATCGATTACCATCCAAAACTCAGGCAATATGAGTAAGGAAGATATCGAAAAAGCCCAGAAAGAAGCCGAACTCCACGCTGACGAGGACAAGAAAAAGCGCGAAACCGTTGACGCTAAAAACCAGCTAGAAAATGCCATCTATCAGGCAAAGAAAATGCCGGATGAGTTCAAGGACAAGATTTCTGACGATGACAAAAAGGCGATTGACGAAGCGGTCAAAGAAGCGGAAAAGCACAAAGATGCTGACGACAAAGACGAGCTGGAAGCAGCAGCTAAAGCCTTGCAGGATGCCATCATGCCAATCGGCGCCAAAATGTACCAGCAAGCTGCCGAAGACAAAAAGGCTGATGAGTCGAAGGACGACAAAAAGTCTGACAAAGACGAACCAGTCGAAGGCGAAGTGGTCGACGAGAAATAGCAGAGTCTAATGTAGGCTAATATAATACCTCAAGTCTCTGGGGTATTATATTTTTCGCTGGACGACACAGTTGAGCGGTGGAATTTCGGTAGTTGGCGGCGCGCAATCGACTAAGACGAGATTCTGAAAGGCGAGCAAAAACGTTATCGCTACGATAGTTCGGTGTCTCTTTCGAAAATTTCTCCATGAAAAAGCCCTCCCATGCTATACTAAAATTAGCATAAGGGGAATTAAGCATGGAATTAATTTTTCTGTTAGTGATTGTCATCGTGATAATTAAGGTGGCGCAGAGAGGTAATAATCGACTACCTTGTCAATCCGAGGGTTACCGGCGCGGTTACTGGGACGGCGTGTGCGATGCGCAGAATGGCCGTGCGAAAATTGAAGGTAGCGACGGTCAGGTCAAACTTATTACCGAGAATCAGGCTGCAGCTTCACAATTTGCTGGTTTTGTAGTAACTCGCAACGAATCGAACGAGCCTGATGTAGTATTGCCTACTAATGCTGTGCCAGTTGAAGAAAACACGAATATTCCCGATGAAAAGACGCAGATTATCCAGTGGCTATCTCCAGCCAGTAATAAAGATAAAGAGAAAAATCGTCAAACCACCATCAATGTGGCGCTCTACACGGCATCATTATTGCTAACCGCTGGTATATTATTGTTGGCGCAAACGATTGAACTTTCAGCGCCGCTCAGGTTTAGTTTGGTCTGGCTGTTTATTTTTGTCTATTATGTTACTGGCCAGGTGTTGTACGCCCGCTTGCCGATCTTAAAGCCAGCCTCCACGGCGTTTATTGGTACGGCGCTGGCTGCTGTGCCGATTGGCGGGTGGAGCATGCACTTGCTTTTGGGGATTGATCCGGCGCTGTGCTGGCTTGCTACCTCTTTCATAGGTACTTTCCTATGCGTTGATGCTACAGTCAGGCTCAATAGCCAACCGCTCGCCTATATTTCGCTGCTGTCGATGTTCACGCTGACAACTAGCTTGCCGGCTGTTATGCATGCTCAGTTGGTGTGGTATTATGCTGCGGTGCTATTGTTTGGATGCCTGATGACCTTGGCTGCGTATTTTTCTAATCGTTTTCCGCGCCAATTCACTGAGCCGTTGACACTGGTTAATCCGTTTATCGTCCCGTCTACTTTGCTTCTCGCTATCGGTTCGTCGGTGCATATGGGAACGCTTGACATCAGCATGCTGCTGCTTATCAGCGTTATATATTATTTTACCGTTGCTTTTGTTGAAAAATCAAAGGATATGCGCACGTATGAACTAACGGCGGCGCGCGTGCTGCTGATGGCGGCGACTGCTAGTTTTACTATGTATCTGTCAAATAATGATGGGCTGGCCACGGGTATAGCGCTTGGGGTGGTGGCGCTTGGTAATATGATTTGGTCTATCGGGTCTATACGTGTCCAAAAGCAGCCCGACAAGCAGCACGAAATAGTGCTGTGGATTAGTTTCGTTGTGTCGCTGGCCGCTTTCTTGGTTATAGCTGGCATCGAAAGTCCGCTAAGAGATATGATCATATTTATCCTGCTGGGTATGATATCGGCAGTAAGTTTTATGGCGCTTTCATTGCTGCGCCGCGCCCGTTTTGGCGGTATGGTAGTAATGTCTGGAATTTTGTTAGTGCCAGCTGGTGTCAGACTATTTGGCCTCGAACCCATAACAGCCCTGCATGCGCATTACTCTATCTTTATGCTTATGGCTTTTCTGCCAGTTGTCTGCCGATTATTAGTTTTGAAACGCCCAAATATTACTAAAAGTCAAACAATACTAGTGTACGGCGCGGCGGCCGCTTGGTGGTTAATGACGGTGTTTATAGCATTAGCTTTTTTGACTGCTTATCCAGCAGGAGAAGGTTTGCTGTATCTGTCAGATTCGGTGGCAGTTGCCGCTATCATTATGGGTATCGCTGCGTGGCGTGAAAAAGTCTACGGTTTAGTGATTGGTATTCATGCTTCTTTTCTGGCGATAGCGTTGCTGCTGGCTTCTTATTTCAAGATGGCTGGTGAAAATCTTGCTATTTTGATGGCGTGGCTGAACGGTTTGTCGTTGCTGTTATTAGTAGAGTGGCTGTACAATTACCGCAACGAGGCGGCGGTTAAGTGCCGCGAACTGTTATTATATTCTGCCATTGGCGCGGCTATCTTGATCATCTTTTCGTCTATTCATCCAGCGGTTTGGCTGCCGTTAGTAGCACTGCTGTACTATGCGTTTTATCGGCGGCGTGAAGATAGTTATCTGGGCGGAGCATACTTGGCGACAATTGCTTTGGTGTTGCTGTTCTTGCATTGGCTACGCGTGCCGCTAAGCGACAATTTCACCATCACCGCTTGGGCGACGCTCGTCGGCTTCGGGGTAGTATATTGGTCGCTGGCGATGAATAAGCGAGCGTCAATCACTAGCGATATGACTCTACTGACCTCTACGGTACCAGCTGTGATATTACCGATGATAAATCTATTGACGACGTATGGATTGCCGTTCAAAATCTTGGGCTGGTTAGCGGCTGTCGCGGCACTTTATATGGTAGTGTATGCCAAGCAGGATTGGCGGCCGATGGCGATATTGGCGCATCCAAGTTTGGTATTGTTATTCTACTTAACTGCACAATGGCTCGGCGTTAAGCTTGAGTTTATGTCGATCGTTTCACTGATTATCTTTGCGGTGTTTTATGGCGCCGCCGTGACTGCGCGAACCAAGAAATTATCAGTTTATTGGTATTATGCGTCATTTTGGAGCGCTATCGGTTGGTCGATGACTTTACTGCTGATGGCCATGCCAGCCAGCGTCGCGACGGAGGCGGTGCTGCTAGCAACACTGATGTGGGCGGTCAATGGCAGCGCCCTAATAGCCGAGGGGATGCCGAAAAAGAATATTCCATATTTCGACTCGGGCGTCCTTTTAGTACTGTGCGGTATTTTATTTGCTATTCATATGCTAATTGCGCCTATTCACGACATAGTGGTGCCATATCTGTGTTCAGCAGCAATTCTTTCAGGGGCGGTGATGTCGTGGCGCTGGCTAGGGTATGCTCATGTATACACCATTGCGCACTTGGTGCTGGCACTCGCTGTGTTTAGTTTATCGACCCTTGTTCTGGCACTAGCGGGGGATAATGCCATGGAAATATTGTTCCTGGTCGAGCATTCGCTGATGGTTATCATCGGCCTAGCGCTCGGCAGGCGGCTGATTACTATCTGGGGTGCTGTCGGTGTGACGTTGGCTTTAATTTATCTGCTGTCAGGCTATGCTTATGCACTGGCTATTTTAGCCGGACTATCGATCATTACGGCAGTGGTGGTTGTGGTGGCCAGAGGACAGAGGAATAAGCAGAAAAAAGTTGCAAAGAAATAGAGCCCGACTCTGACAGCGAGGTAATAATCTATACACAGAGACGTTGTTGGTCAGGTTTGATGAGTAAGTATAAAGTCCGAAAAGATAGCGTCTTTCTTTTAGATTAAAGTATATTTTCTAGCTTCAACAATTTAATTTTCTTTTCGATTCCGCTAGCATACCCCGTCAGTTTACCATTACTGCCGACAACCCGATGGCACGGTACGAAAATTGAAATTGGATTGCGCCCGACTGCTCCGCCGACGGCTCGTGCTGACATTTTGGCGATACCGCGTTTCTTGGCGATATTTTTAGCAATTTCTCCGTAGGTAGTGCGCTCGCCGTACGGTATGGTTTGCAAGATACGCCAGACTTCCAACTGAAAAGGCGTTCCATCAAGCTGTATTGGCGGGATTTCTCCAGGATTTTTGCCAGCGAAATACGCATCAAGCCAGCGCATTGCCTTAGTGAAAATCGGTAAATCAGAATTTGCGTTATTCTCGCCTAGCTCAGCGTCAAAATGTTTTTGCTTAGCGAACCACAGGCCAGTGATAGCGCTGCCGTTGCTTGCTATGGTAATTTCGTCCAGCGGCGATTGGTATTTACAAAAGAAATTACTCATAATAAACGTATTTTAACACAGTAACTCTGTCCGATATTGTATAATAAATATATGATATTAGAGGTGAGCTTGCAGACGGCGGATGATTTGATACAGTTTGGCGCGAAGCTTGGCTGCTTATTGCATGGCGGTGAGACGCTCGAACTTATCGGCGATATTGGCGCTGGCAAAACTACACTGACCAAGGGATTGGCGCTCGGCTTGCAGATTGACGACGAGGTTCAGAGTCCGACGTTTACGATTAGTCGCAATTACGAGGCTGCGGACGGCTTGCGGTTGGCTCATTATGATTTTTACCGCTTGCCAGATGCTGGTATTATGAAAATGGAACTTGATGAAGCGATTCACGATTCGCATACAATTACTGTGATTGAGTGGAGCGATGTAGTAAATAACGTACTGCCAACGGACGTATTACAGATCGTCATCCAGGTGCAGCCTGATGATAGTCGTAAGCTAACTTTGAAGAGCAGCGGTGAAAAATCGCGTCGAATTGTGGAGAAATTGCGATGATTGTATTGTGGAATAGCGCTGAAATGACGGTGCAATTAACGCTAATTGATGGTGACAAACGAACCGACTACGAATGGGCGGCTGAACGCAATCTCGCGCGCGACATGCTAGCTTATTTGCGCGACCGCTTAGCAGAGAATGAGGCCAGTTTTGCTGATATTTCGGGCATTGGTGTATTTCGCGGTCCAGGGAGTTTCACTGGTTTGAGGATTGGTATGGCAGTGTTGAATACGATAGCGCACGAACAACGTATTCCGATCGTTGGAGTTACCGGCAATGCTTGGCGTGAAGAATGCTTGGATCGGCTGCAGAATGGCCGCAATGATGAAATAGTTCTGCCTGAATATGGCGCTGAGGCTCGCATCACCAAACCGCGTAAATAGTTGCTTATTTTGTTATAAACGCGGTACAATGGTAATGTCTACGAATGTGACATTGATAAGTTTAAATTTTGATAATTTTGCGGTTTTTTGACTTGACGTGTTGACTAATTACCGCGAAAGAAAGGAAAAATATGGTTGAGGGAATTATTGCCGCGATTGTTGGTATTATTGCTGGCGTGGGCGGTAAAGTGGTATATGATCGCCAACAAGAGACCAAGAGCAAAAATACGGCTGAACAGGTCATAGCGCAAGCTGAGCGCAAAGCTAGCGATATCGTACTTAAAGCTAAAGATGAAGCACTGCGAATCGAGAAAGAGCGCCGCAAAGAACTTCAAAAAACCGAGAATCGTCTGGCGGACCGCGAGGAATCGCTTGATAAGAAGCTTGATCAGCTTGATAAACGCAGCGAAAAATTGCGTAAGCAAGAAGATGAAGTTGAAGAACTGAAGAATGAGATCCGTGACATTCGTACGCGTCAGCAGGAAAAGCTTGAGAAAATTGCCGGCCTCAAGAAGAAAGATGCCGCTGATAAGTTGATGAAGATGACTGAACGCGACATCAAGGGTGATCTACTAAATCTGGTTGCCAAAATGCAGCAAGACGTCGAAGCTGACGCCGAGGAGCGGGCGCAAACTATCCTCGTCGAAACGATGGAACGCATGGCTAGCGAGGTGACTGCCGAGCGCACGGTCACTGCAGTTAAACTGCCAGACGACGACATGAAAGGTCGAATTATCGGCAAAGAAGGCCGTAATATTCAAGCGATGCAGCGCGTTACTGGCGTGGACTTTTTGGTTGATGACACGCCAGGCATGGTAGTCCTATCGAGCTTTGACCCAATTCGCCGCCAGGTAGCGCGTCTCGGTCTCGAGATGTTGATGAAAGACGGTCGTATTCACCCAGGGCGTATTGAAGAAGTCTTTGCGAAAGCTGAAAAGCAAATCGACAAGGAGACCCAGCGTGCTGGCGAAGATGCGGCGCGCGAAGTTGGCGTTACCGGTATCCCGCGCGATTTATTAAAGCTACTTGGCGAGTTGAAGTTTCGAACTAGCTATGGTCAAAATGTTCTTAAGCATTCGACCGAGATGGCGCATATGGCTGGTATGATTGCTAGCGAGATTGGCGCTGATGTCCGCACCTCTAAAATAGCGACGTTGCTGCACGATATGGGCAAGGCAGTTACCCACAAAATTGAAGGCAAACATCACCATATCGGTGCCGAGCTGGCTCGCAAAGCTGGCCTGAGCGAGGGTATCTGTCATGCGATCGAGGCTCATCACGACGACATTGAAGCGACTACGCCAGAGGCCATCGTCGTTCGTATTTGCGATGCAATCAGTGCCGCTCGGCCGGGTGCGCGTAATATCTCTGCTGAGAATTTCGCTGAGCGCATGCGTGATCTCGAAAATGTTGCGACTAGTTTCCAAGGAATTGAGAAAGCATACGCCATAAGCGCCGGCCGCGAGATTCGCGTGATTGTCACGCCGGAGAAAATCGACGACCTTAGCGCTATCAAGCTAGCTCGCGACATCGCGACTAAGATTGAGTCAACTATGCAGTATCCTGGAACTATCAAGGTGAATGTTATCCGTGAAACGCGCGCGGTTGAGTTCGCCAAATAACCACTTTTTATCTGCCTGCAATTTATAATCAAAATACTCTACTGTATGACAACTGGTAGAGTATTTTATTGTTCGACTTGACCGAGCAGTTTGCCTGTGATGACGATGCGGCCAGCATCAGAGCCGCCAAGTTCACAACTGTATAGAGTCAGCTTTGCTTCTTGGGACGGAGCTTCGATTTCAGTCTGGTCTGGTTTGACATCAAATATTTTAGTGATTTCGTACGCATAGCGAGCACCTTCGTAATCGACTACAATGTTATCGCCTAGTTTCATCTTATCAATGTTATAAAAAGGCGATTTCTCAACAGTACCCTGCGGTGTTGGCTGGATGCTGAAGCGGTGGGCAGCAATAATGAAATTACCGCCATCTTTGGGATTGCCATGGTTTGGTTGTCGCCATTCAGCACCACGATCAAGCGCGGTACGGCCTTTGTCGTAGTGAATATTGACGCCGATGCGCGGTATAACAATGCGGTTCTCGCCGATTTTGGCTTTTGGCAGCGATTTAGCATCAATCGGCTTGGTGAAAATCAGAGTTGCCACTGACGGTGATAAGGTCAGCATCATAAAATACACGCCAGTGCTAATCAGGCATATCGCTACTATAAAAATAGCATATGGACGGCGGTGCTTTTTTTGTTTGATCGAGAGCAACTGACCTCCTAAAACGATTATTCGTTAGTAGTATAACATAATTAGTTTGATATGAAAAACACCTCTTGACAAAGAAAAGGCGTTTTTCGCTTTGTTAGAAGTAAAACCTACAGTTTTATTTATTCGCTAAATGGCTGCGCTAGCGTCAATGATTGGTCAGCTTCGGCGATACGTAATAACTCGTTATATTTAGCGACACGATCGGTTCGCGATAGCGATCCAGTTTTAATCTGGCCGCAACCCAGGCCAACGGCCAAGTGGCTGATTGTCGTGTCTTCGGTTTCGCCAGAGCGATGGCTCATGACGGTGCGCCAGCCAGCATTTTGCGCCATTTTAACAGCTTGAATAGTCTCGGTCAGCGAGCCAATTTGATTTGGTTTAACTAGCAGCGCGTTGGCAGTTTGTTCAGCGATAGCCCGTTCAATCAACGAGGTGTTCGTGACAAGCAAATCGTCGCCGACTAGCTGGATGCGGTCGCCGAGCCGTTCGCGCAGCAGCTTCCAGCCATCCCAATCATTTTCGGCTAGACCATCCTCGATTGAGACAATTGGAAATTCATTTGTCAAGGCTTCTAGCCAATCAACCATTTCGCTGCTTGCTAGCGACTTGCCTTCACATTTAAGCTCGTAGCGTCCTTCTTGATAGAATTCGCTTGACGCAGCATCCATTGCAAAGACAACGTCGCGGCCGAGTTCATAGCCGGCGTTTTGAATAGCTTCGGACAATAAGGCCAGCGCTTCGCGGTTGCCGTTGCGGACGCGTGGTGCGTAGCCGCCTTCATCGCCGACAGTAGTTGGATAATCATAATTTTTTAGTACTTTGGCTAGCGCATGAAAGATCTCGGTGCCCATTTTGAGTGTGTCTGCAAAAGTCTGCGCACCTTTACAAATGATCATAAATTCCTGAATATCGGTAGCGAAAGCTGCGTGAGCGCCGCCATTGAGCACGTTCATCATTGGTAATGGCAGGACAGGTGTGTTGTCGGTCATCTCTGCGACGTAGCGCCACAGCGGCTGATTCTTAGCGCTGGCGGCAGCTTTAGCGGCGGCTAGGCTGACGCTGAGAATGGCGTTAGCGCCGAGTTTGGATTTATTATCGGTACCGTCTAAATCGAGCATTATTTGGTCGAGAGCAGCTTGGTCGTTGGCATCGTGTCCAGCTAGCGCTGGTGCAATGACTTCGTTAACATTGCGGACTGCCTGGTAAACCGCTTTGCCAGACCAGTCAATGCCGCCATCGCGCAATTCAAGCGCTTCAGCCGAGCCAGTGCTAGCACCGCTCGGTACGGCAGCACGGCCAAGCGTACCGTTATTTAAAATAACGTCTGCTTCAACGGTTGGGTTGCCGCGGCTGTCGAGGATTTGTCTTGCTTTGATTGATTGAATTGTGAAATCGTTCATAGTTATATTATAGCATTTAATGCAGAAGACTAGACTGTTTGAAATCTCACGGATAAAATATTTCAGACAACTTGATTTTCGCGGTATAATGAATTTATGGAAGTGCAAAAACAGGGAATTTTAGTTATTAGCCGCCACGCAGAGAGCGAGTGGAATTTATTAGGTAAGTGGACTGGCTGGACGGATGTCAATTTGACAGAAAAAGGCATGCGCGAAGCCGAGCAGCTTGGTGAAATTATTCGCGATATTCACTTTGATGCCGCTTATACTAGCGAGCTCAAACGTACGCAGCAGACTTGCGATGGAATTCTGCGCGGCAAGGGCGACCAGGCGGATCTCGAACGGATTATCGCCAAGCCGCTTAACGAGCGTGATTATGGCGACTTAACCGGCAAAAATAAATGGGAAGTCAAAGACGAGATTGGCGATGAAGTATTTCAGGGAATTCGCCGCGGCTGGGATTATCCAGTACCAGGTGGCGAGACACTCAAAGATGTTTATGCGCGGGCAATTCCGTACTTTCAAAACGAAATCTTGCCGCGGCTGCAAAGAGGCGAAAATATCCTGCTTGTTTCGCACGGTAATACTATTCGCGCGCTGATGAAGTATCTCGACCAGATTCCTGATGAAGAGATTGGTAAAGTGGAAATGCCGTTTGGTACGTTACTTGTCTATAAATTTGATGCTGGTCATCAATTGCCGCTAGATAAGCAAACGCGTACCATAGACATCATCCCGCCGAAGGCTTGAACTACCAAATTTCTTTATGCGGCACGCGTAGGATTTTAGCTAAGGCATATTGGATAAGCCAATAAACAGCTGATACCACTAAGCAGAAATTGCCGACGATAGTCATAACTTGGTGCGGTAGTTTAGGAATTGTCGGCGCAAAGAGCAGCAGAATGACCGGCAGAACCGTCAATATTAATTTAATGCAGATTATCAGTTTGTACGACAAGTTTAATTTCCATTTTTTTGCTGGTTGTTGTTTTGGCGGGCGGGTATTGGCGGCTATCACGTCGGCTGCCGAATGCGTGATTTTAGCGCCAGTCTTGCCGATTTTCTTTGGCAATCCTATTAGCGTGATTATTGACATAACAATAATTGCAGCTGTAATGGCAATAGAGACAATGGCAATGAATGGAGCGGCATCGCTATAGCATCCAGAGTGGCTCACGACGGGGCGAGGCGCTTGGCGTTCTGGTAGAAAAATCTTTTGTACAGCTTCTGATTGGAATAATGGATATAGTAATATAATTGCCGTCCACGTCCACTGCAAAAATACTGACAAATACCCTAATGTGCCAAAGATATTAACGACTATGCGGCGGTGCGAGTGTTGTTTGCTTTTCATATAGTTATGATAGCATGAGGAGTATAGGAGGGCAAAATAGGACAATAGCAAAACCTGCCGCTTGTCGGCAGGTTCATGGTTCAAATGGTCGGGGTGAAAGGACTCAAACCTTCGACCTCACGGTCCCAAACCGCGCGCGCTATCAACTGCGCCACACCCCGATAGATGTGCAAAGCTATTATATATTATTTTGCGAGTTTTTCCTAGTCGTAATATAATCAAAGCATGAAAATATTATTTTGGAAGCATAGTAATGACTATGACAAGGTTTATAGATGGCTGATAATTGCTGTGTCAGTAGTAGCGGCAGCTCTTAGTTTATGGATTGGCTTGCGGCAGAGCGTTTGGTTTGATGAAGCATATTCGATAATGGTAGCCAAGCGGTCTGCCAGCGAGATTATTCGGCTGTCGGCACTTGATACTCATCCGCCGCTGTATTATCTCATTCTGAAAATTTGGGCGAATGTTTTTGGCTGGAGCGAACTGGCATTGCGCTCGCTAAGCGTGATCTTTTATGGAGCCTCAATTGCGGTAGCTGGTTGTTTTATTAAAAAGCATTTTAATGTGCGAGCAGCCATTTATGCATTAACGATGTTGCTCCTGGCACCATTATTAATGCGCTACGGTTTCGAAGTTCGCATGTACGCTATGGCGTCGTTAATCGGCGTAGCGGCGACGGTGATGTTGGTACGGGCGCACTCTAGCAAGCGGTGGACTGACTGGCTTATTTATGGAGTGCTAGTGGCGCTCGGTATGTACACGCTATACTACTTAGCGCTTTTGTGGCTGGCTCATCTAGCCTGGCTAGTCGCGATGGATGCTGGTAAGTTGCGTAAGTCTTCATGGAAAGAGTGTCGTTGGATAGGAGCTTATACATTTAGCTTGTTGCTGTTTCTCCCGTGGCTGTCGTCATTTTTGAAGCAGGTTGGCAATGGTGCGCTCGCACCAATTGGACAGCCAATGAATCTCGAGCAGTTAGTTGGTATTGTTTCGTTTAATGCAATATACCAGCCGCTTTGGCAACTGGGTGTGATTACCTCAATATTGGTGCTAGCGATAATTTTTGTATCTGTCCGCTCAATTGTTATTACTTTTCATGTTAAGAAAAAAAATGATATTTTGTGGCTATTAGTTAGTTATATCAGCGTGCCGATAATGCTATTGATGGTGATTTCTCTGTATAAACCGATGTATGTCGAGCGTTATTTGGCGCACGTTGCGATTGGCCTAGTTATGCTCGTGGGAGCTAGTCTCGCGCTGTCGACCGAACGTGAGACTCGTGAAGTTTGGCGAATAGCTTCACCGTTAGTTCTGCTGGTAATTCTGGCGGTCGGGGCAACTAACCTCAGCCAGGTTGGCAATTATAACTTTCAGCGTATGCAAAAGCCAAACGTCAACTCTGTTGCTTCTATAGTTAAATGTAGCGAAAACGATGTGGTGTTAGCGGCCGATCCGTATGTGGCGATTGAGCTAGATTATTATCTACCGAATTGCCAGATATACTTTGCTAGTAGTGACCAACATCTTGGCGGCGGTTATGCTCCGCTAGATGGCAACAGCCGCCAAGTTGTCGACACGAAAAAAACATTTACCCGCGCAAAGAATATCTATAATGTCTACTATAGCGATATGAAAGCTAGTCTGCCGGGCAACTATCGCAAGGTTGAAACGATTGATTTATCACCGCTAAAAATCACTAAGTTTAGCGCGGAATAATCTTCATCAAAAATTTGGTTCGCACTGCTAGATAAATAATTGCAATCACCAAAATCGATAGCGCGAGGTTTTGAGGAACCTCGGCTAGACGGTCAAAAGAATTAAAATAACTAGCCGGCGCGCCATATTGCGGATTGACTATCAGATGCGCTCCCATGACTACGAAGGCATGAATTGAATAGACGTAAAGCGAATTAGTCCCAAACGGAATAAGTAGCCAGCCGAGATAGCGTTTAATTTGTTTTTCAAAACGCTGGAAAATCATAAAAAACCCAATAAACCAGAGCAGCGACATAGCTACGCGCGCTGGCGTTAGAGCTAGCTTATCGAAGCTGGCCGCTAGAATAGGGCGAAAATTATTAATAGCTGTCGAAAGATTATCGTTTAAGGCTGGCGCGAAAAACTCGGCAAAAACATTGGCGATGAAAGTGATGATAAACAGGGTAAAGATGACAGTTTTGGTACGGCGCCGCGTTTTGGCGGACAAACTATTCCACCATGATTTAATTTGCGGCGAGTAAAATCCTAGCGTGAAGGCGATGAAAAAAATAAATTGCCAAGTAAATGGCTGAGTGAATTCGTTAACCGGCTTTGGCGTTAGCAGCCAAACTAGAGTACTGACGGTTAGAACGATGTACCATTTGCCGCGGCGCAGTAGCCAAAGCGCAGCTGGTGTTAGCGCCAAAAATATCGCATATAGACGCAAGTAATCGGCCCAGCCGTAGAATTCTTGCAGAGTAACTATTCTCCAAAATAAACTAAAGATATTGCTATCTAGCGGAGGCAAAGGCGATTTGACGCCGTCGTTACCAACAAAATGCCAGCCGATCGCAATCGATAATATTGTAATGATGATACTGGTTAGATATAGCATGAAGCTTCGCCGCCAGATCAATTTAGCAGCGTATCTAAACGAACGCTCTGTTAATTTAGCACCGCGGACAATGCCTAATACTAATCCAGAAATAATAAAGAATCCTTCGGCGGCAGTGACGTATAATCTGCTGTCGCCGCTTATGAACACGAGGCCGTTTGGAAAATAGCTCAAATGATCAAGTATGATTATCACCAAAAACCAGCCTCTCATTAAATCTAGGCTGACAATACGATTAATTTTTGGTTTTTTAACAGCGCTCATTTTGGTCACTTCTACCAGTATAGCAGGTCCAATCTGGGGATAGTATTATAAAAGTAGTGGCTAGTGCGGGCGTTTTTTGGCGATATTACGAGCCTGTTTGGTGTACTTGTCTTCAAGCGGGTCTAAAACGACGGCACCGTATTTACGGATTATAGCTTGCGAAATCATCCAATCGGCAATGTGCGGATTCTTTGGCAAGAGCGGACCGTGCAAATAGGTACCGATAACGTTACGATAACGGGCGCCCTCACGGCCATCAATATTATTGTTGCCTATGCCTTTGATGACGTCGCCGAGCGCTGTGGTATTTTGGCTAAGCGTAGTTAGCCCGGAGTGATTCTCGTAACCGATAATTTCACCGAATTCTGGACTTTTGACGATAATATTACCAACAATGCGCTCGTCACCACCAATTGTTTCTAGGTCAAGAATACCGATACCAGGAATTATGTCGCCGTCTTTGGTAGTAAACGAGCGGCCGAATAGTTGGTATAAACCGCAGATAACTAACATTGGTAAATCGTCGTCAGCTAATCGTTTGAGTTGCGGGGCAATCTTTTGCAGGTCGTCACTAATTCGTAACTGTCCGGAGTCTTGTCCACCGCCGCCGACGATTAAATCAACATCGTCTGGAAAAGCGTCGCCAACATTGTATTCAATTAACTTGGTAGCAAAACCACGCCATTCTAGCCGCCGCTTGAGAGTCAGAACATTGCCCCAGTCGCCGTAAATGTTCATATCGCGCGGATAAAGTTGTAATATAGTGATAGATTGCGGTTGCTTTTTCATCGGATTTCCTCCACGTCGGTATAACGCGCTAGTAGTCGTCGTAGCGCTAACATTGCGGTGTAGCTGCAGTAAATACGTTTTGGTTGGCGAGTGTGTTTAGTGATAAGTTGGCGCAGTGCAACCGTTAGGTCGGTATCAACAAAATCGATAGGTACTTCGTCGTATTCTAGTCGCAGGGCCATGTCATAGGCGCGGACGCCAGATACAGCAGTGACGCCTTGTTCTTGTAAGCTATCGAAATCGACATCCCAGAGCCAGCTCATGTCGCGGCCATCAGCGTAAGCATCGTTAATAGCTATCATAGTGGCGTAGTTTGCTGGATCGAACGAAGCTAGGGCCAAACGGAAGCCAGCCGGGTTTTTGACCAATACTAGCTCGCAGGGTTGTCCGTCAATTATTAATTGCTCGCCGCGGCCAAAAGCCGGCTTAATACCTGATAACGCTTCAAACATAGAGTCAACGTTGAGACTATTGCCGAGAATCGCGCGCACTAAAGCAACAGCACCAGTAGCATTTTGAAGATTGTAGATGCCACGCAGATTTAGATTCACCGAGTGATCGCTGCCGTTGAAGCCGATAACGGCGTGCTGGTCTTTAAACTCTTCAAGACTGGTGTCGTCAGCGTACAATTTAGCTGCATTTTGCTCGCTACTGTGTAGAGAATCATCAGAAGGGAAGGTCTGCGAATATTTTGGGTTAACGCCAAAACTTCGCAGTGGTGATTTAATATCGTTTACAAAATCAGGACTGCTTAATCGCGGGTCGTCGCGGTTAAGGACTACGCACTTTGTTGTGTTTATTGCAACATTGTGGAGGAGCTTGGCGGTATTGTCAATTTCGCCAAAGCGGTCTAGCTGGTCGCGCATGACATTTAGCAGCAAACAGTAGTTTGGCTTGATTGCTTTTACAAAGTGAACAGCATAGGCTTCGTCGAGTTCAAGCACGGCAATATCGGCGTTAATTCGTCCATGCAAATCGACTTCGCCTAATAGCGCTGCTGCCACGCCGCGCGTGAAGTTGCTGCCAGTACGGTTGGTAAATACTTTCAGGCCTTGGCTTTCTAGTAATTCGACAACAATTTTGGTGGTAGTGGTTTTGCCATTAGTGCCGCTGATGAGTGCTACACCCATTGGTAGTTGCTGTAATGTGCGGCTAACAAAATCTGAGTCGATTTTTTCAATTACCAAGCCTGGTAAGGCTGAGCCGCTACCGCCGCGAATCTGTGCAGCTTTCTTAACAGTCTTCCCGAGCATAGTCGTGAGAGTTTGACGCATAAAACTCATTATACCTGTTTTTGGCGCATTATAGTAGCGTCCAAACGCTTTTTGAACTATAATAAAAAGCATATGTTTATTGTGGGCATGATTGCGTGGTGGTATAGCGTTGGTTGGAAGCGGGCAGCAGTAGATGTTTGGGAATCTATCGAGCGATTATACGATACGTTTTCGCTGGGATTATTACTCAAAACACTATTCGCGCCGTGGCGGCAAATTTCAGCTGGGAAAGTGCGCGGACCAATCGGGGTGCAGTTGCGGGCGTTTTTTGATCGCTTAGTGTCGCGGATTATTGGCGGCTTTATAAGGATAATAACGCTGCTGATAGGTGTAGCAGCCTTGTGCTTGATGCTGTTGATTGGTCTACTGCGTTTGGCTATTTGGCCGTTAGTGCCAGCGATGCCAGCGGTAATGGTTGTTGCGGCAATATCGGGGTGGATACCATGGCATCTTTAGGTACTTTTAGATATTCGTCTCAGCGAGCCAGCGAAGCGCGCTTTGGGCGGCTGCTGTCGCCGATGATTGCAAAAAGTCTTTCATGGTTAGCATTATTACTGGTGATATCGGGTACTATGCTAGTAACTATGGAGCGTCTGTCGCTAGGTTGGCTGTGTGGTGCTCTGGCGGCAGTATTATATATGGCGGTGAAATTTTATAATTGGCACGTTCACGATCTGCCAGCTGGTAAGGGCGGTTCGGTTGATGATTTGTTAGCTGGCGACGTGTTGGGCCGGTTGTCGCGAGAACCGAATGTGCGAGAGATTGCTAAAGTAATTGGTGAGGTGTCAAGCGGTCAATTCATGGGGGTACGGCTTGGTATGACGCCGTCATTTTTAGCCACTATCGCTGAGAGTTCGACGATTTCCGTTGACGAACTGTGGAGTGTAGCTGACGACATTCGCCAAGCCAATCAGCTAGACCGTATCAGCGGTGCCGTATTAGCTACAGCGCTAGTGAGGAGCTTTCCGAATTATCAATCGATAATAGCGCAAACTCATTTAGGAGATGAGGATTTGGACGCTGGCATTTTGTGGCAAGAACATTTGATGGAGATTGTTCGGCATTTTGGCCAGCGGCGGCGGACTGGCGGCTTGGCGCGTGATTGGTCGTTTGGCTGGATTCCGCACCTTGAGCGATTCGGGCAAAATATCAGCGAACAAATTGGCGCTAGCCGTAATACCTTGTCGATCGACATACCATCGCATGTGCAGGTGATTGATCAGCTAGTGGAAGCTTTTGGTACGGGCGGGCGGCAAAACGCGGTTCTTATCGGTCAAGCTGGTGTTGGTAAAACGTCAGTAATTCATGCTTTCGCGGAACGAATTTTGGACGCTGATGCGAATGTACCCGAAAATCTTCGCTTCCGCCAGATCTTCATTCTTGACTCGGCATCGTTGATTGCGGCAGCGCCAGGACGCGGCGAGCTCGAAAACTTAATCATGCAGGTTTTGGGAGAGGCTTATAACGCTAAAAACATCATTGTTTGCCTTGATGACGCGCAGTTATTTTTCGAAGAAGGTGTGGGGTCGGTAGATTTAACAAATGTTTTACAGCCGATTTTAGATGCTGGCCGACTACGCTTAATTTTAAGCATGGACGAACAGCGTTATCTAGAGATCAGCCGCCGCAACCCGTCGCTAGCCAACTCGCTTAACCGTATTAATGTTGCCGAGACAAACGAGGCAGAGACTAAAAAAGTTCTGCAAGAACAGCTAATTTCAATTGAATTCAACCGAAAAGTTACCTATATGATACAAGCGATTAACGAAGCTTATCGTTTGAGCCAGCGTTACATTCACGATATAGCTATGCCTGGCCGGGCGCTTAAATTGCTAGAGTCGGCGGCTAGTTTCAGCGAGTCTGGTATCGTGACTATGAATTCTGTACAGCAAGCAATCGAGCGGACAATGGACGTTAAAGTTAGCGTAGCTAATACGACCGAAGACCGCGAGCGGCTGCTGCATATGGAGGATTTAATTCATGAACGAATGGTTAATCAAGTTCGCGCCGTTAATGTCGTCAGTGATGCTCTGCGCCGCGCTCGCGCGGGCGTCCGCAATGAGAATCGGCCGATTGGTACCTTTCTGTTTCTGGGGCCGACTGGTGTCGGCAAGACGGAGCTATCAAAAGCACTGGCCGACGTATACTTTGGCGGCGAAGGCAAGTTAATCCGCTTAGATTTGAATGAGTTTGTTCGCTCCGAGGATGTCGCTCGTTTGATCGCTGATGGCGCGGATGACCCGATGAGCTTGACCGCGCAAGTAATGAAACAGCCTTTCAGTGTGGTGTTGCTCGACGAGATCGAGAAGGCCGCGCCAGAAGTACTAACCACGCTGTTGCAATTACTCGACGAAGGGATTTTGCGCGACGCCAAGAACCGTGAGATCAGCTTTCGTGACGCTATCGTAATCGCTACTAGCAACGCTGGCGCTGATAGGATCCGCGAATATATCGAGCGCGGCTATCGGCTTGAGCAGTTTGAACAGCAGTTTATCAACGAATTAATTAGTTCAAACCAGTTTCGACCAGAGTTTCTCAATCGCTTCGACGAAATTGTACTCTTTCGTCCGTTTACGCCTGCCGAGTTGGTGCAAGTGCTTGATCTGATTCTGGCTGGCGTCAACAAAACTCTATTGCCGCAAAAAGTGTCAGTGACTGTTGATGACGACGCGAAACAGCTTCTCGTTCAGCAAGGATACGACCCGCGGCTAGGCGCTCGGCCGATGCGTCGCGTCGTTCAGAAAGCGGTGGAGAATACTATCGCTAAGCTTATGTTATCGGGGGCGGTCAATCCGGGCGATTCGGTGAACATTGATGCCGAGCAAGTACGGCGAATTTTTGAAGAATCTGAATCGCAAGTAGTTCCATTGCAAGGCGATGCGCCTAACCAGAAGAACCAAGCTTAAGAAAGTTTTCTAACAAGAGTTTTGGCGGCGCGGCGGTTGACTGGTGCAACAATACCAACGGCTAGCGCGCCAATACCGCGCACGAGCGCCCGTGCTTTGGTTTTGTAGCGTTCTTTTTTGCTAAGGGACGTATTAGTGGTATCAAGCTGCGGCGACTCGGACCAGAATGCTAGCCGCACCGCTCTGACGCCGAGTGCCAAGCCTCGCTTTTTATTGCCGGCAAGCGTCTCGGCGTAGCTGGCTCGAGCGGTAAAATTAATATCATATTGATCAATTTCACGATTTAGTCCGTCGGCGTGTTCGTGCGAATCCTTGAGTTTCTCTAGTCCGTAACGAAAAGTTTCAACAGTCTTGGTATTATTTTTTGGAGTATCAAAAGTTTTATCGCTTGCTATGCGCGACAATTGCATGGTTGCCAGCATGGCTGCGCTAGCTCCCAGCTCGCGCAGCGTGCTGCGATTTGGTTCTTGTTCGGCTAAAGTTTTGTGTTGATCGACTGCCTCAGCAAGCCATTTTTCAGCTTTTTCGTAGTTGCCTAAATGTCTATAGGCATTACCCGCGTCGCGCGCCATCCGAGCCTTTTCGGATGGATCTGACGTTATATTGTATGCCATTATCGCTAGCGTTGCGGCAAGAGGATAAGATTCATCGCGAGTTGCTTGCGCGGTCGATTCTGAAAGTTTGCCAAAATCCAACTCGCTGTCTTTAGTCTCCATACTTATATTATAACATAAACAATTATCTAATACAAGGTATGCGTTTCGTATTTTTGGCGGCAGTTATCTCACTAGTCGCCAAGGCTTATTTTGATAGTGACGTAGCTAGTTTGATCATGGTCGAATTCACTAGCAGTTGTCTTCGTGTACGGCTTGGCTATCTCGGAGGTGCCGTATGTATAATCTTTATGCAGCGCCTGTGGTATAACGCTCAGGTATAAAATATGGCCGTTAGTATCCTTGAATGTATCGCTTTGAATGATAGTATCTTTATCTTTTGTGTCGATAAGCGAGAAGCCAGCTTCTTTAATTTTTTCGGTTAAATCCATACGAGTTTTACTTACGGAAGCATTATGCCCATACTCTGTAGTGATAGACTTATCATTTGAAATATTACTTTTATAAACCGCCAGTCTGTACGATTTGTCTAGCTTCAAATTGCTATATATACTATGAATTTGGTTATAGCGGGCAGTGTTGGTGTATTCTACAACCATTCTGTCGACTAGATATACGCTCATAGCTGTTAGCCAAAAAAGCACAAAAACCAATATCGCATACACCAGTAAGCTTCGGCGCACCATGAAGTGAGTGTCTGTTTTTGTAATGTGTTTGACACGCTGCTTGCGAGTCTTCTTGGGAGATTTATTTGCCTTGGTAACCATAAACATAGTGTAGCATACCGATGCGATTATTGGCTAAGTATAGTTGTGGTAACAGATGATCCGCTGATTATCGCGCCGGATAGCAAAGGTTGTTCCGTGACTCTATTTGGATCAAGCGGTTGGCGGCCTAAATTGTTGACGCTATCAACGAGGCTAGGGAAATTCTTTGCCAAATCATTGTACGGCCTGCCATCGGGTATCGTACTATCGGTAGTGATGAATACCCAGCCGGCATTGCGTTGGCGCGATAAATTGATTATTTTCTGGTAATCGCTGGCCTTTGCGGCATAAATCGTATGGAAAATACGATGGGAGTTTGCCGGATCTTTTTCAAAGGCAGAGTAAGCGGTCTTATAGTTATTGATATATTCGTCAGCAGTACCTTCGTTGGTCATGAAAATATCGGCGTATGGCGCAATCGCGTCGGTGACGTGCGTGCCAGGATTGGCGACGACCAACTTGTTGCCGTAAGTGCTTTTCGTGTAGTTGTATAATTCTGCCATGTAAGCCGTTGCGCTGTTATTTCTGGATGATATCTCGTCGAAGTAGAATCCGTGAATTTTGTCCGCTCCGTAAAGTTCAATGAACTTAGCCATTGCGGCTTTAACTTTGGCAATTGGGCGGGTCTGCTGAACGGTGCGAATGTAAGCGACAGTCTTGAAACCAAGCTCGGCGTTTCTTTTTAGTAGCCGCACATAGCCTGGGTCGAGCTTGGCGTCAGGACTGCCGTCTGCCATGATGAGCGTGTATGGGATTTTGCTGCTGCCTGCTGCATGAATCGCTTTCCAGTAGTCAGAAAACTCGCTACCGCCAGCCTCAGCGAGCGGATAAACGTAAGATAACATAAAAACCGATTGAGCATTGACATCAGTATAGGTGCTAGTATTTGTTTTATTAACCATACCAGCGACAGCGTTGCTAAGAGAAACGGTGTAAGTTTTACCTTTACCGCCAGTGCCGGCATTGGTGTCAATGTAGAATTTGGCGCTGGTTTCTCCGGCTTTAATAACCACTCGCTGGCTGTCCCAACGGACGTTAAGATTGTTCGGGTTGCTAGTATTGTGCGTGATTTTGATATCCGCGCTAACATCGGTACTGGCTGCTTTGTCTAAAGTTGCCGTGTAAACAGCAGTCTCTCCTTCTTTGACGCTGGCTGGTCCATGAAGAGTAATTTTTGGCGCAGTCGCAGCAGGACTGATTATCCCCGCGCCAGTGCCGCCGCCTGAATTATCGACGACCGACCCGCTAAATCCGCTGGTGACGCTCTCTTTATGTCCTTTTTTGTCGGTGTAACTGGCTTGAACGATGACTTGCATACCGAGGTGGTCTTTGGTTTGCGCGAGAGTTTTGCCAGTTCCCAAGAATTTGCCGTAAAATTCGTACCACCTGTAAGTAATACCGCTCTCTGGCACGCCATCAGCATCGGTAATGTGAGCAGTGAATACTTGTCCGACTCGGTTAATTCCGTCGATGGTGACGCTACCATGGTTGTTATTTGATGCGGCGTTGCCGACAGCTATCGTAGCTGAGCTAATTAAATCTTTCATTACGTTTTTGTTGTTAGCATGAGTTGTTTTGACAGTGATTTTTTTACCCACTTCTGATGGTGTCAACTTGTACGAGAAATAGCCGGCGCCAGGAATAGCTGCGTCGTCGGCAAACCACTGATAATATCGTATACCGCCGTCTTTCAAGCCGTCGGGATCGTCTATCTGCGCAATCAGTGTCGAACCGACTTCTGCGGCGCCGACGATTTTTACGGCTGTCTGCACAGGTTCGGGTGTTGGCTTAGGCGGCTTGGATGGATTGGGCGGTGTAGTTGGTTTGTTGCCGCCAGTTTTAGTAGACGGGGTATTCGCAGGTTTATGGTTAGCAGCATTGTGAATTGACGGTCTGCCCGGCGACGCTATTTGGCGGTAATGATAAGTATTGTGATTTCTGACAAACGAGACGCCATTTCCAGCCGTCTTGGTAGAATCACTAGGTGAACTGTTCGTGGATTCATCGGTTTTGGTCTGGCTAGTCTCGTTCTTGCCGTCCGGGTTCGAGCTTGGTTCTGAATCCGAATCTGGCTGCTGCGGCTTGCTATTTTCGTCGTCTGTTTGAGAAGTAGTATCATGGCTAGGTCCTTGATTTGTCTGATTATGCTGGTTCATGCTAATCAAACTGTTAAACAGCCAATACAGCAAAACTGCTGCTAGTATAGCGGCCAATATCCCGATAACAACTTTTATCTTTCTATGGTTTGCTTGTTGGTTTTCCATATTCCTCTCCTCAGAATACAATACTTCAAGTTAAGCATAGGCGATATGGAAAGTCAAATAACGAATCAATCGATCAAATTAAAAAAATAGACAGCTGTCATTGCTGCTGTCTTTGGTACCCCGCACAGGAATCGAACCTGCAACCTTTGGTACCGGAAACCAACGCTCTATCCAGTTGAGCTAACGGGGCACAATTGGTACGCCCGGCAGGATTCGAACCTGCGACCCCTTGGTTCGAAGCCAAGTACTCTAATCCGCTGAGCTACGGGCGCCTACCGCAATTATATCACATATTGTATAATCAAACTATGAACATACAGCAGGACATCTCTCTCAAAAAGCTTACAACTATGCAGCTCGGCGGCGTGGCTCGGCAAGTTGTCGAGGCTAGAACTCGCGCCGATATCGCTGAAGCAGTACGCTATGCTCATGAGCACAATCTGGATATATACGTTCTCGGCGGCGGCAGTAATACGTTAGCGCACGACGAGGGCTTCGACGGACTTATTATACTCAATCGCATCCCAGGTTTTGAAGTTGTTGACGAAACTGACGATTTGGTGACAATTGTAGCTGGTGCTGGCGAGGTTTGGGATGACTTCGTACGGCGGACGGTCGAGATGAATCTCAGCGGCGTGGAATGCTTGTCGGCGATCCCCGGTACGGTCGGTGCGGCGCCTGTACAGAATATTGGCGCTTACGGCCAAGAGGCTGCTTCGACGATTGTCTCTGTTAATGCCTACGATACGCGCGATAACCAATTTGTAACTATTAGCAATGCTGAGTGTGATTTTGCGTATCGTCATAGCATTTTTCGCGGTCGTTGGGCGGGGCGCTATATTATAACATCAGTAACGTTTAACTTGTCGCGATATCAATCTCAACCGCCGTTTTATGCAGCGATTCAGCGTTATTTAGACGAGCATGATATTCACGATTATTCACCGCAAACATTACGCGAAGTTGTGATGAAGATTCGCTTTGATAAGTTGCCAGACCCGAAAGTCCGCCCAAACACTGGTTCGTTCTTCAAGAACGCTATTGTTTCGGCTGATAAATTATCTAAATTGCAGCAGAAGTATCCTGATATCCCGCATTATGATATGTCGCATGATACATACAAAATTCCAACTGGCTGGCTAATTGATCAATGCGGGCTCAAAGGTACGCTTCATTATGGTATGCGCGTCCACGACAAAAACGCGCTAGTCCTTATTAATGAGTCGGCACAGAGCTATGAAGATCTAGCGCAAGCTCGCCGAAAAATTATTGACACCGTTTACCAAAAATTTGGTATCACTATTGAGCAAGAGCCGTTAGAGATACCTGGCAAAAACTCAGAAAAAGCATAGCCATTTTATAAATTGTGCGCTACAATTAAGTCATGAAGCGTAAAGAGGGCGGGTTTACTATAGTTGAAGTGGTTATTGCAGTTACCGTCATCGGTGTGCTGCTGATAATTGCTATGACTACGTTCAACGGCTTGACAGCGAAAGGTCGCGATGCGACCCGTAGAGCTCGCGCTGAAGCCATGGCTCTAGATCTTGAACGTTATTATAAATACAACACCACTTCCAGGGGACATGAATATCCAACTGGCAACGCGCTGTTAGCTGATATAGGCAAATATTTTAGTGACACTACAGTTGTGCAAGATCCCTCCCGTTCTGGCAATAGACTAGTCAAGGGCTGCCCGGCGGCTGGCCCGATACCAGCCAGCTGGGGCTGGACGGATGAGCAGAAAATGCTCTATAGGTATTGCGCTCAAGACAGAGAGAGATCCGACTGCGATAAAGTTTACGGCGCTTCGGGTAAGGATGTTTGCGTCGGTTTCAGAATATATTACTATAGCGAATCAGATAATGCGCTTTATCAGGTGAATAGCATATGGTCAAGATGAGAACGGATGAAGGTTTTACAATCGTTGAGGTGGTAGTTACACTGTTATTTATTTCGATAATATCGCTTGGTATATTAACGATGCATACCCAGGTTAGTATACTCTCGATTATCAACCGCCAGGATCAAAAGGCTAGTTATTTAGCGTACGATAACATGCGTAAGTATGTTAACGGAGCTCCGCCAACTTGGTTTTTGTGTACCGATCCGCTGCCAGGCGCTGTGCAGCAGGTATTGCTTGATTCAGAAGGGCATATTAGCGAGTTGCCCGGAACTACCAAGCAAAAAGTTGTGGCATCGGCGCCGTATGGTTGCGGCGACGCCGTCAGCAGTTTGGGTATGCCGATTCGTGTTGAGTCTGTAGTAACATATGGTAATGGTAAGAGGGTAACTCATGTTGCATATGCGGCATTCTAACCAATCTGGATTCACTATCGTAGAGCTAATGGTGACGACGTTTGTTATGTTTATAGTGGTTGTAGTATTTGGCGGTATTATATCAGCATCTTACCGTCAGGCTATAGCAGCAGACGCGCTTGCTTCAATGACGCGTGACATGCACGTGACGATGGACGCTATCGAAATGGATGTTTTGGCTTCAGTCGAGATTGCTTCTACTTCTAGAAGGGGTGATATGAATATGCTTGATCGATACGGATATAGCGCTGTAAGTAATCCTGCACCTACTCTGCAAACTTGGAAATATTTTGGTGGAGGTGGTAATAGGCGGGCCTTACTCCTGATACAATATGCGACTAATTTGCGGCGCGGGGCAGGCTCTCGCGAGGTAGTTTATGCTGCAACAAAAAGGTTTAATTGCAGTACAGAAAGACGTCTCCAGCCAAAATACAGACAGATGGTGGTCTACTTCATGCGGGACAATACATTGTATCGAAGGGTTATATTTGATGATATAAAAAGCGAAAGATATAAAGCCCTTGGTGTTAACGCTTCTGCTATATGTGGTACCGGTGATGAAAATAACGAATTTTGGCGCAAGATCGCGGTACAATCCATACCTCCGCAATCATCCGAATTTACTGGCGGTGCAACGCCAGGGCGATCGCTTTATCGCGACGAAACAATTGCTCGCAACGTTTCGGCATTTGATGTTCAATATTTTAAGGATGATACGCCAATAGCCAACCAATACGATGCTGCTCACAGTTCCGACCATATGTTTGAAAATGCTAACAAGGTTAAAATTGATATAACAATTAGTCCTCCTGTGGGGGGAGTGTCTAAAATATCTCAGTCATTAACTGTTCGGAAAGGAAATGAAGAATGATTCGCTTTGATAAGGGCTATTCTCTAGCAGTAATGATTATAATGACAACATTTATATTGGCGGTGCTAGCTGCTGCATACCGCGTTACTACGCGTTCGTATATTTATTCTCGCGAGGAGTATTATTATAAGCTGGCTCAAGAAGCTGGCGAATCGGGGACGGCGGCAGCTAATGCGTGTCTAGATATAAACAACTGGAAACAAACATGGGGCCATGTTACTGGAGCTGCTGGCTTGTATCTAACGCCAAGCAGCGACTGCAAAGGTCAAGACGGTAAGATTCCGACTAACAAATACGTTATGAGCGAAGGTTCGATCCGTACAATTTTCACCGTTGGCGACCTTAATTTTCATGATGATCATCATTCGGATGTCTCGGCTATTGGCAAAACACAGCTTGTGGATTCTGGCGGTATGGTTTTGCGAGAGTACACTGTTTCGGTTAAAAAACTTATCACTCGTCCGGGTCTGGTTGCTACGAAGTCTTCTAGCGGTACTTATCGAACGTGCGGTATTTTGTCTAATAGTATTTGGTGCTGGGGTAGAAACCGCTACGGACAGTTGGGCAATGGGAGGTCTGTTGGTCATAATCCAAGCAATCCAGCAAAAGCTGCGCTTAGCGTCGATTCCGATATACCAGTCAAAGTAGTTAAACAAACAGGAGTTCTCTACGGTAAGAGAATTGATGACTTATTTACCGCTCAGTATCATAGCTGCGCTCTAGCTGAAGGTAAAGTTTATTGCTGGGGTTATAACGGTACTGGCCAGCTTGGTAATGGACGATCTGGTGCAGAAGAACATTCAAATGTTCCTATTGAGGTTAAGGGGGCGCTGGCTGGTAAAACAGTAACTAGTATCGGCGGTTCATATAATACTTCGTGTGCTATCGCTGGCGGCAAGATATATTGCTGGGGCGAGGGTTATTACGGCGTGACTGGTGCTGGTGATAATACAAAGGTGCGCCCATGGCCGACTTTAGTTAGAGCAGGTGTTTCTGGCGGTCTGCCGAATAATTATACGGCAACTGCGTTAGCGACCAGTGGTACGCGGTCGATGAATATGTGCGCTATCGCCAATGGCTTTGCTTATTGCTGGGGTCAGAATAATGTTGGTCAAATTGGCAATAATACCTTTGCTAGTCCTGCTGATAAGCCAGTATACAGCCCGATGAAAGTTTCTGGTTTGACTAATGTTACAAATATATCGCAGGACGGATATTTGGCTCAAAGCGGCGAGCCAGACAGATTTACTCATGTATGCGCTGCTGCTAACGGCGAGGCATACTGCTGGGGTAATGGTCGTGCTGGGCAATTAGGTATGAATTATATTGGTTATATTAGTAAAAAGGCTACGCCAGTTAAGGTTGACAGACCAGCAGGCCTGTCTCCGTCAGATAAAGTGAAAAAGGTCGAAGTGGGTATTTGGCATTCGTGTATGTTGATGACCAGCGGCAGGGTATTCTGCTGGGGGACGAATGCCTACGGTCATTTGGGAGCAAACCTCCCTCTTGGCGCGCTTCCCAACAACCGATCAGTAAAACCGATAGAGATATTGGTTGGCCCAGGCGGAATTCCGGCAGGACAGAGAATAATTGATATTGCTGCTGGCGCTAACCGTGGGTGCGCAGTGGTGGAAAACGGGCGTTCGTACTGCTGGGGCTTGAATGACGCCGGGCAAATTGGCGACGGTACCCATATTGATGCCCGCGCACCGACCGAGTCATTATTCTTGCGCCCGACGCAGAACCGCTATATCTATTAAAAACCACTTGCGCTTTCGTTATCGGTGTAGTATTATCAAATTACAATTAACTAACATAATAAATAGGGGGCACATTACTGTGACAACAAAACAACTTAAAAACCGAGGTTTCACCCTTGTTGAGCTCTTGATCGTGATCGTCATCATCGCGATTTTGACGGTGATTTCACTGATTGCTTATAATGGTATTCAGAACCGGGCACGTACGACGACCGCGGAATCTACTGCTAAGAGCGTTGCTGACAAGGCTCAGATTTACTATACTGATAAGGGTAAGTATCCAGCAAGTCTTAGCGACTTAACTGGGGCTAACGTTAACGATCCATGGCACATAGATAGTAACGCTATCACGGTCGACACTGGTGGTGCAACAATCTCAACTCGTCCGAGCAAGGAAAATACAGTAGCCTATAAGCAATGTAATGATAATGGTGCTAGAATTTTCTATTTTAACTTCACAGAAAACGCTGGCAAAGATCGTCGGGTTGGCGACCAAACTGGCTGTTAAGGTATAGTAACTGTATTATATAGCATAAATACTCCAGCTTCTGCTGGAGTATTTTTTATGTCTATTTTGTGATCAAGGCTTGTTATATTTGATCTAACCTTCGACAGAATTCCCTCACTTCCTCGCGTAAAACTCCTAATTTCTCCTCGTCCTTGCGGGCGTCAATCGCTTGCTTAATCCACTCAGCGATTTGCGCCATGTCGTCGGGCTGGCAGCCGCGGGTGGTGATGGCGGGCGTGCCCAGGCGAATGCCGCTCGGGCGGAACATTGGCAGCGGGTCATCGGGTACAGCGTTGGCGTTAAGCGTCAGGCCAATTTTGTCGATGGCGATTTCGGCGGTCTTGCCGTCTATACCGAAACTCTTATTTATATCGGCTAATATTAAATGATTGCTAGTGCCGCCAGTCACTAGCTGGAAGCCGCGTTTTTGCAACTCCTCGGCTAGCTGCGCGGCGTTAGCGACGATATTTTTCGCGTAGTCGCAGAACTCGGGCTGCAACGCTTCGCCAAAAGCTACTGCCTTGGCAGCGATGGTGTTCATATGCGGGCCGCCCTGCATACCAGGGAATACCGATCGATCTATCAGTGTCGGGATGTTCTCGAGCGTTTTGGCGGGTTTCTTGAGCGGACTAGTTACCTTGCCCATACTGAGTATTAAGCCGCCGCGAGGGCCGCGCAGCGTCTTGTGGGTGGTAGTAGTCATAACATGAAAGCCGTAGTCAAGCGGATTCTTGGCTACGCCGCCAGCGATCAGCCCGGCAATATGCGCTACGTCGGCCATTAGTAGGCAACCGTCAATTTCGCGGCCGATTTCGACGAACTTCGCCCAGTCCATTTCGCGCGGGTAGGCGCTAAAGCCTGCTAGAATAATGCGCGGCTGATGCTCATGTGCTAAGCGGCGAATCTCTTCGTAATCAATCTCGCCGGTTTCGATATTTTTCATTTTGTATGGGACGAAGTTGTATAAGTTAGCGCTGCGGGTGACAGGCGAGCCGTGCGTCAGGTGTCCGCCATGGCTCAAGTCCATCGCCAAGATAGTATCGCCTGGCTGGCACCAAGCACTATAGACCGCTTCGTTAGCTGGCGCGCCGCTGTGCGGCTGGACATTGGCGTGGTCGGCGCTGAATAATTTTTTGGCGCGGTCGATGGCGAGCTGTTCAACACGGTCGGTGAATTCTTGGCCGCCGTAATAGCGCCGACCGGGGTAGCCCTCGCTGTATTTATTGGTAAAAACGCTGCCAAGTGCCTTTCGCACGTCCTGGCTGACGTAATTTTCACTTGGTATCAATTCCAAACCGTCACGCTGGCGCTCTTCTTCGCCGGCGATGCAGTCAGCAACTGCGATGTCTGTCATGATTATCCTCCTTTTTCTTATCTATATTTTAGCACTTATAATCATTTACTGTAACGTTTTGAAATAGAGTTGGTTGCGATTGAATTTCTTGACAATATATCATATCAGGTATATTATGGTGACATGAAAACGGCGAAGTATCTCAAAAACATCGGTGCGCTCATCCAAGAGACGCGCCAAGCACGTAACATGACTCAGAGCGAATTAGCAGAGGAGCTTGGCACTAGCCAATCGGCAATTAATCGAATTGAGAACGGCAAGCAGAATATCAGCCTCGAGATGATCGCGCGTATCGGCGAGGTGCTGTCAAGCGAAATAGTACGGATTAATAGCTCGGGCAAAACTAACTTTCGCATCAACGGCGGCCGGGAGCTGCATGGTGAAATTGAAATCAAAACTAGCAAGAACGCTGCTGTTGGATTGCTGTGTGCTAGCCTACTCAACAAAGGCAAAACGACGCTGCGCCGGGTAGCACGGATCGAGGAAGTTAACCGAATTATTGAGGTTCTGGAAAGCATAGGCGTGCGATGCCGTTGGATTAGCGAGCACGACCTTGAAATAGATCCGCCGAGGGTCTTGCAACTCGACAGTATGGATGTTGAGGCCGCCAAGCGGACGCGCAGTATCATTATGTTTTTAGGCCCGCTATTACACCAATACGAGACGTTCAAGATACCATTTGCTGGCGGTTGCAGCCTAGGCACGCGGACGGTTGAACCGCATATGGCGGGCTTAGCACCGTTTGGTTTGAGTGTCGAAGCAGCCAATGACAACTATATTGCCACGTCTAAGCCGCAGCATGTCGACCGAGCGATTATTTTAACTGAACGCGGCGATACAGTCACCGAGAATGTCGTTATGGCGGCAGCGCTTTATGATGGTACGACTATTATTCGCAATGCTAGCCCAAACTATATGGTGCAAGATGTTTGTTTCTTTCTAGAAAAGCTAGGTGTCAAAATAGAGGGTATCGGTACCACTGTTCTCAAGATTACTGGTAAAAAATCAATTGACTGCGACGTCGAATACTTCCCAAGCGAAGACCCAATTGAAGCGATGAGTTTCGTGGCGGCTGGTGTCGTGACTGGTTCAGAAATTACTATCAGGCGCGTGCCGATTGAATTTATGGAGCTAGAGCTAGCGACTTTGGCGGGTATGGGTCTGCAGTACGATATTTCCGAAGAGTATATGGCGCGCAATGGCTGCACTCGTCTAGTTGATATCGTACTCAAAAAATCCGAATTGCATGCTCCAAAAGATAAAATTCATGCTCTGCCGTTTCCGGGCATCAACATGGATAACCTGCCGTTCTTAGGATTATGCGCCACGGTAGCCAAGGGCCGCACGCTGATTCACGATTGGAGCTACGAAAATCGAGCAATCTACTTTACTGAGCTAACTAAAATGAATGCTCAAGTAAATATGGTCGATCCGCATCGGGTTTATATCTCTGGCCCGACTCGCTGGAAGCCGGCTGATATCACAGCGCCAGCCGCACTGCGTCCGAGCGTGGTGATTTTGCTAGCGATGCTGGCGGCGCCTGGCAAATCGGTACTGCGCGATGTTTACAATATCAGTCGCGGCTACGAAGATATTGCTAACCGTCTGAACTCGCTAGGTGCAGATATCGAAACCGTTTGGGAATAGTGACAATCAAGCGCCTGTCTGCTATAGTAATAAATGCCCTGGGAAGGGGGTAATGCGGCGGAAGTAGCTCAGTTGGACAGCCTTGAGCGTAGAAAATAGCGCTCGCTCTAACCAACTGACAAGATTCTGCTAGTACATTTCGTAGTATTTATTATGGCGGAAGTAGCTCAGTTGGACAGCCTTGAGCGTAGAAAATAGCGCTCGCTCTAACCAACTGACAAGATTCTGCTAGTACATTTCGTAGTATTTATTATGGCGGAAGTAGCTCAGTTGGTTAGAGCGCTGGATTGTGGCTCCGGAGGCCGTGGGTTCGAATCCCATCTTTCGCCCCAAATAAAACACCCGGTTTTCTTCATTAGTCTCGGGTGTTTTATTTGACTCTAAATCATAAATACTATCGGTTGAACGGGTCGCGCGACGGCTTGATCGGCTCGGTGAAGGTGCGCGACGGAACGTCTGGCTCGGTTGTAGGCGTGATGAGTGACGATTTATTTGTCTGCGTGGTTCCTGCGCTTCGCGAGTTTGCATCAGAGACCCGCGAGCTTTGCGGCTGGTGGCTGTCGGTTATTTGCGTTCCATTAGCATTGGCTGCGGCAATTTGCTGGTCTTGCCAGGCTTTGCGATAAGCGTGTCTAACTCCAGAATCTTTGTATGCGCCGATATATTGCCGGTTGGTGTTTTGGCGCCGTTGAAAGCTATTCTTGGCAATCCTGCCGCCAACCTGCGGCTTGTTATTGGTTAATCCGCTTGAATGCATAGCATCGCTCTGTGTGCTATTAGTTGAGAAGCGGTCAAATAAACGTCCCATGCTTTTATTATACACTAACGTAATGATATAATGTATAGTGCGCGGGTGTAGTACAGCGGTTAGTATGCGAGTTTTCCAAACTCGAGATCGGAGTTCGATTCTCCGCACCCGCACCAAAATATTTGCCCCGATAGCTCAGCTGGTGAGCCCTCAGCGACAAAAATCGCATAGCTCTATCCAGCTTCTGTCTAAGCGAATCGGGCGACTAAATACACTTTCAGAGTGCCCCGATAGCTCAGCTGGATAGAGCAGGAGACTTCTAAGCTCAAGGCCGCAGGTTCGAACCCTGCTCGGGGTACCATTATTCAACTAACCGATAATAAAAACTCATCGCAATGATGAGTTTTTTACATGGAGTTTCGTGGAGGGCCAGGAGGGGCTCGAACCCTCGACACCCTGCTTAAGAGGCAGGTGCTCTAACCAGCTGAGCTACTGGCCCTTATCTTTTCATTATAGCATAGATAGAGGTAAAAGTAAATATGAACGCTAGGAATTTTCGGTCTGTTGGGTAGTCAAATGATGACGATTACTCTTGCTAATTCTGTGAAAATCGACGATAATATACGAATAATGCCAGAGTTGAATCGAATTGGCGCCCACTTGCGGGCAGGTGTTATATATGCACAGCGGCAGTCTGATGAGCGGCAGCAAATACTTAGTCAGGCTGATAAAATTAATGTCGTTGGTGCTGGCGGCATGTTGACGGCGGCTTACGAGCAGCTGCGCAACGCCGCTGAAAATACCGAGGAGCACTTGCTGCTACAAAATGCTATCCGGCGGTTTTTCAAACAATCGTTTATTGTTCGCGATGAGGCGTTGGTCCGCAAAAGCGGCGAAGAATTGGTGGTTGAATTGACTTTTGCGGGATATTTGCCCAACGATAGCGTGTCGCGCAGCCAAATCAAAGAGATTTCAAAACTAGCAACAGCGCACTATAAAGCGTATGAAAAGCTGATTGCTGATCGTTCAATCAATTTGGATCGTTCTTCGGCATGGCTGTTAGAAACTCTGTCGGTATTGGCGGCGAATGTATTGGTTGATCACGCTGGCGATCATGCGTTTATTGATTTTGCGTATGAATATTTCGAGACAGCAATTCCGCGGGATGCGCTGCAATCGACTTCGGCTGATGAATATGGAGCTGCGCTTTATGTGGCTATTCAGCAGGCGCTGATGAAGAGCGACGTAGCCACGGTGCGCGCAGGGCTATTGGTGCGTTATGGAACGAGCGTTGAGTCACTTGAGGCTTTTGTTGAATTTAATCGTAAAATTGATAAGATGCTGCGCAGCACGTCGGTCGAAGAGCTGCGCCGCGTGGTTGATCGGCAGGGGGCGCCGCTGCGTGTTATTCGCCATATGATGGAGACGCAAGACGACTTCCCGGCGTTGTTGCAAAAACGCGAGGCATTTCTCGAGGAATTTGAGCGGCAAGTGAACCGTGAATACTCTAGCATGATGGCGCGAATTAACCGGGCCATCATGCGCAGCGTGGTCTTCTTGGTAATTACTAAGTTTTTGATTGGCATCGCTATTGAAGTGCCGTATGACCTGTGGGCGCACGGACAAATTGAGTGGTTAGTACTGATGATCAATTTGTTCTTCCCGCCGATATACATGGTGTTGCTGCGCTTAACGCTGAATGTGCCGGGATACGCAAATACCGAAGCGCTGATTAAACGGGTCGATCAGATGCTCTATGGCGGCGATAATACTGTACTGATGCGGCGGCAATTAGCGGGACGGACGTATAGCTCGATGTTTTCGATTATGTACGGCGTAATGAGTCTGGCGGTGTTCGCGCTGGCGACTTGGCTGCTGACGTTGATTGGTTTTTCACCAGTGCATATTATTATTTTCTTTGTATTTTTCTCGGCGGCGAGCTTCCTAGGCTTTCGCTTGAGCCGGTTGATTCGCGATCTCGAGATTGTGCGCAGTGCTAGCAACGGCTTTACCTTTGTACGCGATACGCTGTATTTGCCGTTTGTAGTCGCTGGCCGGTGGATGAGTGATAAATACGCGCAGGTTAATATTGTGTCGATGGTGTTGGATATGTTAATCGAATTACCGCTCAAAACCATTTTGCGCAAGATCCGGCAATGGGCAGCTTTTATTGATGATAGAAAGGACAGTATATCATGAAAGAGTTAAATGGCAAGGAACTGCAAGGTTTTATTAAGCAGCGCCAAGCGCGTCAAGTACGAAATCTACGCCAAGAATATGGTGTGGTACCAAAACTAGTTATTATAATGAGCAAAAACGCTAGCCAAGCGATTCAAACGTATGTTCGGATGAAAACACGTTACGCAGCAGATATTCTGATTGATGTTGACGTACAAGCAGTCGCGCAAGCTGATATAGCAGCGGCGATTGATCAAGCTAACAACGACCCAGCGGTGCAGGGGATAATTTTGCAATTGCCGATTGATGACGTGTCGCAGACCGAAAAGCTGTGCCAATTAATCGCGCCAGAGAAAGATGTTGATGGTTTAGGGACTAGTGGTGTCTATCCGAGCGCTACTGCGCAGGCAATCGATTGGCTATTGGCTGGGTATAATATCGAGCTATCAGATAAGCAAATTGCTATCGTGGGCCGCGGTAAGCTTGTCGGAGCACCGCTCGAAAAAATGTGGCAGCAGCGTGGTCTAAACGTGCAGGTCTACGACAAAGCGAATCCAGCTACCGCGGATAGTTTGCGAAAATGTAACGTAATTGTAACGGCGACCGGCGTGCCGCGCTTGATCACCTCCGAAATGATCGCGTCAGAGACGGTAGTGGTGGATGCTGGTACGGCGAGCGAAGGCGGCGTGTTGGTCGGCGATGTTGACGATGCGGTTCGCCAGCGCAGCGATATTACGATTACACCGCAAAAGGGCGGTGTCGGTCCGTTGACATACGCAGTATTATTTGATCATCTGATTGAGGCGTGCTTGCGGCGAGTTGGTAAGTTATAGTAATTCTATCACTTATCGTTCAGCGCTTCTTTGGCGTGGATGACAACTTGGCTAGGTGTTAGATTAGCCTTGACGATATAACTATGAATACCTAGGTTACGCAGCTCGGCAGGTGCCTCTTCTTCGCCTAGGTTGGTTAGGATGATAACTGGCGTATTAGCATTAGCGGGCTGCTGGCGGATTTTTCGCAGCGCCTCGGTGCCGTTCATATTCGGCATTTGCAGATCAAGCAAAATAATGTCAGGATTAGCATGCTGAACCACTTTGACGCCAGTCTCGCCGTCGCTGGCAGTAACCACATCGAACCCAGCCGCCTCGAATTTCATGCGGTACATTTGGTTGATTACTTGATCGTCCTCGATAATAGCGATAGTTGTCATGCTTTTATAATAGCATATCCCGGTTACTTTTCGAGTAAGCTCTAGCGTTATCGTCGAGAAAAGTGTACTATAAAGGCAATGAAGCGGTTTTTTGGTAGAGTTCGCCGTCCATCGTATCGTTCGCAACAAGTTGTGGACGTTCTGACGCGCAAAATGGTTGATGCCAAAGACATTGATACATTGCTAAATAGCTATTTAGAAACTTTTGTTAGTGTACTGCAAGTACGTTTTGCTGGCGTGGCTTTTTGCGATCAATATCACCAGCCGTATATTGCTGGCAAGCGTAATGTGCCGGCATGGTTGGACTCGCAGACGCTTGGTTCTGGCGACATTGGTGATTATGCTCGATATGGTATTGCAGCAATCTTACCGCTATGCGTTGCTGATCAGAAAATTGGTTGCCTGGTAATTGGCGAGCGGCGTGATGGCTGCGAGATTCGCAGTAAGGAATTTGAGCTGTTTGATGTTTTGGCGCGTAATCTATCGGTGGCGCTTTTGAACATGTTTCGCCTAGAGGAGATTCGCCGCTTAGCTGGAAATTTGGAGAAGGAAGTCGATGAGGCGACCAGTCAGCTGCGCCAGTCCAACAAAAGATTGCAGGCCCTGGATGCCACTAAAGATGAGTTTGTCAGTATGGCCAGCCACCAGCTGCGGACGCCGCTGACCAGCGTGAAGGGCTACCTGAGTATGGTTCTCGAGGGCGACGCTGGCGAGATTACACCGCCGCAGCGGCAGCTGCTAGAAGAGGCTTTTCGCAGCAGCGAGCGGATGGTGCGATTGGTTAGTGATTTTTTGAACGTGAGCCGTTTGCAGACTGGTAAATTTATTATCAATCGCACAGCGGTTAATTTGTCGCAGCTGGTTGCCGAAGAGGTTGCGAACGTAGATCAGGTGGCAAATACGCATAAGGTCAAGGTCACGTATCGCCAGCCAGCGCGCTTTCCGCTGCTGTATCTAGACGACACCAAGATTCGCCAAGTTATTATGAATTTCATTGATAACGCTATTTATTATTCACCAGACGCTAATACGGTAAAGGTCCGATTGTCAATTGAAGATGGCCAGGCAGTTTTGCGGGTAATCGATAAGGGAATGGGTGTGTCGCCATCTGCCAAGAAAAAGCTCGGCACTAAGTTCTTTCGCGGCGACAACGCTCGGCGGCAGCGGCCAGACGGCACGGGGATCGGCTTGTTCTTGGCGAAGAAAGTAGTCGAAGGGCATGGCGGTACGATGATTTTCGAATCGGAGCTCGGCAAGGGTAGTACTTTTGGCTTTCGGCTACCGATTGCGGAGTTAAAGTCGCCGCCAGCTCTAGACGGCAGCAAAGCATAAATGGTATACTTTTATTTATGAAGAGGAAGATGGGATTTATCATAGGCGGCGGCCTGACGGTTATAGCAGCTGTTGTCGCTGCGGCAGCACTGGGATATCTTTACGGCGGCGTAAAAACGCCAGAACAGCGCGCGCTGGTTTACTATAATGTGTGCGGAAATGATATCATTGATAAGTTTAATGGTAGTATATCTTCCCCTGATAATCTGAAGAAGATTGCTGGCGAAATAGAAAAAAAGAATCACTACGCTGATGACGCCACGTGTGTTGTTGCCTTGTATTTTTATCATACGACCGCAGATGCGAACGGTCATAGCCAGAAGACGGACGAGTTATATAACAAAATAAAAAACCTGTCAGACAAAGGAATATACGCTAGCGGCAGGCTGAAGGTGCCAGTTAATGTTGAGCAGTTAAATTTGCTGCGCAGCAAGCAATCAGTTCCGGAGAATAAACAATAATGCACAAGGGGCTGCTGCGTGGCTTGAAGTGGTGGCTTAGCTGTTTTGTTATTGTGGCAGCCGCAGGTATTGTTTGCTTGCTAAGAAATGATACGTCTTATGCAGCTTACGGCTGGGGGTCTGGCCGTAATGATATGGAGCGGCAGGCTTGGAATGGTGATCCGTGCGGCGATTATATTAATCACCCGTGTGCTGTTTGGTGGGCATCTTATCATAATACGGGCTACTTTAGTATGGTGGGGTCTACGCCAAGCAATCCGATCGAGATGGACTGGAACGCGACGGCAATATATTTTACGATACGAGGATCGTGGAACACTCAGCGGTTTCGTAATCCAATTAGAATTTATTCTCTGTTCACTTTCAATGGGCAGGGTAGGTCTGTTTGGGTAACCAATCCAGCAGGTCATATAGACGGTAACGGCAATTATTTCTTTAATAGAGGCTACTATGGCGGCGGCGGTCCTGAGTATCAATGGATAAACGGCGAGAGCGAAAAAGATCAGTTAGATTTAGGTGCTGACGTTAATGGTGTCGGTCAACCTGGCGGCCCGTCAGAGCTGGTTACGTTTGGTGCGAAAAGCTGTTTGGCGGTCATGAGAGGTAATAAAGTATACACTTATAGCGGTTCTCATGTTAACTGCGGTACCGATAATATCTCGCTGTGGGTACGCCGTAAACCGCGACCTAGCGGCTGGAAGGTCCAAGGCGAAAGCTATATCTATAATCGTTCCGACAACAAGACTTATGCGAATTATAATAATTCCAATGCCTTTGGTACTTCTCGCCCGTACGCCGAGCGGCATCTAGACGGTAAGCCTGATGTCTTTCCTGGAAAACAGGCCGAATTTATAGCGACTCTTCGGAATACTCCATATTCAAATTATCAGCATACAAATTCTAGCGTACAAGTAGTTATAGAATCGGCATATTTTAATAATCTGCACGATGTTGCTAGCTGTGCCGGTAAGGATTGGCGCCATTGCGGTGGTAGCAATAATGGACATAGAGTTCTCATTGCACGCGGAGCGGTCAGTAATATTTATAATAATAAATGCCGGTCAGCGCTTAATAACTTAGTGCAAAGTCCTAATAATACAAATACTTGGAGTGGTCGAGACGGCGACGATTGTATGAAGATTCGCGCGCCTAGCGACGGCAGTCGAGCGGGGTCTTATATATGTACGCAGATATGGTGGTCATGGCCAAATTCAGTAGCAGGCGGGGGTTGGGCTTCGAGCGAACCTGCCTGCGCAAGGGTGGCTTCGGACTTTAATTTGGTGCCAGGAGTTGGTTCGGCGGGTGGGTCAACGGCTATTGGCGTACTAGAACAAGGTAATGCGACAACGCTAGATAGCACCATATACAATACGGGCGGGCGTCGAGAAGCTGGCGGCAGTAGTGATGCCGATGTCTTTACGTTTGCCTTCACTGGATCGGCCGCGGAAATGTCGGATGGTCAACTGGGCAGTATACTAAATGGCATATTCAATAAGAATGACGGAGACAGGCATTATGCCGATACGACCTATGGCGCAGGCGTGAATACATGCTCTTGGCTCAACTCTCAGCCTCAGTTGTCTGGTAAAATTAGCGATTGTACGCCAACAAATAACAAGCAGAGTGCTTTTGACAGGACTGAAGTTATTGATACGTCGGCGCTTGATACGGCACGATACAAGATTGGCGATGTAATTTGCCGGGTAGCTACTGTTAATAAGTATAACTGGGATACAACGGGAGATTCTTCAAAACGCCGCGTATCGTATCCGCGTTGCTACCGTATTTCCAAGAGGCCAATGGTACAAATCTGGGGTGGCGATGTGCGTGTCGGGTCGAGCAATATCGCGAATGCTTTAATCACCCAGCAGTATAAGTCGGGCATCTATACTGGCGGCGCGCGTACGCTGACTATGAGTGGCAATACTCATTCGATCGGCAGCTGGGGTGAGTATGGCATGTTTGCGCCAGAAATTTCCTCGTATAGCCGGTCAAATGTTGTGTCGGCATCAGGAGGTGCTCTTTCTGGCATGGGTACGACATCGCGGTTGGGCATAGCGGCAGATAGCGAGTTAAATGGTCTAACATTTGCCAATAATAAGGCTAGATATGGGCAATGGGGAACTATTGGCGCGCAAAATACTGTCAAATCTAGTTATTTTGGCACCCAGCGTCCGTTGGCGGGCGAGAATATCTCGCTTAACGGACTGGACGGTTCGTACAAATTGTCATCGTCGCGAGCAATCGTGAATTTGTCGGGCGGCACTATTGGGATGGGTAGGTCGGTTATCATTGATGCCGGTGACAAGACGGTGGTCGTAGACGGCGACATACGTTATGATACTGGTAATTTCTCTAGCGCTAGTCAATTGCCGCAGGTTGTAATTTATGCGCGCAATATCATTGTTAAGGATAACGTGACTAATATCGATGCTTGGCTAATTGCTTCGGGTACTAATGCCGGCGTGGGCGGTGTAATTTCTACCTGCGAAGTTGACGAGAGCGGTGTTCGATCAGCATTGATCCGATCTGATTATACTAGCGGATTGAAATCGACGGTTTGTGACAAGCCGTTACAGATTAATGGGGTAGTGTCGGCGCGTGTTTTGCAGCTGCGCCGTACTTACGGGGCTGACGGTTCGGCTGGCAATGAGAATGGTTATACCACGCCAGCGGAGATTATTAACGCGCGGATGGATACGTACTTGTGGGCCTATAATAAAGCTAACGCAAACAGTTCTATTTCAACCGACACCACAACCGAGCTGCCGCCGCGGTATTAGCAGTTGTTTATTGCGCAAATAAGGCCAATCTGTTAATATATCTGTAGGTGCGGCCTTATCGTCTAACGGTTAGGACACCAGGTTTTCATCCTGGCAATCCGGGTTCGATTCCCGGTAAGGTCACCATATGATATGACTTGCACTTGTCAAGTACGTCCTAGTCTGGGCGTACTATTTTCGTAGAACATATTAGAGTATAATAACTATCTATGAGTAATACATTTAAAAGGACTAAGATACTGGCGACTCTGGGGCCAGCCACAAATTCACCAGAGAAAATCAAACAACTAATTGAAGCTGGCGCAAACGGTTTTCGTTTGAACTTTAGCCATGGATCGTACGAAGAACGGCTCGATCAGATCAAGTGGATTCGTGATGCTAGCGCCGAAGTTGGCCGAACGGTAGCAATCTTGCAAGATTTACAAGGACCAAAAATTCGTCTCGGCGTTCTAAAGAACAACCACTTAGATGTTAAAACTGGCGACGAGATCGTTCTCGATCATGCAATTCAAGAACACGATGGCAGTACGAATTTGCCGATTCAATACAATTTAGCTAACAAAGTTAAGGTTGGCGAGCCAGTTTACTTGTTTGACGGCAAGATTCGCGGCGAGATGATTGAGCGGGTTAGCGATACAGCAATCAAGATTCGTATTCTGAACGATGGATTTTTGATGAGCCGTAAAGGCTTGAATCTGCCAGACACCGACTTTGGCGGCGATATTTTAACGCCAAAAGATTTGGCTGACGTAGAGTTTGGCGCCGATAAAGATATTGATTTTGTAGCCCTCAGTTTTATTCAGAGCGCAGACGATATCAATAACTTGCGGCAGATTATGCTAAGCCACGGTTCGACAGCGCAGATTATTGCGAAAGTTGAGACCAAAGCAGCTATCGAGATGGAGTCGCTAAAAGAAATAGTCAAAGCTGCTGACGGCGTGATGATCGCGCGCGGCGACTTAGCGGTCGAGACTAGCCCCGAGATTGTACCGATTGTTGAGCGCGAAGCAATTCGCTTGTGCCGCAAATACGGTAAACTATCAATAGTGGCAACGCAAATGTTAGCCAGTATGGTCGATAATCCAGAGCCTACTCGCGCCGAAGTTAGCGATGTAGCAACAGCAGTAATCCTTGGTACTGATGTGGTGATGCTCTCTGATGAGACAGCTAACGGTAGTTATCCTGTCGAGGCAGTCAAAATGATGGCCAAAACGGTGCGCTACACGCAGTCGCGCTGGCCAATGAATGATATGCCGATTGAATACGGCGAAAAGAATCGTCGCCGCAACGCAATCGCTAATGCTGCGGTAGTAGTAGCCGACCAAGTTGATGCTGACGTAATTATCGCTGAGACTAAATCTGGCGCGACTGCCGCGCGGATTGCTGCCTGTCGTCCAGAGTTGCCAATCGCCGCGGTAACACCAAATAAGCGTGTGGCTCAACAGTTAGCTTTGTCATACGCTACCCGCTCATATGTGCGTAAAGAGGGTGAGCATGTTGGTACAAAATTAGCCAAAGAATTGCTTGATTGGGGTACTTTCGGGCGCGATGACAAATTGACCGCGGTTGTTGTCAGCGGCCGTCAGTCGGGCATAGCCGGCGGTACCGACACATTGCGTGTGCGTGTTGTTGAGTAAAAGCAGTAAAGTTTAAGAGACACCTCGCTTTTGGCGGGGTGTTTTCATGCAAAAAACTAGACGAGCGTTAATAACTGTAGTAAACTAGACGCAAGGGTAAACATAAGCAAGTATAAAACGTGGGCAAGAAACTTATTATTGCAAACTGGAAAATGAACCTCACTGTCAATGAGGCGAGTTTGTATGTTCATAAACTCGACAAACTGGTTGGCAAGCTCAAAAATACTGAGGTAGTGTTGGCACCGACCATGTTAGCGCTCCAGCCGCTTAATATGCAGGTGCAACATCATCACTTTAACCTGGCAGTGCAGAACTTTTATTGGCGTGACAGCGGTGCTTACACTGGTGAAGTATCAGCGTCGCAGCTGCGCGGTATCGTACAATATGGCATAATTGGCCACAGCGAGCGCCGGCATATCTTTGCTGAGCGCAGTAAAGACATTCGCAGCAAAGTGCAAGCGGCAGTACGTAATAATATTACGCCTGTATTGTGTATTGGTGAAACAGCGCAAGAACGAGCCAACAAGGAAACGTCTGATGTAATTCGCGATCAGTTGGTGGGAGGACTAGCTAATATCACGAGCGTTGAGGTTGGCCAGATTGTTATAGCTTATGAGCCAGTGTGGTCAATCGGTACTGGTAAATTCGCTTCACCGCGCGACGTTGAACGCGCCGTTAAATATATTCGTCGGCAAATTGAGCATCTTTTCGGTAAGGTCGCTGCCGAGAATGTCCGCGTACTTTACGGCGGTAGCGTTAATCTTGATAACGCTATGTCGTATTTGCAAACAGCTGGTGTAAATGGTTTGCTTATCGGTGAATCAAGTTTGGATGTCTATGCTTTTGCTGGCATTATCAAAAAATGTGAAGATATGCCATCCTTACCAGTAAAGAGAGGTAAATAGCTATGACAGAATTCGACTTCGACGAGCTAGATCGTTCAATTACCGAGGCTATGTCCAAGAGCGGATTATTAAAAGAGAACGACCAACATGCTGAGACACCAACGCCGCCGGCTGTCTCTACGCCTTCAAATCTTTCCTCTAATGCTGCGCCGGTTTCAGTTGAGCCTAATAAATTAGCTCCTGGTCCTGGTCCAGTTGCGAATATGACGGCTTCGCCCTCGCCGGCCGCAACGGTTGGTGTCGCTAAGCAGCCAAGTTCATCTTTATCAACAGCTAGCGTACCGGTTTCGGCTGCAGTTCCAGTACAGCCAGCTGTTGGGGTGTCTACCGCTCAGGTTCAGACTTTGCCAACAAACGGTGCTTCAGCTTCGGCTGGTGTGTCGGTCGCTTCTCAGGCTTCTACTGTTGTTCAAAATTCAGCTCTAAATAGTTCAGTACCATCGCCAGCTCCCCAGCCGTTGCCGCAAGCCGCAACACCGCCGCAGGTAGCGGCAATTGGCGGAGCTGTGCCAGTCCGATCAGGATTACCAAAAAAAATGAAGACTAAGAGTCGCGGCCGTTTCATGGACATAGTTAGCTCGCAGCCAGGTGTCAACAAACACCCCGTCAGCAAAGTTAAGTATTCTACGATGCCGGCACAGTCGTTAAGTAATGTGTCATCTGATATTTCTGGCGGCTCGTCTCAACAATTAGGGTCAACTGGCCAGCGAAGCGCTCAGCGTCTTGCTGCTAGTTCTACTCAGTTTAGTTCTAACGAAAATGTAGCAGCAAATACAAATAACGTTTCTAGCGAACTGCAATCGTCTGAATCGCGAGTTTTTCACGGTAGCAGCGCATTGTCTCAAGCTTCACAGTCTAATCCTGGTTTTGAAGACAAAAATGATTATGATGAAGCAGACGACAGCAAAAACGAAAAAAGATCGTATTCTATCGGCGGTACACACGGTAGGGATATTGCACCGTCTGCCGAACTTGTTGAGTCGCTACAGAAAGACGCGCAAGATGCTAGCAACGAGATTGGCTTTTCGCAGGCAGAATCGCGAGCTAACGACATTCAATCAATTGAGGACGCTTCAGCCGAAAACGATGAAGATGACGCTAGAACACAAGACGCGCCAGCTCCTAAAAAACATCGGTTTATGCCGATTGGCGGTAAGCCAAAGCCTGTTGAAAAAACTCTTAGCCCTCCTGCTGCCGAAGCCTTTGTTACTAATGTAGAAAATACGAGCGAGCAACCCGAGCAACTAGCTGAGCCTCTGACAAATCAGACGGTAGATTCGCCTGTACAGTCCGCTACTACAGAACCAGATCCGCCTCGCGAGCAAACCATCGACGAAATTGAGTCAGGCGCTATTTATGACACTTCTGAGTATTACACTGAATTCAAGGATGATAAGAAACATAAGCAGTCGCGCCATTCAGGCTTGAAATGGTTTTTGGTGATTATAGTATTCTTGGCTTTGGGTGCGCTGGCGGGTGCTGGCTATTTCTTCCTGACTCGCTATTAACGCGATATAATGAGTGATGATGGATATACTCGATGGTCTTAATGACGCGCAGAAAGCAGCTGTCGCTTATACGGACGGTCCGTTGTTGGTTTTGGCGGGCGCTGGCAGTGGTAAAACCAAAACTTTAACCCACCGCATAGCTTATCTATTGACACACGAAAGAGTCTGGCCGAACGAAATTCTGGCGGTGACATTTACTAATAAAGCAGCTCGCGAGATGCGCGAGCGCTTGTCGACTTTGATTAATCAGCCTAATACGCGGCAATTCATGCCGTGGATGGGTACATTTCACGGGATTTGCGTGCGAATTTTGCGGCGCGATGGGCCGGCGATTGGCGTGCCGTCGAATTTTATTATTTATGATGAAGCCGACCGTCAAGGATTGATCAAGCAAGCGATGAAACAGCTGTCAATTGCTCCTGATAAACTCAAACCACGTTCTGTTAGTGCGGCAATTTCTAACGCTAAAAACGATTTACTTACGCCAGATGATTACGCGGCAACGGCGCAATATCCTAATCAGCAGCATATTGCTAAGATTTATGACATGTACGAGCAACTACGTAGCGAGGCTGGCGCGCTAGATTTCGATGATTTGTTGATCGAGACGGTGCGTTTGCTGCGCGATGCCAGTGAAGTTCGCCAAAAGTATCGCCAGTATTTCAAGCATATTCTCATTGACGAGTATCAAGACACTAACGCTGCGCAGTATGCTATCGTTAAATATCTAGTTAACGATACACGTAATATTTGTGTGGTCGGTGACGATTGGCAGTCAATCTATAGCTGGCGCGGAGCGGATTTCAAGAATATTCTTAATTTTGAACGGGACTTTCCTGGCGCAAAGGTGATCAAACTAGAGCAAAACTATCGTTCAACAGGTGCTATCCTAGAGGCGGCGCAAAAGGTTATTGCCAAGAATGTTGAGCGGACTGACAAAAATCTCTGGACAGCGGCTGGCAATGGTGCGCCAGTACAAGTTCAGGCGGTACGCGATGAGTCCGAAGAAGCTTACGTGGTAGCGAACCGCATCGCGGCTCAAGTTTCGATCGGTGCTCGCCGCTACGGTGATTTTGCAGTATTGTATCGTACTAATGCGCAGAGTTTTGCTTTTGAACGTGCCTTCATGCAGCAAAGAATTCCATATCAATTGGTTGGCGGCGTGCGCTTTTATGATCGCAAGGAAATCAAGGATATTATCGCCTATTTGCGTTTATTATATCAACCGAACGACCGGATGAGCTTTAGTCGAATTGCGAATGTGCCAGCGCGCGGTATCGGCGCGACTAGTCTAGAGAAATTCTTACGATGGCAAAATGACAACAATATGGACATTATCGCTTCGCTGATAAATGTCGAGCAAACTAGCGTTTTGACGCCGCGCGCCAAAAAATCATTATTGCGTCTGGGCGAGATTCTACGCGAATTGCAGGCGCTTGTTCTTTCTGATACTAGCCCAAGCGATATCATTGAAAAGCTAATTGAAAAGATTGCTTATCGAGATTATGTCATGGATGGAACGCCGCAGGCTGAAGAGCGTGATGATAATTTGAGCGTACTCATAGCGGACGCTAAATCTTTCGCGACATTGCCAGACTTTCTCGAAGAGGCAGCGCTAATGAGCAGCGTCGATCAGCAAAGTGATGGTGAAAAGGTCACATTAATGACCTTGCATGCCGCTAAAGGACTGGAATTTCCGGTGGTTTTCATGGTCGGTATGGAGGATGGCCTGTTTCCGAGTGAGCGAGCGCTTGAAGAAGGTCCGCGCAATCTCGAGGAGGAGCGGCGCTTGTGCTACGTGGGTATGACGCGGGCGCGCGAAGAGTTATATCTGTTGTACGCGCAGAGCCGTGCGCAATTCGGCTTGCGATCGTACAATCAGCCGTCGCGTTTTCTCGACGATATGGGTATGGGATTATTCGCGGTTGAACCTAACGCTATTGATTCGAGCCCAGCTTATAATGATTTTGACGAGCCGGTGATGAACTATGATATTGGCGATCGAGTGCGCTCGCTGCAATTTGGCGATGGCGAGATCATTGACATTGATGGCTTGGCAGTTAGCGTGAAGTTCGATAACGGTGCTGTCAAAAAGCTCAACGTTGAATACGCCCGCCTCGAGAAGCTGTAGCAAAATAATCAATCTTTTGCTATAATTATAACTGCGCGCTAGTTTGCGCGCCTACGTATGAAAAGTATTGCGAGAATTAAATTACGTTGGCTGATTACCGGCTCTATGCTATTAGCTTTGGCTGGATTATCTGTTTATACGGCAATTATGCCAAAAGCGCGGGCTGACGAGCGTAGCCTAGCGGTCGGTGAGCATATTATTACCGTTCATGATGACGGTCAAAGTAAAGGATTTATTACCAAAAAACAGACCTTGCGCGAAGCTCTCGCTGAGGCAGCTATCAAACTAGATCGTAACGATCGGACCGAGCCAAATATTGATGAGCGCTTGGTAGCAAATTCATATAACGTTAATATTTATCGAGCCCGAACGGTGGTTGTCAAGGATGGCTCTCAGCTCACTAAAATTATTACATCGTACCGTACTGGAAAGCAGATAGTTAAACAAGCTGGCATTGCTGTACGCGATGAAGATATTCTAACCTTGTCGCAGTCTAATAGTCCAATGCGCGATAGCGCAGCAGAAGTGCTGTCCATTAAGCGAGCAACGCCATTCAATTTTGATTTCTACGGTAAAAAAACCATTTCTTATACGCAAGCCAAAACCGTTGGCGAGATGTTAGCTGAAAAGCACATTAAAATGTCTGCCAATGACGTCATTGTTCCGAATAAAGATACAAAAATAGCTAGAGGCATGAATGTTCGCCTGTATCGTAACGGCACGCAGACAGTTACCGTTGACGAAGACATACAGTTTGAGACTGAACAAATCAATGATGTTAATCGCGATAAAGGATACAAAGAAATTCAAACTAAAGGGGTTAACGGCAAGCGTACAGTTACGTATGAGATTAACGTCCAAAACGGCGTTGAAGTATCACGCCGCGAGATCAATAGCAACATTATTCAGCAGCCAGTTAAGCAGGTAGAAATTATTGGTGCTAAAACTTCAGCTACGTTTAATGGCAGTTTCGCTGAAGCTTTGGCGCGTTTGCGTAGCTGCGAGGGTAGTTATACATCAGATACAGGTAACGGTTATTATGGTGCGTATCAATTTGATAAGAGTACATGGGGTAATTTCGGAGGCTACAACAATCCTGCTCAAGCTCCGGCTGATGTCCAAGATCAGAAAGCATGGGAGACTTATAAGAGGAGGGGTTGGCAACCTTGGCCGTCTTGTAAAATTAAAATGGGATTACAGGATATATATCGGTAGTTGTTGATTGTCTGCGACGTTGCTGATTGACATTCGACGCATAATTTGTTATAATATAAAAGATACAGTGGGTGATTTTGAATAAAATGAGCTTAAATCGATATTATCAACGTATTTGCTGTTGTGTTTTTGGTGCGGTCTTGGCAATCTCTAGTACTGGTATGTTATCGTTTTTTGCGAATACTGCGGTGGCAGATAGTCCAGCTGCGGTTAAAGCACAACCATCTAGTCATATAATCACCATTTACGACGGTGGCCGGGAGCAATCGATAATCACTAAGGCATCGACAGTACAGAAAGCGCTAGAAGAATTCGGCGCAAGATTAGATAAACAGCATGATATTGTCGAACCGGGTCTGGATACACCGATTACCAACAATGGCTTCAAAATAAATATTTATCGGGCGCGGACGATAACGATCGTCGAAGGTGCTCGCCGCATGCGAGTTAATACGGCAGCGCAGACGCCAACGCAGATTGCGCAAGCTGCGGGGATCGTTTTGTATCGCGAGGATAAAGTTCGATTTACGCCGCCAGAGGATGTCGCTTTGGATGGGTCGAGCTTGCTGATGAGGATTACGCGGGCAACTCGGCGTACTGTGACTGCCGAGGAAGAAATTGATTTCCCGGTTGAGCAAACACGCGACGACAGCCAGCCTCTTGGTTATCGCCAGGTAAAGCAGGCGGGAGCTAAAGGGCTGCGCAAATTGACTTATAAAGTTGAAGCGCGCGATGGTGCTGAAGTTAGTCGTCAGCAAGTTTCTAGCGAAATTATCAAGCAGCCCAAAAAGCAAATTGAAGTGATCGGTACCAAGCCGAAAAATCCGCTAACCAAAGGCAAGGGCGCGCAGATATTTACTGATTCCAAAGGCGTGGCGCACCGCGAAACCTATTATGATTTACCGATGAATATTGTTGCTAACGCCTGCGGTGGCGGTGGCTACACGGTACGGGCAGATGGCGCCAAGGTGGACAAGGATGGCTATATTTTGGTGGCGGCAAATTACGGTAATTATCCGCGTTGCTCGGTGGTAGAAACCAGTATGGGTCCTGGTAAAGTGTACGATACTGGCGGGTTTGCGACGCGGCATCCACATGGGTTTGATCTAGCGACTGACTGGACGAACGGAGATGGACGTTAGATGGCGTCAGCGCGTGGGCCGAAAAAAGAATTAGGCCAGCACTGGCTGCGCGACCCAGAAATCTTGGCGGAGATTGCCGAGGCGGCGGAACTTGGCAAGAGTGATGTGGTCTTGGAGATTGGTCCGGGATTTGGCACCTTGACCAGCCGGTTGTTGGCGCGAGCCGGGCGGGTGGTAGCAGTAGAATTTGACGGTGATTTGGCGCGTAAGTTACCGGGGCAGTTTCCTGGTAAAAACCTGGACGTGATTAACGAAGATATTTTGCAATTTGATTTGAATCGGTTGCCGAAGGGCTATAGAGTAGTCGCCAATGTGCCATACTATATCACCAGCAAAATTGTCGAAAAGCTGATGACAGCGGAAAATAAGCCGAGTTTGGCGGTGCTGCTGGTGCAAAAAGAAGTCGCTGAGCGCATCGCGACGGAGCCTGGCGAGATGAGTATTTTGGCGGTTAGCGCGCAGCTATTTGCCGAGCCAGAACTCGACATTGAAGTACCGCGGCAATTTTTTACACCGCCGCCAAAAGTTGATTCGCAAGTGGTGGTATTGAGGACTCGCACCGAACCACTAGTCGCACCTGAAGACCAAAAAGATTTTTTCCGCATCGTTAAGGCTGGTTTTTCGGCTAAGCGTAAAAAACTGCGTTCCAGCTTGAGCGGCGGACTGGGTGTCAGTAAAGCTAGCGCCGAACAGCTGCTAAAAAAGGCTGACATCTCACCCGATGTCCGTGCTGAAGATTTGGCGATTGACGATTGGCAGCGACTGCTCAAAGAATGGCGGACGCAATGATTGCGGCAGATCAGCCCGCCTGCTTTCCGCCTGATCTGTTAGTTGCGGTTTCGTCGAAAGACGACGGCACCATGCTCAATCGTATTCGCGGTCGCCACGTAGCTGAGATAGTGAATAATCGGCGGCGGTTTTGCGATCAGATTGGTGTTAAGTATGACGACGTTGTCTATCACGTAATTTCCTATGACCAAACACAAACTTTTGACAATATTGCCGAAGTCACTGAAACTGACACGGTTAAGCACAACAACGAGGGGATTTTTGCTGACGCGCTATATACCGAAATGGCTGGTGTAGGCTTGTTCCTGCCAGTGGCGGACTGTATCGCCACCGTCATCTATGATCCAAAGCGTCGGGCGCTTATGTTGGCGCATTTGGGTCGGCATTCGACGGTTGTGCAGTTAATGTCTCGGGCAGTTTGGTATTTTGTCGAGCGCGGCAGCCAGGCAAAAGATTTACAAATTTGGATGTCGCCAAGCATCACACAGAAAAATTATCGTATGGATTATTTTAATCATGCAAATGATACGAATTGGCAAAATTTCTGCCGTCAAACGGCTGACGGAATTTATCTGGATATGCAAGGATTTAATCGTTCGTTGGCCGTCCAGGCAGGCGTTCCTGGTGATAACATTTTCATTTCGCCAATTGATACGGCGGATGATCCGAACTATTTCTCACATTCAGCTGGTGATACAGGGGGAAGATTCGCAGTGCTGGCAGAGATAAAATCTACTAAATAAGCTCCAAAACGTCATGGCAATGTTGTGTGTTATCTTTATTAGCATTAGTATATTGCTAAAAAAATAAAGTATAAGTATAATGGTACCAAATGAATAGATGTTGGAAAACAAAAAGGCTGGAATTTGGATTGGCCATCAAGGCGTTAGCCGTGACAATAGGTGTGCTAGCAGTGTTTTCTGGTCCGATATTTTATCCGCCAAAAGCTGCCGCCGACGCCATCAATGATACGGATTTTGTGTTTACCGTGGATACGCGCAAACCTGGGTCGCCAGATACCCAGTTCGTCATTCCTATAAGAGGAGGCGGATATAATTATACTATCGATTGTAATAATGATGGCACGGTCGAAGCAGCTGCTCAGACTGGATCCTATACTTGCAGCTACGCTATGCCTGGCGTATATACAATTCGTATCGGAGGTGTGTTTCCAGAGTTTTATCTCAATAACGGCGGCGATAAACTGAAGATGATTTCTATTGATCAGTGGGGGGAAGAACAAATGGAGATCGTTGGTGGCTTCATTTTACGGTGCTGCAAATATGGACGTAAAAGCAACCGACACTCCGGATTTGTCGCAGACTGACTCGATATACTCTGTCTTTAGAGGCAATACTTCTCTCAAGGGTGAGAATGCTAACTGGAATTGGAACACCTCGACCATCACTAATATGGGTGGAGTGTTTAGCGATACTGAAAACTTCAACCAAAACATCGGGTCGTGGGATGTGTCTAACGTTGTTTTTGCTGGCGGTTTATTTAATAATGCGACAGCATTTAATAATGGCGGTAGCGATTCAATTAAAAACTGGAACACTGGCAAAATGACTGCAATGAATGCAATGTTTCAAAACGCAGTTAAGTTTAATCAGCCGATAGGGTCGTGGGATGTTTCGAAAGCCGAGTTGATGAGTGAAATGTTTAATGGCGCTCGCGCTTTTAATCAATCTTTGGCGGGCTGGCGGCTAGATTCGTTAGTTTCGACAACTGGTTTGCTCAACAGCTATTGGTCTGGCGCTCCTAGAATGTTGAATAATAGCGGCTTGTCTACGCAAAATTATGATACTACTCTGATATCTTGGAATATTCAATCAACTAACTCGCCGCTTATACTAGGGGCCGCCGGGTTGAAATATTGCACTGCTGATGCGGCTAGAAAAAATCTAATCAAGCCAGTCGCCGACGGCGGGCATGGCTGGACTGTCAATGGCGATGCAAAGGAGTGTCCGAAGCATACCGTAGTTTTTGATACCCAGGGCGGAATGGCAATTGCCGGCCAAGAAGTTGCTTTTACTGATAAAATTACCGCGCCAGCTGTGCCAAACCGGCAGGGTTATACTTTTGCTGGGTGGTATACGGATAACACTTTTGCGAGAGCCTGGAACTTTGCCGTCGATACCATGCCAGACAGTAATTTGACTTTATATGCAAAGTGGATCGAGAATCCTGGGTCTGTTGTAACAAGCGGCGGCGCTTCGGAAAACAATTCAAGCTCATCAACCAAGCTGGCTGAGACTGGTGTGGATGCGGGAATATTTTTCTCTGCAGCAGTTGCATTTATAGCGGTTGGTTCTATCGCGATTAAGCTGATTAAACGAAGCTAGCTTGTAAGTGGCAACATTAAAGTAATCTTGATAGTTGTTTAGCGTTGTCAGGGCCGTAGATTACTTCTTGATAATTCTATCATCTGCGCAAAGTATGCCGGATTGGCTACGGATACGTTGTGTGTGCTATCTTCGACTAGTACGCCGCGAATATCTAAACCAGGGAACTCCTGGCTAAGCGACGTTATAAGTTTGCGTATATTTTCTGGGCTGTTATCATTCATGCGGCTTAGTTCTGGCGCAAAAAGAGTGACGGGCGTGCCAGGTTGCAGCTTCTTGAGTGAATTCTCGAGATCTTCAACAAAACCACCGCGCGACATCGCAATAACGTCTCTCAGCTGGACTAATAGCGGCACGGCTGGCATTTTTTCTCCGTCGTTTTCTCGCCAGGCTTTCTGGGCTTCGGAATCGGGTGAATGTTTGATGTATTTCGATAGGTAAATCGTTTCTATCAATTGTGCTGCTGCAATACCAAATATACCTAGCGGTTTTTGCCAGCTTGGCGCATCGTCTATGGCAACAAACTTGGTCCTCTTCTCAGGACCATCAAGAACGCTAGGTATAGCCGCTGCAAGCCTGCTGCCAAACGAATGCCCGACTACGCCTACTCGGTCAGCATAATAAGCCAGGTGCTCATTTAGTTCGGGTGCTATTTCTTCGGCTAAGGGCCAGAAGCTGTCTGTTGCTAGAATTTTATCGGCAACACTCTCTCTCATAGAGCTGGTTGGTAGCGTCAAGACTGAAGCTGGATTTCCTTCTTCGTCGCGCCAGGCCTCGGCTATTCTGGCTATCTCTAGCCGTGCTGCTGTCGTTGTAGGGTTTCCCATGAATCCAGTTCCGTAGACGATAGTAATGCCGGACGGGCCATTGCCAAATTCAACCAAAGTCATCGCCGTATTCCCTAGAGAGCTTGGTATGGGGTGCTGTCTGATATTTTCTACAAGCTTTGCTTGCTCTCTGCTAGGAGTTCTGTCGATTACCCCAGAAGTAGGTTCTCTGTTATTTCCCGAGAATATAGTACAAGGAATCCTTTCGGCTGCGTAGTTGGGCGACCTTCTCATAAATATTGTTATAGTATATAATTTTTCTATTGTCAAATAATTTCGTCGTAAAACCCATTGCTAAAAAGTTAAAGCATAAGTATACTAATAACCAGTGAGCAGGCACGATAAAACAACAAAAATACAGAAGTTCAAATTGCCATTAAAAATGTTGGCTGCTGCGTTCGGTGTCTTGTCGGTACTTGTTGCGCCAACACTCTATTCGCCAGAAGCCGCAGCTGACGTTATCAACAACACAGACTTCGTATTTACTGTTGATACCAGAAAGCCGGGGTCGCCGGACACTCAGTTTGTTATTCCGACAAGCGGTTCAGGGTATAATTATACTGTTGACTGCAATAATGACGGTGTAACTGAGGTGTCTGGGCAGACTGCCTCTTATACTTGTAATTACACTACGCCGGGGATCTACACTATACGCATTGGCGGCGCCTTTCCGTGGTTTATCGTGAATGGTAGGGGTGATAGGCTAAAACTGCTTTCGATTGATCAATGGGGTACGAACAAGTGGAAGAATATGCGTTCTGCCTTTGCTGGCGCGGAGAATATGGACGTCAAGGCAACTGATACGCCAGATTTAAGCCAAACTACCGATTTATCGTGGATGTTTATCGGAAATAAATCGCTAAAAGGTGAGTCTGCTAACTGGAATTGGAATACATTAACTATTACCAAAATGTCGGGTGTCTTTCAAAATGCAAACCAATTTAATCAAAATATCGGTTCTTGGGATGTTTCAAAGGTGACTGATACCGCTGCTATGTTTAACGGTGCCAGTGCTTTTAATAACGGAGGTAGCGATTCTATTGCGAATTGGAATACATCGAACCTCGTGATTGCAAATGATATGTTCCGAAAGGCGGCGTCGTTCAACCAGCCGATTGGCTCGTGGAATATGAAGAAAGTGCAGTTTCTTGTTCGTTTTTTAAGCGATGCAACTTCGTTCGATCAATCGCTAGCTGCTTGGCGATTGGATTCGGTGGTTATTTTGCCGGGAAAACCGTTGTCTGGTGCGGCGGCCGCGCTTGATCATACGGCGATTTCGCGCCAGAATTACGATGCTATGCTAATTGCTTGGAATGCGCAAAATCTAAAATCGCCAATGTCGCTTGGTGCGGCTGGCTTGAAATTTTGTGCAGCTGCTTCGGCGCGAGCTAATATCTTGAAGCCTGTTGCTGACGGCGGACACGGCTGGACAATTACCAGTGATAGAAAGTTGTGTACAAAACACACAGTGACGTTTGATTCGCAGTCTGGTTCTGCCGTTCCAAATAAGATGGTAGGCTATACATATCCTTTCAGACCGCCGGTCGCCCCGACCCGCTCTGGCTACACTTTTGCCGGCTGGTATACGGACACTACGTTTGCAACAAGCTGGAACTTTACAAACGACACCATGCCAGACAATGACTTGACCTTGTATGCAAAGTGGACGAAGAACCCTGCGCCTGCCTCTACGCTGTCTCCGGAGTTGCCAAAATCGCCTGGTGTCAGACTGGCTGAAACAGGCTCAAATACAGTGTTGTTTGTCTTGGCGGCGTCTATCTTTGTAGCTTCTGGTATTGTTTTGTTCAAAAAGTAAGCGAAACGTCCGTAATATAGGCAGGTAAAGTAAAAAGATGGCTTATCTACTATTTCCAGAAAACTAGTGTCGAACCAGGAAATATCAAAGACGAAAATTAGTTCAAGATGTAGTTTCGGTTGTTGCTGATCAGGTTTGTATTGCGGGGTGATAATGTGCTAGTAAACTTCTGTCGCCTCTGATATACTTAGAAGCAATGGGAAAGAATCTTTATATCACAACGGCGATTCCATATGTCAATGGCAAGCCGCATATCGGTAATGCGCTAGACTATTTGCTTGCAGATATCTGGTCGCGCTACCAGCAGCAGAAAGGCAAAAAAGTGCGCTTTCAGGTTGGCACTGATGAGCATGGTAATAAAATCGCCGCCAAGGCTGCCGAACAAAATCTGACGCCGCAAGCATATGTCGATCAAACTCATCAAAATTTCAAGATACTGATGGATGCTGAACACGCCGAATATACTGATTTTGTCCGTACGTCTGATTCACATCATATGGGGGCGGTGCGCTATATTTGGAAACAGTTGGACCAAGCGGGGCTGATTTATAAAAGTACTTACAACGGCTGGTACTGTATGGGGCATGAAGCTTTCTTTACTGATAAAGAAGTTCAAGAAACTGGCGGGGTTTGCCCTGACCACCAAACGCCTTATCAACAAGTTAGCGAAGAGAACTATTATTTGAAAGCGAGCGCTTATACTGATAAAGTCCGCCAAGCAATCGAGTCGGGCCGAATGAAAATTGTACCAGAGTTTCGTAAGAAAGAGTTTCTGGAATTAATGAAAGACGGCTTGCACGATGTGTCAATTAGCCGGCCACGCAAGAGTCTGACCTGGGGAGTACCGGTACCAGGAGACGACAGCCAGGTGATGTATGTCTGGTTGGATGCCTTAGCTAATTACATCACGGTGCTAGGTTACCCGGATCAGCCGGAGTGGAAAGATTTTTGGCCAGCTGACGTGCAAGTGATTGGCAAGGATATCCTGCGTTTTCATGCCGGTATTTGGCCAGTAATGCTATTAGGGGTTGGTCTGCCGCTGCCGAAGACGCTGTTAGTACACGGTTTCGTTAATGTGGGCGGTGCTAAGATGAGCAAAACTGTTGGTAATGTTGTCGATCCGATGGAGATTATCAAGGATTACGGCGTTGACGCTTTTCGCTATTACTTTTCGCGGCATATTCCGACCAAGGATGATGGCGACTTTACCTGGGAGAAGTTTGAGAAGGCTTACAACGGAGAGTTGGGCAATGATCTCGGTAATTTAGTGCAGCGGGTTATTGCTATGATTCAGCGTTATCAGTCGGGTGTAATTGGCGAGATTCCTCGCCCGGGACACGATATGGGGCCATACCGCCAGGCGATGGAAGCGCTTGATTTTGATCGAGCAATAGATGAAGCATGGCAACAGGTGCGAGCACTTAATCAATATATTGATGACGTTAAACCGTGGGAAGTTGCCAAGAAGCGCCAAAAGGACGCTGATGCCGCCGAGCATTTATCGGAAATCTTATCTTATGCTGTTGGTGCGCTTGAGGAAATTGCCGATTTGCTAATTCCGTTTATGCCAGTGACCGCTAGCACTATTCACAAGATGTTTTCGGCAGGAGTTGTGCCCGAGAAAGCAGCGCCACTTTTCCCAAAAATCTATATTCATACGCCCGATCCGCAAACGGCATCTAGTAAAAAGAAATAAGCCAAATGAATTCGTTACTTCGCTTAGTTGATACGCATTGTCATATTCATGATAGCGAGTTCTATAACGCTTCGGCGCGCGAGAAAGCTTACCAGGAATCCGTGAAGAATGGCGTAGCGATGATTTGTGTTGGTACAGATTTGTGTAGTTCGCGTCAGGCTCTAGAGTTTGCTAGGATGCATGATTTTGCTTGGCCGGTTGTCGGCATTCATCCGCACGACGCAGCGACAAATAACGTCGAGGAATTGCGCCAATTGGTAGCAGACAATCGCGATGAAATCGTCGGCATTGGTGAAATTGGTTTAGATTATTTTTATGATAATAGTCCGCGCGATATTCAACAGGGCGTTTTGCGGCGGCAGCTCGAGATAGCACGCGATTTTGATCTGCCGATTAGTTTTCATGTGCGCGACGAAAAAGCCGCTGTTGGCGCAGTCTGGGCGGATTTTTGGCCGATTTTCGATGAATTCAAAGGTTTGCGCGGCATTTTGCATAGCTTTACCGATTCTGAGGGAAATTTGCAGCATGGGTTGGATCGTGGTTTATACGTTGGTGTTAACGGTATAAGCACTTTTACTAAAAATAAAAATCAACAGAAAATGTTTAACCAAATTCCGCTTGAACGCTTAGTTTTTGAAACTGACGCACCTTTCTTGACGCCAGTGCCATTTCGTGGTAAAGTGAATATACCAGCGTATGTGAGGCAGGTAGCAGAATATCATGCGCGCGCTCGTGACCTTGCTATAGAAGAGGCCGCTAGTGTAACTACTCGCAACGCGCGGCAAATTTTTGGGATTAATTATGAATGAGAGTTTTAATAATAAAGTAGAACCTTATGCACCGGTAGAAAATGCCGGTCGTTTTAATTATGAACAAATTGCTAATGGTAATTCTTATCGTAATCCTGAATTAGAGCGCTTAGGCGAGCTAGCGCGTAGACAAGCTGAGCCGGCCAATCAAACAACCGAATTGCTCCGGGTTAATTATATAAAATTGAATAGCCCAGAACCCGAAAAAAACCTGCTTACTCCTGAGCAGGAAATTGCTGCTGCCAGTCAAAACGTAGTTAAATTTCGAACTGAATGTTTAGAAGGCGAGTTTGGTCTAGTTGCATAAATTATGGTCAAGCGTGTTCTCACAAAAACTCTCAAACTTTTTGTCGGCGATGATTTATCGCTTGGTTTGCCGAAGCTTCGCAAAAAACGTCCGCTCAAGAAACTGAGCGAGCGCGAGCTGTTAGTGCTAGAAAGCGAAATTGGCTCGGAACTTTTTGGAGAGGTGCCAAAGGGTCATCGCCGCGAATTCTTTTGCCTGGACGAAAAAACATGGATGTGGCATGAGGAGTGGATTGATGCCAAGCACAAACTTAAAACCCACACTATCAAGTATGAAGTAACCGATCGAGGTATCTTGAAAACTCAACCTGGCCTGCGTTATTCATACCTCGAGGGTGATGAATTGCGTAATTTTAGTATCGCTACGCAAATGTATTATGAGCAAGTTGCCCGCCAAGTTTACAAGCGAGATCCCGAGACCGGCGAAAAATTGGTATAATAGAAAGCGTGAAATCATCGATAATCTATCTCGACCATGCTGCTGCCACGCCTCTAGACGAGCGCGTTTTGACGGCGATGCAGCCGTATTTCTCTGAGATGTTTTATAATCCTTCGGCGCCGTATGCTCCAGCGGTGGAAGTCAAGCGCGCTTATAACGAAGCTAAGCATCGTTTGGCGGTTTGTCTTGGCGGACAGGCTAGCGAGCTGGTTGTGACGGCTGGCGCTACCGAGTCTATTAATTTGATGATAAATAGCATTGACGGGCATATCGTATCAAGTGCCATTGAGCATGATGCAGTACTGAAAGCGCTTGCTGATAATGTAACACTGGTGGCTCCATCTAAAAAAGGTAATATTGCGCCGCGCGATATTCAAGCAGCTATTAGGCCAGATACGCAGCTAATAACTATCGCTATCGCTAATCACGAACTCGGTACCATTCAACCGCTACGCGACATTGCTGAAGTTATCCGTGCTGAGCGTCGCCGCCGGTTTGAAGCAGGCGAACCGACGCCGATCTATCTGCACACTGACGCTTCGCAAGGGGCTGGGCAAATTGACATCAATGTGGCTCGGTTAGGTGTTGATGCGTTGACGCTAAATGCTGGTAAGATCTATGGCCCGAAACAAGTTGGTTTGCTTTGGTGTAATCGGATGATACGCTTGCAGCCGCTAGTTCGCGGCGGCGGGCAAGAGCGGGGCTTGCGCAGCGGGACCGAAAACGTTGCGGGCACTATTGGGTTTGCAGCAGCGCTAGAATTAGCGCAGCAACATCGTAATTCTGAGAATAAGCGCTTGCGCCAGTTGCGCGACCAGCTGCAAAATCAGCTGACAGAAGCTTTTCCGTGGGCGATTGTCTCCGGCGATCAAAAACATCGCCTGGCAAGTCATTTGCATATATCATTCCCCGGAATTGATGCCGAACGGTTAGTTTTTATACTAGAGCAAAAAGGGGTGTTGGTAGCGACTGGCAGTGCGTGTGCTGCGAATTCCGGGACGCGTTCGCACGTGCTAGAAGCGATTGGCTTAGCGCCAGAGGCGGCGGACGGCAGTTTGCGTCTAACGCTGGGTCGCCTATCGGATGCTGAAACGTGCACGGCGGCTGCCCGAGAAATTATCGCTGCGATTAATACAGAAAAGGCCAGGTTAGCGTGAAAAGATTTTTAATAGCTATCGCTACGCTGGCCATTGTTTCGGCCGCAATAATTGTCGGCATTACTTTGTTTTTATCAAAGAACGATTTGCAAGGCTGCGGCGATATTCCAGATGCGGCACGCCAACAGTGCGCGGCAGCCGATGTGATCGTAGCGGTGAGCGGCGGCGATACCAGCGCTCGTACAGCCGAAGCGGTGAGATTATACAAGAATAACTGGGCGCACAAATTAGTTTTCTCTGGTGCGGCAGCTGATAAAACTGGCCCGAGTAATGCTCGAGCAATGAAGAGACAAGCTATCGTTGCAGGCGTACCGGCTAGTGATATTCTGATAGAGGAAACCAGCGAAACGACTGCCGAGAATGCCTCGCAAACCGTCAGGTTGCTCAAGCAAAAGCAGATATCATCGGTAATTTTGGTGACAAGCGCTTACCACTCGCGGCGAGTTTCAATTGAATTTACTAAAGCGGCGCCAAATATACTAACGCGTAGCCATCCAGTAGTTACAGATAATCAATGGTCGAATATGTGGTGGACAACTGTTATAGGCTGGCAGCTGGCGTTGCAAGAGCTGGTAAAGATTATGGGAGTTGCAGCGGAATGACCAGACCGCGTGTTTATGTTGGTATGAGTGGCGGTGTCGATAGCAGCGTCGCGGCAGAATTATTGCTTGACCAAGATTATGATGTTACTGGCGTCTATATGAAAAACTGGAGTCAAGATCTACCCGGCATGCAGTGTCCATGGGCTGAGGACCTGGCTGATGCCAAGCGGGTGGCAGTGCAATTAGGAATTGATTTTAAAGTATTTGATTTCGAAACACAGTATCGCCAAAAAGTTGTTGATTACATGCTTGACGAATATCGTGCCGGTAGAACGCCGAATCCAGATATCATGTGCAATCAAGAAGTTAAGTTTAAACTATTTTTAGAGACTTCGCTGGCGGCGGGGGCGGACTATATCGCAACTGGTCATTATGCGCGGGTTGAGCGTTTAGCAGATATTGCACGCTTGCTTCGTACTCGCGACAACAACAAAGATCAAACTTATTTTTTATATCGCGTGACGTCTGAGGCATTAGCGAAAACCATGTTCCCATTAGGAAATCTGACCAAACCTGAAGTGCGTCAAATTGCTAAAGATCGCGGCTTATGGACAGCTCGTAAAAAAGAATCTATGGGTGTGTGCTTCGTTGGTAATGTCGGTATGCGCGAATTTCTTAGCCAGTATATTACGACGCGTCCGGGCGATATTATTGACAAAGAATCGGGCCGGGTGCTTGGCCGGCATGACGGTGCAATTTTTTATACGCTTGGTCAAAGACATGGTCTGGATGTTGGCGGCGGGTTGCCGTATTATGTGGTTGGCAAAAATATGGACAAGAATGAGGTTTACGTTAGCCGTAATATCAACGACGAACACATGTGGCGAACCGAGATTAAGCTGACAGATGTCCACTGGATAAATCAACCTTTGGCTGAAGGTGCGCGAATACAGGTCCGATTGCGCCACCGCGGGGCGCTCATTAACGCTATATATAGTGCCGACACGCTACATTTAGAGTCTGCCGAACGAGCTGTGGCGTCTGGACAGTCGGCAGTGATCTATCGCGGTGAAGAGTGTCTAGGTGGCGGTTTGGTGATTTGAGCTTCTAGATTACGTTACTCCTTCGTATATTCAAGTTAGCTTTCGTGTTATAATTACCTCTATGAACACACAAGAAATCCGCCAGAAATATCTCGAATTTTGCCAAAGGAACGGTCACGTTATTATTGAGCGGGCGCCGCTTATACTGCACAACGACCCAACGACGTTATTCACCGGCTCGGGTATGCAGCCGCTCTTGCCTTACTTGCTGGGTCAGGATCATCCGCAGGGTACGAAATTAGCTGATAGCCAGACGTGTTTGCGGGCGCAGGATATCGAGGATGTTGGCGATAATCGCCACACGACGTTCTTTGAGATGCTGGGTAATTGGAGTATGGGCGAATATTTCAAACGCCAGCAGATTGAGTGGTTTTTCGAATTTTTGACAGAAATAGTTGGGCTAGATCCGCACAAAATCTACGTTAGCTGTTTCATTGGCGATGAGAAAAATAATATTCCGCGCGATGATGAAGCAGCGCAAATTTGGCAAGAAGTTTTTACCAAAAAAGGCATTGAGGCTAAAATCGTCGAGCTGGATAGTGCTGAAAATGGCGACAAGCTGGGTATGCAGGGCGGCCGGATTTTCTTTTACAACGATAAAGAGAACTGGTGGAGCCGCGGCGGCGGGATTGATAGTACACCGATTGGTGATCCGTGCGGGCCGGATAGCGAGGTGTTTTATGATTTTGGCGAGCAGCATCATGATGCCAGCTTTGGGCAGGCGCATCCAGCTAGCGATAGCGGCCAATTTATGGAAATTGGCAACCAAGTGTTTATGCAGTATCGCCGGCTGGATGATGGTAGCTTTGAACCGCTGAAACGCAAGAATGTTGATTTCGGCGGCGGCTTGGAGCGGATTGCCGCGGCAGCAATTGACAGTCCTGACGTTTTTAAGATCAGCCTACTACAGCCAATTATTAAAAAGCTAGAAAGTCTAAGCGGCAAGGAATACGCTACGCACACCGCGTCAATGCGAGTGATCGCCGATCATCTCAGAGCGGCGGTATTTTTGGCGGTCGATGGCTGTGTGCCGAGCAATAAGGAGCAGGGCTACGTGATGCGCCGCTTACTGCGCCGGGCGATTCGCTATAGTTTTGACCTGGGGATTGAGCAGAATTTCCTCGAGGAGGTCGTGCCGGTGATTGCTGACTTATACGAAGCGGATTTCCCAGAGGTTAAGGAAAACCGCGAGAATATCATCGCTGTGCTGGTCAAGGAAGAAAAAGCCTTCCGCCAAACGCTGCGTAAAGGTCTCAGGCAAATGCAGCATTATATTGATGACGGCTTGACTGGCGAAGAGTTATTTACGCTGTACGATACGTTTGGTTTTCCGGTGGAGCTGAGTACCGAAGAAGCATATAAACAAGGCATTAAACTTTCTGATGATTGGCGCGCCGAATTTGATAGGCGAATGGCCGAGCAACGCCGGCGCTCCAAGACAGCACGCAAGGGGCAGTTTAGCGGCGGTTTGGAAGGCCACGATCCGATTCATTTGAAATATCATACGGCAACGCACTTGTTGGGTGCGGCACTGCGCAAAGTTCTGAAGGCGCCGGATTTGCAGCAGCATGGCAGCAATATCACTGCCCAGCGCCTGCGTTTTGATTTTAATCACGATAAATTAACATCAGAGGAAAAACAGGCGGTGGAAGATCAGGTCAATGCGTGGATTGACGCTGATTTGCCAGTCAGCTTTGCCGTCTATCCGACTGATGAGGCGCTAAAAATGGGTGCAATCGGCGCCTTTGGCGAGCGCTACGGCGATAAAGTAAAGGTCTATTCTATCGGCGAAGGTGACAATGTCGTTAGTTTCGAAGTTTGCGGCGGTCCGCACGTTGAACACACGGGTGTTTTGGCTGAAGGCGGTAAGCGCTTAAAAATCACCAAGGAGGAGTCCAGCTCGGCGGGAATTCGCCGGATTAAAGCGGTTTTGAGTTAATCCTTGTAAGCCCCTATGATTTGGCAAAATCTAGCAACCATAAGCAAAAATAGTATATAATAGATGTAGTTATGGTTTTAGAGCGATTACGCAATAAGCTAAATAATCTAAAGGGCGAGTCAGACGATCAGCACGATGACTATATTGTTGCACTTGATATCGGTACCGAAAACGTTAAGGCGCTGTTAGCTCGCGTTAACGGTGACGATATTGAGATTCTTGGTGTTGGACGTGCTCATCAAGAATTTTCAGATATGCATTCGGGCGCGATTGCTGATATTGCTGGCGTAGTGCAGCACTGCGAGGACGCTCTGACTCAGGCTGAAGACGAAGCTGGCTTGCAGGCCAAGCATGCTGTCATCGGTATAGCTGGCGAACTAGTAAAAGGTACAACTAGCACGATTCGTTATCGCCGTCCGCAGCCAGACCGTCCGCTTGACGAGCAAGAAGTTGAGTTTATTATCGAGAAGGTTCAAGATCGCGCTGCTAAACGGGCACAAAAACAGATCGCCTTAGAGACGGGTAATGACGAGGTTGAGGTCAAGCTGGTCAACTCAGCGCTGGTTAGTATTCATATTGACGGCTATAAAGTGTCGAATCCGATTGGCTTTCAGGGTAAGGACGTAGCGGTGCAAATTTATACGGCATTTGCGCCGATGGTGCATATTGGCGCGTTAGAGCGAGTGGCGCAAGAGCTTGATTTGGAGTTGTTAGCGGTCGCTGCTGAGCCGTTTGCGGTTAGCCGTAGCGTACTTGGTACTGATAGTAGTAGTGCTTTTACGGCAATTTTAGCAGATGTAGGTGGTGGTACAACTGATATTGCAGTGGTTAATGACGGCGGTGTTGAGGGTACCAAGATGTTTGGCATCGGTGGCCGCAGTTTTACTAAAACTATCGCTGACGAGTTGTCAATTCCGTACGATCAGGCAGAAAAACTCAAAGTAAATATCGAGGACAGTAAAATTAAAGCTACCGTCAAAAAAGATGTGGCAGTTGCCGTTGATAAAACTCTCGAGGTTTGGTTGGCTGGCGTAGAGCTAGCATTGAGCGAGTTTGATGCAGTTGATCAGCTGCCGCCGCGTATTTTGTTGTGCGGTGGCGGTGCTAGCCTGTCTCAATTAGTTGCAGCTCTCGAAAAGCGCGATTGGTACAGCGAGTTGCCATTTACTAAGCGTCCGACAGTACAGCGTATTCGTCCCGATCAAGTTGTTGGTATTACGGATAAAACCGGTGAAGTCAATGATCACACTTTTATTACGGCGATGGGTCTGCTGCGTGTTGGTTATGATACAATAATAGGAGCAGGCGACACTCAGTCGGTTCGCAGTAAAATTAATAGGATTTTGCGAATTTAATAGAGAAATAATATGCAAAAAGATGTCATTTATATAGATGTAGAAGACGATGTTACTTCAATTATTGGCAAGATAAAAGCTGCTAATTCGAACATTGTTGCTTTGGTACCGCCGAAGCGAATTGGGGCGATTCAGAGTGCAGTAAATCTTAAGCTAGTGCATCGCGCAGCTGAGCGGGTCGACAAAAAACTGGTAATTATTACTAATAATGATGCTTTGTCGACGCTTGCGGGCAGCGCGGGTATTCCGGTGGCCAAAAATTTGCAGAGTCGTCCAGAATTAGCTGAGATTCCGGCTCTTGAAGTCAACAGTGACGATGACGTGATTGATGGATCGGAAACGTTGAACGGTGGCGCTAAGCCTAACACGCTAGCTCCTGGCGATAAGAAAGGGCAGTCGTCTCTTAATGATGAGCTTAGCAAAATTGAAGACGAAGGAGAGGATGAGCTGCCGTCTTCTAAAGGCAAGGATGGCGGCGATAAGAAATCTGCTGACCAGGCGGATAGCAAGTCAAAAAGAAGTCCGAAAATTCCCGATTTTAATACTTTTCGTAAAAAGTTCTTCATTATCGGTGCGGCTGTTATTTTGTTGATCGCTGGTTTGGTGTGGGCGTTTGTGTTTGCGCCGCGAGCACAGATTGTCATTTCTGCGCAAACTAGTAGCGTGGCTGTTAACACTCATATCAAATCAAGCGTTGCTGTTAATACTAGTTTGCAAGATGGTACTGTCAAACTGACGACCAAAACTAGAGAAAAAGCGATTTCTAAAACATTTACAGCTACCGGCAAGAAGGATGTTGGCGAAAAAGCGACTGGTATAGTAAGCTTTTCAACGCGCGATATTGACAATCTTGGTACAGAAATTCCAGCAGGAACAACTTTGACGACAGATTCCGGTGCCGAGTATGTGACCAGCGAGACTGTTAAGATCTCGCTTAGTAATTATCGTAATGCCAAGGTGAAAATTACTGCCGCACGCAGTGGTGCCAGCTATAATGGCGCTAGCGGTACAGTCAAGGGAGCGCCTAGTGGTATTTCAGCAAGTATTAGCGGCTCGACGACGGGAGGTACTGACAAAACTATTACCGTCGTTCAACAAAGCGATATCAATAAAGCAATGCGCGAACTCGTCACCGAGGACGATAAGAACCAAAACAAAGCTGCTTTGCAAACTGAGTTTGGCAAGGATTACACAATTATCAATGAGTCATTCGCGGCGGATGTTGCTGGGATTAATAAGCCTGCTGTTGATAGCGAGGCTAACGACGGCCAAGCGGCTATTACTGGCACTATGAAATTCTCGCTTTCTGGTATTGCTCGCAGCGAGTTTGATACGTTTCTCAAAGCTTACTGCCAGCAGCGCATTGATGGCAAGTCAAACCAGAAAATTTATGATACTGGCAGCAAAACAGTTTCTCTGACTAACGTAGCTATTTCGGGTAATACGATTAATGCGACAGTCTCGGCGAACGGTAAAGTTGGCCCGAAAATTGACGAAGATGCCATCAAGGAATACGTCAAAGGCCAATCGGTCGGCGAGGTTCAAGAGCGCGTCAAGACAGTTGAAGGCATAAAATCAGTAGATGTGAACCTTTCGCCATTTTGGGTTTATAGAGTTCCAGATGACACCAAGAAGATAAGCGTAAAGTTTCAGATAGATGGCTAAGCAGTATTTGGCGCTTGACGTCGGCGAGCGGCGAATTGGCGTGGCATCGGCAAGCAGCGATGTTAAGATTGCCGTACCAGGCGACTGGATTGATGTCGACGGCAAGGAACTCGATATTATCCGCGAGATGCTGATTGACGAATCAATAGATGTTTTGGTAGTGGGTTATCCGCGCAATCAACGAGGCGAGCCGACCGCACAGACTCAGTATGTCGAAAACTTCGTTGACAGTCTTGGTCAAATTGAATCTGACGTTGTATTCCAGGACGAATCGTTGACGAGCGTCAAAGCAGAGAATATCTTAGCATCGCAAAAACGTCCGTATAGTAAGGGCGAGATTGATTCTATGGCAGCTAGTATTATTTTACAAGATTATTTGGAGGCGCAATAATGGATGGTTTTAAGCGGCAGAATGGCCAACAATTTAATTCTCGGCCGAATAATAATCGGCAAGTACCGCCGCTTGGTGCAGTTCCGCGTCCTGCACCTCGTGCTATTGACCCAAATCAGCCAATGGGGCAAAAGGCTAATATTTCGCTTAACTCCGACCATGACGCTGCGAGCCAGAAAGTGTCAAAGAAGAAACGTTGTCTTCGGCGCTGGATGATTATTTTGATAGCAGTCATGGTGTTTTTGACAGCAGTTTTTGCAGTACTATTTAAGTGGTACGAGATGCAGCTAAAACCAGTCTCAAGCGATAGCAATAAGGTGTCGGTTACTGTTGAAGACGGCTCCTCGGTTTCAGTAGTTGCTAATACGCTAGCCAGCAAAAATCTTATTCGCAACCGATTAGCTTTTGAAGTTTATGTGCGCCTTAATAATAAGAATAGTATCAAAGCTGGTACTTGTATGATTGCTCCGTCTGAGTCGGTCGCTGATATTGTTAACCGTATGAATAATGGCTGTCATGACTTCAAAACCATTACTTTTTATCCTGGTGGTACGTTAGAGAGTTCTAAGTATAAGGCTTCGCAGTCGTCTGATGGTGTTGATAAAACGAGCGTCCGTTACATCTTGCGCCAAGCAGGCTACTCTGATAGTGAGATCTCAAGTGCTTTCAAAGCGAAATACGATAGTCCTCTGTTTGCTGATCGTCCAAGCGGGTCGTCTTTGGAGGGCTACGTTTTTGGGGAGACATATCAATTTACGGGCGATGCCACAGCTAAAGATGTTTTACAGACAGTGTTTGATCACATGTACAAGGTTGTGCAGAAAAATGACTTAGTTAATAAGTTTAAGGCGCAAGGTTTGACGCTTTATCAAGGGTTGACTATGGCTTCGATTGTTGAGCGGGAATTGGGCTGCGAAGATAAACCGACCGTCGAGCGCAAAAATCGCTGTTATCAATACCAGCGGGGTATTGCGCAGGTGTTTATAACTCGCTACAAGAAAAACATGCAGCTTGGTTCTGATGTAACCTTTATCTATGCTGCAGACAAAGCTGGTGTTAAGCCTAAGGTGGATATTGATTCTCCGTATAATACTCGCAAGCATACTGGTTTGCCGCCGACGCCAATTGCGACACCTGGCGAATTATCGCTTAAAGCGGTCGCTGATCCGGCGCCTGGCGATAACTTGTTCTTCATAGCTGGCGATGACGGTTTAATATATTTTGCCAAAACTGATGAGGAACATAAAAACAATATTGACAAATACTGCCAGAAGTTGTGTAGTATCGTATAAAGTATTGACATTAACGCTAGTGATTTGCTATAATATAGAGTATACACGAGGACTTGCAGGAACAATTATGAATTATTGCCAGCTCTATCGTGCTCATAATATGATTTTCTAGGAGAACCATTATTAGTACGCAACCAAATCGAGTTAAAACTAATTTTGTACCGAGCGCAAAGGCTCATTCTAGCAAAACTAAAAGGCGCGGTGGTGTTTCTTGGACTTCCGTAGTATCGTATGTCGGCGTTTTTCTATTCATAGCAACGCTAATTGCTATCGGACAACGTCCAGTCGGCGTTCAGGAAGGTAGTAATAATACGCCGCTGGCTAATGCCTCTACCTCAAGCACTAAAAATACTGTAGCAGCTGCAACTTCCGCTAGTACGGTAGACCCGGTTGTCGCTACGAACATAGCTTCGTCGCTAGCAGACACTACCAGCATGCCGGTTAGCGCTAACGTAGCGACACTTTCTCAGACGCTGACTATTGAAACGGTAATGTCGCAGACCTCCAGCAACGCGATTAGTAAGCCGCAGATTGTCCAGCCGACAGCTAATTCGCGGGCGGCTACTACTTATACCACCAAGGCTGGCGATACAGTTGATGCAGTAGCCAGCAAATATGGACTCAAGAAAGAGACTATAGCTTGGGCCAATAATTTATCGTCTGATGCACTAGAGCCAAATACTACTTTGACAATTCTGCCAGTTGATGGTGTTCAGCATACCGTTAAGGCGGGTGACTCTGTTGATAGTATTGTTGCCAAGTACGGCGGTAATAAGGCTGATGTGGTGTCGTATAATGACCTAGAGCTCACTGGTTCGCTAACTGAAGGTAGGAATATTATTGTTCCTGGCGGTGCTTTGCCAGAAAATGAACGTCCAGGATATGTGGCTCCTCGTGCTGCGGCTAGTAATCGGCGCGGCGCTTATGGATATGGGTCGGGCCTGGGCGGTTACGGAAGTAATTACAATGGGGTTATCTCTGCTGGTAACAAATATGCATGGGGGAACTGTACTTGGTATGCTTACGAACGCCGAATGCAGCTAGGACGCCCAGTTGGTAGTTTCTGGGGTAATGCTAGTACTTGGGCTTATGCGGCAGCAGCGGCTGGATTGGCAGTTAATGGTACGCCAGCGCCTGGCGCAATAATGCAAAACGGCGGCGGATATGGCCATGTGGCAATTGTCGAGAGCGTTAACCCGGGCGTATCAATCACAATTAGCGAGATGAACGGTTATCGCTTTGGCGGCGGCTTCAATCGCGTTGGTCATGGCCAGATTTCCTGGGGCGAGGCCACTAGCGGTTACTATAGATATATTCACTAAGTATTTTACAAAACTAATTAACACCTCTGTCAAATCAGGGGTGTTTTTGGTATAATGTGTCTGTATGTTTGTTGATACAGCTAAAGTTTTAGTCCAGGCGGGCCGCGGCGGCGACGGCGCGGTCAGTTTTCGCCACGAGATTTACGTTGATAAAGGCGGTCCGGATGGCGGCGATGGTGGTCGCGGCGGTAATGTTGTGTTTTTGGCGACGGAACAGCTTAACACGTTATTAAAATTTCGTTACAAACCTGAGCTAAAGGCCGAAGATGGTGTCTCGGGCGCCAAGAAAAAAATGGCAGGCCGCGCTGGCAAGGATTTAGTTATTAAAGTGCCAGTTGGTACCATAGTCAAGCGTGATGGTAAAATCATCGCTGATTTATCTAAACCAAACCAAAAAGCTATTATTGCTAAAGGCGGCGATGGCGGTTTTGGTAATGCTCACTTTAAGTCGAGTGTTCGTCAAACACCGCGCATGGCAGAAGTGGGCGAGCTCGGCGAATCGTTCGAGGCAGAACTAGAATTGAAATTATTGGCTGATGTCGGTTTGGTGGGTTTTCCTAATGCTGGTAAGTCAACCTTTTTGAGCGTAGTGTCAAATGCTCGCCCTGAAATTGCAGATTATGAGTTCACAACGTTGACGCCGAATCTCGGTGTAGCTGATGTCGATGACAGTTCGCTTTTAATTGCTGATATTCCAGGGTTGATTGAGGGGGCTAGCGATGGTAAAGGATTGGGTGATGCCTTTTTGCGGCACGTTGAGAGGACTGCCGTACTGCTCCATTTGGTGGACGCTTATAGTAACGACGTAGCTGAACGCTACCTGGCGATTCGCCGCGAACTCAAAAAGTACAGCACTGAACTGGCGTCGCGTCCCGAGATAGTAGCCCTAACTAAATGCGAAGGATTAGATCAGGATATCATTCAAATGCAAATTGACACCTTAAAAGCTGTCACTAGCGAGGATACGCAGGTTTTCGCTATTTCCTCGGTATCGCATAAAGGCGTAATTGATGTACTGAGAGCTCTGCAGGTGCAAGTTGTAGCAATGCGCGCAGCTGAGAATGAGCAGAAGCAGACTGACGATTTGAATAACGATAAACTTGAGACAATCACGCTCAGTGGCAACGAGACGATCTCGAGCAGTTGGGAAGTTTCATACGATGCTGATAAGCAAATCTACCGCGTGTTTGGCGGCAAGATAGAAAAATTCGCTCGCCGCACCAATTTTGATCAGTTTGAAAGCGTCAATCGTTTACGCGATATCATGCGCCGTTATGGTATCGCGCACGAGCTAATGCGCCAAGGCGCTACTGGTGATAGCTTGGTGCAGATTGGCGAATCGACGCCGTTTACGCTGGTTGAGCAGTAGGTTTGGATGTCATCTCGTAGCTTTGCTATACTATAGGTATGGCACAAACATTTTTCTTCTACGACCTGGAAACCAGCGGATTAAACCCACGGCAAGATCGAATCATGCAGTTCGCGGGGCAGCGGACGGACATGAATCTCGAACCGATTGGCGAGCCGTATAATCTGCTGGTGGCGCTGAATGATGATACTTTGCCGAGTCCCGATGCGCTGATGGTGACTGGCATCACGCCGCAAAAAACGGTCGAGGAAGGTTACAGCGAGGCACAGTTTGCACGGATGCTGAGTGAGGAGATTTTTACGCCGGATACCATCGCGGTTGGATTTAATAATATTCGGTTTGATGACGAGTTTATTCGCCATTTGTTGTGGCGTAATTTTCATGATCCGTACGAGTGGAGCTGGAAGGAAGGCCGCTCGCGTTGGGATTTGCTGGATGTGGTGCGGTTGACGCGGGCGCTTAGGCCGGAGGGGATCAAGTGGCCGCTTGATGACAAAGGTGAGCCAAGTAACCGTCTGGAGCTAATCACCAGCGCCAACGGTATAGCACATGAAAACGCTCACGATGCTTTGGCGGACGTGATAGCGTTGATTGCCGTGACGAAATTGATCAAGCAAAAGCAGCCGCAACTATATGATTATTTACTGAAAATGCGCGATAAAAAAGTAGTTCAGCAACTGGTCAATGTGGACGACAAAAAACCGTTTGTCTATGCCAGTGGGCGTTACGATAAAGAATTTGCCAAAACTACGGTGGCATTTCCACTGACGACCAGTCGAAACGGCGGTGTGGTTGTCTATGACTTGCGCTATGATCCGACGCCGTTTGTTGAGCTGAGTACTGAAGAATTATCGAAGAAAATCTTTGCTTCGTGGGAAGATCGCCAGGCCGAAGATTTCGTTAAATTGCCAGTCAAAGAGTTGCAGTACAATCGCTGTCCGGCGGTGGCGCCACTGGGTGTGCTGGAACAAGGCGATGGCTGGCAGAAGATTTCGCTTGATCTAGCAACTGTCCAAAAGCACCAAAATATATTACTGGACAACCCAGATTTTGCCGAAAAATTACGGACTATTTTTGAAAACAAGCCAGCCTTCAAAAAACTGCCCGATCCAGAAGCGCAATTGTATGATGGCTTTTTGAACGACCGTGATCGTATCCGTGTCGAAGCGGTGCGCAATGCCGATGAGCGCGAGCTGGCTGATTTTCATCCAGAGTTTCAGGACGAACGGTTAACGCCGCTGTTGCTACACTACAAGGCACGTAATTTTCCGCGCTCACTCAGCGAAGATGATTTGGCGCAATGGGAAGCCTGGCGAGCTCAGCACTTGCAGGCACAATTGCCGCAATTTATGGCATCTCTGCAGCGGTTAGCGCCGACAGCAACTGACGAACAGCAGTTTATTTTGCAAGAATTGCAATTGTGGGCTGAGTCTACATTACCAGTTAGCGATTAGATTTTTCGCGTGCTAGCTGCTATTCTTTTGGAGGTAATGGACGTTGGATGGTATTTTCTATGTAAGTGAATATGTTTATGACTATCATTGCGTATAGCAATAACATAACCCAGTATGGTACTGATATGTGCGTGCCAGGTATGGCGCCGACTAGTACGAAATTCATTAGCGAATCGTAAATGTCGTGGCGCAGCAAAAATAGAGGTACACCGATAAGACACGCCAATACAACACGAATCTTGATGCTGAGGACAGCGAATAGTTCAATTAATGCTCTCATTTGACTATACTATAGCAAATATACTATAGTATGTGCAACGATAAGCGCGATACAGTTTTAGTTTATTTGGATGGTATTTTAAGTGTAATACGTGCACAGATGTTTTGCGGTAATGGATTTTTTTACCGAAAAATGCTAAAATAAGTAGTCATGTCAGATAGTATCAAGATCACCGGTGCACGCCAGAATAACTTAAAAAACGTGAGTTTGGAAATTCCACGCGATAGGTTTGTGGTGGTAACAGGACTTAGCGGCAGCGGTAAATCAAGCCTGGTTTTCGATACTATCTATGCCGAAGGGCAACGGCGCTATGTTGAAAGCTTGAGCAGTTATGCGCGGCAATTCTTGGGTATCATGGACAAGCCAGATGTTGACTCAATTGATGGATTGAGCCCGGCAATTTCAATAGATCAAAAATCAACCAGCCGCAATCCGCGCTCAACAGTTGCTACGGTAACAGAAATCTACGACTATTTACGCTTGTTGTTCGCGCGTGTTGGCGTACCTCATTGTCCAGCGCTTTTGCCAGATGGTAAGCGCTGCGGCAAGCCAGTGCAACGACGAACAGCACAATCAATTATTGATGAAATCATGAAATTGCCTGAAGGCGCAAAATTAATGATCCTGGCGCCGATTGTTAACCAGAAAAAAGGCGAGTTTCAGCATATTCCTGAACAGTATATGCGCAGCGGCTTTGCTCGAGCGCGAGTGGACGGCGTAATTTATGCATTAGACGAATTTCCAGAATTGCAAAAGAGCTATAAACATGATATCGAATTGGTTGTAGACCGCTTGGTGATGCGTCCAGACATGATTTCACGCGTATCGCAATCAGTCGAACAATCGTTAGAATTGGCTGGCGGTATAGTCCAAGTGTTGGATGCAGATAGCGGCAAGATTTTGACTTATAGCCAGCGCTATGCTTGTGTGGATCACCCGGGCGAGGAGATTCCTGAATTGGAGCCGCGGCTATTCAGTTTTAACGCGCCGCAAGGTGCTTGTCCGGTATGTACGGGGCTGGGCACACGAATGGAGATTGATCCTAGCTTGGTTTTTAACAAAAACTTGACGATTGCTGAGGGTGCGATTCGTCCGTTTAATCGTTTCAGTGTTGATGCTTGGTATATGAAACGGCTTGAAGCGGTAGCGGCTGAACATGGTTTTAGTCTACACGTACCAGTGCGCGAACTAAGCGACGATGTGCGGAAATTATTGATGTATGGTACGGGCGAACAAAAATATCGTGTTGAGCTAGGTAATGGCCGGCACTATGATTCAACCTTTGAAGGGATTATTCCAAATCTCGAGCGTCGTCACCGCGAAACTGATAGCGACTTCATGCGCAAAGATATTGAGCGATTTATGCGTGAACGCAAATGCACGGCCTGCAAAGGCGCTCGCCTTAAACCGGTAGTCTTAGCGGTGACGGTTAGCGGCTTGTCGATTATGGATATTTGTAATCTAGACGTCGAGAACGCCTTAGATGTCTTTAGTCAGCTGAAATTTGAAGACAATGAAATGAAGATCGTCAAACTAGTGATTAAAGAGATTAACGCTCGTCTGGGATTTATGAATAACGTAGGGTTGAGTTATCTAGAACTGGGGCGAGCTGCTAACACTCTGAGCGGCGGTGAGGCACAACGGATTCGTCTAGCGACACAGATTGGCTCTGGGCTGCAAGGGGTGCTATATGTGTTAGACGAGCCGTCAATTGGCTTGCATCAGCGCGACAACGATCGATTGATCAAAACGCTCAAGCATTTGCGCGATCTTGGCAATACCGTATTGGTTGTCGAACATGACGAAGAGACGATCGCTGCAGCTGATTTTTTGGTGGATGTGGGTCCAGGTGCTGGCGTGCATGGCGGCGAGATTGTAGCTGCTGGCACGCCAGCCGAGGTGGCGCAGAATCCAGCCAGTATCACTGGGCGATATTTATCTGGAGCAGAAAAGATATCGGTTCCCAAGAAACGCCGTGCGGTCGAGAAAGATCGCAAACTTGTTGTTCGCGGCGCTAAGGAGAATAACCTAAAAAATATTGATGTCGAGTTTCCGTTGGGCGTAATGACACTAGTGACTGGCGTTAGCGGCAGCGGCAAGTCGACATTAGTCAATGACATTGTAGCCAACGAATTGACGGCGCGTCTGCATCGAGCGCAGACCGTACCGGGCGACCATGATAGAATCGACGGCGTTAAGCAATTAGATAAAGCTATCGTCATTGATCAGTCGGCGATAGGTCGTACACCGCGTTCTAATCCAGCAACTTATACGGGCGTGTTTACGCAGATTCGCGAATTGTTTGCTAATACCCCCGAGGCTAATATTCGCGGCTACAAAGCAGGGCGTTTTAGTTTCAATGTCAAGGGTGGTCGCTGCGAGAATTGCCAAGGCGACGGTGTGATAAAGATCGAAATGCACTTTTTACCTGACGTTTATATACAGTGTCCAGAATGTCATGGCAAGCGTTACAACCGCGAAGCGCTAGAGATTAAATATAAAGGCAAAGCCATTAGCGATATTCTAGAAATGACGGTCGAGCAAGCCTGCGAGTTTTTTACTAATATTCCAGCTATCTCCCGCAAGCTCGAGACTATTAACGAAGTTGGCCTGGGTTATGTGAAGCTTGGGCAGCCAGCGACGACGTTCTCCGGTGGTGAAGCGCAGCGTATTAAATTGGCAGCAGAGCTATCACGTCGTTCGACTGGTAAAACACTTTATATACTCGATGAGCCAACAACTGGCTTACACACTGCTGATGTTCGCAAATTGCTTGAGATTTTACAAAAATTAGTCGATGGCGGTAACAGTATGATAATCATTGAGCATAATCTGGAAGTCATTAAATGCGCTGATTGGATTATTGATATGGGTCCAGAGGGTGGACAGGGTGGTGGCAAAGTGGTTGCTGCTGGCACGCCAGAAGACATTGCAAAGAATCCAGAAAGTCAAACTGGGAAATACTTACAGAAGCTGTTATAAACGATAATCTTTACAAAGACTAAAAGCCTAATCTCAGATGAAAGATTCGGTGCGGATTTGTGTTATTTTTTCCGTTTGGACGTCTTGGTTTTTGAGAATAAAACTTGGAACTGTTTTTTGAGAGCTGCGCGGTTTGATGGTTTCTTGAGCGCGTGAATAATCATCGGCGAGACAGAGAGGAATACGATTATAAGCGCAGCAACCTCGATGTTAACGCCTGCTTTGGTAAGTAATTCACCGGCGTAATAGCCTAGATAAACGAACAGTGATGACCACAAGAATCCGCCGATAATGTTAAAAACCAAAAATGTTCTGTAATGCATTTTGCTGGCGCCAGCAACGATTGGCGCAAATGTGCGGACGATTGGCGCAAAACGAGATAGCACGATAGTAATTGAACCGTGCTTGTCGTAGAATTTTTCAGTTTGCTCTAAATATTTTTTCTTGAAAAAACGCGAATTTTCTTTTTCAAATAATTTGCGGCCGACCTTATGTCCAAAACTATAGCCAACGCTATCGCCTAGCACGGCTGCCAAAAATACCAGGATAGCGAATAGATGAATATCAATTGGCAAAATATGCTGTTGTACCATGTAAGCTGCCGTAAATAGCAAGCTGTCGCCTGGAAATATGAAGCCGATTAATAAACCCGACTCAGCGAAAACTACCAATAAGATAATTGGCACACCGAGATGAATAATCAAATTAATAAAAGCTTCCATGCTAGAGATGATTATAGCACAAATTTCTAGCACCAGCTAATGGAATAGGTTTGGGTCTAAAAATTTATTGTCGAAACTGATCGGGGATATCGTGAATTACCAGCTTGGTTAGAATCATTATCATAAACATGTTATAATAGAGAAGTAATAGTAAACCTCCGAAAAGGTATCTAACGAAAGGAAGAGAGAAATGGGAGAAAAAATTACTCTGAAGATTGCTAAGCGCGAAGTGCTTGGCAAAAAAGTTAAGATGCTACGTCGCCAAGGAATTACGCCAGGCGTGGTCTACGGTGCGGGTATGGAAGCGGTGCCGATTCAGGCTGAAGCTGGCGAAGTGCTGCGCGTTTATAAGCTGGCTGGTAAGCATACGCCCGTCCAGCTGCTAGGCAGCGAGCGGCGCATAGCGATGATTAAGGATGTTGAATCATATCCGACTAGGTCAAATGCTCTTCGTCATATTTCTTTTCATGCAGTCCGTGCTGATGAGCCAGTAATTGCCGAAGTGCCGATTCGTTTGAGCGGTACAGGAGAATCTGAGGCGGAGCGTGCCGGCTTGGTAGTGCTGCAGGCGCTTGAGAAGATCAAGGTCAAGGCTTTGCCGATGGATCTGCCAGAAGCATTGGAAGCGCCGACGAGCGGTCTTGTTAAAGAAGGCGACCGCGTGACTGTGGGTGATATTGTTTTGCCGGATGGTGTTGAGCTGGTCGAGAACGACGACGGCCGCGAAGGCACGGCTGACGACGATACTACCGTCAAAGATTTGGTTGTGGCAAACGTCTATGAGCCGAGCGCTCTAGCAGCTGCCAACGATGCGGCGGCCGGCGAAGCTGAGTCCGCTGACGCCGAACAAGTCGAAGTTACGGGAGAAGCTGAAAAGACTGAAGCGTCGGAATAGTTTGGTCTTAGATTATCAAAAAACACCGTCATGATTTGGCGGTGTTTTTCTATTGCTGCTATAGTCGTAAACTCTAGAAATTACTCCTCGATGAATCCGCCTGATTGCCGTGCCCACAACTTAGCGTAAACGCCGCGTTTTTTGGCAAGCAATTGATCGTGCGAACCGTCTTCGACGATACGTCCGTTTTCCAGGACGATGATACGGTCGAGCTTAGCGATGGTCGATAAGCGGTGGGCGATGACAATTGACGTTCGGTTTTTCATCAACGTTTCCAGCGACTTTTGGATTAGTGCTTCTGATTCTGAGTCTAATGCTGATGTCGCCTCGTCAAGGACTAGAATTGGCGCATCTTTCAAAATCGCTCTGGCAATGGCAATGCGCTGTCGCTGTCCGCCCGAAAGTTTGACGCCGCGTTCACCAACTAGCGTGTTAAAACCGTCTTGCAGTTTGACGATGAAATCATAGGCGCCAGCCTTCTTGGCAGCTTTTTCAATTTCGGCATCAGTCGCGTCAGGTCGGCTGTAGGCGATATTCTCGCGGACGGAGCGGTGAAATAGCAGCGGCTCTTGCGGCACATAGGCGATTTGTTCGCGTAGACTTACCTGGGTAACTTCAGCAATATCTTGCGAGTCGATTGTGATCTTGCCCGAGTCAATATCGGCAAATCGTAGCAATAATTTGGTAAGGGTAGTTTTGCCAGACCCGCTTGATCCGACTAAGCCAATTTTTTCACCTGGCTGAATATTGAGCGAGAAATCATGAAACAAGGTATCGCCTTGGCCTTCGTCGTGCGTAAAGGTCACATTGTGCATGACAATGCCGCCGCGTTTAATTTTTAGTTTTTTGTCGCTGCGGTCAACTAGCGTCGTTGGTGTTTTAAGAATTTCTACCATCTCGTGAGCATCGCCAATAATACGATTGTAACTACGCATGATGCCATTCATGTTCCACAACTCGTGCGCTACGCTGCCTGTATACGTTATGATTAAATAAACTGATGCTACTGATACTAAATTGTGCTGAGCGGCGTATACTGCAAAAGCAATTGCGCCAATTTTGATAATTGTGTTGATGGTCGAATAAACGGTACTAACTTTCAGGAAACCGCGCATCGTGCCCAGGCTAGCGCTGCGCCATGAACTGACCGTTTTTGAAAAGCGCTTTTGCTCTGTCGATTCAGCGCCAGATGATTTAACCGCCAGAATATTTGAAACCATGTCGGCTAATTGGCCGCTAACTTTATTGCTGGCTTTAGCTTCTTTTTCGCTTAATTTAGCCATTGGCCTAGAGCCAAAATAGACGGCAATACTAAAAATAATTGAAAAGATAAACAGGAATAAAGCATACTGCCAAATTAATGTCGATAAAATGATTATTGATCCAGCTAAGGAGATAACTAATGGCAAAATCGACCAGAAAATTGTATCCCAAAAACGTTCGACTGCACCGTTTAGTTTATTGGTTTGGCTGACGAGCGAACCGCCAAATTTATTAGCATGGAAAAACATTGTTTGATTAGTTAATTTGCTAAAGCAGCGCGAGTGTAAGTCGCGTTGCAATGCAGTCTCGAACGTCCAGACGAGGTACAATACTAAGCGCCAGCCAATCACCGTTGAACATAGTTCGCTAGCGCCATATAGAACAATTAGTGTCCATAAATTGTTGGCAGTTTGCAGCTGGTTGTGCTGGATAATATTAAGCAGCTCTGCGATAACAAGCGGGCCGACAAAAATAGAAATAACGATTGTAGTAATTGCAAAAAATATCGCTAGATTCCTGCGGCGCCTGTAGGGTACAGATACTTGCCAGAATAAGTGTAAAATTTCTTTATCGTTAATTTTATTTTTCAAAAGTATCTCCTCTCTTGTGCAATTTATATTGTGAGCAGTTTGATCGTTGATAAGGCAATTCAAACGCGAGACTTAGAGGAACTCTTTTGGTTCGAGTTCATAGATTAATCAATTATAAGGTATAATCTTGGTATGAGTCAAGAACAAACAGCTTCGTATGTTTTAATAACAGGCACTACGAGCGGCTTGGGCAGAGAATTTGCTCGTATATTTGCGCAAAATGGTTATAATATCGTTGCTGTTGCGCGTAACGAAGTTCTATTGCAACAGCAAAAACAGGAGTTAGAACGCCAGTTTGGCGTTGAAATGGTTTACATAGTTAAAGATTTGAGTGCTGAGAATAGCGCTCAAGAAGTTTATGACGAGATTAAATATAAAGGCATTAATATAGACATCTTAATTAATAATGCCGGGTTTGGTTCGTTTGGTCGCTATGTTGACGTCGATTGGCAGCGTCAGAAAGGTCTCGCTAGCGTTAATATGTTGGCCGTGATGCAGTTATCGTATCTATTTGGTAAAGATATGGATCGTCGCGGTAAGGGTAAGATTGTTAATATTGCATCGATTGCCTCGTTTCAAGCTGGGCCATACATGGCGATGTATTATGCCTCGAAAGCTTTTGTCCGCTCGTTTTCTGAAGCTTTGCATGAAGAAATGAAAAGTTCTGGCGTGTCGGTGACGGCGATTTGTCCAGGTCCGGTAGCGACTAACTTTGAAAGAAATGCTAATATGATAAACTCGGCAATGTTCACTAGGCTTAGAGTTTATACACCAGAAGTAGTTGCCGCGAAAAGTTATCGCGCTATTATGAATAACAAAGCAGTGTACGTAGTTGGTTGGCCGAATAAACTTTTGGTGTTTTTGACGCGATTTTGTAGCTTGAAGTTTAGCAGAGTTCTCGCTAGTAAAATTAATTTAGGCAGCGGGCAAAAATAGCCTGGTCTGATCATTAATTGTTGAAAATCATGACCGAGAAGTGTAGCATGATAAGTTTTGTAAAAAAGCATTGTATTTTTATTGTAAATCATTTACAATAAAAATATGACACAAATAGTTAGTCGACGAATCACGAAATATACTGATAGTATACTATCGATTTTATGCCAGCTGCAGCATGCTACTAATGCCGAGATTGCTAGCCGGTTGCGAGAGTCTTATTCAAATGTTAGCGATACTACGGTACATCGTATTACGCAACGTCTGCAGAGTGATGGCATTATTGGGTTGGCACCCGCGTCAAGGCAGGGCTGTTTGCGGTACGACTTTTCACCGGAATCACACGATCATTTTATATGCAGCGAGTGCGATAGTTTACAGGATATTAAAGTTCCTGATTCAGTGCGTTGCCAGATCGAGCGCCAGCTCGATGGCTGCTGTTTCGACGGTCCCTTAGTCATTACTGGAGTATGTCAACAATGTAAAAATAGAAGGAGGAATTATGGCATTAATTAGTATTACAACTAAACAAGAGTTTGAAGAAAAAGTACTAAAAAGCAAGCGTCCGGTCTTGGTCGATTTTTGGGCGCCATGGTGTCCGCCATGCCGAGCGATGGCGCCTATATTGCAGCAGATCGCTGACGAGACAGATTTTGATATTGTTAAAATTGACACTGATGCTAGTAATGACAACAAAGAATTGGCTATGCATTACCGCGTGCGGGGTATTCCAAATATGAAGATTTTTGCTGCTGGCGAGGAAGTTGCTGAGCTGATCGGTATGAAGTCAAAACAGACACTAATTGATGCGTTGGAAGGGGCTAGTAAAGTAGAGAATTAGCGTATTGCACATTAATATTAACGCCAAGTATAATATAGTTTATGAAGTGTACTGATAATAGCCTGGCTTATTATTGTCTATTGGCTATAATGTCAGGCAGCGTACTGGCGGCTACTGCTTTTGCGCCCCATTGGATATTGCAGTTACCGGCTATATTAGCTACAGCGCCAATATTTTGGCTGCTGCGAAATGTGTCCGTAAGGTATACATATGCGGTAGGCGTGTGTTTTACGCTCGCTTGGCTGATACCGACGACATATTGGTATTATACTTTCATGCTACCTGGCGTTGCGTTTGCGGCAAGCGTCGGATGGGCGGCATTGGTCTCTAATCTATTTTGGCTTGTTGGCTTGAGGAAAAAAATTGGAACACTGGCGGTCTGGATATTATTCACTCTTTTTTGGCTGATATTAACGTGGCTTCGGCTGCGATTGCCGATTACTGATGATTGGTGGCTGCCGCATTTAGGCTATAGCATTTGGCACAACAGCGGTGTCGTTTGGCTTGGTAAATTCGGCGGCGAGATAGTAATGGAGCTGGCGCTATTGCTTAGCGGTATGGTTATTGCTTGTGTATTTGTTTGCTGCGGCTGGCGTAAGATGTTGGTAGCTAGTGTGTTAATTGTTGTGGCGTTTGTTGGGTTGAATAATATAGTTTGGAATATGCCTGCAAAACCAATTCATCCTGTCGTCTCTATACAAAAGATGACTCGCGGCGGTATAGATATGCCAGCAACTAAGCAAGATATAGAGGACCTGATAGCTATGACAAAGCAGGCGGCAAGTAGTCGTCGCAATGTACCTACAACGATCGTATGGCCAGAGAACTCAGTTCCTAAATCTTCTTATAATCGCGTAGCAGAATTTGCGGCGCAAATGCGTAGCTTAATTATATATCATACAACAGAGAGTGTTGGTAAAAAGGTATATAAAAAAGTTGTTGCTATTAACGGTACAACAGGCAAAATTATTCTTACTAATTATAAACAACACTTAGCGCCGGATGAGAGAACTGGCTTGCCGCGAATGTCGCGGAATATAAGTGCATTTTATAACCGACATGTAACCGCCTATATATGTTATGATTTGCACTATCCAGATATCGTTGAACGATTGCGTGGTAGCGATATTGCATATGTAACTCTCAATGACGCAGCGTATGGTTATTTGCAGAAGCAGTTTCATGCAGCAGATATTGCTTTGCGCGCTGTTCAGGCATATACGTTTATTGTTGTCGCTGGGACTAATGGTCCAACTATGATTATCAATAGTAATGGGGTTATTCTCAGATCATTGCACAGTGTTAATGCTGGGTATATCCAGGGTGGCTATTAATACAAAAAGGAAATATTAATCATATATACTTGATATGAAATCACAAGGTAATAATTATCAAAAGCTTTTCGTGCGAAGATCGCTAAGATATTTACCGCACCATACCCTAATGTTAATTATTTACAAAAGTAAGTTGCTTCGTTTTGTAAAGGCTTTAGATACTATCGCTAAAAGGAAAATAATTAATGTAAATGATTTACTTTCATTTGATAGTTCTGAGATAAGAGAATATCAAGACCTAACGAAAGATACTCAACTTTGGCATGGCACTGGTCGTTGGCAGCATGGTAAGGGTAGTGTCGTTGACGTGATGAAAAGTTTTTGTGATATTGCTGGTCTCAAGCCATCCCGAGATGTGTATGCAGTTTTTGGCGGCAGTGATCGGCATATCGTACACTCGGTTTCATTATGCCGGAGTCGAATGGTGGCGCGATCGTATGCTGACATGCATGGTCTTGGCTGGAAAGAGAAAAATCGCTATGGCGACGCTCTGACTTGGACATCGTATTACTACAGCTTGTTTTATGCGCGGTTATTTACTGTCAATGGAGTCAAAGTGTTGCGCCGTTGGAAAACTTGGCGTACATTGTCGCATGATGAAAATGGCGATAATACTTGGGGAAAGAAAGTGAATAAGCAGGCACGCGATGTGTGGGATATCTTCTGTCTGGGTAGCGATATTTCGGGTAATTATCCAATTTTAATTGGTGTTAGGAGTCTTGATTCGCAATTAAAACTAGAAAAACCAATGAGTCATTACGAAGTACGCGCTGATAAACGGATAGGCGTTGCAAATATTTCACACATAGAAGTTCCTCGCGATAAGCAGGACGAAATGCGAGAATTATTGCTTTCATGCGGTATCGACATACCAGTGACGAGCATTGAATTAGGCGAATATGTCAGTGTACAGAAGCGTTTTACTGAATTGCTTGGCTGGGAGAGAAAGAAATTAGGCTAAAGCTGACGAAGTGGATGTGATAATATTATTAATAATATATGAAGTCGCATACTAAACCGCTTTTATATGATCAGATTGCAGCCGATCCAATGAATGCTGATTTTGCTGATAGAGGTTGGTTGCCTGTATATTCTGCTTCGTCAAGTTCGCGAATTGTACTGGTCGGGCAGGCGCCAGGTCGAATTGCTCAGCAAACGCTAAAGCCGTGGAATGATGCGAGCGGTCGCTTGCTTCGGCAATGGCTGAACGTAACGGACGAGCAGTTTTACGATCCCAATCTCTTTGCGTTGATGCCGATAGATTTTTATTATCCAGGCAAGGGAGCACACGGTGATTTGCCGCCTCGCTTGGATTTTGCCAGGAAATGGCATCCGCGTTTGCTAGCGCAGATGCCGAATGTGCGATTGACAATTTTGGTTGGTTCGTATGCGCAAAAATATTATCTTGATCGTCGCGCCAAGCAGAATTTGACAGCAACTGTGGCGGACTTTAATGTGTTTTTGCCAGATTATTTTCCATTAGTTCATCCGTCGCCGCTCAATATTGGCTGGCGCAAACGTAATCCCTGGTTTGAGTCGGACGTCGTTCCAGCTCTACAAACGATAGTTAAGGAGGTACTGTCATGACAGTCTATAAAATTAAACGAATTTACGAATCGCCAGAATCAGGCGATGGCTACCGTGTGCTAGTTGACCGATTATGGCCGCGCGGTATCAGTAAAGAACGAGCGGCGCTAGACGAGTGGGCTAAAGAAATCGCGCCAACCAATGAGCTGCGCCAATGGTTTAATCATGATCCAGAAAGATTTACAGAATTTTCAGAACGTTATATAAAAGAGTTAGATGAAAATCCTGCTGCTATCAAGGCGAGAAATGACTGGACTAATCGTCCAGCCGTTACGCTATTATATAGCGCTAAGGATGCGGAGTTTAACCAGGCGGTAGTACTTAAGCAATGGTTAGAATAAATAGCGCTATTCAAAAATACTCATTTTTGACGTAAAATATAATTAATGATACGACTCCACAACACTCTGACACGTCGGCTTGATGATTTTACTCCGCTATCGTCTGATAAAGTGACTTTATATACTTGCGGACCGACTGTCTACGATGATTTACATGTCGGTAACTGGGCAGCCTACGTCTATTGGGATACGCTAGTTCGGACATTGCAAATTGACGGCTATACGGTTGATCGCGTGATGAATATAACCGATGTTGGGCATTTGGTTAGTGATGCAGACGAAGGCGAGGATAAGCTTGAAAAGGGCGCTCGCCGCGATGGAAAAACCGCTTGGGAGATCGCTGAATACTACACGCAGCATTTTCTTGACGGCATGAAATCGCTCAATCTTATTCCGCCGACGCATATAGCCAAGGCGACTGATTACATCTCGCAGCAGATTTCTTTGCTGCGGGCTCTTAAACAGCGCGGCTGCACCTATCAAACCAGCGACGGCATCTATTTTGATACCAGTACTTTTCCGCGTTACGCCGACTTTGCGCAGCTTGATTTGAGCGCCCAAAAAGCTGGCGCTCGCGTCGATGCTAATAGTGAGAAACGTCAACCATGGGATTTCGCGCTCTGGAAATTTACCGAGAAGCGTAAAGTGCGCGATATGGAGTGGGAGACGCCTGCCGATTTGCTAGATACGCCACCAGAAGATAACAAGCCAGTCATGGGTTTTCCTGGCTGGCACTTAGAATGCTCGGCTATCGCCATGAGTTTGCTCGGCAAGACAATCGATATTCATACTGGCGGAATTGATCACATCCCGGTGCATCACACTAACGAAATCGCCCAGAGCGAAGCGGCAACTGGCCAAAGGTTTGCGAACTTTTGGCTACACTGCAATCACCTGAAGATTAATGGCGGCAAAATCAGTAAGTCTCTCGGTAATGGCTACACGCTTGATGATCTAAAGCAGCATGGTTTCTCAGCGATGGATTTGCGAATGTTTATTTTGCAGGGACATTATTCTAACGAAGGTAATTTTTCATTCGAGAATTTGCAGGCAGCACACAACCGGCTGCAACATTGGCGCGACGTGGCTTGTTTGCGACACCAAGTTCACGATCGCTTACATAGTGATACCGAGAACAACGATCTGCGACATGATTTCTCGCCGAGTGCAGCTATTGGCGCTGTCAAAGAAGCGCTAAACGATAACTTAGAAACGCCACGGGCGCTAGCTATTGTCGATAAAGCCTTAACGGAACTCGACAAAAAACCACCGCAGAAAATCTATCGAGCTGGATTAATCGAATTTTTAGAGTTTGTTGATGCGGCATTGGGGCTTGAGCTGTTGGACTCAACTCCCGATATTGATGATGAATGTAAGCGGTTATTAGTAGAACGCCGCCGTGCTCGCGATAACAAGAATTGGGTAAATTCCGATGAATTACGCGACGAGCTGCTCAATGAATACGGCGTAGTTGTCAAAGATACCGCACATGATACTTTATGGGCGTACGCTGACGAAAAACCAGAGTAGACACGAGTGTTTAAAAGATTCTTTTTGAATGGTGTGGGCTGGCTAGCCTAATCCTTTACTAGGCTTCAGTTTCTGATTTAGCTGCCTCTGGTTTACTTTTTTCGCGGCGAACACGCTTGAGTAGGCGAGCAAGCTTTGTTGGTTTGGCAGCTGGTTCTTCGCGGCGTTCGACCTTGACATATTCAGTTGCAAGCACTTTGGCACAGCCAGCTATCGGTATCGAGATAATACCGCCAACCATACCGAACATGTACAATCCTATAGTTACCGCCATCAAAACCATTAGCGGCGAAAGTTCAATACGCTTGGATTGAATAGTTGGCGAAATTACATTATTCTCGATCTGCTGATAAATGATGAAGTAAATACCAAAAGCTATTGCTGCTGGCATGCTATTAATTGCCAGTAATGCAAAGACGATAATACCGCCAATTCCTGCGCCGAACATTGGGATCAGCGACAAGATAAACATGATAGCAATCGTTGGTAAAGCAATGTTTGCTGGTACTGCTGGAAAAACTTGGCTCAAGATAAATACTGTCAAGCCAGCAAAAGCACCATCTAAACCCGAAACGATCAATTGTCCGCTTACATATCCAGAGATTACTGCATTCATCCGCCGGAAGATGATTCGATGGTGCTGCATTCGCTTATTGTTGCTGTATAATCCCCAGAAGTATTGTGACCAGCGCGGTCCTTCGACTAGCATTAGGAATGTTAGAACTAGCGCTAGCGAGGCCTCGGTGATTAGCGACATTGTCGTTCCGACGCCGCTGAGAAAGTTCTGTCCAAAGTTTGCCAGCCACGACGTTGCATTTCCTTGTATTGAAACAACCATTTGATCAATCTGCGATTCTAGATGATAACGCGATACTATAGCACCAAAGCCCTTCCATTGTGCCGACATAGTTCGTATCGTATCGGGCAGAGTTTGTAAAAAGCTAATTGTTTGCTGAACTATTGGCGGCACTGCCAAAAACAGAATTGCCGCTAGTATTGCTACAATAACGATAAAAGCGATAGCTGTACTGAGGGTTCGGCTGCGGTTGGGTAGCTTATTAGCCAACCAGCTGACTGGCCCATTGAGAGCTAGTGCTAAGAATGCTGCCGCTCCAATAATTACTAACGCTGTACGAGCATTCCAAATTAATAAGCCTGCTAACCCAAAGCCGATTACTACCAGCCAAAAACGTACGAATGTTATAGTGTCTATCTCGATTTTAACCTTCATATTTTCAGTATAGCGCTTTATTGTTAAAAACTAAAATTTGCTATAATGTGCTTATGGCTTTTTACGATAAAACCATTAAAGAAACACTAGTTGAACTTGAATCAACTACCAAAGGCTTATCTGATATTGAGAGCGATGAACGGTTACGCCATTACGGCTTAAACACGATCAAAGTTAAGTCTGACCCGCTTTGGCGTAAAATTGTTGAGCCGTTCAAGTCGGTTTTTATGACAGTGCTGATAGTGGCGGCAATTGTTAGTTTGTGGCACAAGTCGTATTTTGATGCTGGGTTGATTATTTTTATCATGGCGGTGAACGCGATTATTTATTATGTGCAACGGTTTTCGACTGAGCGGATTTTGCGATCGCTGCAAAAACAGTCTGTGGCTGAAGTCGAGGTATTGCGAAAAGGGCGGCGTGAGATGATCGCTGCGACACTGTTAGTTCCAGGCGACGTGATAATCCTTGATGAGGGCGATAAAATTCCTGCTGATGCCCGCATGCTAGAGGCGCGCTCTTTTCGTGTTGACGAATCGCAATTAACTGGCGAATCGCTACCCATAGAAAAAACTTGCGCCGTCCTGTCGAGCGACCGCGAAATTTATGAGCAGTCCAATATGGTCTTCCAAGGCTCATTTGTCGTTGGCGGTACTGCCATGGCGATAGTAACCGCTACTGCCAATGATACCGAATTTGGCCGTTTGAGCGATTTGTCGTCTGGCGACCATAATGTTAATCCTGTACAGCAGAAAATCGATAGGCTTATCACGCGTATCGTTGCTGTTATTCTAGGAATTGCTTTGTTTGCTTTTTGGTTGGCGCTGGCTCGCGGTGTTGAATGGAGCGAAGCTTTGCGCTTTGTGATTGCTCTCAGTGTCAGTGCAGTACCCGAGAACTTACCAATCGCCATCTCAGTCATCTTGGTATTAGCGATGCGTCGGATGGCTCGCCGCAAAGCATTGGTACGGACTATGGGCTCAATCGAGTCAATCGGTGCCATCACGACTATCGCTACCGACAAAACCGGTACGCTAACGCGCAATAAATTATCGGTTCAAGAAATTTGGCACCCGCGCCACAACGAAAAACGCGTTTTGCAGACACTCGCTGCTAGCACGCTGCTAGGCCAGAGAAAAACTGCTGATCCGCTTGATAAAGCTTTCGCTTCGTTCATTAACTCGTCCGAAGCGGCTCCCAAACTCGGCCAGCCTTTGCGGGAATTTACATTTGAGCATTCAATGGCAATGAGCGGCAATTTGCGACATGATGGCGCTAAGTATGCTCTAGCTGTCAAAGGTGCGCCAGAGAAAATCGTTGACCATTGCGATATCACCGAAGGCGAACGCGAGAAAGCTTTAGTTGAATTGCATCATCTGACTGGACTTGGTTTCCGGGTAATTGCGCTAGCGCATGCGTCGCTCAATAAACCAATTGATTCGCTTGAAAGTATTCCAGATAATACGCCGCTGGTTTTTGATGGTTTTGTCGGCGTGGCAGATACACTGCGACCAGAAGCCAAAGGCGCCATTGCTCGCGCGCAAGTCGCTGGCATCAGCGTGCGTATGGTCACCGGCGACCACTTCGAGACGGCTTATCATATCGGTAAGCAGCTTGGCCTAGTCGAGCATCGCAACCAAGTCTTTGATAGTCGGCAGATTATTACGTTATCTGACGATGAGCTAGCTGAAAGGTTGCGTACTATTCGTGTTTGCGCACGCGTTTTGCCCGAGCATAAGCATCGCATCCTTGAAGTACTCAAGCGCGATAATATCACTGCCATGACTGGCGACGGCGTCAACGACATTCCAGCGCTGACTAATGCTCATGTTGGTGTCGCTATGGGGGCAGGGGCACAAATTGCCAAGGACGCGGGCGATATCATCTTGCTTGATAATAACTTTCGCTCAATTGTTTCGGCTATTCACGAGGGTAGAACTGTCTATGCCAATATCAAGCGCATGGTAACGTATCTGTTAGCGACTAATCTCGGCGAAGTTATCGTGTCGCTGGGCGCATTGATTTCTGGTCTACCGCTGCCGCTGGCGCCTGTGCAGATTTTATGGGTTAATTTAGTCACTGATAGTGCCATGGTAATTCCGATCGGACTGGAGCCGGGCGAGCCTCGGAATATGTTAGAGAAGCCAAAAAGCGCTAACGCACCGCTACTCAGTAAATTTATGACTTCGCGAATATTGTTGATTGCCATAATTATGTCATCAATGACGCTGGGATTCTATATTTATTTCAATCAACGCTTTGGTGCTGACTATGCTCGGACAATTGCTTTTTGCTCGCTGGTAACCGCGCAGTGGGCTAGCGCCATCGAGGCGCGCAGTGATTACGAATCATTGATCGGCCGTCTGCGCAAGCGGAACGCACCTTTCATTGTTGGATTAATCATCGCTGTCACGCTGCAGATTGTCGCCCTAGCTACACCGCTTGGACGGTTGCTGCATATTACGCCAGTAAGTAACATACATCTTCTCTTGGTAACCATCTCCGCACTCATCATACCTATTATCTTGATCGAATTGCATAAATGGGTAGGGCGAAAGTTCTTTGGTAAGCGACCGAATCTTCAGCGAATTACCGAGCGTCTTAAACGGCCGCTCAAGAAAAATAAAAAGTTTGCTAATTAATTCCAGCGCTTGATATGTCCACGCAATAGTTCTAAATCAGCTAAATCTTTACGACGAGCCATCTTTCGTTTGGCAGCAATCAGTCGGTCGGTCGAGACCACGGGTATCCCATCGATGGTTTGCATATCTCGCTGTAATACTGTCAAGGAATTACCCATCCAACTTTTTAGCAGATTGTATTGTTCATGTACCAAAATTCGCTTGCCGCTAGTTAGTGTCACCTCGCGCCAATGTTTTTTGCGTGCAAAACGGTCATAAACTTCGCGCGATACTACTAAATCAACATTAGGTGTATCGCGCAAATGCATCATATCAAGCACGGCGCCGCCGACCACGATATACGAATCGCTAGCGATTTTAAGGTCTCTGATCATTTCAATTGCCGAAGCCTGTTTCTGATGCGCCAATGCCAGAGACAATGTTGTGTAAATGTTGCGGCTACCAATTATATCGGTAATGCCATAGATATCAAACTGGCTGCGCAATCCCGGTGATACGTGCGCAAAAGCAATCGCGATACCATCTTCGCCAAGCTCGCGGTACAAACGTTTGAGCGCTTCAACCGCTGTATAGTCGATATCATCAATCGCTCCGGCATCAATCACCACGTATGTTACTGGATGTTTAGCGCGATGAATAGCTCGCCGTAACCGTTCAGCGAAATAATTAATATTCTCGAAAAAAAGCGATTCGCCGAAAGCATAAACTAATGTATCTTTTGGCAAAGAGTCTATCTTATCTTTTACCCGATCAGCCGCCCATGATGACAGCTCGCCATCGCGCAGCAGCACAGCGTCATCGGGGTGGTACTGCCGGCGCAATCGCTCCATCAGCGAGGCTGCTACCGCTACCAAAATACCTAATTGTACGCCGAATAGTACCGTACAAGCTAGAGCAACTAGCGCGATCATAAACTCCTCATGATGGACAGCCCACAAATAGTGCAATTCACGAAAACGAATCAAGCGTAAACCTGCCGTACAAACTATCGCTGCTAGTGCTGCTAGCGGCACGTAGTGTAACAAAGTACCGCCAAAAACGATCAACGCCATCATTGCTAAGCTGGCAACAATACCGCTCAATTGCGAACGCATACCCAGCGAGTCGGCTAACTGGCTGCGTGGCGGCGAGGCGCTAACGGTATAGCCGTGGAATAGAGCTGAAGCAATATTAGCTATTCCAAGGGCTGCCGTATCTTGGTTAGTCTGAATCTTATCGTCGTGCTCGCTACCAATGGAACGCGCTGTCATGGAACTCTGGACTAGCACTACGAGCACGATTGACAGCACGGTCGGCATAATTGTATTTAGCATCTCGAGTGACACCGTGGGCACTATTAAGTTTGGCATATTGCTTGGTAGCGAACCTAAAAACTCTACGCCGTACGCATCGACATGAAATACCATTGCAAATATTACGGCCATAGCGATGCCGATTAGTTCGCTCGGTATTCGCGATGATCGCCAAAACAACACTACACCTAGCACCAAGAGCGCTAGCGTAGCGGTCATCCAGTTGATTGAACTAGCTTGCGCGGTAATTGACGCTAAATGACTCCAGAAACCGCCTGATGCTTTCAAGCCTAGTAGAGCTGGTATCTGTGTAACAATTAGCTGTACTCCTACGCCTGCCATGAAACCAATCATCACTGGCCGCGACACCAGATCTGCCAAAAAGCCAAATTTGAATAATCCCAGCAATAGTAGCAGAACGCCTGATAGTAACGTCATCGCTGCGATCACATTAACATATTCTGGCGTACCTGTTTGCGCCACTAACACTGCACCTGACGCTAGTAGAATGGCCGTCGCTGAATCTGCGCCAACCACCAATCGATGTGAGTATCCCAACAACCCAAATACTAGCGCGCCAATAATTGTCGTATATAAGCCAGTCTCGGGCGGCAGTCCGACGATTACCGAAAAAGCCAACGCATTGGGAACATTCACGACGGCTATCAACAACGCGGTTATGATATCATGTCGCAAGTAAGATTTCTTGTACCGCAATATGCTCGGCAGAGACACTTTTCGCATACTTATTATACTAATGGTATTTAGGGGTGGCGTCAATAAAACAAAGTAAGCTATGAATTTGCTAAATGTCGATACGATTCATAAAAATAAACCGCTTAGGTTATCCAGATCTGAGCGGTTTATGATATTTTCGTTTGCATAATTTGGCTCGCCGTAGCGCCTTCCAGACGTTGCCTCCAATAAGAATATGGGATTGTTGAAACTAAGAAGAGGCGATATAATGGTAGAGTCTTACTTTCATTACCAATCTGACGACCATTTTTGTGGTTGCCGTACATGAACGGCACCGCATAAGCAAAACGGCAACGCGTCGGATTGCGAATGGAAGTAAGACACCTTGCGGTGTCGTTTTTAGTTTCAGGCATCGCAGAAAAGAACGATGTTATGAATGTATGGACTAAAAAGAGTATCGAGCTCGCAACCCAACGCAACTACCTTGACTTGCTCTATCGTGTGTACCCGATGTCCGTAAATTTACGGAGAGAACTCCCTGATTCGACTTTAAGTAATTTACGGGTAGCGTTTGACAACAAAGACGGCCATTCTCTGCTGAAAATCTTGTTAAAGCAAGAAATATTTCCAATTAAAGATTCTTATGTTGCATACCTAAAGAGGGATAGCTCATCCATTGACAGAAACCCAAGTACAGTGCAGCGACTTGTGGGTATGTTATATGAAATGGGGCTTGACGACATTATTGACCGCACAACGGCTCCCAAGGAAACAAATCGCCAAATCGGACCATTATTCAAGAATTGGATCAAAGCTGGAAACCTTGGTGTTCCAGTTTTTACTAGCACGACAAACTTCATAAATACGTCCGAAAACGCAGTTTTTGATGGTTCCGATGCCACCATGGAGAGCTTTGCTCGCGATCAACTTGGCTATACTCACGCCAAGGGTTTAGACTTTATTGCTAAATTCAACGGTAAGTATGTAATAGCAGAGGCAAAATTTCTATCAGATTTTGGCGGTCATCAAAACGCTCAATTCAACGACGCAATATCAACAATGCGGTCGGACCTAATGATAACTAACAAGGAAGTTATCAAAATTGCTATTTTGGACGGCGTTCTGTATATCAAAAGCAATAACAAAATGCATAAAGCAATCACTACCGAATTCAGCGATAAAGAAGTGGTTGTATCGGCGGTTTTATTAAGAGATTATTTATTCTCGTTGTAGACACTTATGAATCTTGATTATCCAGGTAAAAAGTCAAAAGAAGAAATATTGGCAAAAGCAAAATCTTTTAAGAAACATATTGATGGTGCCGATAGCTCGTTACTGCTCAAAAGCGACAATTTCATAGCCCTGTCGGCACTGTTGTCTAACTATACAGGTAAAATTGATCTAATTTATATTGATCCACCTTTCAATACAAACCAAATATTCACTGTTGAGAATGAACGAGTGAGTACGATCAGCCGTAAGAAAAACGCAATTGTTGCATACTCTGATCAGATGACGCTATCTGAATATATTGAATTTATGCGTGAACGCTTAATATTACTGCGAGAATTGCTTTCAGATATAGGTTCTATCTATCTACATATAGACACAAAGATGGGCCATTATATCAAAATAATAATGGATGAGATTTTTGGTATAGATAATTTCAAAAATGACATCACTAGAATCAAGTCAAATCCTAAAAATTTTATGCGTAGAGCTTACGGCAATCAAAAAGATGTAATATATTTCTACGCAAAGGATAAAGATAAGAACATTTTTAACAATGTGACCATCCAGCTTGATGAAAACGACAAAGCTAAAATGTTCAAAAAGATTGATGAAAATGGACGTAGATATAATACAGTTCCAGTACATGCGCCAGGCGAAACTAACGGCAAGACTGGCGGCGAGTGGCGTGGAATGTTTCCCCCAAGCGGCAGGCACTGGCGAACAGACCCAAGCGAACTAGATAGATTAGATAGCCTCGGTTTAATTGAATGGTCAAAAAATGGAGTACCTCGTATTAAGAAGTTCGCAGACGAGCATAAGGGTAAGAAGATACAGGACATTTGGAACTATATCGACCCAGCATACCCACTTTATCCAACTGAGAAAAACCTAAGAATGCTTGAAATGATAGTCGAACAATCATCAAATAGCAACTCCATTGTTCTTGACTGTTTTGCGGGCAGTGGATCAACGCTTTTGGCAGCACAGAATCGTGGACGTAAATGGATCGGAATTGACCAATCTGACGTAGCGCATAAAGTTATAGAGAAACGATTTGACAAATCACTTTATGAATATCTCGAGCTATAAAAATTTGCTATAATTACAAATGTAATAATTATCAGAGAGGAAAAATGCTGTGACAAAAGTAAGATGCTTTGTGAGTTTTGACTATGATAACGACGTAGTTCTAAAACAATTTTTGATTGGTCAATCTAAAAAAGATGACTCGCCGTTTGAAATTTCGGATTGGTCGATCAAAGAGGCTAGTTCTGACTGGAAAACTAAAGCCAGAGCACGCATTAGAAGTTCCGATGTTGTTATTGTGATATGCGGCAAAAACACAGATACAGCCACGGGGGTTGCGACGGAATTATCTATTACACAAGAGGAGCGTAAAGACTATTTTCTCCTTGCCGGGTATAGCGATGGCGGTAATAGAAAACCAACATCCGCAAGGAGCAGTGACAAGATTTATAAATGGACATGGGATAATCTCAAGGCTTTGATTCATGGTGGACGATAAGCAGATCTATTTTGAGCAATACAGACTATATATTGAAGGTATAGAAAAGATCTCTGATCGCAGAGATTCTGCAAACAGACACTTCATCACCATTAATTCGTCATTTTTTGTTCTCGCCGGTCTGATAATCCAATATACACACGAAAGCCAGAAACTATTTCTAATCGTCTTATGTATCTTAGGTTTGTTCACAAGTACTATTTTTTGGTTCTTGATAAATTCATACAAGCAACTAAATACTGGCAAGTTTGCTGTAGTTCACAAGATTGAACAAAAGCTACCGCTTAGACTCTATAAAGATGAGTGGAAAATACTCGGCGAGGGTAAAGACAAAAAGAAATATTATCCGTTCTCTCACATTGAACGACTAGTGCCTTTGATGTTTGGTGTATGCTATCTATTGACGCTACTTTATCTGTTTTGTTGCTCATGATTCTCTAGCTTCATATTCTTATCAAGGGCAACGTCTGGAAGGCGCTACGGCGAGCTAAATTATGCAAACGAAACTATTGTAAGCCGCTCAGATCTGGATAATCTAAGCGACTTTGGTGGTTTTGCTTTGTATAAATTTGGCTGGGTCGGCAGGACTCGAACCTGCGAATGCTGGGACCAAAACCCAGTGCCTTACCACTTGGCGACGACCCACTAATAAACGAGCGTGCAACAAGTATTATACCACGCTCATCAACGATATGGAAATTACGACATAGAATACAGTCGCACCCATTCCTCGGGAGTCAATTCTGACGGTTTGCGTTCAGGGTTAATACTGGCTTTAACGCGCGGTGCGTCAGCAAAGACTTTTTGCGAGGCGTAGCATTTTGCGACGAAACTTTGGTACTTGTCGCGTTCTAATGTAGGCAAGAGCGGCTCGGGTCGCGGTTTCAACTCTAGCAGCACGGTATCGACTGCTGGCGGCGGTGTGAAATCTGTGCGGCGTAGCGGTCGGCGGATTCGTGTCTGCCACCATGGAGCTAGTTGTGTGCCTAATTGAGAGGTAAAGTGCCGGTCGCTCGGTACTATTTTTTGCGCGAATTGCTTTTGGACGATTAGGTAAATTGATCGCGGTGCGTGCATCTCGTTGTTGCTAGTCAATTTGCGTACTATGTCGGCGCTCAAGCGAAAAGGGATGTTAGCAAAAACTTTGTATGGTTCATCTGGTAATTTCGCTTGCAGAAAATCTTGTGCTATTACTTTGACGTTTTTGTGCCGGCGCATATTTTGCTGTAGTTTGTTGAGAATACCTGGTTCGTTTTCGTATGCTAAAACTTGCCGGCATCGGCGTGCTAACACTGCCGTAATGGCGCCGCTGCCAGCGCCGATATCTATTACCAAATCGCCGCGGCGTATGTTGCTGTGGCCTATCAGCTCGGCAATCAAGCGTGGATTACGCAAAAAATGCTGCGAATGGGTGGCGACTTGGCGTCTCATAATGTGATTTTACCACGAAAAAGCGGCTAATCAGTTGGCAATATTTACCATAACCTTTATAATATAAAGTTATGAATGCACACGAAAAACACTCGATAAAGCAATATTTGCGTGCGGCAGACTATCTGACGGTGGGGCAAATATTTTTGGCAGAAAATCATCTGCTGAAAAAGGAATTAACTTTTAACGATATCAAATCGCGGATTCTCGGACACTGGGGAAGTGGGCCAGGTATTAACTTTGCCTATGCGCATCTTAGCTACTCGGCCAAGAAACATGATAAGGACATGATGTTTGTACTGGGGCCAGGTCATGGCTTCCCAGCGCTACAGGCTAACTTGTTTTTGGAAGGTACGCTTGCTAATTTTGATCCTTCCATGGAGACCAATCTGGATGGTATTCGCAAACTGTGCCGCGAATTTAGCTGGCCGTACGGTTTTCCGAGCCATTCTAATCCCGAGACGCCGGGCGTGATTCTCGAGGGCGGTGAACTTGGTTACGCGCTCAGCACTAGTTATGGTGCAGCGATGGATAATCCTGATTTGACGGTAGCTTGTTTGGTTGGTGATGGAGAAGCTGAGACCGGGCCGACGGCTGGTGCTTGGCATCTCAATAAGTTGCTTAACCCGCGCAAAGATGGTGTAGTGTTGCCAATTCTTCACCTCAACGGTTATAAGATTTCGGCGCCGACTGTTTTCGGCCGAATGAGTAATTACGAACTGATGACGCTCTTTAGCGGCTACGGTTATGAGCCGCGCATTGTTGACGCTACAAAAGACGGCGTCGATCCGCACGACGAAATGGCAAACGCGCTTGAGTGGGCGCACAATTTGGTTGCCGAGATTCGTGCTAGTACGAACACAGAAGCGCCGCGCATGCCGATGATTATCATGCGCACACTAAAGGGGTGGACTGGGCCGAAATTTGTCGAGGGTAACAAAATCGAAGGTAACTGCCTAGCACACCAGACAGTGCTTAGCGAAGCGAAATCCGACCCCGAACAGCTCAAAATCTTGAATCAATGGCTCAAGAGTTATAAGTTTGACGAGCTATTCAACGAAACGACAGGTTTTGGTGATTTTGTCAAGGATATCTTGCCTGAACAGCTAGAGAAGCGCTTGGGTATGTCGCCGCATGCTCGTGGCGGCGCAACTGTTTATCGGCCGCTGGTGCTGCCAGATGTCGAGCAGTTCGCTGAAGACGCCGAAATCCCTGGCACTATTGGCTCTAGCAGTATGCGCCGAGCTGGCGCTTACTTGACCGAGGTTTTTCGCCTCAACGCTGATAATAAAAACTTCCGATTCATGAGTCCAGACGAAACTTATTCCAACAAGCTTGACGAGATATTCCAGGCTACTAGCCGCAGTTGGCAATGGCCGATCATGGAGTGGGATAAGGATCTGTCGCGTGATGGCCGAGTCATGGAAATGTTGTCCGAACACAATATGCAAGGCTTAATGCAAGGCTACGTACTAACGGGTCGCCACGCTATGTTCGCTAGTTATGAAGCATTTTTGCAAGTCGTCGGCAGCATGGTTGACCAGTATGCTAAGTTTCTCACTCAAAGCCGTAACGTCGAGTGGCGCGGTACTATACCTAGTATTAACTACATACTGACCTCGAGCGGTTGGCGCCAAGATCATAATGGTTTCAGTCACCAGAACCCTGGCTTTATCGACGATATTCTACGCCGCCAGAGTAATTTCAGTGATGTTTACTTCCCGTCAGACGGCAACGTCACGCTAGTTTGTCTAGAGCACATGTTGTCAAGCGTTCGCCAGATTAACGCGCTGGTGGCCGGCAAAACTCTCGAGCCGCGCTGGTTGTCGACAGAGCTGGCTCGCCAACAGGTCGATGCTGGTCTGATGGTTTGGGATTTTGCTAGCGATGAACATCCTGATCTAGTTATGGCCGCTTGCGGCGATTATCCGACCAAAGAAACTATGGCAGCTATTGATATTGTCAAAACGCATTGCCCGAACGCTAAAATTCGCTGCGTTAACGTTTCGAGTCTGACTACTGTAGGCTTTGGTACGCTGCGCCGCGTTGCCGACCAAAAGTTCTTTGACAAGGTATTTACCGACGACAAACCAGTTATCTTCAATTTCCACGGCTATCCACAGACGGTTAAATCGATTCTCTTTAATTATGCTGTTGATTCGACGCGCTTCGATATCCGCGGCTACAAAGAAATCGGGTCGACAACTACACCGTTTGACATGCATGTTCGCAACGAAACCAGCCGCTATGATTTAGCGATTGCCACATTCCGCCAGCTGGGCCGCAATGGCGTCGTTCCGTTTGAGGAGGCCGAGCACTTGGCTTCGATCTACCAGGGCAAGATTGACGAGAATACTGCTTATATTAAAGCTAACGGTGTCGATTTGCCAGAAATTGATGCTTGGGTGTGGCCAGCAGCACGCGGATTAGACGAGGCAAAAGAGGAAGCCTGGCACGGGCAAACAAATTAACGTAAAAAAGAGGGGTGGGAAATGTCATTACTACTAATTGCGAATCCAGGCAGCGCTAGCCGCAAATATGCACTGGTCGACGACAAACTCAAAGAGGTTGCTGCGTTGCATATCGAGCAGAGCGGCAGCGAACTAATCGCGACGTTGCGTACTGGTAATGACTCATGGCAAGTGCCGCTTGGTTTTACTGACATTTCCCAGTCGGCCGCACATTTGTATGGTATTTTTAACCGCGAACATTTACTGGAAAGTCCTAGCGATGTTCGCGCGATCGGCCTGCGGATTGTTGCACCGAGCAACTATTTTCTCAAAGACAGGCTTGTTGACGATGACGTTGTCCAGCATATACGCGATATTTTGCCGCTTGACCCGATTCACGTCTCCGGTACGTTGCAAGAGCTAGAGGCTCTGCGCTCGTCGCTGCCGACTGTACCGGTGGCTCTAATTTCGGATAGTGCTTTTCACGCTCGCAAGCCGAGCTATGCCTGGAATTACGGTATCAATCTGCAAGACGCTGATCGCTTCGAGATTAAGCGTTTTGGCTATCATGGTTTATCAGTTTCGTCCGCCGTTGATGAGCTGTGGAACCGCGGCAAATTACCACCAAAGGTTGTCGTCTGCCATTTAGGTAGCGGCTCGTCGGTGAGCGCGGTTTTTCACGGGCGCAGCATCGACAACACGATGGGTTACTCGGCGCTAGAGGGGGTAATTATGGCAACACGCACCGGCTCAATTGATTACACTGCTGCTATGGCGCTCAAGACTAAACTTGGCCTCGATGATAATCAGCTTGAGCATTATCTCGATGATAAGGGCGGCCTGCTCGGACTCAGCGGAACTAGCGATATTCGTGAAATTCTTGATCGCGAAGCTAATGGCGATCATATTGCTCATCTAGCGCTGATGACTTTGATTCACAGTGTCCATAAGGCTATCGGCGCCATGGTGGTCGCCATGAATGGCGCCGACTTGCTGGTATTTACTGGCACGGTAGGAGAACGTTCGGCGAATTTGCGCCGGCGCATCGTTGCTCACTTGGAATGCCTCGACTTCATACTTGACGGCAATCGTAACAAATCATGTCTTAACCCGACTGAATTTACTAGTATTTCGCAAGCGGCAGTCAGTAAGCCGATAATTGTCATACCGACAGATGAAGGCGTCGAAATCGCTCGCCACACTGTTAAGTTGCTAGCGTCATAATTTTGGTCGTTGGAAAGGTATGCGTTATTGCTGCGGGGACGCCTTTCGTGATCTTTACCAAACGGTATCTTTCATTTTGTTATAATAAGTACGATGAAAAGACAGCCACTCGAGACTATTCAACTTGACAAAATCGTTGGTGGTGGACAAGCACTAGGGACGCTGGCCGATGGCCGCAAATGCTTCGTATGGGGCGGATTGCCCGGCGAGACGGTTACTGTCCGCATTACCAAAAAGAAGTCGCACTTCGTCGAAGCGATTGTCAAGGAAGTGGTCTCGCCAAGCCCCGACCGCATCCAACCGCGCGACCCGGATAGTTGTCTTTCGACCAGTCCGTGGCAAATCATGCCACTAGAAGTTGAACAAACATACAAAGCACAGTTGATCGACGACGCGTTCGCGCTGCATAATGTTGCATTACCAGCGGCGATTGACATTTATTGCGACAATGTCGCATATGGTTATCGCAACAAAGTCGAATTTAGCTGGTACAGTGAATCGGTAGTATCCCGAGCGGTATCTCAGAAAAAATCTGGGCTTGTCTCGGGTCCCAAATTATTTTCTGATGATACCCGAGGGGTAAATGCGCATAGTGACCGCGATGGTCCATTTAGTGATACGCTTGATTTAGCGTTTTTTCGCCGCGGCAGCAAAGGCAAGATCGTCGTCGATGGCACAAGTTTGGCACACCCAGAAATCAACAACTTGGCGCGTGCGATCCGCGACTTGCTACGCTATAAACATGTCTCGGCTCACCAGCTCAAAACCCTGCTCATCCGCTGCGATCAGTCAGGAGGTTGTGTGTGGCAGCTGTATATCAAAGATCGCTTGCCCGAAATAATTACCGCTGATGAAGCCGCCAGATTACCGGCTCAGGGCGGGGAAATTATCTATTCCGACTCGCGCTCGCCGGCCAGTCGCATCACCGAACGCTTGGCGCATTTCGGCAATACCACCTTGACTGACGCTATCCTTGACATACCATTCCGCTACGCCTGCGAAGGCTTTTTCCAAGTCAATATCCCAGTTTACGAGCAGGCGCTGCGCGATATGAAGGAGTGGGTACCGTGCGATTGCAATAGCCAACGTTCGGGTCGGCAGCTCGGGCACCACCAGAAAATAATCCGGGACCCACGTGAAGTTGCCCAGATTTTTTCCGGGGTGCCGCTCGCTACCGATCAGCCAATTCTCGATTTTTACGCCGGCGTTGGCACCATCGGCCTGACCATTGGCGGCGGCAACGTCACGCTGGTGGAAATCAACGCCGATGCTGTCCGCGAAATACAGCGCAACATCACCGAACTTGGTCGCACCGACGCCCGCGCTGTCCTCGCTCCCAGCGAACAAGCCCTCGACTATATTACAGGCAAGGAAATCGTCATCGTTGACCCGCCGCGCGCTGGCCTACATCCCGATGTTATTGCAACGTTGTTGCAAAAACTGCCGCCGCGCATCATTTATCTCAGCTGTAACCCTGTCACCCAAGCTCGCGACGTCGCCTTACTCCAACAAAACTACCGAATAGTCCACCACCGCGGCTACAACTTTTTCCCGCGTACGCCGCATATTGAACACTTAATCATTCTTGATAAGAAGCCGTAAAGCTGCTCTTTCTATGCAGAGTTTATCTGGCTAATTCGAATGCAAGGCTAGCTAATTGCTGCTATACTATTAGGTGATGTTTGACAAAGCTATTGACGCTATCAATAACGCGCAGAAAATTGTTGTAGTCCAAGCGGAAAATCCTGACGGTGATAGTATCGGCAGCAGCTTAGCCTTGGAAGAAATTCTAAGTGACCTCGGCAAAAATGTTCAGCTGCACTGTCCAGTTGATACACCGAAATACTTACGTTACATTCACGGTTGGGATCGAATAACTAGCGACTTTGACACGAGTGCCGACTTAGCAATTATCGTTGATACTAATGCCGAACTATTAATCAGTAAAAGTTTAAGTATGCCAGGTGTGCGTCATTTTCTTGAGACGCATCCCGTTATAGTGTTGGATCATCATGCAACTGATTCGACGCTGACTTTTGATGCTACCCATGTCAACCAGCCGGTAGTTGCAGCTGGCGAACTGATTTACAATCTAGCACATACTGCCGGCTGGGCAATTAATCCGCAAGCTGCAGAAAATATGCTGATTGCTATAATGAGCGATAGCCTAGGCTTAACAACACAAAATACCACAGCTGACTCGTTTCGTGTCGCTGGCGAATTAACTGCGCTCGGTGCTAGCAACTCAGCTATTGAAGAACGACGCCGCGAATTTATGAAAAAGTCGCCAGAGATTTTGGCATATAAAGGCCGCTTGATTGAACGTATCGAATATTTGCTCGATGGTAAATTAGCTGTAATTCATATCCCGTGGGAAGAAATCCAGAAATATAGCGATCAGTATAATCCGAGCGTTCTAGTGCTTGACGAAATGCGTTTAGTCGAGGGGGTTGAAGTGGCTTGCGCTATCAAAACTTACCCTGACGGTAAATTAACCGGGAAATTACGCAGTAATATGCCAGTATCAGAGCAGATAGCTGGATATTTCGGCGGCGGCGGGCACGCTTATGCTGCAGGTTTTCGCGTGTATGACGATTATACAGTGATTGTGCGCGAACTAGTTGAGGCTGCAGATAAGTCTTTACGCGGGTAATTTGTCTGTTCTAAATTAAAAAACCGCTAGCGTATGTAGCGGTTTTTCTAATTCTACTAGTTATAATTATTTAGTAGATGAATTGTCCGAATGTACCTGGTCTTACTGTACGTTTGTTGTAATTGCCAGCGCGGTAATTCCAACCCATTTCTGAAACAGTATAGCTGCCATCGCTATTAACCGACTCGACGTAAGCAACATGGCCGTTTGTCACCGCGACAGCTCCAGCGCGCGGGGCGCTACCAGTTGATTTACCGGCAGCTTGAGCGCTGGAAATCCAACCATAACCGGCATTGCCGTATACAGCGACGTCTGGGCGGCGGCTGTGAACGTAATCGGTGCACCACATGCCGTTGCCGACGTAGTAGCTTGACGAGTTAATCGGCTTTGAGCTATATGATCGCGTAGTAACTGTAGAGGTCCGAGCTGATGGCGTTGCTGTGTTAGAACTGGCGGCTGCTTGCTGCACTGCAACGATAGTTGATGAACGGTCTGGCAAGACCTCTTCTGCGCTAGGAATTCGCAGCTTCTGTCCTATGTCAATAGCGTTTGGGTTACTAAGCGACTCGTTGGCGTCAAAGATACGCGTCCAGGTTGTATTGTATTTTTCGGCAATTGACGCCAAGCTATCGCCTGCGGCTACTATCGCGTAGGTTGGTTGTTCAATTGATTTTGTCTCGTTAGATTTGTCCTTTGGTGCAGACGATGTTTTTTTGGCTTTATCGTCATCAACTCCGCTGGTTTGCTTTTCGTCCGCTTTTGCTAGCAAAGCTTTCTTGTTTTGGGTAGCTAGCAGCGGTGTTCTCCTTGCGATTGTTAATTTATTTTTATTTTGCTGTGCGAGTAGTAGCGAGCGGCCCGTACTCGTTTCGGCGTAGGCTGGGTGCGTTGCTATTAAGCATATTGCACCAGCGGCGCCGAGTGTCGTCAAGACCCCGTATAAACGCATAATTATCTCCTTGGTTAAATACCCCCACGGATAGGCTAAACTTCAAATACTCGTGGATTTATGTCCTGGCTTATTATTATCTTAATCGTAATTTTCACAGGACATGAGACCAATCATAGCAAAACGTAGTATTTTGGTCAATAATTTTATAGTGGTAATGCTACACTACCTCTGGAAAATTAGGTGGACTTTCTAGTTATTTTTTGGTATAATCGTAGACGTTTTATTAAATCAATGTTGGGAGACGTCAAGTCGCTTGTACCACAGAAAGGATTGAATATCTGATGGCTAAAAAAGCCGAACTATTAGAAAAAGCTGCCGAGCTTAAGCTTGACGTCAGCGAAAAAAATACTATAGCCGAGATTGAAGCGGCCATCGCTGCCGCTGAAAAGCACTCAGTCCGCGAAGCGACAGTTGCCAAAGCTGGTAAGCGCAGCGCCAAAGCTATCGAAGAGGCTGAAGCTAAAGCTGAAAAAGAAGCTCGCAAAGAAGCTGGCGACACTACGCCACAGGGCGACGCTGAATCGGCTGTCAAAAAAGGTCCAGCGCCAAAAGTTCGTCCGTTGATTGAACGTCGCGGCAAAGCTTACCGCCAGGCTGCCGAAAAAGTTGAAAAAGACAAGGCCTACACGCTTGCCGATGCTATCAAACTTGCTACCGAGACCAATCCGAGTAAATTTGACGCTAGCGTTGAAGTTCACGTTCGTCTAGGCGTCGATCCGCGTCAAGCCGACCAAAATATTCGTTCGACGGTAGTCCTGCCTCATGGTACCGGCAAGGCTGTCCGAGTAGCTGTTTTCGCAGCTGACACTGATGCCGACAAAGCCAAAAAAGCTGGTGCCGATCTGGCTGGTGATGAGGCTATCGTCAAACTTCTTGACAAGGGCACGCTTGATTTTGACGTCTTAATCGCTACGCCGGCCTACATGCCAAAACTCGGTAAGTACGCTCGCTTGCTCGGCCCGAAGGGCTTGATGCCGAACCCGAAGAGTGGTACCGTCTCGACCGATGTCGCCAAAGCTACCGAAGAAGCTAAAGCTGGCAAGGTCGAATATCGTGTCGACAAGCAGGCTGCTATCCATTTAAGTGTTGGAAAAATTAGCTTCGGCGCTGAAAAATTGCTTGAAAACGCCAATACTTTCTTTGCTAGCTTGCAAGCACAGAAGCCGTCCTCCATCAAGGGTGTTTACATTAAATCGGTTGCCGTCGCTACTACTATGGGCCCCGGTATCAAAGTTGATTATCAAGCAAAATAAACCCATATAATTTCAGAGCGAGACCTAGTATCTCGCTCTATTTTTAGAAGGAGGGTAGAGATGAGACAATATCTTGATTTACTTGACCGTATTCTAGCAGAAGGTATCGAGAAGCGCGATCGGACAGGTACTGGTACGCTCAGTATCTTCGGGCACATGATGCGTTTTGATTTGCGCGAAGGCTTTCCACTACTTACCACCAAAAAGCTCTTTACCAAAGGTATCTTCGGCGAGTTGATTTGGTTTTTGCGTGGCGATACCAACGTGCACTGGCTGCAAGAACGCGGAATTCATATCTGGGACGAATGGGCTAACGAGAACGGCGATCTCGGTCCAGTTTACGGCGCGCAGTGGCGGGCATGGCCAGCACCTAATGGTGAACATATTGACCAGATTGCTAACGTTATTAATCAACTACGCGCTAGTCCAGACTCACGGCGGCTAATCGTTACCGTTTGGAATCCTGCCGAAGTAGGCAACATGGCTTTGCCGCCATGCCATATGTTATTTCAATTCTATACCACACCCGCTGATTCCAATGACTCCGACCAGCGGCGCTGGTTATCGTGCCGGCTTGACCAGCGATCATGCGATACATTTCTGGGCGTCCCATTCAATATTGCTAGCTATGCATTATTGACTATGATAATTGCACAGCAGGTTGATATGCGGCCGCGTGAATTTATTTGGATGGGCGGTGATGTCCATTTGTACCTGAACCATATTGAGCAAGCAAAGCTTCAGTTGACGCGCCAACCGCGTCCGCTGCCAGCTCTCGATATCACACCAAAACCATCAATCGATGATTATGATCTTGATGATTTCAAGTTAAAAAACTACGATCCATGGCCGGCCATCAAAGCGCCAATTTCAGTCTAAATATTGTTGCGTGGCAAGGCTACTTTTCATATATCGCAAATATATAAGGATAAGCATTAGCATCATCAGTAGCATGTGATTCTTCTGATGTTTTACGCCAAGTATCGCCAAGCTCGGGGAAAAATGTATCCGCTGGAAGTTCTGCGTCGACTTCTGTAGCGTATATTCTACTTACCACATTTGATTTGAGTGCGGCCGCGTAAACGGTTGCACCACCAATGATGTATATTGTATCTTTGCTTGCCATTTGCAGAGCGCTTTCTAGCGAGCTAGTTGTTGCGATACCATCCAGCTTGGAATGAGTTAATACGATATTCTGGCGATTTGGTAGCGGACGGCCGATAGATTCATAAGTTTTGCGGCCCATAATTACTGTACCGCCAGTGGTTAATTGGCGAAAATGCTGCAAATCTGCTGGCAAACTGCGCCCCCACGGCAGTTTGTTGTCAATGCCAATACCGCGCCGGCGATCGTAGGCGACTACTATATTGCACTGTTTTTTCTGATCGCGTCCCATCAACTTAATCATATCACAGGCTAGTTGTGTAAGCGGTAGCGGTGAATGTATAATGAAAAGACATGAGAACAGATTCGACCGAATTATTGCAGCCAACTAGCATTTATAGCGATAGAGAAATTGCAGCAGCACTAGCAGATGGTCATATAGTTTGCGACCCAGCGCCAGCGCGTATCAATGGTAGCAGTGTTGATGTAACGCTTGGCTATTATTTTTATAGAGCTGGCGGTCAGGGGAAGGAAAGGCTATTTAATCCATTCGACGAAACTGACGTTCGGCGCTACTTTGGTGAATACAAAATTGCTAAACCGTGGCGCGAAGTTCGCTGTCGAATTACTGATCAAGGTGTCGCTAGCATTGATAGCATCAAAGGTATCAATGACGATCATCCGGTCATCGTCTTGCGGCCAAACGAGCGAATCCTAGCGCATACTCATGAATTTATCGGCATTCTGCCGCCAGGTACTACCAGTATGCAGGCTCGTAGTACTACTGGCCGTATCGGCATCTCGGCTTGCTACTGCGCTGGTTGGGGCGACCCAGGCTATATTAACCGCTGGACTATGGAGGTTCATAATCTCAACGAAAATGAGTACATCGTGCTACCAGTCGGCTACCGTATAGCGCAGATTGTTTTTAGTGCTACCGGACCAGTGGCTACCGAATACGCCAAGGCCTCTGGTAATTATCAAGCTAATGTTAGCGCTGATCTTACCGCTGTTAAGGCTGCTTGGCGGCCGTGGATGCTACTGCCGCGAGCTTATGCTTCACCGGTAGAATTACCGCAACCTGTCGCTGGTCTTAGCGAAGGATTACTGTAAAGGCCGGAGATTGTGCAATGAGCGGTACTTATATCGTCATCGAGGGTAACGACGGTACAGGCAAGTCAACCCAAGCTGGGCTACTGGCTGATCACTGTCGCCAGCAAGGCCGGGAAGTGATAATTGTAGAGGAGCCTGGCAGCAACGACCCAGATAAAACCACGCCCATCGCTAACTACTTGCGCTCGCTAATCAAAAATGGCACTCTAGCCCGTGATCCTGAAATCAACTTAGCACTATTTAGTGCTGCTCGCCGCGAATTATGGCAACAAAAAATTGCGCCAGCCTTAAATCGCGGCGCCATTGTTATTTCGGCGCGTAACTATATTTCAACTTTAGCCTATCAAGGTTATGGCGAGGGAGTTAATACGGATCATATTATGGCAATTACTAAACTTTTTACAGACGAACGTTACATGAAGCCGGATTTCATTATTATTTTGACCCTTGATAACGAGAGCGAGCGTAAAAAACGGATTGCTAAGCGTAGCCAAAGTCTAGACACTTCAGATACTTTCGAGTCGCGCAGTAGTAGTTTTCAGAAACGCGTTGATGCCGCCTATCGTACAATTGCTAGCGAATTGCCCTCATCTTATGTCATAGAATGTTACAGCAATGGTTATTACAAGACAGCCGAGCAAATAAACGTTGAAATTCAATCAATTGTTAAGCAGTTATAATTTAATTATATCCAGCTCTTACAAAAGGTGTTCAAGTTCACAAAATAACTTCTCGCCGCCTTCGTCTGATTGGCCGTTGGTTTCATAGCTATTAGGATTCAAGCGGCTCATGCGATCATGGATATCGTTGAGGACTCCTACGAATAGTTTGCGCGTTTTACGAGCTTCTTCGTCCAACTCTTGCTTTTTAGAATCGTCATCGGGCAGCTTGTAGTAGCCTTCCTTTTTGAGTTTAGTATCAATATGTTTGTAAGCAATATGTGCGATGTCGCCAGTTCGCGATCGTTGGCGCTCATTTTTGGTTAAAAACTGAAACTCGATAGGAATATTGATTATTTCGCCAGGTTTATACGGATGTTCTTGTCTTGCGATAAACGTTACTTTTGAAACTTCCATCTTCTTGTATCCCCGTTTTTCGATGTCCGCTTCAGTTTGTTCTTTTATTTGAATTTGCGATTTGTCTATGCCAGCTTCAGCTAAAGTTTGAGTTATAATCTCGACGTAATCGCTAGCGCCCTGGATGTAGATGGCGGATTTTTTGCTAGTTGCCTTTTGCAGTTCGACATTTGGCGAGTCAGAAAGGATTTGAACTATTTCGGCAAAGTTTTTCGCCGATGATTCTATGTCTGGCGAGATATCCATCAGAGCAAATGGATCCATAGGCATATTACCATTATCACGATCTGATTTATCAGCGCACGAGCCGACAGATTTCAAGCGGTAATTGCCAGAGGTTAGGCGACCGCTGGGCAGTTGGGCTGCGAACTCGCCAACTACGGCAGGACATTCTCCGCTATAATCAGGGCCGACTACAAGCGAAACATCGTATTTGTCACCAAAAATATTCTCCAATATACGCCTGACGCCGACTGTCTTTATATTGAATAACATGTCTCTTGCTTGCTCTATCGAAGCAAATTTGTTCAGCTTTTCGAGGCGGATGCGTTTTGCTAGGCCTAGTAGTTTCGAGCCTAAAGCTTCTAGCCCTAATACTTCGCACAGCGGAGCATAGAACGATTCCGCTTCTAAAACATCTTGCAATAGCGCGGACTCCCGGTTGGATACTGGATGTTCCAAATTATCAATTAATTCGCAAGCTTTGATAATCACAGATTCGATATTTACAGTCTGCAAGAAGTCTTTCATGTATTCCGGATCTATGCGAGCTTCCGATATAGCCCAAGCTTCTCTTGGAACGACACCCTCGTACCTATCGGAAATGACGCTGACTATATCTTTGCGGCGATTATTCTCATCTGGCAAATATGCGGCGGCTTCGTCGGCTAATGTTTTTCGATGTCTGCCGGCTGCTACCTCAATCTCGTCGAAATCTGATAGTATGTCTCGCATATAGTGCGCTTTATCATGGGGGATTCTGGGATCGGTAAAGTATCTTAATAGCGCTATCCCAGCAGCGTCGCGCGATTCTTGGCTGTATTTTCCGTCTGGGTTGCGGAATCGGGATACGATATCATGCAGCATAATTGCATCGCGCGTATCAGGTATAAGATCGCCGGCAAAAGCCTTAACTAACCCATAAACTCTATGAGCATGCTCAATCAGATCAGGACGCTCCCGCGAGGCGGCCCTTAGATAATCAATAGCCAGGCTGTCAACTAGATCGTTTGAATTATACTTCTCTGGATGCTGTTGACTGGAAAACCCCTGCTTGTCAGCAGGGTTAGGCGCATTATGTTCCCCCGTATGAACACCAGGGCTCGCTTTCGTTCTCACGAATCTCTATTGTACCAGAAACGCCTAAATATGTCAAGCATTTGCTATTGTGTAATGCAGCAAAATTTGCTATAATAGATATTAGACATTGCCAGAGACAGCGGCCGCAGGAGTAATTCTGCTTAATATGCCGCCGAGGGAATCAACTTTTCCTGTAGTATAGTCTTTGGCGAGCGCCAAAGTTTTTTGTTGCTCGCCGAATGTCGCCCCTTAACAATACGATCGCTTAAATATCAAATAAACCAAAGGAGTATTATCAATGGCAATTTCCAAAGATAAGAAACAAGCTTTGGTTGCAGAGATGAGCGAGTTGTTTGCCGGTGCAAAGGCTATTGCCGTGGCTAAATATCAGGGCACCAGCGTAGCTGAATTGCAAGAGCTACGCAAAGCTGCTCGCGAAAACGGCGTAGTCGTCAAAGTTGTCAAGAACCGCTTGGTGCGCGTAGCTTTTGCTGCTAGCGAGACGTTCAAAGAGACTGATACTTCTGCGCTGCAAGGCCAGCTAATTTATGCTGTTTCTAGCGACGACGAGGTGATGGCTGCTAAAGTTCTTAACGACTTTGCAAAGACTCATCCTAGCGTTGAGCTAGTCGCTGGATTCAGCGGTGAGGGCTTGGCTCAGAGCGCTGCCGATGTGGTAGCTCTGGCTGGCTTGCCGAGCAAGAATCAGCTCATCGCCGAGGCTGTGGCGCAACTGCTCAGTCCAGTGCACGACGTCACCAACGCGCTTTCTGGCAATCTGCATGCATTGCTGGACGGCGTGGCAGACAAAGCAACCGCTTAAGCAACCAATCTAATTAAAATTTAACTACAAGGAGAATTACTATGGCAGACCTAAAGAAACTTGCCGAAGAGCTGACTAAATTGACAGTTCTCGAAGTAAATGAATTAAAGAATATCCTCAAAGAAGAATACGGCATCGAGCCAGCTGCTGCCGCAGTTGCCGTTGCTGGTCCAGCTGCCGACGCTGGTGCGGCCGCCGCTGATGAAAAGACTGAATTTACTGTCACTTTGAAAGACGCTGGCAGCCAAAAAGTCGCCGTCATCAAAGCCGTCAAGGAACTAACCGGCCTTGGCCTCGGCGAGGCGAAAGCTTTGGTTGATAACGCGCCAAGCCCAATCAAAGAGAAAGTCAGCAAAGACGAAGCCGAAGCTGCCAAGAAAGCCTTGGAAGAGGCTGGCGCTACCGTCGAAGTCGCTTAATCTCGAATATATTTCCAGATTCGCATGATCGTATTGTTTTAGAAAACGCCTCCAAAATTTGGGGGCGTTTTTGTATGCCTAAAGCAGTCGACGATTTTTACAACGACTTTGCGTTCATATCTGTTAAACTTGTGGAAAGATAGCCTAAAGGGTTGACGTGATATCCTGATGCGTTATAATTGGAATGATATTATAAAAACATACAAAGGATTGCGAGACTAGTATGTCAGAATTACCAGAGAAACAAGTCAAGCGGCTCAAGATGCTTATTCAAGACGCCGAGACTAATTTGGCTGCCGCCAAAGAGCTACTAATTAGCATAATGGGCGAAGACGGGCAAGTCGTGATGCCAACTAATAGCCGCGAGGATGTTTCGGGCAAAGTTATCGAGGGCGTTTTCGACGGCCAGACGATGGTCGGCCCGGATGGCAAAAATTACCCGGTACCAGCTAATTACGCTAGCAAGTCTAAGCTAGTTGAGGGCGATATCCTCAAACTAACTATCGCTGATGATGGTGGTTTCATTTACAAGCAAATTGGCCCGGTTGCCCGCAAGCAAGTTATCGGTACGCTTACGCAGCATGACGGCGCTTACTATGTTGAAGCGCAAGGCAAAGAATATCGGATTTTGCTAGCGAGCGTGACCTATTTCCGTATCAATGTTGGCGATCAGGTTACTATCATTGTGCCAGAAGACAATCCTGATGCTACCTGGGCGGCAGTTGAAGCAGCTCTATAATCTATAAGTTTGGATCGTCACAAATAGGGGTATTAATGCATGATTTAGGCGAGGGAACTTTTCGGTTTACACGGGTCAGCTACGATCCTAGTAGTAACTTGCCGTATTTGCGCGTCATGGATGATGGCGGTAAGTTCTGGCGTATGCAGCCGCAAGGCGAATTTACTCTATCATTTGATACTAGCACCAAAAAATGTATTGGTTGGTACGATTTGGCAGCTAAGCAATGCCATCGCTGTCCTGGCGACCGCCAGCTTGATGATAAATACGAGCAATGTCCAGAGTGCCAGCAAAAGACTGGCTTCAATCCAGCGTTCTACAATACTACCAATATCAGTCAACAGCAGGCTGAGCTGAATCAGCAGCCGCATATCTTATACTTAGCTTATTTCTCGCCAGAGGTGATAAAGGTCGGTATTTCTTATGCTGAACGCAAACTAGCGCGATTGTTAGAACAAGGTGCCCGCAATGCTGCTATCCTTGAAGTATTTCCTAGTGCTAACATCGCTCGCCAATACGAAGCGAAGATCGCCCGGCTGCCAGGTCTTTGCGAGAGTGTGCAGCTGCGCAAGAAAGCAACAATTCTAGCAAATGAACGCTATGATCCGACGCTGGCCGAGCAGAAATTACATCAAACAATTCAGCGGATCGCAGAGCAGTTAGGAGTTAAATTTGACAACAGCGAGTTCTTGAATTTATCGCCATACATGCTAACTATCGAACCAAAAAGCGATGATCTAACAGAAATAATCGAGCCAAAAATCGCTGGACGCTTCGCAGGGCTAATTGGCGGTATGCTAATTATGCAGCAAAATAGCCGCTTTATTTTCTTACCAATCAAAAAATATATCGGATACGATATGACTATTAGCCGTACTGTTGAGCAGCTAGATTTAGCGCCAGTTCAAGCTTCGCTATTTTAATCGCTGATTCTGCGCTATAATATAACAAATGGGTAAGGCTTTATATCGGAAATATCGCAGCCGGTCGCTGAGCGAGATTGTCGGTCAGCCGCATATTACGGCGATTTTAGAACGGGCAATCGCTAACGGAACGACGGCGCATGCTTATTTATTGACTGGATCGCGCGGCGTTGGTAAAACGTCGATTGCACGGATTCTGGCACACGAAATCAATCGCTTGCCGTATCGCGATGAATCAACTCATCTCGACATTATCGAGATTGATGCAGCCAGCAATAATTCAGTTGAAGATATCCGTGATTTGCGCGAGAAGGTTCAGATTGCGCCCGTTAGCGCCCCCAAAAAAATCTATATTATTGACGAGGTTCATATGCTGAGCAAATCAGCGTTCAATGCACTGCTCAAAACGCTTGAAGAACCGCCCGAGCACGCTGTGTTTATCCTAGCAACCACTGACGCCGATAAATTGCCAGTTACGATTCTTAGTCGTGTTCAGCGCTTCAATTTCCGGACAATTAGCCAAGACGAAGTTGCTGCACACTTGCGTACTATTGCTGATGCCGAGCAGATTTCTATTGACGACGATGCCCTGCAGCTAATTGCCCGCTATGGGCAGGGAAGCTTCCGCGATAGTATTAGCCTGCTAGATCAAATGCGAAATTTAAGCAGTGAGAAAATTACTGCCGCTATGGTCGAAGATTCGCTAGGCTTAGCAAGCACGGCTGAAATTCGACAGCTGCTAAAGGCTTATTGCGCGGGTGATTTACAAACTATCGCCGATACCTTGCGCGCGCTTGAGCATAGAGGCGTGCCAGCCAATTCTATCAACGAGCAATTACTGCACGAAATCCGTAGCGACATCATCAATAAATCTAATTGCTTGCCGCTGGCCGACAAATTATTATCAAATCAGAAAACCGCTTGGCCGTATGTCAAATTGCTGATAGCGCTTGGTTCTAATACAAATGTTTCTAATTCTGATATTCCTGCGGAGTCAACGCCAGCGCAGCCGGAATCAGCGCAACCAATGGCCGTGAACGAACCAGCGCCTGTTTACGCGCCGCAGCCAGCTAGCGATACTCCGCAAAAAAAGAAGAAAAATGTCCAGCCAAATCAAACAGCTAATTTTGACTGGTCAAAATTTCTTGAGGCTGTTCACGCAGAATCCACTGGCGCCTATAGTTATCTCGCGAAGGGCGGCTACGAATTAGACGATCAGCAGTTAACGATTTTTGCTGGTAAGAAATTTGCTAAAAATCAAATCGAAAAGTCGCTACCAGTGCTTGCTGGCGCTCTACAGGCACAAAATCTTGACCGTGAAATTATCATCAGCGCTAAGCCAAAACCGCCAAAAGATAGTCAAACTGCCGCCGTTCTTGATATCATGGGCGGAGGAGAAGAGGTGAATTTGTAATGGCCAAGCAAAAAGAAGTCGCTGCCAAAATACCGCCGCAGAGTATCGACGCCGAGATGAGCTTGCTCGGAGCAATTTTGATTGACGACGACGTGCTAGCGGATGTCAGCGAGACGGTAAAACCGCAAGATTTTTACGACAAACGGCACCAGCTGATTTTTAAAAGTATGATGCGCTTATATGAGCAGCACAAGCCAGTCGATCTCTTGACTTTAACCGAGGAGCTCAAGAAAACTGATAATTTCGAGACAGTTGGCGGCTCGACGTACTTAACCGAGCTAACTAACTATGTACCTACGGCTGCTCACGCTGCTAGCTATGCTGAAATCGTTGCTCAGAAAGCTGTCCGCCGGCGCCTGATCAAAGCTAGCGGTGAAATCAGCGAATTAGGATTCGACGAAGAAACACCAACCCAAGAAATTCTCGAAAAAGCCGAAGCTGAGCTATTCAAAGTCTCTGACCAAACGATTAAGCAAGATCTGGTCAGTATCGAAACTATCCTCGACGAGAGTTTCTCGCGCATCGAGGAGTTGCACCGCAATAAAGGCCAGCTACGCGGTATCCGCACCGGCTACCAAGATCTCGATAATATGACGGCCGGCTTGCAGCGCAGCGACCTATTTATATTGGCAGCCCGGCCAGCTATGGGTAAGACGACGTTTGTAACTAACCTAGCATACAATGTGGCGACTATTGCTAAACTGCCAGTGTTGTTCTTTAGCCTCGAGATGAGTAAGCAGCAGCTAATAGACCGCATGCTGGCCGATGCCGCTGGCGTTGACAGCTGGAATATTCGTACTGGCAATCTCAGTGACGACGACTTTGCAAAGATTAGTGAAGCTATGGGCGAAATGGCTGAAGCGCCGATTTATATTGATGACACGCCAGCACTCAGCGTTCTCGGTATGCGCACCAAAGCCCGCCGAATCGCGCATAATCAAACGCTCGGGCTAATCATTGTCGACTATCTGCAGTTGATGCAGGCTAATGGTAATTACAACGGCAATCGCGTCCAAGAAGTTAGCGAGATTAGCCGCGGCTTGAAGATTATCGCTCGCGAGCTGAATGTGCCAGTGATAGCGCTTAGCCAGCTTAGCCGGTCGGTTGAGAATCGTACGCCGCCAATCCCGCAGTTGGCTGACCTGCGCGAGTCGGGAAGTATCGAACAAGATGCTGATATTGTTACTTTTATTTATCGCCCTGGCTATTACGAACCAGACAATCCAGATGTCGCCAATATCACCGACTTAATAATTGCTAAGCACCGTAATGGCCCGGTTGGCAAAGTCCAATTATACTTCCACCCAGAGCGCCTGCGGTTCATGTCGCTAGATAAGCGCCACGAATAATCTCTCGCGTGATATAATCATAATTAGTATGCGTAAACCTGCGGACTATACTTTATATAAATATCGCTATGTTTTGAGTTATTTTTGCATCGCTGTACTTTTGGTGGCAGTGCTATGGATCGGCGTATTATATACTCCTGGCGGTTTGCGCGAGCAAGAAATCAAATCTGTTAGCCAGGCTAGTATGTTGTCGCGCCAAACTCTTGAGCCGTCGATGGTGGTAAATCTACCGTATTATCTACTGCAGCGGCTATCAATTTTTGTGTTTGGTGTCAGCGAATTTTCGATTAAACTGCCGTCAATTGCGCTCGGCACCTTGACGATGCTAGGTATTTTCATGTTGATTCGCGCTTGGTTCAAGCCTAATGTTGCTGTCATCTCGACGATCGTATTGGCAACTTCGACACATTTTCTATTCCAAGCGCAAGACGGTACGCCCAGTATTACCTTTAGCGCTGTTGCAGTCTGGCTGATGGTTGCGGGTATGTATGTGACGCGCGGCAAACATTTTCATACATTCTGGAAAGTGCTTGGCGGCGTGTTGATGAGCGTCGCGCTTTATTTGCCGATGGGTGTATACCTGGACTTAATTATAATTATCGTGGCTTTAGTTCATCCGCATATTCGAGCGATTATCAAGCGGCTGCCCAAGAAAAAACTACTTATTGCGCTGTTGGTCGGCTTAGCTGCGATGGCGCCGCTAGTTTATGCCTTAATATTAGAACCAAAAGGCATTGGTAAAATACTACTCGGTTTGCCACCAGACTTCGCTCATATCAAAACTAATGCGCTGCTTTCGAGCCTTAGCTTGTTTGGTTTTGTTGCTACCGATAGCGCTGCTGACGGTCTGCTGAGGCCAGCTTATGCTATGCCGTTGACGGCTATTGCTTTACTAGGTTTTTGCCGACTGGCAGCCACGCATTATACAGCGCGTAGCTATGTTACTATCTTGATGAGTTTGGTTATGGTGCCGCTCGCCTTGCTTAATTATAACAATCAGTATGCAGTATTTGTTCTAATGGTGATTGCAGTTGCCACTGGCTTTGATTTCTTGATTCGCTATTGGTATCGGCTATTTCCGTGTAATCCATATGCTCGCGTTGCGGGTTTATTGCCATTAAGCGTACTAGTCAGCGGATTAATTTATATCAGCGTTAACCAATATTTTAACGGATATACGTACAATCCGGCCGTTGTTCGCGCCTACAACAGTGATCTATCGCTAGTTAATGCCCAATTGCAGCGCCAAAAAAGCATGACGCTCTTGGCTGATGTGGGTGAGATTCCTATTTATAATCTAGCCGCTCACTACAATAAATCCTTGACGGTTGCTACCGAGCTTAATCCTGAAGCAACCCAAGCTGTGGCGACACGCGCCGCCCGCCGCAAGATTCCGAAAGAATGGCAGCTAGAGAGTATTATAACTAACGCTCGTGCTCAAAATGGCGACCGGCTCTATGTCTACAAAAAATTGCCGTAATAAGTTATAATTGGTAGAGTTAATTTCTGAAGAAGGGGAGTCAAAATGGCCTTGAATCAAATGAAAATGTTGAATGATTTGCGCAAAGCACAGAAAGCTTTAGCCAAAGAAATCGTCGAGGTTGAAGCGGGCGACGGTGCAGTCATTGTCCAAATCACCGGCGAGCTCAAGATCAAGTCAATTAAAATTAATCCAGAGTACGTTGATCTGGATAATATCCACCAGCTTGAACACTGGATCGAGATTGCTATCCGCGACGGTATGGCTAAAGCGCAGGAAATTGCTGCCGAAAAGATGAAACCGCTGATGGGCGGGCTAGGAAGTCTCGGATTATAAACTAATGGCTCTATTGCCAAGCGCGCTTGAGCGTGTTATTGAGGAGTTGGGTCATTTGCCAGGCGTTGGGCCGCGGACGGCTGAGCGCTATGCTTATTTCTTGCTAAAAAACGATTCTCGCACTACTGAAGCGCTAGCGAATGCCTTGCGGCAGTTGCATACTCAGGTCAAAAGTTGTCCGAAAACTTTCGCGCTAATTGACGCTGACCAGGAAATCTCGCCCTTGTATAGCGATCCGAAACGCGATCGCCAGCTAGTTGCTGTTGTTGAAGAACCGCTAGATATAGTGGCGTTAGAACGCACCGGGCAATTCCAGGGTACTTATCACGTATTGGGCGGAACGATTTCGCCGATTGACGGCGTCGGGCCGGAGCAGCTTCATATACCTGAGCTATTGCAGCGATTGCGCGACGATAACGTCGAGGAAGCTATTATCGCTACCAACGCTAGCGTCGAGGGCGAATCAACGGCGCTATTCATCCAGCGCCAAATCAAGGAATCGCACCTAGCTACCAAGGTCTCGCGTTTAGCTCGCGGCATTCCTGTGGGCGTCGATCTAGAGTATGCCGATCAAATTACCCTCGGGCACGCGCTGGAAGGGCGGCGGTTTTTGTAAAAAAAGAAAATAGCCCGCCGAAAACGTGCTCAAGCCGGAAACTGGATTTCAATCCAGCAGACGCTAAAATGTGCGTCTCGAACCGAATTGAACAATTTTCAGCGAGCTATTTTCTAGCGGGCCAACCCTACTTTTCACCGTCCTGCTTGCGCCAGTAGCGCATGAGCAGGATGTAGGTAATGATGGCCCCAGGGACGGCAATAGCCGCCCCCGCAGTAACGCACGCCACATCGGACATGCCGATGTGGTGCAGGACGGCCCCTGCGACGATACCGATGCTAATCGGTGTCGCCACAAGGCCGCCCAGTGCGATAGCGCGGTCCTCCATTCTTCTCACCTCCTCTCAAAGGCGAGCTCAAAGCAAAGGGCGACTCTTCGCCCTTTTCGAAACTTTGAGCGAAAAGTCAATATAAATTATATCAATATTAGGACAAAAAGTCAAATTTTCCGTAAAATCACACTGTGTTTTGTAACTTTACTTGCATAAAAAGACGGCAGATCCAGCTAGTTATATTATATGAGTTTGTTAGTTTTATTTTTCTAACTTTTTGTTCTGCTTTGATTTTACAATTGGCGAAGCAACAGCGCAGCCAATCGCTCCAAATATCGATACGACGGCGATTTGGCGCATAATATATTTGCCTCTGCCAAACGGGCCTTCTTCCCATGTCATATGAGCTTTCAAACTTTCTGAAGTTATCGGGCAATTTTTCTTGGTATCTTTGAACCCGGAACTTGGCTGGCCGTTTTTGACGCAGACATATTCCGGTTCTGGTCCAGACGGCGGTATGCAGCTGACAGCAATTAATACTGCCGCAATAGCCGCAAGCGATCCAGCGATGATTAATAGTAATTTTGGCGTTTTCATAAAACCTCCTTAATTTAACAAAGCTTACAGATATTGTAACACGAGGTTTACCTGTTGATAATCTTTAACCTGCTGTGTCAAGCAAATCGCAATACGTTAAACCTATATTGACTGAATGAGTTGCTGGTAAATGCCGTGCGTCTGTCTAATTCTTGCTACTGATACCGATTCGTTTACGGTGTGCGCTTGGTCGAAATCGCCAGGACCGTAGATGACCGTCTCTGCGCCAATGGCCTGAAAGAAAGCTTGATCGGTGCCGCCGTAGCTGACTGCTGTTTCGGATTCTGGCAAGAGATGCTGCATAGTCTTCAAGATTTTGGCGTTCGTATCGCACAAAGCAGACGGCACAGGTGTAGCGGGATGCCGCCATGTACAATCGTAACGGGCAACTATCTCGCCAACCCAATTTTCAAAGTCTGCGTCCAGGGGCGGCGTGGTACGGATATCGACAATGACAGAGCTGGCACCAGCTGTTTTGTTGTTAGAGTATGACCCTGCAGGTTCAATGCGTGTTGGCGTGAAGCTAGGAGCGCCCAAAATATCGTGGCTATAGGTGGCATGAAGCTGCTCGCGAATCTCTGGCAAGTTATTCAGGAACGACACGACGGCTGGCAGCGAACTATCGTAATAAGCGCTCTCTTGCGAGGCGTGGCTTGATGTGCGCTCAAAGATAAATTCAACAAACTTGTTGCCGCGATGTCCGATTTCAATTCGATTATCCGTCGGTTCGGCGATGGCACAGCTAACTTCCTTGTACTGTGTCTTTTCTGAAAAATACTTCGCAAAATCAGCTGACCCAGCACCATCAACCTCTTCGCTAGCAACGGTGACGCACCACACATCAAGGTCGTCACGACGTTCGTTTGCGTATTCGGCGGCGGCTATCATTTGTAGAGCGACGCCAGCTTTCATGTCAGTGGCGCCCAGACCATACAGCCGACCGTCCGTAACGTATGGTTGCCACGGACTCTGCCGCCAAGCTGACTCATCGCCAGGAGAAACCGTATCAACATGCCCGCACAAAATGAGCGCGCGCTTTGCTGTCTGTCCTTTGGCACGGATTAACCCGGCGGTAAAGCGCTCATCAGTAATAACTTCGTCAAAATTAGCTGATCGCATCCACGATGCGACGAAGCGTAGAATTTCTGATTCATTGCCCGACACCGACGGTATAGCTATAAGCTGCTTGGTTAGTTCGATCATGTTTGGCTGGTTTCGGTCGGCGCGTCCCATACCATTACAGTATCACAACAACCGTATTTTTTGCTACTAGCTTTGCCATAGAGAGGGCAATCTTTGCATAATTCCAATGCCCCTGGGGGTACTTCGTCTGCCGATTCTATTTCACGTCCATTGAGCCGTTTAGCGATGGGCAGGCTATCTGAATTACAGAAAGCATATGGTGTTATCCCTTCATCTTGTATTGCTTGAACAATTCTCCCAAATAATATAGTTCCGACGCCGTGGCCGCGCAGGCTATCGTCGACTTTGAGCGAGCCGACTTCAGACATTAGACGGGCGCCATGCTTGATTGGTTTCATCGCTCCAACGTACCCGACTACATTGTTTGCGATAAAGTTAGCGTCTATAACGTCTTCGGTTTCAGGCAGCCGCAAGGCTACGATATCAGTATATTTACTGGCGATACCTGCACCAGATACAGGCAGCATTTGCTTATCGCCTGGGCTGCGGTGGTTGACGAGATTAGCAATCGCTTCTATAGCAGTGGACGCCTCATTGTCGCCTAAGTGCAAAGTTAGCTCGCCGAACGGCACAAATAACAGTTTGATTTTCGCTTCTTTCGACTTTGGGGCAGTGGTGATTACTTCAGCCATATCTTTATATTATAGCATAAATACTATAAAAATACAAGGGCAGCTAATGTGCTAGTGGCGGCAATGAGATATAATAAATGCTATGAATAATAAGCAAACTCCTGAACTTAATAAAGTTAAACTATTGGTCCGTAAATTGCTAGGCAGCGATACCTCAGGACACGCCGATGATCATGTCGAGCGAGTGGCGCTGCTGGCGGAGCGTTTTGCTAGCGAATGCAGCGAACCGGTGGATTTGCAAGAAGTGTTGTTGACGGCTTGGCTGCATGACGTTGATGATTACAAATTAGTCGGCAAGGCGCAGGCAGAGAAATTGACGAACGCAGTAAATATTATGACAGAAGCAAAGGTGGCTGAAGATTTGCGCCGAGCGGTATTGGAAAATGTTGCGGCGATCGGCTATAGCAAACGTTTGAACGGCAAGCAGCCGCAGCGCCTGGCGGGACAGCTGGTGTCCGACGCTGACATGTGCGATGCTATTGGCGCGGTCGGTATTGAACGGGCGCTGGTTTATGCTTGCCATCACGGCGGGCGGATTTTTGACCCCGCGGTTTGGCCGAATGTTAATCTGGCGGCGCACGAATATAATGCTGACGGCAATACGCATGATACCGACGGCTTTATCAATCATTTCTTTGAAAAGCTGCTGAAACTGAAGGGTTTGATGCTGACCGAGCCGGGGCGAATAGAGGCAGAAAACCGCCAGCAAATTATGGTTGATTTCTTACGCCATTATTTCCGCGAGAAGAATGCGCCGGACTGGGGCGAATTTTTAGAAGAATACTTACGCCGTTGATAGGCCGCTGAAGTGCTTTCTTGTTTATTCCGATTCTCTACCTGGAAGGCTGGTGCTCAAAATTCTTAAGCCGGTGTCGACGACCAATTGGCAGGCTTGCTGTTGCGAGAGGGGTGCGAGGTGCTTGTTCTCGCCGCTTGGATGGAGTGAATATCCGAATTTGCCAAGCGCCAGCAATTCAATTTGGCTTCCATGGCTGCAACAGCAGCTGCTAATTTGCGGTATTGACACTCAGACGCCCGAGATGCCCGAATCGTGGCGACCAGATTACTCGTTGTGGCGACAGACTTTTGAAAAATATGATGTAAATTCAGAAACTATATTGGTTGGTCATAGTTGTGGCGGGGGCTTTTTGATTCAATGGATGAGTGAGAACCCGCAAATTTGTGCAGGCGACGTTTATCTTGTTGCGCCAGCTTTTGGCGATAAGTTTAACCCCGAAGCTCCATATGATGAGCCGCTTCGTGGCGGTTTTTTTGATTTTAAGATTGACGAGGCGCTACTTGATCGCGTACGTAGTCTAACTATATTCTACTCTGACAATGACTCGGTGCGAGTTGATACTGCAATAAAAATTATAAAAAAATCTTTCCCGTCTGCCTGTTATCGATTATTTCCGGGGTATGGGCATTTTTGTGGTAAGCGTGATATGGCCGACGATACTTTTCCTGAGTTGTCTGAAACAATATTACGGAATAGAAAATGACTATAGAAGAAGAGGTTGGCTGACATAATCAGCAGCCTAGTTGTTTGATATAAGATATAATAGTACTTGTGAATAAACAGTTGCAGCAAAAGCTCAAAACTCTACCGCGCAGCCCCGGTGTTTATTTTCATAAGTCGGCGAGCGGCGAGATCATCTATATAGGCAAAGCAGCGGTGTTAAAAAACCGCGTGCGGCAGTATTTTCAGAGCAGCAAAGATTTTGACGCCAAAACTCGGGCGCTGGTAGCCGAAATTTATGATACCGATTGGATCGAAACCGAGAGCGAGATTGACGCGCTATTCCTAGAAAGCGAGATGATCAAGCGTTATATGCCGCGCTACAATATTTTGCTGCGCGATGATAAATCACAAACTTTCGTGCGAATTGATATGAAAAGCGAATGGCCGACGGTGACTTTTACGCGCAGCCCTGCTGATGACGGTGCGACCTACATTGGTCCTTTTTATAGTGGTTTGCCAGTCAAGAAGGCGCTGCGTTATTTGCGCAAAATTTTTCCTTATTATATCAAGCCGCCCAGACGCGAACACGCTAATTTAGAAGAGCAAATCGGTTTGGCGCCCAGCCTTGATATGACTAGCCACGAGTACAAGAAATCTTTGCGCAAGCTGATCAAATATATCGAGGGCGGGCGCGTCAAAATCGCGCAAGAAATTGAACGCGACATGAAGCGAGCGGCGCGTAATCAAGAATTCGAGACAGCCGCGCAGCTTCGCAATAAGTTGACCTATTTACGCGAATTGCAGCGGCGGATTATGTTCGGCGATCGCGAGTTCATTAATATTTCGAAAGATCGGGCACTATCGCAGTTAGCCGAGCTATTGAGTTTGTCAGCGCCGCCAGCGAGGATTGAGGGCTATGATATCTCGCATATGAGCGGCACAAATGTAGTGGCAAGTATGGTGGTTTTTACAAATGGCGCTAGCGACCGGACACATTATCGCAAGTTCAAGATGCACGTGCAGCGTAACGACGACACTGCTAATATGCGCGAGACTATTAGGCGGCGTTTCAGCAAAAAAAACCGTAAAGATTGGGGGATGCCGGATTTGCTGTTGATTGATGGCGGTAAAGGGCAGCTTAGTGCAGTGCTCGACGAATTAGACAGGCTAGACGTTACGGTGCCAGTAATTGGCATAGCGAAGCGCGAAGAAGAAATCGTTGTCGCCAAGAATCGTTTGCATATTAATGATGATGACGCGCTGCTTGGACAGTTGATGAAAGAATCGCGTCCCGGTATTAGCGTGCTGGATTCTGGTGATTTTTACTTAATTAATTTGCATGCTGGGCAGCAAAATGCTGGTTCGCACTCGCGAAATCTGCGCGGCAGCGATATTATGAGTGAATATGATGATGTCGTAAAGCTATTTCAACGTATTCGTGACGAGGCGCACCGTTTTGCCGTCAGTTATCATACAACGCTCAAGCGCAAAGGCACCACGAAAAGCGAGCTTGACGACATTCCTGGTGTCGGTCCAGCAACGCGGCGCAAATTACTGCGGCGCTTTGGCAGTATGCGGGCAGTTAGGCGAGCTAGCCAAACGGAAATTTGCGATGCTATCGGGCAAGCGCTAGGAACTCGCATCTATGAGGCTTTTTGCTACCAGGGTGGCGATATGCCGCAACTATGAAAAATACGGCTGATGCGGTATACTGTAGCAGTATGAGTAAACAATTTATAGCTTTTATTCTCCGGTGGATACTGAACTCGCTGGGAATTTGGGTAGCGGTGCGGATTTTTGGTACGGGTTATAGCAATGCTCAAATCGATTCTAGTTTGGTGGCCTTTTTCGGCGCCGGGCTGATTTTTTCAATTATCAACGCGACGCTTAAGCCGATTGTGATGATTTTGTCGTTGCCGATGATTTTGGTAACGCTTGGCTTTTTCACGATAGTTGTTAACGGTTTTTTGGTTTGGCTATCATTGATGCTGGCGCCAGGCTTGCAAATGACGTTCTTGAATTCGATTTTTGCAGGCTTGATATTAAGTTTGGTAAACTATGTAGTAAGTAGTGTTCTGGAGCTCAGTTATCACGACGAACGAGAGGAGAAATCATAAAATGGACGTAACGCTAACTTTGCAAATTATTATGGTAGTATCGGCGGTGCTGATGATAATTTCGGTTCTGCTGCAGCAGCGCGGGGCTAGCCTGGGTGCTGGATTTGGCGGTTCTGGCGAATTGTATACGACGCGGCGCGGTCTCGATAAAAACCTGTTTGAAGTGACGATTTTCTTGGCTGTAGCGTTTGTGATGTCGATTGTGGCGTTGTTGGTTTTGCCGAACTTATAGATAAATCAAGGGTGGATATAAATGAGTAAAGCAAGTAAGGGCAAACTGAGGCTGGGCTACAAGCGGCTAGCGCTGAGAGTCAAGCATGCCGAAGGCGCCACGCAGCGCCATGCTAGCCGCTTTATTCTGCGGCGTATTGAAAATGTCCGCTTAGTGATGACCGAGATTATGATTTGGCTGGCTGCCATAGCCTTGCTGATAGCTGGCCTGGGTATTCAGTATTCCTGGAATTCACAAGGCAGCAAGAAGGATGGCGCTAAGTCTGGCGGCGTGTATGTCGAGGGAGTGATTGGCAACATTAGCACGCTTAATCCTTTGCTAGCGGCTAGCGAGCCTGAACAGGCGGTATCACGGCTGTTATTTTCGTCTCTGTATAATTACGATGTTACTGGAGCGTTGCATACCGACTTGGCCGAATCAATGACGGTAAAAGATGACAAAGTTTATACAATCAAGTTGCGCAATGCCGTCTGGCACGATGGTAAAAAGTTGACTGCCGAGGACGTTGTATACACAATTAATCTGATCAAAAACCCGCAAGTGCGTTCGCCTTTGCGAGTTAACTGGCTAGATATTTCGGCGCGGGCGATTGACGATTCAACGGTAGAGTTTATGCTACCAGCGGTGTATGCCGGGTTTTCGCATGCCTTGACTTTTCCAGTAATACCAAAGCATATTTTGCAAAGTGTTAGTCCGTCGTCAATGCGCGAAGCTGATTTTAGCGGCAACCCGGTCGGCAGCGGACCATTTGCGGTTAAACGAGTTCAAACTAGCGAGTCAACTAGCTCTACCGACGTGGTGCGGATGGAACCGAATACTAGATATTACGGAGCAGTTTCGACTTTGTCGCGCCTGGAGCTGCGATCTTACGGCAATGAGTCGCTGTTAGTTAAAGCTGTAAATAGCGGCGAGGTTTCGGCGGCTTCGGGTTTGTCTTTGTCGGCTGCTGATAACATTAAATCTAAGCAGTACTCGACTAAACATTGGCTTCTCAACAAAGGCGTCTATCTTTTGATGAATAATCGCAGTCAAACACTTCAAGATGCTAGAGTTCGCCAGGCCTTACGCTACGCTACTGATACTTCATCAATTCGCGCAACTGTCGGCGACAATGTGGCGCGGCTAGATACGCCGATTTTGCAAAGTCAGATTGCGCAAAAACTGCCGGCAGCGCCAGATTATAGTTTAGATAAGGCCAAAGCGTTGCTCAAAGAAGCGGGCTGGACTTATAACCAAGGCCAATGGAAAGGCAAGGACGGCCGGCCGCTAGCGGTTGCTGTGACAACTTCGTCTGGGCGCGATGAATACAAGAAAATAGTCGATGCGCTTAAACAGCAGTGGTCGAAGCTTGGCGTTGATGTCCAGCTGCGCGAAATCGATACCAGCTCGACAACTACTAGCTTCGTGCAAAGCGTGTTGCAGCCGCGCGACTACGATGCTTTGTTGTATGAATTGGAGCTTGGCGCTGATCCAGACGTTTTTGCCTACTGGCATTCGTCGCAGGCTAGCGCTTCTGGTTACAATTTTGCTAATTATTCTAATCGAACAGTTGACAACGACTTGGTTGGCGGGCGTTCGCGCACTAATTCAGCTCTGCGGGCAGCTAAGTATATTCAGTTTGTTAATCAATGGCTGAACGATGCGCCAGCAATTGGTTTGTATCAATCTGTCGGCAGCTACGTTTTGAACAATGGCGCGTCGATTGTTGAGCCACGCGGTTCTCTAAATACCATGAACGATCGCTACGCTGACGTAACGACGTGGTCTACGGGTAGGGCTTCTGTTTACAAAACGCCGTGAGGTTAGTATAATTATAATCACGCCAATTAAAGCACTATGCACTGGTGGCGGAATTGGTAGACGCGCTAGCTTGAGGGGCTAGTGGCCATTGCGGCCGTGGAAGTTCAAGTCTTCTTCAGTGCACCAAATATACATCATGAAATCGTTGCTCTGCCAGCGATTTTTTCATAGTTAATGTTCAAAGAGCAACTGTAGTTTGGTATAATAAAGCAGACGGCGCGTTGGCGGAGCGGTTACGCAGAGGTCTGCAAAACCTTTTAGACGAGTTCGACTCTCGTACGTGCCTCCATAAAATTACAAGCGCGAGTGGCGGAATTGGTAGACGCGAGAGACTTAAAATCTCTTGACCAAAAGTCGTGCGGGTTCGATTCCCGCCTTGCGCACCATAGCTTATTTATGAAACAGCAAAAGAAACATAATACTTTGAAGCATTACGGTAGCGCATTTCTTGATTGGCTTACCGAGAAGTGGTATTTGGCGCGCTATCGCAATGTGCGTTTCCTGCAGCGGCGGCCGCATCGCAGCTTTCGGCGGACGCGGCGGCGAGATTATCGCCGCAGTTTGCGTTTGCCTGGATATATTGCTTTTACTCACTATGTCAATCGCGTGTTATGGAAGAATAAAGGCTTATTCTTATCCATGATAATCTTGTATGCGCTGATAATAATTTTTCTAGGAATTATTACTAGCCAGTCAACTTATGATTCAATTGGCAAGCTAGTATCCGAGTCGCTGGGTAAGATTTTCGACGGCGGCGTGGGACCGTTGCTAAATGCTGGTATGCTGACATTTTCGTCGCTGGCGATTGACACGACGTCGCTGCGGGCTGAACAGGGAGTTATGCTGGCGCTGCTTGTGTTGATGACTTGGTTAACGGCGGTGTGGTTGCTGCGCGAAATTCTACTTGGGCTTAAGCCAAAATTACGCGACGGCTTGTACAACGCAACCGCACCGTTGATATCGACGTCGGTAGTGTTGCTGATATTACTAATTCAACTATCGCCAGTTGGTATTATGGCGCTGGCGTATTCGGCGTTGGTATCGGTGCATATATTAACAGAAGGTTTCGGTATGATGTTATTCGGCCTGCTAGCGGCAAGTGTATTAACGCTTGTACTCTATTGGGTGACCAGTACGATTATTGCGCTAGTCGTGGTGGCTTTGCCTGGTATGTATCCGCTGCGGGCAATCCAGGCTGCTAGCGACTTGGTGGTTGGCCGGCGACTAAGGATTATGCTCAGGATAGTTTGGGCGTTTGTCTATAGCTCGGTGATATGGTGCGTTGTGATGGTGTCGTTGGTATTACTAGAACGCGGATTATCATCAAAGCTGAAGTGGCTCGAATCGGTACCAATCGTGCCATTTGCTGGCGCGTTTATGATGGCGCTGTTGTTTGTCTGGTTAGCAGCGTATATTTATCTGCTGTATAGAAAGGTGGTAGCAGATGACGCGAAGCCGGCTTGAAGAAATTAAAAAACTGCTCAATCAATACAGCTACGAATATTACGCGCTTGACCAGCCAAGTGTCAGCGATGCGGTGTACGACAGCTTGATGGCGGAGCTTAAGAATATCGAAGTAGCACACCCAGAGTGGATTACGCCAGACAGTCCGACGCAGCGGGTTGGCAACAAGCTGCTTGAAGGTTTTCAAAAAGTTCGTCACGAGCGGCGAATGGTTAGCCTGAATGACGTGTTTAATAAGGGCGAAATCGAAGCTTGGATTGAGCGTACTGATAAATTGATGCCGGGGCATAAACATGAATTTTTTGCCGATATTAAGATGGACGGTTTGGCGTGCGCGTTGATTTATATTGATGGCGTGTTGATCCAGGCGGTGACGCGCGGCGACAGCTTTATCGGCGAGGATGTTACGAACAATGTGCGGACTATAAAAAATGTACCGTTGCGGCTGCATGAGGCGCCAGGCTTTGAACAATTTTTGCACGGACGGACGGAAATTCGTGGCGAGATTGTGATGCTGAAGCGCGACTTTGCGGAGCTTAACGAAAAGCAAAAAGCCTTGGGGCAGCCAGAATTTGCTAATCCGCGCAATTTAGCAGCGGGAACAATCCGTCAGCTTGATCCGTCTTTGGTGGCGGCACGGCCGCTGCATTTTCGTGGCTATGATGTGCTGCGTGATAACGACGCTGAAGTGCCGACCAATAGCTTTGCTTACGAGGCGCTGACTGCTCTAGGAATTACTCGCAATCAGCAGGCGAGCATTTTTACTACTTTAGTGGATGTGATGAACTTCGTTAACGAATGGGATGATAAGCGCCACGATTTGCCGTTTAATACTGATGGTTTGGTGATTAAGATCAATGATCGAGCGTTGTATGAAAGTCTCGGGTTAGTTGGTAAAAATCCGCGCGGTGCGGTCGCCTACAAATATGCTGCTGAGCAGGCTACAACCATCATCCGCGATATCGTCATTTCCATCGGTCGAACCGGTGCGGCCACGCCAGTAGCGGTGTTCGACCCGGTGGTGGTGGCAGGTACGACGGTGCAGCATGCTAGTCTGCATAACGCCGACGAAATTGCTCGGCTGGATGTGCGTCGCGGCGACACGGTGGTGATTTTCAAGGCGGGCGATATCATTCCGCAGGTTGAGAGTGTTTTGAAAGAATTGCGGCCAGCAGACTCCAAGCCAATTGATTACCTGGCAGAATTGGCACGCCAATATCCAGAGTTAGAATTTGTGCGGCCAGCAGGCGAGGCGGTGTACCGGGTTAAAGGTTTGAGCGGCCCACTGATTTTGAAGCGGTCTCTGGCGCATTTTGCGTCCAAAGGTGCACTGGACATCGATACTTTAGGCGAGAAAAATGTCGAGGCGCTGGTCGAGGCCGGGCTAGTTAATGATTTGGCGGATATTTACCGATTGACGAAAGACGATTTGCTGCAGTTGGAGCGTTTCGCTGAGATTTCTGCGCAAAAACTCATTGATGCCATTGCTGCTAAAAAACAGCCAGCATTGGAGCGATTTTTGTTCGGCCTTGGTATTCGTCATGTTGGCGCACAGACGGCGATTGACCTGGCAAACCACTTTGAGAGTCTTGAGGCTATGTCTCGCGCGACCATTGATGAGCTGCGCGAGGTGGATGGTGTGGGTGAAATTGTTGCCGAGTCGATCGTGGCGTGGTTCGCTGATGAGGATAATGTAGGGCTGCTTGAAAAATTTGCTGACTTGGGCGTGATGCCGCAGTTTAGCCAAAAATCCGACCGACTAGCTGGTCAAAATTTCGTCATCACTGGCACTCTGCAATCGATGGGTCGCGATGCTGCTGCTGAAAGAATCCGTGATCTTGGCGGTACCTTCCAAACCGCTGTTGCAAAAGATACAACATATTTAGTAGCCGGTGGTAAAGTCGGCGCCAGTAAATTGAAAAAAGCCGAACAATACGGCACCAAAATTATTGACGAGCAAACATTATTAGAACTCATACAGTAACGGAGGCATAACCATGATGCAGCAACCACATCGTGCCCTCACCATCAAACCCGCCGACACGGTTGTATTCACGGCGATGTCGAAGAAATATTTTTACATGAGATTTTTGGTAACGAAATTTGCACTTGATCAAGGCGTTGTACCAATCAACCCATTTACTAGTTTTGACTACTTTTTGCTCGACGCGGTAGAGCGTGACACGGTGCGACGCGCCAATAATACGCTGGTGGCGCGCGCTGATAAGCTGTGGGTATTTGGCGATATTGCTGATGGCGTGCGGGCGGAAGTAGTCCAAGCCTGGCAGCAACATAAAACCGTCCGATTTTTTGCGTTTCGCGGCGATAAACATATTTACGAAGTCACGATTGACGACTTAGTTTATGAAGATGGCGTCGAGTTCCTAATTCATATAGGAGAATAAGATGAAGAATGATGCCGCCAACCTAAAGACTATCAGAGTCATTCGCCAGAATCATAGGTTTGCGGTTAGTGAAGTAGATTGGTTTGGCGAACGCGTGTTTTGTAAGCAGTCGCAGCCCGGGGTGACTGGCAAAGATGAAATATTGCGCGAAGCGAATGGCTTGCGAGCTTTTGATAAATTGACTCGTAATTTTAACGATATACCATTTACTGTGCCAAAATTGCTGCATTATGACGATATGAAAATCTTAACGCAATTTATTGATGGATGGACGCCAGAGCTAGCCAACGTGCCTGATGACTTTTTTGTACAAAGCTTCGTGCAAATGGATCACTATTTTCGCAATCAGAAACGTAGTTGCTCGCGCTGGTCGCAACAAAATAAAGATGGAGAATATATTTGGCAGAAGCTAGAGCGAATTATATCCGGGTTTAATTTAGAAGTGATACCGCCGGAAATATTTCGGGCTAGTTTGGATTTCTTGCGTAATAATCATAGCTTGTGCGAAGCTCGACCGATGCATGCGGATTTTACCGAAAATAATCTATTGTATGACGGTGATAGATATTGGTTAGTTGACTTCGAGAGTTTTCGTGATGATTGGCCGCGCTGGTACGATGTAGTGAATTTTACTTACAACCGCGAAATGGAACGCCCCGAAACCGCCAAACGTATGTGCAATATTCGGCGTTTGGTCGTTGAGCAGTTGGGCGAGGAGCCGACGACTCAGCGAGAAATCGCTTGTATCAAGATCGTACGCGGTTTATCGTTAGTTATTGAACATATGACTATCGGCGGACGTAATCACGCAGCGATAGTCCCGCTTGACAACGCCTTGCGCCAGAGGATAATAACTTCTTTTACGAAGCTTTTGCCAGCTAGATGATAAAATAGGATTATGAAAAAGCATAAAATATTCTGTTCGTATGCTTTTACTGGCGAGGACAAACTGAAAGTTGAAGCGCGTATGCGCCGGGTGGTTGATTTGCTTGAGAGGTGCGGATGTGAGGTCTATTGTAATTTGTTTGATATCGCGACCGAAAGCTACGGCAGCCCGCGTCAGTTTTTGCGGCGAGCAATTGATCAAATGAATGAGTGCGACAAAATACTAGCGATTCAAAATTCGCCGCGTCGCAGTGAAGGTATGCTGATAGAAATCGGCGTCGCTATGGCTCGCGATAAGTCAATCCTATTAGCACAGCATCAGAGTGCTGCGGGCAAATCGTATTTACCAGATCTCGCTAGGCAGACGCAAACCTGGCATAGTGAAAGCGAGCTAGATACTGCTATTATTACCCTGATAAAATCTGAATGCGATTAATCATGACAGAACCAAAGAAGCTATCTTTCAACGAAACTTTAAAAGCTTTTGGCACGGTGGCGATAACGACTTACAAAGCTTCTTCGCTGGCGGCGATTACCAAAATAATCGGTACGATTATCGGTTCGGCTATCCCGTTAGTTACTGCGTTTGTGGCCGCGCAAGCGACTACTTATCTGGCGGCTGGCTTCGCCGGTGACGAGCAAGCAGGCGCAAGGGCAATTTGGTGTGTTGCAGCGACTGTGCTGCTGGGAATTCTTATGATGGCGTGGAATAGTTTGCAAAATTATATAGATCAATTCACTTCGTATAAAATCAACTCGGCTATTAGCGACCAGCTGTACGAGCATTTTGTTAGTATTGATTTTTGGCGTTATGACGACAAGGACACTGCCGACATGTTTGATAAGGCGCAAAGTTTTGTTTCGTTTTTCTCGCGCTTCTTCGACGCTATGGCTAGGATAATTGCGTCAATTGTTAGTGTAATAGTAGCCTTAGCCTCGCTATTTTCTGTTAGCTGGTGGATTGGCTTGATATTGTTTTTAGCGATTATTCCTAGCGCAATAGTTCAGCTAAAGTTGTCGCGTTTGCAGACAGAGCATTGGCGTAAATATACCGAAGCTCGGCGCCGCAGTGATTCAATTTCTTGGAATGTGATGCAGCCGCAAAATTTGGCGGAACTGCGTATTTATAACGCAGCGCGCTATATGTTAGATATGCGAGCGAAGTGGCGCGACAAAGATCAGCTCGAGCGTATTCAATTTGAGCGTGCTTATATTATCAAACGATTGGCGGCCGACGTTGTCGAAGCAATAGCTCAGCTAGTTGGGCTATTATCGATTGTTTTGCAAATTATCCATCGTGTTCAGCCGGTCGGCCAGTTTGTTCTGGTCGAGCAAATGATGTCGAGAGCGCTTAGCGATATGGGCAGTTTAATTGCGCAGTTCAATAGCATTGATCAGGATATTGCAGCGATGGTTGATTTCCAAAGGTTTATGCGGTTGCCGAGAAACTTGAATGAAGGTCGAAAGTTGCTCGAACCGCCGCAGGCGATTGAACTGCGGAACGTTTCGTTTCATTACCTCAAAAACGACAAGCTAGTGCTAAGCGATATTAACATGAAAATTCGCGCTGGCCAACGGGTTGCTATTGTCGGCGAAAATGGCGCTGGCAAATCGACGCTTATTAAATTGTTGCTGGGGTTGTATCAGCCAACGCGCGGCCAGGTCTTGCTTGATAACGTGTCGCTGGCGGATATTAATAAGAGTTCGTGGCATAGCTATCTCGGAGTATTGCAACAAGATTTCATAAAATATCGATTTGCAACAGCTTATGAGAACGTTGTGTACGGAGACGTTCAGCGCAGCTATGACGAGCAGCATTATCAAAGATCAATCAAGCAGGCTGAAGCCAGCGCTTTCATTGATAAATTGCCCAAGAAGCGCGATACGATTCTCGGGCAATGGTTTGAGCATGACGATGGTACTAACGGCGTCGATTTGTCGGGTGGACAATGGCAGCGGTTAGCGTTGGCGCGTAATTTTTATCGCCAGGCGCCAATTGTTATTCTAGACGAACCAACTAGCGCTATCGATGCCTTGGCAGAATCAAGGATTTTCGCTCGGCTATTCGGCAAGCATGGCAATACCATCATCGCTATCAGCCATCGTTATACAACTATCAAAAAAGCCGATGTTGTCTATATGATGCAAAACAGCAAGATTGTCGAGCAGGGCAGTGTTGACGAATTAGTAGCTCGCCAGGGTGAATTCTATAAGATGTTCGCTAGTCAAATTGAATAAGCGCTTGCAATTTACTAAATGTTGCGCGATAATATGCTTATGCTGGTACGCAATGGGGCCGCCCTGTTGCGAAAACAAACATCATACCAACGCCGTGCCCCGGGTGGGCGCGTAGCAGCACAAACCGCTACTAGAAATTGTAGCGGTTTTTTGATATTGTAGATGGGGAGAGAACTTTTGGGGCATTAGCTCATTTGGGGAGCCTTTAGCAGTATGTTGCGCTAGTAGTCTAGCCAAATTTGTAAATGTCTCGTAGAGTAAGCTCTGGGACATTAGCTCATTTGGGGAGCCTTCAGCAGAAATATTGCGCAAGCGCTCTAGCCAAATTGGCAACTGTCCTGTAGTATTTTGGGGCATTAGCTCATTTGGCTAGAGCGCTTCGCTGGCAGCGAAGAGGTGACCGGTTCGAATCCGGTATGCTCCACCACGGACCTTTAGCTCAGTTGGCTAGAGCGCACGATTCACATTCGTGAGGTCGCAGGTTCAAGCCCTGCAAGGTCCACCATGAATTATGCTCGCTGTTTCGGAAGCGAGTTGTTTTAATTTGACGCATTTTTAGCAATACTCTATACTTAAAATATGGGAAGAGAGTTTATTACACAGGGTGAGTTAAATTTAGCTGGTGTTAAAGGTGATCATGATGATCATCATCTAGATGCGTCAACTATCGACAGGACGGGCGTAACGGATATTGTTGACGAATCAGACCAGGGCGACCGTTACTCTCAGGCGTCTTTTGAGAGGCTAACTGGATACTCTGAAAGGATTGACCATTCTAATCCAGATGCAATGATGCGTCTGTGGTGTGCAGTCACGGAAAAAGCTAGTTCTTTTGATGGAGTTGCAGACAGAATTCATTTTATGGTTGATGCAGCGGGGCCAGTTATAGATAGTCTATTCAAAATGCACCTTAAAGAATATACTAAAGAGGACGGTAGATTAGATCCGCATACAATTAGAAGAGACGTAATAGGTAGGCTTTCTACATTCTTTGGTACAAGCGCGACGGCAGCAGCGCTTGGACAATGGTTTGAGGATCATTCTGAGTATTTTGAATGTTCTAGCGCCGCCGATAAGGCCTCTAGAGGAATTTCACGGACGGCAGTCGGAGCGGTAGTTTCGAATTAGCTTGCTGTGTGCTAAAATAGAAACGAAGCTTGGCAACCACGCCAACATGGGGATATAGCTCAGCTGATAGAGCGCAGCATTCGCATTGCTGAGGTCGAGGGTTTGAGTCCCTCTATCTCCACCAGAATAGTATGAAAGCGGTAGCGTAATCATGAACGCTGCCGTTATTTTATTTTTCAAGACATTATTTACTTATTATTACCAGTTCAATTTACTGGAAAATCTCGTCCGACTACTGATGATATGCGTCCGTCTTTTGAAAGATTACTTGCGAAGCGAAAACCAACTTCAAACCAGATTATCAATTGGACAAGTTTGCATATGTTGCCAAAATTGACCGATTATACTGAAGAGGGAAAACTGATTGATGCTGCTATATTCGAGCCAGCAATTAAAGTAGTTGACGAACTGCACAAATCTTGACATAATTCAGCCCCTCTGCTATACTCTTCAGAGGTCAATACGTTGCTTTTGCCCCAGGTAAGAGCGTAATGTTGTAAATATAAAACACCCTAGTTGCACCGATAACGCGCAACTTTTTTGTTGCCCAAAAATCATTAATCAAAGGAGGAATATGCCCCGCACTAAGCGAGAAGGAATATTTTATGGCGTCGTGATGGCGTTTACAATGTCGATGTTTATGAATTTGCTGAACACGTTTTTGCATGCTGGCGCGTCAATGCAATCGCTGGGAAAAGCGCTGATGCCGCAACCGGTGATTTTTGCGATTGTTATGGTTGTTGAAGGTTTAGTTGTGTCGAATTTGGCGCAAAAAACTATGAAGCGTTTTGTCCGCGCGAAGGACAGCGCGGAGGCTCATACGCTGGCGCGAACGGTGTGTATGGTGACAGGTATGTCGCTGGCGATGAGCTTGATCGGGTTGGTCTTGGCAGGTACGCCGCTGGCTGAGCTGCTGCTACGCTTTGTCTCAGCATGGCCGATGAATTTCTGCGCGGCGTTTTGGTGGCAAATATTAGCTGCTGGGCCGATTGCGCGCGTGGCGCTGAAGGCAGTGCGGGCGTATCGCTCAGAAAAAACTTCAATGGTTATTGATTAGTTGTGATGTTATTCTTACGCGTAACATTTCCAAATCTTACGCCCATGATTTTCAAATCTTCCACGTATGATCCCTAAATCTTCCGCGTGAGATTTTTTCGCCTGGCGCGTATAATAGAAGCATGGGACGAATACCGCTGGCCGAGCAGATGCGGCCGCAAACCTTGGATGAGGTGATTGGACAAAGTCATTTGCTGGGCGAGGGCGAGTTACTGCGGCAGATTGCCCGGCGCGGCGAGCCGGTTAGCTTGATTTTGTGGGGGCCGCCGGGGACTGGCAAGACGACGCTGGCGCGGATTATCGCCCGTGAAGTCAATGCCGAGTTCATTGAATTGTCAGCGGTGACCAGCGGCAAAAAAGACGTCGAACGGGTGATTGAGCACGCTCGACAGAATTGGAATTTGGGGCTACGGACAATTTTGTTTGTTGACGAAATCCACCGCTTTAATAAGGCGCAGCAGGACGCCTTTTTGCCACACGTTGAGAGCGGGCTGATTACCTTGATTGGGGCGACTACTGAGAATCCGAGCTTCGAGGTGATCACGCCGCTGCTCAGCCGGACGCGGGTGCTGGTGCTGCAGCAACTGACCAAAGATGAAATTATACTAGTGTTGAAGCGAGCGCTGAAAGTTTTGAAACAAACCAAGCGGGTGTTGCCCAAGGCTTTGGATTATTTGGCAGAGTTGGCGGACGGCGACGCGCGGGTGGCCTTAGGCAATTTGGAATTGGCGCTGAGCTTTGGCGAGAAGGTCACGCCAGAGGTTGTCAAGGCAGCGGCTCAGCGCCGTTTGCCGGGCTATGACAAAAAGGGCGATGCGCATTATAACGTCATCTCGGCGTTCATCAAATCACTGCGCGGCAGCGACGCGGCGGCTGCGGCGTACTATTTGGCGCGCATGATTGACGCTGGCGAAGACCCGAAGTTCATTGCTCGGCGAATGGTTATCTTTGCGTCAGAAGACATTGGGCTGGCGGGTAACGGCGCGCTAAGTCTGGCAGTCGCCACCTTTGAAGCGGTGGAGCGCGTTGGCTTGCCTGAGGCTAAATATAATTTATTTCACTGCGCCATCGCTCTGGCTCGCAGCCAGAAATCGCGCGAAATTACTGATTTGATGAATGAGGCTTTCGCTCTGGCGCACAAATATCCGAATTCGCCGGTGCCGCTGCATCTTAGAAATGCCGCCACTAAGTTAATGAAAGATTTGGGTTACAGTAAAGATTACAAATGGCAAGCTGGCTTCCAGCACGAAAAAGGATTCTTACCGGAAGAAGTCAGGGAAGAATTTTCTAACCGCTGATAGACTTTTTATTGAATCTTCGCCATAAAATCCACACAAAAACAAACGACAAAGTTTGCGCTAAGAATATTCGCGCAATTTGCAAGCTATCATTTCCTTGGTTTGAGACGACATGCACAATATTAATTATCGCATTATTAAAAAAGTGATCTGCTGCGCCAAGCCACAAACTTCCTGTCATTTTATATAGCCAGCTCATTTTTAATCCAAACATGAAGGCAAACAAAACATAACCAACGCTAAAAATTGCTGTCTGAACCAGCGAAAACTCGCCATCAAGGAACGATCGAATCGGCATTGCTACGTGCCAAAGTCCGAATAGTAGGGCGCTTATGAAAATCGTTGCCGCAAATTTATATTTTTGGCGCAGTAATTTCTCGAACAATCCGCGAAACAGGCCTTCTTCCATCCAGACATTGAATATATTAAATATAATAATTGACCCAATTCCCACGCCGACGAATTGTTCGGTACTAGCGAGCGAAAACCCGCCAGCCTTCATTAAAATGTTAGGTTTAGCGCTGGAAAAATACAGAAATCCGAATTCGATCAGCAGCGTAACTGTATAAAAGCAAAGCCCCAAGGCAAGTCCCAGGCCGATATTTTTCAGCCAATTTTTGCGTGTAAAGCCAATGTCGCGCCAACGAGCGTGCAAATATTTCAGGCAAACGAAAATTATTACTATACCGAAAATCTTATGCACTATATTCTCACTGAGTGCTAATTGATCGGTACGCAAAGCTAAAAATTCCCACATTCGCACAGCGAAACATGTAAAATACAGTAATAGACAAAGTGACAACGGATTTTTAGTGCGCTCTGTGAACATAGGTTTATTCTAGCACGTTAGGAATTTTACTGAAAAGCGAATGAAAATATCGCCTTTGTCGCAATAGTATGGTACATTAAACGTATGAGCAGCAAGAGCGCAAAGGAATCCGAGCAGCGCAAATCTAACCAACAGCAAGATAGCGCTCAGGCAAGCCAACGCGAGCAAATCCAGCCGCAGCAAAGTGTTACTCAACCAGTCTCAGGCGGACAAATTCAACCGCCGCAGATAGAGCAAGTCAAGCAGCCAATGCCGCAAATTGAACAGGCGCGAACACAACCCGAGCAGCAGAATCAGTCGACAGCAGTCATTCCGCCGCAAGCTTACCAGAATCAGACTCAATATCAATACGTTTATGTCAACTATTCAAGAAAAAGCAACGTTGTCGGATTGTCGATTGTTTACGCGATTAGTTTATTCTTGACGATAGGTCTTCCGATTGGTTTATTCAGCATGAATGGTTCGATGAAAGACTTTTCGAGCGAAGCAAACTATTATTTGATTCAAGTTGTGAAAATAGTCATGCCGATTGTTCTGGCGCTGTCGGTGATATCGTCTATAATTTTGTGGATAGCTTACTTGCCGAGTAAAAACAAACTAGTAGCCAAAATCGCAGCTGCCTGTACGCTTTCTATATCGGTCATATCTTTTGTTGTTTTTTGGATTTATTTAAACTTCTATTCTGTGGTAGGTTTTGGCGATGCGGCGTTCTTTTTGCCTATACCTTTCGGCGTGATGATATTAGGAATTGCTTGGTGTGTTAACGTTTTTAAATACCAGAATGAAAAGCCAGCGTATTATGCAAATGCTCCTCTAAACGGCCAATATGTAGTTTCACCGCAATATCCTAATCAACCACTGCAGTACCAATATTCGCTGCAGCAACAACCAGCTCAATACTCACAACAACCAGATCAATATCCGTCGCAGCAGCCAGAGCAGTATCCCCAGCAGCAAGGCCAAACGCCTTATCCGCCTGTATCGCAGCAATATCCGCAAAATAATGTCCAGTATCCATACGATTATAATAAAAAGTAAAGGAGAATAATACAAATGGCACGACAATCATCACAACAACCGCAACCGAGCATTCAGCAGCCAGGCGCTGCCGATCCGCAGTACGGGCCAGCGCCAGCTGAGCAGAATGTTCCTTATGAACAGCAGCCGGTCAACCAGCAGTATTTCGCGCAGCCGCAAGCGGCGCCAGTCCAGTATGTTGTTATGGCGCAGTCGCTCAAAGGCGTTAAGGGGTGGCTCGCATTTTTCATGGTGTGTCTAGCGATTGATGGCGTTTGTTCGGTTGGTTTGTTTTTTACCTCGTTGTTAAACCTAAGCGATCCATCGGCTGTCGTTTCGGTGATATTCATGCCGATCATTGCTGTGTTGACTACTGTCGCGGTGGTGCTCATTAACTTGCAAAAGAAGCTTGGCAAGTGGCTGGCGGTTGCGGCGCTGGTAGCCTCGTTCTTCTATTCAGCAAGTTCTGCGGTAGTTGATAGCATGATCAAAAGACCTCCGAACACTGACTCAATTATTAGTATGGTTAGCACTATCATTGCTAGCGGGATTTCTATGGGATTGCTTTGTTTATACTTCTTTGTTTCTAGGCGCGTGAAAGAGACTCTGGTTAACTAAAGTACCAAAAGTCAAAAGTTTCTCTATACGAATAGGCCGCTCCTTTTCTAGAGCGGCCAGTTTTTTATTCAATTGATAGCCGGTGCTCGCTGCATCCGATTAATACGCCTTCGTACGGGCGTAGTTCTACCGAGCCGTCATCGGTAACCTCGGGGTAGTCGGTTGGGTGTGTGGCGCATAAGACACTGCCGGTATGTGGTAGCGTAACACGGTGTTTGGTGTCGCCGAAATTTAATGCGACAAAGACATGCTGCTCTCGGCCAATCCATCGCGCGTAAGCAAATATGTCATTATCTGTATCGCTGAGTGGTTCGTATTCGCCAGTACGCAAGATTTCGTAGCGGCTGCGCAAGGTTAATAAGCGGCGGTATAGCGCCAGAAATGAGTCTGGCTCGTTCTGTTCTGACTCTACATTGACGTTCTGGCAAGCAGGATTTACTGGCAGCCATGGTTTAGCGGTGCTAAATCCGGCATTTTGGCCAGCCGTCCATTGCATCGGCGTGCGTTCTGGGTCGCGCCCGACAGATTCGTCATTGCCGTGGCTAAAGACCGACTTATCTTGAATCTCTTCAAAGCGAACTGGCCCATTACTCATGCCAATCTCGTCGCCGTAATATATTACTGGCAGCCCTGGCAGTGTCAGTTGCATCAACGCGATCAACCGAGCTTGCTTTTCGCCGCCAAAGCGCGTAACGATGCGCGATTGGTCGTGATTACTAAAACAATAGACGGGTGTGTGCACGTCGGGGTTGATCATGCCTTGGAATTCGTTGACGATTGTGCTCATCGACTCGGCATTAAATTTGGCGTGTAATCCTTCAAAATTGAATGGCATTGATAATTTTGGATTGACACCATAAAAACCCAAGTATTGTTCGCTAGTGCTATAGTTTTCATCCGGATAATCTTCAAAAACCATGATTCGATTCGGATATGAGGCGACTATATCTGTTAGTTCCCGCAAATACGGGAAAAGGTTATCCCAGAAGCGGCTGTACTTATGCTGCAAATCATCGAATTGTGTCGGCGGTTTCTTATCGTGATAATGCTCGGCGACTGGGTCGTCGCGCAGCTCTGGGTCTTTGCTGATCCAACGTACCGCGTCCGCTCGAAAGCCATCAACACCGAGATCTAGCCAAAAACGCAGTACGTTTTGCATTTCGCGGCGCACCTCAGGGTTATCCCAGTTGAGATCTGGCTGTTCTTTCAGGAATGTGTGTAAGTAATATTGCTGGCGCCCTTCGTGCCACTGCCACGCCGACCCGCCAAAAATACTCAGCCAATTGTTCGGCTCTGAGCCGTCAGGTTTTGCGTCGCGCCAAACATAAAAATCATTCTTATCGTTGTCCTTGGAGCTTTGCGATTCAACAAACCACGGATGCTGGTTGCTGGTATGATTGGGTACGAAGTCAACCATTACCTTAATATCGCGAGCGTGCGCTTTCTCGACCAATTCTTTGAAGTCGTCAAGCGAGCCGAAAATCGGATCAATATCACAATAGTCCGCCACATCGTAGCCCATATCAGCTTGCGGCGACGGATAAAACGGCGAAAACCAAATCGCATCGATGCCAAGCGAATTGTCGCCGCCCTTAATATAATCAAGTTTAGTAATCACGCCGCGCAAGTCGCCGACGCCATCGCCATTAGAATCCATGAACGATCGCGGATAGATTTGATAAAATCCGTTAACGTCGCGCCATTTCTTTGCCATAGTTACCCTCTCTTATTTATTATATTAAAAATTAAAATTTACTTTTTGTTGGCGCGCTTTCGCTCATTGGCATCGAGGTAGCGTTTACGTAGGCGCAAAGACTTCGGCGTTACTTCCAGCAGCTCGTCGTCCTCGATGAAGTCGATGCATTGCTCCAGGCTAAACTGCGTAAACGGTGTCAGCTGTACTGTGCCGTCGGACGATTTGGAACGCATGTTGGTCAGGTGCTTAGCTTTACAGACGTTGATTTCAATGTCTTCTTGGCGGTTGTAAATACCGACGATCATCCCAGCGTACACTTCCGTGCCAGGTCCGACCAAGAGTTCGCCGCGCGCCTCGGCCGCTTGCAGCGCATACGGCGTGGTGGTGCCAGCTTCAAAGGCGATGAGTACGCCGCCGCGGGTCTTTGGCAATTTGCCGCCCAGCGGTTGATAGCCGCACGGCAGGGAATTCATGATCACCGTGCCTTTGGTGGCGGTCAAGAGTACGTTGCGTAGGCCGATCAAAGCCCTGGTCGGCAGTACATAGGTCATGCGGGTAGCACCGCTAGCGGTGGTTTCTTGCGATTTCATTTCAGCGTGGCGCGCACCCAACTCTTGGCTGATTGCGCCGATGAATTCGCTGCTAATCTCGATTTGCAGTTCTTCAATTGGCTCTTTTTCGACGCCGTCCTCGGTGATGGTGACGACTTGCGGGCGGCCAACTTCAAACTCAAAGCCTTCGCGCCGCATGGTCTCGATCAGAACGCTCAGGTGCAGCTCGCCGCGGCCAGACACCGTAAAGCCGATGCCGTTTTCTTCAACGCGCAGCGCCACGTTGGTCTCCAGTTCTCGCCGCAATCGGTCGCCGATTTGCCGTGAGGTGGTAAATTCGCCCTCGCGCCCTTTCATCGGGCTGGTGTTTGGACCCAGGTACATGCTCAATGTTGGCGCTTCAATGGCAATCGCTGGCAAGGCTTCCGGCTGTTCTTTGTCAGCAATGGTATCGCCAATGTGCGCTTCACTTACGCCAACCAGCGCCACAATGTCGCCAGCAAACGCCTCGTCAAGCTCTTCGCGGTTCAGCCCGCGGTAGCCAAATACTTTCTCGATTCGTGCTGAGCCCGACACCTCGCCGTGCTTCATTAAGCTAACCGCCAGGCCGCGCTTGACCGACCCGCGAGCGATCCGCCCGATGGCATATTTTCCCTGGAAGGTGTCGTACTGCAGGCTGGTCACCAGCATCTGGAAGCCGCCATCAGCCGTGACACTCGGTGCGGGGATATCGTTAATAATCGCTTCAAAAATCGGTGTGAGATCGGCGTCTTCACTCGGGTCGGCAGGGATCTTTCGCCAGGCTTTGCCATCGCGCCCGATCGCATAGTAAATTGGATAATGCAGCTGACTATCATCAGTCGCTAGTTCCAGAAATAGATCGCTCAGCTCATCTTCAACCTCAGCGATTCGCCGGGCAGGTTTGTCAATTTTATTGATCACCACTACCGGCTTCAAGCCCAGTTCTAGCGCCTTGCTCAACACGAACTTCGTCTGTGGCATCGGCCCTTCCTGTGCATCAACGATCAACAGCACACCGTCCGCCATCTGCAGCGTCCGCTCGACTTCGCCTGAAAAGTCCGCGTGTCCCGGCGTGTCGATGATGTTGATTTTATAATCACCGTAAAAAATTGAAGTCTGTTTGGCGGTGATGGTGATACCGCGTTCGTGCTCCTGATCGCCCGAATCCATGATCAATTCCTGGCTCATCTCGGCCTGATTGTCGCGAAATGTGCGTGACTGTTTGAGTAGCCCATCAACCATGGTCGTCTTGCCGTGATCGACGTGGGCAATAATGGCAATATTTCGAATCTTGCTAGCGTCCTTCATAAAAATATGGTCTGATGTTAACGCAGACCTTCCTTTGGTTGTTAATTGTAGCACAGATGAGCGGGGATGGGAAGTACGCTACTGCGGTGAAGCTTGCTCATCAAGCTTTAGCTGCACGAAAACGGCTAGCCCTGATAAAACCACCAGCATCCAACCAGCGATGAAAACGCTTTGGTTTGACAAAACTCCAAACACAAACGTTAGCGGCATAAGGACAATTCGTCCCACGGCGTTTATCACCGAGCCGGAACCTGTGCGGTACCGCGACGGCAGCTGGTGTTGTATCTGTGCAGTAAAATGGAATAACAGCGCCCCCGAGACTACCGCTATTAGAACCTGCGCGGCGATAGTTATCCATAAATTACTGCCCACTGAAAGTGCGAGCGATGCCAAGCCTAGTAAAATCGACAGAACTATATTTATTCGCCTTGAGCTGAGATGCTTGACTAACGAGCCGCCCAGTCCGCCCAAGCCTTCTATGAACGATCCAGCAATACCAAATACTATCGCCGGGGCCGACAACGCAATATACCACAGCTGATAAGCCTCGCGATTCATCTTTTGGATACAAAAGACTATCATAATCGCAGCCATCAGCCAGAGTAGGCTTTTACTTTTGAAAACGCATTTGAATGTATTTTTAGTATGTTTGATAAGTTTTTCATCAGCCACCTCGCGGCTAATTTTTGCATCTTTATAAATTAGATGACAAACCATAGATATAGCAATTGGAATAATTGTTAAATTAAATGCCAGCAGCAGCGAATGCTCGCCGATCCAGCCGCCCAAAAAGTTACTGATAATCAACGCTATCCCGCCTAAAGTCTCGTATAGTCCTAGCGCTCGATTAAAGTTCCTGGCGTGCCCTTGCTCCTCGAGCAGCGTATCGTAAATCATAGCTGCGCCAGTTCCGCTCGAAAAAGCATCATGAAGACCCCAAATCGTCACGGCAGCAGCGTACATAAAGATATTATCGCTAGCGCCAGCCATCAGGCTGCTAACCCCTAAGAATAACCCAGCGAGCACCATTGAGCCTTTGCGGCTCCAACGATCCGCGATAATTCCTGATGGAATTTCGGTCAGAATAGACGATATCAGCAGAACAATCGCGATCAAACTAATTCCAAAATTGTCAATGCCGATACTTCTTATGAATAATTTCTCAATTGAATACCAAAGTACAAAGCTTAAGAAGAACTTGCCAACATACAGCGGAAGCAGCCTCTTCATGACAGCTTTCTTCATATTCTAATTATAATGCGTGACAGCGTTATTTTGAAGGTCTATGACAATAATTTGAATTGGTGCGGGTAGAGGGAGTCGAACCCTCGTCTCATGCTTGGGAAGCATACATAATAGCCGTTATACGATACCCGCGCTGACTATATTATACACTATGCTCTGGTTATTTTTGCAGGACGCTACCTCCAGATTGACATAACCAGTTTCCTTGCTACAATCAAAGTATGAAAAAACAAAAACTTGTAATTATCCTAGTTATTTTAATACTAGCGGGGGTAGGAATAGGCTTATATATTGCTGTGCGTGCTGCGTCGAAAGACGCGGGTAGTACTAATCAGCAGCAAAAGACAACTACCAATTCTAATTCTGGCTCTGATAATTCCGATTCTAGCAATAACTCTAACGGCAGTAAATTTAGCACAAGCTCTAATTCTAAACAAACTACGCCGAACCAGCAAGAAAAGAAGTCTGAAAAACCGCAGCCAAACCAAAAAGAGCAGAGAATCGACCCTGTGCGTCCGAAGCATAATCCAGCCCCGCAACCACCGGCGAGCCCAGCCACACCGCCGAAAAACAACCAGCGGCCAGCTCCGCAGTCTCAGCAGCCCGGTAATTCGCAGCAGCCTGCGTCGAATCCGCAACCAAGCCCAACTCCAAATCCGCAGCCGCAACCAGCAGACCAAGATAAAAAGTATGACATAGGTCCGCCAGATGCTTTGGAGATTCTTGAACTGATTAATTACGCTCGTAGTAAGGAAAATCTGAAACCGTTAAAAATGTACGAGCCGCTTAACCGAACAGCGCAGTGGATGGCGAATGATATGAAAGAGAATAATTATTTTAGCCATTATAAACCAGGTACAACCATTCCGCACGGACTGCTTAAAGCGAGGACTGTCTGTAACGCGCCAGCCGAGAATCTGGTGCAAACTGCGCCGCCAGATTTGCACACTAGCCGCGTAGCCTTTAACGCCTGGATGCAATCGCCGCCGCACAGGCAATCCATCATGTCGAGCACCTACACGCTAACCGGATTTGGCATCGCTGGTGATAAGATTGTGGAGCATTTTTGTTGAGGCGTGTTTAGACTGCCCGTCTTTTAGTCATTGTCGCCGCCATTGGTATTCTATGAAAACTATGCGGATAAATCTAATGTAGGGAGATAATTCTGCGCCAGCCTCAGGTCTAATCAATGTTTTATTGGCTATAGTATAATGTAATAAATTGTTTGCTGTGTCGGTGGAAGTTTTTGTATTCCTCTTATATTAAAAAATCAAGCATTGGCTAGTTATTATTATTTCTTAACGCTCGCATTCTCAAACGGTGACAGTTCCAATAAAAAGTTATGTTGGCACAACCCTTAAAGAAGGCGATATTTATTCACAAGTATCTATTTTATAGGATTACCATAAAGAACTATTTCAGCAGAACCGCCCGCCTTATAATTTCTCAATGTGAACTCGTAATTATCACCGCTAGTATCCGACAAAGCTCTAGGGATAGTTCGTAAATCATCAATCAAATGATACGCACAGATAGCAAGTGCGGGCATGCCTGATCTAATACATCGTTCAGCGCCTCGTAGTGCGCGTATTTCTGAACCTTCCATATCCATTTTTATAAAATCAGGTAATTCACGTAGAGTACTATCGAGTGTTGTTGTGTAGATTTGCGTGGACTCGGCTTCATATTCATGACACACTGTGCCATCTGAAAGTAGTGTAGCTCCTTGGTCTTGTCCAGAAATATTGACAGTTGATTCGGAATCCCAGAGCCCTTTTGGAATGATATGTACATCCCTAATTTTAGAATACTTTTCTCGTAGTACAGCTACCGATTCAGGAAATGGCTCAAAAGCGTAAATTGACGTGTAGTCATCGCCATACGTTTTTAAAAAGTTATCTATTGAACCTCCAGTATATGCACCGCCGTCTACATAAACTGGCTCTGTTGGTTTGTCCAAAATATCCCATTCGAAGTATTTTGGCGTTTGCTTCACCTCAGTCAAATCTGATTTATTCCATGATATACGATAGTTAAAGATAGATACTAAGGTCCTTCTTGATTTTTCATCCCGTAGCCTTTCCATCAACCATTGATAGTCATCCGCGTATTCTGAAATCTCCTTCATCCATGCCCATTGAGTTGCGTTTTTATTGAAAACTCGCTCAGCAACAGGTGCGGGAGTCGTCCGTGGGTCTGTGTCATGATCGGGCCACATCATACGAGCTAATTCTTCAGGTTCAGTCTCTTTAGCTGTACTCAAAAAATCTTTGAAATTGTGTTGGTTCAATCTATCCATTACTCCTCCTGTTATGGCGCCAATAGGGATTTAATTTGTTTAATAATGTAACATTTTATTGATAATTAGTAAATATAATATTTCAAAAATATTGACAATACTTAATAATATGTTTAATATTGGCGAATGAGAGGTGAGATGGAGCAATTCAGACTATGAGTGAGAGATGTAAAAAAGTCGATGCTTTTTTAGATATGCGCAAAGATGGCATAGAAAAGGATACAAAAGTTATTCTAGACAGAATTATTCCAATACGAAAAAAATATGAGACTGCAGCACGCATGGGCTCAATAGCCACTAATGAAATAAACTCTCGAGCATTCTATGATGTCGCACTCCGCCCATACTTCTTAAAGGGCCGACTCTCTAGAGGCTCCGATGAAAGAGTATTTGTTCCAGACGTAAATTACTATAACGATTTTATCAATGCACTAACTAACGAAGGTGCTGAATTACGCATGTACGTAAGACTTTTGCAGTCTCGTCCAGGAATTGAGCAAAATGATACCACAGTCTCTTACTCAACGCTAGAATTTTTATCATCGTGGATATCTAGAATACAGGCGGCGCATGAACTTGGAGTAAACTTTGCGACGTCAATCGTAGATGAAACACAGGCTTTTGAGAGTGGAGAACTGCTAGGATTTAGCGAGGGGAACATATTTGATTCATACGCTATTATAGATAAGCTCAAACGTGAGATGCTTAAAGACAACATGTCGGATTTAAAGGTGACGCCATTTTCTAACCAGGGAAGGTTATTTAGAGAGCCTACAGGTATTTCGGTATTGAAAGATATATATGATAATATTATTGATGAAAAGATTAGTGTTACAGAGCAGCAGTTGTCAAGTGGTGTGGTAAACCTTGACACGCTACGCGTGGTTGCATTACAAAAATTACGTGCTGGCGATATATTTACTTCAATCCACGCTAACTCTGATTTTTGTTACTTAGATGATTTTTCTGAAGAGGAAGTGCGTGAAACCCTAGCTATGTCTGAAAGTTTTTTTGCAGCGCTTGCAATGCGTTCTTATGTAGAGGATTTTTTACAGACAGAGACTGGCATCGATAGGGCTGCCTATCCGGAATATTTTAGTGACAAGAAGATTATACCAGCTGGCATCACTAAATCTGCGGGTAGACTTTCTGTACACGCATGTATGAAACAGGTGTCGGGCCAAATTCATACTCCGGGCTATGCAATTCCCGCGTACAATAGTAAAGACAAGTTTTTAGGCCTACTAAATTATACAGAAGTATATAACAGAAAATATGATTTAATAAATGCCGATACCGATCTACCTGAGGGCGTAAGACAACGAGACTAAACTGACACTTATTAAACATATCAATCCAAAATCGAGTATAAAATCAGTATATGGAGGGATTATGTATCAGTGGTTGAATATCATTAAGGGTCTTCACAATAAGATAGGGCTGTATTCTTTGATAAACTCACGCTAACCGAAATACTCTGAATATACATAATTGCATGTATTTGCAACAGCATTTAAATATGACCTATGTTCGTCAAGCTTGTCTTTATCAAGTTTATAGTACTTAAGGCTGATTTCCGCGTTCGGCGAACTGGTGGCGTCAATAGAACTAAACACGAAGCCGTCTTTAGTCAAGGATGGCCACTTTGCATGCGCAATAATATTTCGTATCTCTCCAGCTCGCTTTAAATGTTTCTTAAGTTGTCTGACGTCTTTGGTGTATTGGCTGGGATTCTCTTGTACGGGAAATATTCTGAGTAGGTTTATATAAGTAAGCAGCTTTTGTTCATATGTCATGGGGTGAGTAATGATCATACCTAATTGGTCGGTTCTTTCGCTTATTAGTGAATATAGATGATATTCAAGATTACTTTCTAGCTCACTAAATATCACTAAACACACGCCTATAGACGGCGCTAGATTGTTTATTATTATGTCATACCCATCGTAACCATCACTATCTAGTTCGGCGTAGTCGAAGTAATTGTATTGTTCTGCTGGTATGCTTCTTTGCGCAATATCAATCGGTTTAGTATCTAGCTGTTTGCTGGGACTTAAGCTGTCAAATAGACGTAGAGGTGCTTTAATCATTAGTTGTATTATACCCTGAAAGCAGCTTTTTACTAGAATCGATGATATCACATAAACAAACCCTGGAAAGGGTTCATTGAATCGAATGATTTCGTTTGTGGTGCGGGTTAGGAGACTCTAACTCCTGGCCTCTTCCATGGCAAGGAAGCGCTCTAACAACTGAGCTAAACCCGCATAACGTCTGCTGCGTATCTCGCCGGCAAATCGCCATAATTTTGCGAACTCGCCTACGATGTGCGATGCAACAGCCAATCTTTCGATTACATAGTAAGTATAGCAAACAAAACCGCCCATTTCAATAATCTTCTCACCAATTCCTCTTCGTATGATCTGGCGTGGCGTCTTTGTAATCTTCCAGGTGCTGGCTTCTTTCCTGGGATTTGCGCTGTTCGTTGTAGGCGTCGATGAATCGCTTGTCCAATTCTTTGAGTTTGCCGTCGGTGTTGCCTGCGTCAACTTTTTCTTTATCGCCAGGGTTGGTGACTGAAATGCCCTGGTCGCCGTTTCTGAGCTGTTTTATTTGTGTCGACTTTTGCCGGATTCGCTGCTCAATAACGATTGCCGTTTTGCCGTCGTCATTATTCGCGTCAACTGTCCGGCTGGCAAATTGCACGCCGCAACTATCCTCGCCGTCGTGCAGTACGGCATTTGCTTCGTCGTAGCGGATGATTGCCTGGTCGTAGCGTTTTTCGCTGGCGAGGGCGTCTGCTTGCGCCTCGATTGACAGCGCCAGGTTGATGCGGACAGGACATTCGTGCGTTTTCGGCGCTTTCTGCAGGGCTTGGCGGAATTGTTTTTCTGCCGAGTCGTAGCGGGCTTGCTTAAATAAAGCGTTCCCGTCGTTAAAAAATACTTTATAAGATTCAAACAAATTCATGGTATAAATTGGCGATAAGCGGAAAGAAGCCTGGCTGTTGTCGCCGTTTTTATAAGCAGCGCGCGCTGCTAGCGACAGCAGAGGAAAACTCGTCAATTTGATAGCAGCCAGTAGAATCACCGCGCAAACAGGGAACGAATAGCGGAGCAGTTTCCGGCGTTTTCCTAGGCGGATTTTTTCAAAATCTAGTTTTTTCAGGTCAAATGGACGATTCTTACTCACGATTTTCTCCCTCCGACGGCGTTATATTCTGAAGTTTGCGCAAAGGCAAATAGATGGTTCTGATTTCAAAGGCCAGCAGAATAGCAGCCGCAAATATTGCTATCCAATATATATCGTTGTAGCCATCAAACGAGCGGCTGCTACTAACGGCTTTATCGACGGAACTGTTCTTTACAACAGCGTCGATGGAGTTTGGAGTTTGCCGGTGTGTGTACGGCAGGCCTGTTTGACTGGCGATGTTTTTAAGATTTGTCTCGTCGATTTTTGATACGGCATATTTCAAATCTGGCCCGCGCAAGTAAAAACTGTCAAAGTTGCCGCTGTAGCTTGGCGTTTTCATTTTTCCGCCGGCAGCGGTGCCATATCCCATAATCGCGCCGCCGCCCAGTAGCGGTTTCAAGCTGGCGAATGACTTTGGCGAGGCGTCGCTGGTTTGTTCGCCGTCGCCCAGGTAAAATAGCAGCGAGGTGCGCTCGGGATTTTTATGCTTGGTGCGAGTAATTTCCGAGGCGATGGTGTCAATCGGCGCATCAATTGAGCTGCCCATGGCATAGCTTTCGCTGATGATATTTACTGTGTCAACTGCCGATTCAAACATTCTGACGTCCGTTGATAACGGCGAATTGACGAAAGTTTTATTATTGAAAGTTATTAGGCTAAATTGCGCGCCGACCAGCTTTTTGGCAATTTTTTTGGCGTCGCGGCGCATGCCGTTGATTCGCGGCTGACCGTTGTCATAATCCTCGGCAGCAGAACTCATCGTTGTGTCCATGACAACATAGACATCGACTAGCGGCGCGCCCCATTCTTTCACTTCTCCAGGAACAGCCGGGCGAAAACAAGCGGTAATGATGAGCAAGACAATACAGAACCGCCGCAGCCACGCTCGCCGGTTGGATATTGGTTTGGAAAAAATTCTCCAACCTGTAAAAATTGCAGCAACTACCAGAATTATCAGCAACAGATACCACGGCAAAATCGGTTGCACTATCATATGCGAAGCCTCCAATCGATAATAATAAGGGAAATTATGATAATAAGCATGCCGTATAGTAGTAATTGTGGCTGGTCAGTGCGAGTAACGCGCGGCGTACCTTTGAAGCGGGAGGCGTCTTGGGCGGCAATTTTTTGGACAATGTTTGGAATTGTGTTTTTGTCGCGCAGTGCATAGTAATCGCCGCTGGTTGCCAACATGGTTCGCTTCAATTCTGCCGCTTCGGTCTCGCGATTTTTATTACTATTCGGGTAAATGCCGTATACGCGGATATCTTTTTGTTTGGCCAACTCTGCTGCCTCGGGCAGGGAAATTATTGGGGTGCCAGCTAATTGATTGTCGGTTCCTAAAATGATACTTCGGGAGCGTTTGCTGTCCAATTTATCGAAGCGGCCGATACAGCTCGCTAGCCCGTCGCCAATCAGCGACGAGCCTTGTCCGTTCGAGACTGCTGTGCCAGACAGGATGTCAAAATATTCTAATGTTCCAGGCGGCGTCAGCGCCTTTTCGATTAGCGCTAGCTTGCTGTCAATGAGACTGGCGTCGTCTGTCAAAGGAAATATCACTGCCGGCGAGCGGTCAAATAGTACTAAACCGAGTCGTTCGCCGTCAAATTTTCGCGCCAATGTTCGGTAAGTTTTAATAATCTCTACGTCATATTCATACATCGACCGCGACACATCAAGGCATAACACGATGTCGCGATTTTTCACCTCGGGAGAAACGACAGCTACCGACGACGGGCGGCCAGTGAGAATAATCATCATAACCAGCAGGAGCGCATGCAGTCCCAGTACAACCGCTAACAATTTTTTATACCGCTTAACCTGCTGAATATAGAGCGGGAAAGCACGCAGCCGCGATGTATTAGCGATAGGGAGTTTTTGTCTAGGCGCGTCATGGCGTTTCGATCGGCTGTATCGGCGGAGTATAATCGGCGCGGCAAACCACAACAGGGCGATAATTATAATTAACGCCAGCGACAATTGCCAAAAAACTAATTCCATGCCGCTACCGTCTTTCTGGCTAGCGCCGCTGCCTCGGCAACGCTGCCTTGCTCAACTGCGGTAAATTCAGGAATATAGAATTGTTTGATGGCGGCCACCAATGTTTTATAGCGAGTCTTTTCTAGATCTCGCAGCGTCAACGTGTCGACGCGGTGGCCATTTATCTCGACGACGAACATGCGAAGAGTTTGGCTTAATTTCTGGTGGGCTTTGCGCGAGGATAGCTTTCCGGCAGCGTGATTTTGTTCAATTTCGTCGATTAGCTGTTGGTATTTCTGTTTCAAATCAGTCAGATCTGGCGGCGTGTATGGTTTTGGTTTAAGCGTAGCCAGGCTGCGGTGGGAGCGGCGGCGAGTAGAGTAAAACACAAATCCGTACCATAAAATAATCGTACTTAAAAGCAAGCAGCCGATAACCAGCCACAGCGGGTCATAATCTACCCATTCGCGAAGCTCAGTGCCAGCGTGCATGTTTTTGCCTTTCTAACAGTGAAAAGAAACTGCCGACGACGTCCTCTTCTCCGGAAATTCGCTCGCTAACGACGCCCAAACGCTCCAGGGTCGTGGAATATTCGCGGTAGTATGATTGCTGCTCGCGGTCGAAATCAGCCTGCAGTTTCGTTTGTTTGCGGATAAAATAAGGTAGCTCGGCCAAATCGTCAATGTCGTAAAAACTGCGGCTGCCGTCAAGTCCTGAAATATCATTGATTGTGATCCATAATATCTCGTGCTGGGCGCGCAGCCGCCGGATAATATGCTGGTGTTCGCCGGTCAGCTCATCGTCGTTGGCGACCACCACCAGCATCATCTTGCGCCGTAAATTGCGTGCAATATATTCAAGCTGATTCACGATATTGCTCGGCGCTGCTGCTAGCTGAGTACTCTTTTCAATGTGCCGCAGTAGCTGCTCGATATGCCGGTCGTCGCCTTTGAAAGGAATATAGGCGTTGTTTTTGGCGTCGCCGGACACCAGTCCGATCAAATCGCCGTGCCGTAATACGATGTAGCCTAAGACTCCGGCGGCCATGATACTGATGTCGCGCTTATTGCTGCCGCTTTTACTGGTCGCTGCCATGTGGCGGCCAGTATCGACTACTAGCAGAATATTATGTTTGCGGATTGCTTGGTAGCGCCGGATTCGAATACCGCTGCTGCGAGCAGTCGCTTTCCAGTCGATATCTTTTACATCGTCGCCAGGAATGTATTCGCGCAGATCATCGAAATCGAGACTGCGCCCCTTAAATACCGAGCCGTATTGACCGTCCAGCAAACTCCGCACCTTTTCATGGGCGTAGAGATCCATCTTGGCTTTGACTTTGGCGAAGAGACTTGGCATATTACGGCACAGGAACAGCGTTAAATATCGAATCAATGATAACTTCCGGATGAACTTGGTCGGCGATGGCTTCAAAATTGAGGATAATGCGGTGGCGCAATACGCTGTGGCGTAACTGTTTGACGTCCTCTGGAATAACGTAATTTCGGCCGTTAATTAGCGCGAGGGCTTTGGCAACTTGTTGGAAAGTGATACTAGCGCGCGGGCTGGCGCCGTATTGGACGTAGCGCGCTGTTTCGCTTGGTATGATTGAAACTGGATTGCGCGTTGCCGAGACAATTTTCACGATATAATTCTTAATAGCGTCGTCAATGTATACTTTTTGCGCCAGGTTTTGCAGCGTCTCGACCGCCGCCAGCTCAATATTCGGTGTATTGCTATTATTCGGCGCCTCGCTTAACTTGCCCGATTCAATGCGTTTCAAAATCTCTAATTCCTCGTCCGGAGCAGGGTAGGACAAAACTTCTTTCAACAAAAAGCGATCCAACTGCGCCTCTGGTAGCTCGTAAGTTCCTTCCTGCTCAATCGGGTTCTGGGTAGCTAGCACAATGAAGGGTCTCGGTAAATCATAGCGTTGTCCGCCGATGCTGGTCTGCTTTTCCTGCATTGCTTCCAGCATGGCACTTTGGGTTTTGGCGCTGGAGCGGTTGATCTCGTCCAGTAGTACGAAATTGGCGTGCACTGGACCCAGTTCGGTGCGGAACTCGCCCTTGTTATAATCGTAAATCTGCGTACCGATGATGTCGCTTGGTAGTAGGTCTGGCGTGCATTGAATACGCTTGAACGAGCCGTGGACGCTGGCGGCTAGCGTCTGCACGGCTGTCGTCTTGGCGAGTCCTGGTACGCTTTCTAGTAGAATATGCCCGCCAGTCATCAAGCTTACCATCAAAGCCGTCCGCAAGTTTTCTTGTCCGACCACTCGCGACGAGAAAGCGTCGAAAACAGTCTGGATATTTTGGTTAGCTGCGGCCAGCTCGTCGTCGCTAATCGGCGCGGCGGCAGGCTGAAATTGCGTCGTTGGCTGTGCGGCAGACTGGGATTGTGCTGGTGTAGCCGCTGGCTGAGGCTGAACTGCCGACTCGGTCGTAGGCTGAGGCTGAAATGCTGGCTCGGTCGCTGACTGAGGCTGATTTGCCGGCTGAGATTGCACTTCTGGCACAACTGCGGACGTATTATTATCCGCCAGCGAGCCCGACTGAGCTGGCGCTGGTTCTTGATCTGCTGATATAAACGGATTTGGATTCATAATAATTATTCCTTTCTATGTCCAATATTGCGAAATATTCGTTACTAACAAGCGGCACTCTTCCGGAGTGTAGCTGTCTTTTTGCTCGAAATAATGCTCCGCCGGAAACATATGCGTCATGACGTCCAGAGCGACATCTTTGTCGGTTTGCAGATGAAAATAATCCGCTGCCGTGCTATCGACATTGCCGCCCAGCCCGTATAAGGCCCTGTAGCGCACGCTCTTCAAATATTCCAGAGCCATCGCAATCTCTATCCGGTCTTCGACGATGTCGCCAGTCAGTAGCAGTACTCTTCCGTTGAGTCCGTCCTTAGAAAATGTCCCGTACTGATCAAGGATGCGATTCAGCTCAGAAAAGGCCTGGCGCTTCATGTCTTCCAATACCGAGCGGGATTCTAGCTCAATGCCGTCGCGCTGTGGTTTTTCCAGATCAGGATTCCACGTAAACATACCCGCCGGGTCGATCAGTCCGACCACCCGCGGATCACCAGGGATAATGATTCGCTTGCTGAGCAAAGGAAATACCCAAGCATTAATCTCGCTCGCCAAACCAATGCAAGCTGTCAAGGCGTCTTCTTTCAGCGCGATAACGACCGCTTCCTGGCCCTTCAAATCGCTCACGCGCCCCGCCAAAGTCCGCCCCAGCTCGATTCTATTAATATAGTACATGCTGGTTATGATTATGCCTGAAAGCGCGGGAGAATGCAATTTTCAGACTGTAGCTGCGGCTGATACTAGTCTGAAGCTAGCCTATACCCATCGAGTGTATGATTCTAGTCTCGCCGCTCTACCGCGATTGTGCACTGCGCCATCAATGCCACTGCTGCGCCGAGTGCTGCAAGTGTTGGTAGCAGCAAGGCGCCAACCACGCTGGCAGTGACTGGGAATTCCATGATGCTTTCGCCTTTTTCGTTCTTGATTATAACGCGGCGGACGTTGCCTTCTTTGATGAGTTGCTTGACTTTCTCAACAACTTGATCGCCGTTAACGCTAAATTCTTCGGTGCGGTTTTGTTCGCTCATGGTTACTCCTTACTTTTTATTCCCGCGAATCGCGTCAATCAATTCAATCGGGAAGAGCATCATCGTTTTTTGTGACGGCTCAGTGGAGATTCGCTCCAATGTATTTAGCGTACGCAGGTTAATCGCACCTTGAGTTTTCGCCAGGATCTCGGCAGCCTGCGCCAGTGTTTCAGCAGCAGCTTTTTCACCGTCGGCGTTAATGATGTTGGCGCGGCGCTCGCGTTCGGCTTCGGCCTGTTTGGCCATGGCGCGCTTCATGTCGCCCGGCAGTTCAATATTCTGAATCTTGACATTCTCGACATCAATACCCCATTTATCGGTCTCGGCATCGACAATTTCCTTAATCTGCTGCGAAATCTCCTCGCGCTTGGCCAAGAGGTCGTCCATGTCGACGTTACCGGTGACGTCGCGCAGGGCAGCTTGGGCAAATTGGCTGGTGGCGTAAATATAATTGGTCGTCTCCAGTACCGCCTTTGGCGCGTTAATCACCCGGAAGTAGACCACCGCGTCAACGCCGACAGTGACGTTGTCTTTGGTGATGACTTCTTGTTTTGGCACGTCAATCGGTGTTGAACGCACGTCAACCATCATCATCGTCTGAAAAATCGGCACTACCACCCTTAGACCCGGCTCGCGCACGCCAGTAAACTTACCCAGCGTCAATACCACGCCGCGCTGGTATTGATTGACAACCTTGATGCCGCTCAGCACATAAATAGCCACGATGACTAAAATTACTATCATTATTTCCATAAATACCTCCTGTTTATATAATGATATTTTAGCACCAAAGCGGTATAATAACCATATGAACAATGAGCAGCAAAACGCAAATCAGCAGCCGCCAGTTTCACAAACAATGCCAACGATGCAGCCAATGCCCAACCAACTGCCGCCAGCGACGCCAGCGGCACAGCCGTTATCTAGTCAATCACCGCAAATGGCAAACCAACTGCCGGCAGTAGAACCTGAGGCGGAGGCGGTTACAAACCCCAACGACGCTCCTAAAGGTATTATTCAGCAGCATCGAGAGTTTATTAATAGTAGTAATAATATTGTTTTTCACCCAGCGCGCAGTACAATAATCACCTTGATTGTTTTCTTCGTCGGGGCTTTTTTGATGTTTATTACTTGCATGCAAGACGAGCCGTTTTTTGGACCTGTAATAGTTAATCTTTTCTTGGTACCGTTTTGCTTGACTCTCGGGACGGCTCATTCACCGTTAGCGAGGCTGCGGCTATGGCGAATTGTAAGTTCAATCATGCTGATGCTGAATGTAGGCATGCTATTCATGCATGGTTTATTTGGTATCGCAAAGGACAACGACCCTAGCCCTGCAGTTGGTAGTATGCCGCTGTGGATGCTGCCTGCCGAAAAATCCTTGATCACAGTACTAGCGTATATGGTATTTATTATTCCGCCAGCCATTATTTTCTTAGTTACTACGCTGAAGTATTCTAAGGCTACTCAGCTAAAGTAAATTTTATTAAGCAAACGCATATAAATAAATAGAGTAGTGCTGAAATGTTTTGGTGAAGCTTGGCTTTTTCCTTGCCAGCTCGCCAGATTTTTAGTACAATCATAAGGTAGTTTTGTGGCTCTTTAGCTCAGTTGGTAGAGCAGAGGCCTGAAGAGCCTTGTGTCACTAGTTCGAGTCTAGTAGGAGCCACCAGTAAAATACTCTCCCCGCTGGAGAGTGTTTTTCTTTAGGCTAGAAAGCAGGTATAATAATTTTAATGAGAAGTATTCAGCGAAAGCAAGTATCTTGGCGCGGGCCGATAATTTTCGGTGTAGTCTTGATAGCAGTAATTGTCTTGGTGTGCGCAGCGACCTACTTTACATTTCGTTCATCGGGTGGCTATACTGCCGTTAAATTGCAACCAGCTCGTGAAAAATTCCCTGATATTCAGGTAGATAAGCTGTCGCCGCTACGTGCTCGCGCTGTAAATATACTTCGCCAACAATATGACAATCCGCAGCCTGGCCCGTTTTATAGCCAGGGCGAGCGGCAAGACTGGTGCGCAAATTTTGTTAGTTGGGTTAGCCGCCAAGCTGGCGCGCCGCTAATTAATCCGCATAGCGGCGGTTGGCGTATTCCAGGTGTGCGCAGTCTCGAGACGTATTATCGTAACGCTGGTAAGTTCCGCGCCGCAAATAGCGGCTACCAGTTGCAGCCTGGCGACGTTATTATGTATGATAACGCCAGCCGTCATGGCGAGCACGTGAACTTTGTGCTCAAATACGATAACGGCAAAGTGACGACTATTGGCGGTAACGAGGGCGGCGTGATTAACATTCAACAGTCGGATCTCAGCCGCGACGGACCGATTCGCGGTTTTGGACTGCTAGAATGATGGCGCACATTTCAATTTCTTAACCGTATACGGTATGATAGAATTATGTTCAAAAAGTATATCAAGAAGAAGCTTCAAAAGTATGTTGTTAAGTACTTTGAGCTGCATCCGCATGTCAGATTGATAGTTGTTGCTGGCAGTGTTGGCAAAACTAGCACCAAGCGTGCTCTCGGCAGATTATTATCGCAGCGTTTTCGCGTCCGCATGCACGAGGGTAATTATAATTCAGAAGTGTCGGCGCCATTGGCAATTCTCGGCATTAACTTACCAGAGAGACTGCATAGCCCATTGGCGTGGCTAGGTGTTTTTAGGGCAGCGCATCGCCGCGTCTATAGTCCGGCGGATGTCGATATTATTATCCAAGAATTAGGCGTTGATCATCCAGGCGAGATGATGGATTTTGGCACTTACTTGCGGCCGAATATTGCGCTGGTCACAGCGATAACGCCTGAACATATGGAATTTTTTGGCTCAATTGAACATGTGGCTCAAGAAGAGCTATTTGTTGCTAAATTTTCTGAGTATACGCTAATTAACCGCGATGATATCGACGGGCGATTCGCAGATTTCTTGGAATCGGCGAACTTTAGTACTTACGGCACGACTGGGCTAGCAGAGTTTCGATTTGAGCAGCAACAGCTTGACGAAAACGGCTACAGCGGCACGGTTATTGCTCCTAACGATATTCGTTTTCCCGCTACTATTAAAGTAGTGGGCGAGCATAGTTTGCGCCCGATCATGGGGGCAGTTGGCGCGGCAATGATGCTCGGGTTGCCGGTGGAAGACATTATACGCGGACTGTCGCTCCTCAAGCCAGTGCCGGGGCGGATGAATCTGCTGCGCGGCATTGGCGGCGTGACTATTATAGACGACACTTATAATTCTAGCCCGGCAGCGGCTCAGGCGGCGCTGCGAACTCTGTATGAGTTCACGGACGTACCGAGTCGTGTGGCTGTTTTTGGTGACATGCTAGAGCTTGGCGGCAGCAGCCAGGCCGAGCACGAGAAGCTCGGTCGCATGTGCGATCCGAGTCTTTTGTCGTGGGTGGTAGTAGTCGGCGTGGCGGCGACGCAATACTTAGCACCAGCGGCCCGTTCGACAGGTTGCCAAGTTCATGTGGCGCGCAACGCTATCGAAGCTGGCGAGTTCGTCCGTTCGATAACCGAGCCAGGAACGGTAGTGCTAGTCAAAGGCTCGCAGAACGAAATATTCCTCGAAGAATGCGTTAAGGTGCTCTGCGACATGACCGAGGATGCTGAATTAGTCCGCCAAAGCGATAAATGGCTAGCTATCAAAGACAAATATTTCCAGCAATTCTAATCGTGTGTATAATAGGTTTAAGTTAAGGAGTAAAGGAGCAAGCTAGCAATGAAACAAGACGGTGCGCCAAAGAAGCCGAAAACCACTAAAAAGAGGGTTTCTGATAAGCCCAAGACCAAGGCCAAAACTGAGACCAGTAAAAAAGCTAAAGTTTCAACAAGCACAACAGCGCCAGCGTCAGCGCCCGCCGAACAATCCGCTGCAAAATCCAATGCTGTGGCAGAACAGCCAGCTGCTGCTCCAGTTGCCGCTAACCAGACTGTGGCTCAATCTATAACTCAGCCAGCGTTGCCGCCGCAGATGGCGATGGGCCAGCGAAAGTCTAAAGCAGGCTTGATTATTGCTATTTGCGCTGCAGTATTAGTTGTGCTGTTGGCGATTGCTGGCGCTACTGCTTATGCGTTTTATCAGAAGCCAGAAAACGTCTTGCTCGATGCGGTTAGCAAATTGCCGCTCGCTACCAAAGTCTCGACTAAAACCACGGTGAACTCAAACTTTTCTTATGAAGCCGACGGCGTGAACATTAAGTTCAAAAAATTTACATTTGATACTGGTGCTGAAAATACGCCGAAACTTGATGCAAATGCCGAGTTGGCCTTAGAAGTGAATGGCAAGGAGCTGTCTCTCAAGGCTAGCGGTTTGGCAACTGACAACGGTACGGTCTATTTCAAGGTTGACAATATCGTATCAAGCATCAAGGAAACGTTGTCTATTCTACATCAAAAGTTGCCAGCTCAGGCTGAAAAACACCTGAAAAAGATTGATGGCAAATGGGCAAAATATTCGCTAGCTGATGTTCGCAAACAGGATAAAAAATCAGCCGATCAGCTGCAGTGTGTGATTGATGCTTACAAAAAATACTCCAAAGACGACAAAGCTAAGCATCAAATCTCCAGTGTTTACAAAAAACATCCATTTATAATTATCGACAAAGAAGTTAAGTCGCAAAATGGTAATTTTGGCTACGACGTATCAGTTGATGACGACAAGGCAGAGGCTTTCTGGAGGGATTTTCGAGAAACATCTTTCGCTAAAAGCGTTGAATCTTGCGCGCCGAACGTTTCGTCTTCGTCGTCTGATACTTACAAGTCTGCCAAAAAAGCCAAATCAAAAGCTGACGCTACCATGACCGTTTGGGTATCGCAATGGTCGCATGAACTGCGCGGCGTTGACGTTAAGGCCACTAACCTTAAGACCGATAGCCGTTCCGACAAAAACTACAATGTTAGCGCCAAAACAGTTATTGATTTTAGCAAAGGTTCGCAGGTCGCTGTTCCAAGCGACGCCATAAGCGCTGAAGAGTGGGCAAGGGCAATCAGCCAATCTTTTCAGTCGGTAGCTGGCGGTAGTTATTTATCTGCGCCAACCGTTGATACCGATAATGATTTAGATTATGGCGATTACGACGATTAATTACTAGAACCAGCTGTGTTTTATCTGTTATACTGATAGTTGATGAGACACTATAACCCTTCTGAAATTGAGCCGAAATGGCAGCAAATCTGGGCGGATGACCAGCGTTATCATACGAACGAGTCAAGCGCCAAGCCAAAATACTATGTGACGGGCATGTTCCCGTATCCAAGCGGTGCAGGTATGCATACCGGCCACTTTATGGAGCATTCCATTGTCGATGCGGTGGCGCGTTTTCGCCGAGCGCTCGGTTACAACGTAATGTATCCGATTGGCTGGGATAGCTTTGGTTTGCCGGCCGAGAATTACGCCATCAAAACTGGCCGCAAACCTCGAGAAACTACCGCTGACAATATTGCGAATTTCAAAAAACAATTGCGCAGTGTCGGTGCTAGTATTGACTGGTCGCGCGAGATCAATACCAGCGACCCAGAATACTACAAATGGACGCAGTGGATATTTACTAAGCTGTTTGAAAAGGATTTAGCCTATCAAAAAGAATCGCTGCAATGGTGGTGTCCAAAGGATAAGACGGTTCTCGCCAACGAGCAGGTGATTGACGGCAAATGCTGGCGCTGCGACTCGGTTGTTGTTAAGAAATCTATGAAACAGTGGTTCTTCCGGATTACTGCTTATGCCGAGCAGCTACTTGCCGAACTGCCAGAGATGGATTGGCCTGACAAAATCAAAATTGCGCAGACTAACTGGATCGGTAAAAGTGAAGGCGCTGAGATTACTTTTCAAGTTGACGGCAGCGATGATACGATAACCGTTTTTTCAACGCGTCCTGATACGATTTTTGGCGCAACCTTTCTGGTGTTAGCGCCCGAGCATCCATTAGCGCGCACGCTGCTGACCGATGAAACGCGTGAATTAGTCGAGAACTATATTAATGATGCCGTCAAGAAATCAGAGATTGAACGCAGCAACGACACCAAAGAGAAAACAGGGGTTTTTAGCAGCAGCTATGCTATCAACCCGGCGACCGGCCAAAAGATTCCAATTTGGATTGCCGATTATGTTCTGGGAGGCTATGGCACTGGTGCGGTGATGGGTGTGCCAGCGCATGACGACCGCGACTTTGCTTTTGCCGAGAAATTCGAGCTGCCGGTCGTTGAGGTCATCGAGAGGCCTGAGGATGACATTGACACCGACGCTTGTTATCACGGCGAAGGCGTTTTGGTGAATTCTGGGGCTTTTGACGGTACGCGCAGCGAGGATGCTCGCGAGCAAATTGTCGCTTGGCTCGAGCAAGAGGGTGAAGGCAAGTCGCAAATTACTTACAAAATGCGCGATTGGCTGATCAGCCGCCAGCGCTATTGGGGTGCGCCGATTCCGATTATTTATTGTCCGGAGCACGGCGCAGTGCCAGTTCCAGAAAGTGATTTGCCAGTACTATTGCCAGATGTCGATGATTTCCAGCCGCGAGGCGATGGCAAATCAGTCTTGGCGGCGCAAGAAGACTGGGTGCAGACGACTTGTCCGGTTTGCGGCTCCCCAGCTCGGCGCGAGACCGACACGATGGATGGTTATGCTTGCAGTAGCTGGTATTTGCTGCGGTATACCGATCCGCACAATGCGCAGCAGGCTTGGGCGCCAGACAAGGCAAATTATTGGGCGCCGCTCGATATGTATGTCGGCGGCGATCACGCGACGGCCCATTTGTTGTATGTGCGTTTTTGGACGCATGTCTTTCGCGAGCTTGGGCTGACAGATTTTGCCGAACCAGTAAAAAAGCTGGTTTACCATGGTTTGATTCAAGCCGAGGACGGCCGCAAAATGAGCAAAAGCCTCGGTAATGTCGTTGATCCGCTCGAAGTCATCAACGCCGGCTATGGCGCTGACGCCCTGCGCACATTTGAACTATTCCTGGGGCCGATTAACGAAAACTCTAGTTGGAACAGCCGCGGCATTGCTGGTGTTTATCGTTTTCTTAATCGCTTGTGGACGCTAGTGCAAGAATTTGACGACAGCGACAAAACTGGCACGTCTGATGCTCAGAAGCTTGATACCATTATTAATTCTACCACCAAAAAAGTCACCGATGACATTCATCGGCTTAGCTTTAATACGGCGATTGCAGCGCTGATGGAATGCGTGAATGATTTGTACAAATTGAAAGTGGCGGGCTACAGCGAAGATTGGCGCCCACATCTCAAGACGCTAGTGCAATTGGTACAGCCGTTTGCGCCGCACATGGCTGCCGAATTGTGGCAGCAGCTTGGCGAAACTTCGCAGCTCGATTTTGCCGCTTGGCCTGCCTGGGATAACGCTAAAATTGCCAGCGACAGCTTGCTTATTATCGTGCAAGTCAATGGCAAATTGCGCGCTAAACTCGAGGTCGCTGCTGATGCTAGCGAAGAGCAGATCAAGGATCTAGCGCTAGCCGACGCCAACGTCCAGAAATTCGTGCCAGCTGAGCCGAAGAAGATTATTTACGTCAAAGGCAAGCTCGTCAATATCGTGGCGTGATCCCGTCTTTGCAAAATTACAAATGGTAAGTAGCGGTTTCTAGCCCTATACGCTATTACTTTGTTCATGACTCATACCTTTATTATAGCATAACCGTTATAAAAAGTCAATAACTAAACTATGATAACGCTATAATGTCAAATACTTGAGAAAAACCCCGCTTTAGCGTATAATACTACTAAGTTTATACAAACCGAGAAGGAGAACATTTCATGGCACAGCCAAAGAAACAATCAAGTCCTCGCAAGACTGGCATGCGTCGCAGCCATCTTGTCGAGAAGTTAGCCAAGCGCGTTAACGGCCATTCGCCAGTAAAAGTGTTGATTGGCAAGAAAAAATCATCAACCAAGCAGAAATAACCGTTTCAAACAAAAACGGTGAGATAATAAAAGGAAACAAACGCGAATGGCATCGAATAGACACCTTGGTCGGATTGTTGCGCTGCAAGCGCTATACGAATTGGAATTGCGCCGGCAGTCTGGCGACACTAGTGCCGCGTTAGACGATATCTTGAGGCGCGACGTTGAGCGTTACCGTTCGGCGATTGACGACATCGCTTTCGTAGAAGGACTGGCTAGCGGCGTTGTTAGCCAGCAGGAGGAACTTGACCGGCAGCTGCAACCGATTGCGCCCGAGTGGCCAATTACGCAGATAGCGCGGATCGACAGGGTGATCTTGCGGATTGGTCTGTACGAGCTGCTGCATCATCAAGATACCGTACCGCCGCGCGTCGCTATCAACGAAGCGATTGAGCTAGCCAAAGCGTTTGGTTCTGATAATTCGAGCAAGTTTGTTAACGGCGTACTGGGTACTGCTTATCGCAAATTTGTCGAGGAAGGGTCAGATAATGCCAAAGCCGAAGGCCAACAAAAGCAAGTTTGATCATATACGCAAATATTTAACAAAGTCGCGTTCGGCGTCTATCCAAGAAATCGTCCGCGAGCCGACTAGCGGCGGCGTGATTTTCCGCCACGGCGAGTCGGGTATCGAGATTTTACTGATTCAGGATGCCAAAGACCGCTGGACAATTCCCAAAGGCCACATCGAGGAGGGCGAGACAGCTGTGCAGACTGCTCGCCGCGAAATTGGTGAGGAAGCTGGCTTGCACGACGTTGATATGCTAGGCTGGCTGGGCAAAATTCATTTTCGCTATCGTCGCCTCGATAAGCTCGTCTTGATGACGACGCAAATTTATTTGGTGCGCGTTCGTACCAGCGGCGATGAAATCCAGAAAGAGGATTGGATGAAGGGTATCAAATGGTTCCCGTTCAACGAGGCGCTCGAGCTGATCGAATACGAAGACATCGCCAAGCTAATGCTGAAAGCTAAAACGCGGATCCGCCAAGAAAACTTATAAACTTACAAAATACGAAAAGGAGGAAAGATGAGTGGTATGCCAACCGGGCCGTACCAAGATTGGGCGAAGCAGAAATTAGGTTTTGAATATAACGACATTCAGCTTCTGATTACTGCTTTGACACATCGCAGCTACGTCAACGAGCACAAAAAATCGGTGAGCGAGCACAATGAGCGCTTAGAATTTCTGGGCGACGCCGTGCTAGAGCTGGTAGTGACGGATTATTTATATAAACATTATAGCGAGCCGGAAGGTATCCTGACTAGCTGGCGGGCGGCGCTAGTTAACACCACTAGCAACGCTAAATCTGGCGAAGAGCTTGGTTATGAGCCATTGGTGCGGATGAGCCGCGGCGAGAAGCATGGTTCCGAGCGGGCGCGCCATCAGATTCTAGCTAATGCTTACGAAGCAGTGATCGGTTCGATTTATTTGGAACGCGGCTATGATGCCGCGGCGGCCTTTATCGAGAAGCATACTATCAGCAAACTTGACGGGATTTTAGAGAGCGGCTCTTGGCGCGACCCCAAAAGCCATCTGCAAGAAATCAGCCAGCGCGTCGACGGCGCTACGCCAGTCTACAAAGTCATCGCCGAAGACGGCCCAGACCACGACAAAGTTTTCACGCTCGGCGCTTATGTCGGCGACAAACTGATGGGTAAAGGTATCGGCCCTAGCAAACAAGCCGCCCAGCAGCAAGCCGCCCGGGCAGCGCTGGAAGAGTATAAGAAGCAGCAATAAAATAAAAGCGTCTGTTTTCAGGCGGATAAAATTATTTAATAGCAGTCAAAAATGTGATTGCCCGCAGCCGGACTGCGCAGGAGCTCAAGCTCAACTGCGGGCAATCCGGGTGCGAGGCTAGTTGGTTTTGCTCGTCTTGCTCTTGTTTTCCAAGAGAAGTATTGTAATTGCGAGCATAGACAGTAGCTCGTAGATTCCGACTACGAAGCTGAGTGCTGTCAATCCGAATGTAATCGGTTGGTTCGCCTCGGCAATCATCTGCCACGTCTCGACATGGCTACCAGCAGCTGCGACGACCGCCAACCAGGCAGCCCACTCGAGGTGGCGGCTGGTCGCCAGCCGCATAGCTGCGAGCGGGGCGACGATGGCGATGGTGATGATGATTACGGTAAGCATGTCTCCTCCTTGGAGATTCTCACTCAGAGCAAAAGGGCAACTTCACGCCCTTTTTTGGTAACTCTGAGCGAAAAGCTGATATATATATCACATATGAATCCCCATGTCAACGATTTTCGCAATTATTTCGCAAAAATTGCAAATTTTAAGTATTTTTGAGCCGTTTTGGCCGTTTTTGCGCCCTCTAGCGGCGTTTTCTGCCTGAATTGGCCTATGAGGCTAGACTTGAACGAAAAGGCGTCTAGGCAGCGCTTAGGCGCTTTGTTGACATTTTACCCGTAACACGCTAGAATATGATAGAAGTAACAATAGTACTAACGTGAAGTAAAGGAAGTTTTAATTTTATGCTCGCAATTCGTTTGCAACGTTTGGGCCGCAAGGCTTATCCGGTATACCGCGTCGCCGTCCAGGAAGCACAGCGCCACCCGTCGAGCGGCCGCGTAGTCGCCTATGTTGGCAGCTACAATCCGCACACCAAAGACGCTAATATCAATGTCGAGGCTGCTCAAAAATACCTTGATAACGGCGCTCAGCCGACGCCGCGCGTTGCAAAGTTATTAAAAGAAGCTGGCGTCAAGCTGCCGAAATGGGTTAAAGAGTTCCAGGGCGGCAAGACCAAAGCGGTCAAGAATACTGAAAAGCTGCGCAAGAATCAGCCAAAAGAAGAGCCAGCCGCCGAAGAGGCAGAAGCTCCAGCTGAAGCCTAACGCTTTTAATCACGAACTAGCGCGCTCTAACTGCATGGTTGGGGCGCGTTTTTCGATTTCATAGCAAAAGCATGTTACAATAAAAGTACGATAGTAACCGTGTGACCGCAAAGGAGGAGATACCGTGGGCATGTCGACCATTGACCAGGAATTTGTCGAATATATCGTAAAATTACTAGTAGGACATCCAGATGATGTGGTTGTTGACCGGATTGTCGACGAGAAAGGTGTTTTGCTGACGCTAACTGTCAATCCAGAAGATTTGGGCCGGGTGATTGGCCGCCGCGGATCGACCGCGCAAGGGCTGCGCACGCTGCTGCGAGCACTAGGCGCTAAAAATACTGCTCATTACAACTTGAAAATCGTTAATAATGACGACCGCGAGGACGCCGATTCGGCTGCAGTGGATAATGATGTGGAAAACGCTACTAGTGATTCTGTGGAAAATGACGCAGAAAACGCAGAAACCGAAAGCGATTTCGCAAAAAAGTCGCGCCAAGAGCTTGCAGAACTAGACGACCTTGATATATAATCATAAGTAAGTTCATGCGAGAACCCTGAACTAACGAAAACAAAGTACAAAAGCTCTACTGCGAGCAAACCAACAAATGGTTTGAGAGACTTATTTGTGCAAGAAAACCGTCTTTTGAGGCGGTTTTTTTGTTGGGGTGAAATTTCTAGAAGGCGAGCGTAATATATTACATGAAAAGCCAAACGTGTCAATTGAGACTATACAACTATTTTTGTAAAAGCACAAATATATAGATAAAACATAATGTATAATAAGTCAAATACTATTAGGCAATAAAATCTAGATTGTAGCAAATTATTGCAAGACATGAAAATAGCCCGCCGAAAATGTGCTCAAGCTGGAAACTGAGTGTTTCAACCCAGGAAACGCAGAAATGTGCGTCTCGGACTGGATTGAACAGTTTTCAGCGGGCTATTTTCGGTCGGGCTCAGTGCTTCAGACTATCCTCTGTGATGGCCTGAAGAAACCCCATCCAAAAGGCCGTACGGAGCGGCCAACCGTTGATCAAGGCTCTGACGAGCCTCGAGAGAGCGTACAAATGTACGCGCTCCCGGAAAGAGGTCTTTCCGGGCTCGATGGAGAAGTTGTCGATAGCGGTCTTCATGACCGTCCTCCCTCCTTCTCTGCTCAAAGCAAGGGCGACTTTCGCCCTAAGAAAACTTTGAGCAAAAGTATGATATATATCACAGATAGACATCCGTGTCAAGACTTGTTACACTATAACAGATGAGAAAAATTCAGGCGATTACCTTATTTCCAGAAATGTTCGCTGGCGTGTTCGGCAGTTCTATGATGTGGAAAGCGCAAAAAGACGGTCATGTTGAGCTCTCGACGATTGATTTACGCCAGTTCGGTATTGGCCCGCGCCGCACGGTTGACGATACGCCGTACGGCGGCGGCGATGGTATGCTGCTGATGGTCGAGCCGCTATGGCATGCGGTGCAGCAGGCCAAACAGATTGACCCTGGCGCCAAAGTCTTAATCATGACACCGCGCGGCCAGCGTTGGCGGCAGGCGCTGGCGCAGCAATACAGCGAAAGTGAGAACGGTTATATTGTAATCTGCGGCCGCTACGAGGGCTATGACGAGCGAATTATGGCGCTGGTCGATCAAGAGCTTAGCGTTGGCGATTATGTGCTAACTGGCGGCGAATTGCCAGCGATGACGATTATTGATTCGATTGTGCGGTTAATCCCTGGCGTACTTGGCGGCGAAAACAGCGCAGCGATTGAGAGCTTTAGCGACGGCGAAACGCTAGAATACCCGCAATACACCCGGCCCGAGGAATGGCAAGGTTTGCGCGTGCCAGAAGTGTTACTTAGCGGGCACCATGGCAAAATCGCCGAGTGGCGGGCGGCGCACAGTAAAAAGGCCGGGGAATAAAGCGATTTTGCTAGTACCGGGCAGGCCCAGCTAGCGTCAACTAAACTAGGAAACAAAATACTCCTCGCCAAGGCAGAGGAGTATTTCATTGTTGTGGTGGATTTATCGGAGAGCGATCGATACATTTTTGTGTTTGTTTTTGTAACTTCGCTGTCTATACAATATACGTTTTTGTGTTTAATAGCAAGCATTTTTTGGACAAAAAATAAAAAATCGTGTGGAAAAATGCTATGCTAATAATATGAAACAGTTTATAGCTAGTATTTTTCCGCCAACAATTTTCGAGAAGCGCGCGCAATATGCGGCGCTGGCAGTAGGTTTCTGGACTATTATTATAATGTTGGCGCAATTGTTTAGGTTCGAGAAATTTCCAAAAACTCTAGAGCCGCTGGGGATTGGCGACGGTACTATCGTCGCGATTGCTATAGTTCTGCTAGAATTTATTTCTTTGCCATTTTTGTTGTCTATGTCGCGGCTGGGCAGACTAGGGCGGCGAATATCAGGTGCGTGCGTGCTGCTAGCGCCTGGCGTTTGGCTGGTGATTAGCGCGGCTGTACTGATGAGCGGCGGGCAGGGAAAAGTTAGTTTGTTTGGCGCGGTGGCGGCGCTGCCTGGGGTGATTAGCCTGCTGCTGTCCGGCGCGTGGCTAGCAGCTGTGGCGTATTTGACTGCTAAACTGCGGCGGCTAAATTTGAAATAACGGCGCTCTAGTGATATATTAAGGTAGGCGCGATGGGGTGTCGCCAAGTGGTAAGGCACTGGGTTCTGGTCCCAGCATGCGGGGGTTCGAATCCCTCCACCCCAGCCAAGAAATAATGATATGAAAATAACTACTCCCCGCATTCCGAGCGGTTTCAGCGAATACCTGCCAGGCGACCAAATAGAGTTTAATCGTTTGCGCGACATTATTCGCGAAACTTATGAGCGCTATGGCTACGCGCCGCTGGACACGCCAGATATTGAGCTGAGCGAGGTATTGCTGGCGAAGGGCGGCGGTGAAACCGAGAAACAGATCTATCGGTTCGAACGCGGCAAGAATGATTTGAGCTTGCGTTTTGATCTAACGGTACCGCTGGCGCGCTATGTTGCTGAACACGAGGGCCAGCTGGTTTTCCCGTTCCGGCGTTACCAGATTGGCAAAGTGCACCGTGCCGAGCGAGCCCAAGCTGGGCGTTTCCGCGAATTCTATCAGTGTGATATCGATGTGATTGGCTCAGAAAGCGTGGCGGCCGATGCGGAGTTTCCGGCGGTAATCAACGATATTTTTGAGCAGTTTGCTTTCGGCGAGTTCACGATTCACATCAATAATCGCTTGGTGTTGAACGGCTTTTTCGCTGGAATTGGTTTGGCCGATGTATCGGCGGATGTACTACGAGTAGTCGATAAAATCGAGAAAATATCGCGTCAAGATTTTATGGCGGAATTACGCGAACTGGGCCTTAGCAAAAAGCAAGTCTTGCAAGTAGTTGCCTTCACAGAAATTAGCGGTAGCAACGACGAGATTTTATCGCAGCTAGAGTCAATGAAAAACGAGATCAATTCTGATGATTTCGCGCTTGGCACGGCAAAATTACGCGAGTTGCTGGCGATGCTGCGAAACATGGGCTTGCCAGAGCAGCGTATTCAGCTAGACTTACGGATTGCGCGCGGACTGGATTATTATACTGGCGTAGTCTACGAAACGACGCTTGATGATTATCCAGAAGTTGGTAGTGTTTGCTCGGGCGGACGCTACGATAACTTGACCGAGAACTATACGCGGACGCGTCTGCCGGGAGTTGGTGTGTCGATTGGTTTATCGCGCTTATTCTACAAACTGCGCGAGGCAGGCGTCGTGTCTAGTCATCGCCGGACATTGGCGCGCTGTATGGTGGCGTCTTTTGACGATGCGCAATTCGGCGAGGCGCTGCAAATAGTTGCCGAGCTGCGGCGAGCTGGCGTAGCGACAATCCTCAATACCGAATCGGTGCCGTTAAAAAAGAAGCTGCGCTATGCTGATCGTCTTGGTATACCATTAGTCGTTTTGATTGGCGAGGAAGAAGTACGCGGCCGTTTCGCGACAGTGAAGGATATGGCAACCGGTGAGAATAAGCCCATTCCCCGCCAGCAACTAGTCGAGGAGCTGCAACGATAAGGTGGCTTGGCTGGTTAAGATAATCGCCGACTGGCTGCTGATTCCATTAGTATTGCTGGCTTTGTATGAACTATTTTTTAAGGTTGAAAGTAAGCGCCGCTATGAAATTTATTCTCGCGTGCTGATGGCTGGGCTGACGTCTTATGTGGTTGCTAAAATCCTTGGGCTAATATATCAGCCTGAACAGCTGCGTCCGTTTGAGCTGCTTGGCGTTAACCCAGGGGCGGTTTATCTGAATAATCCGGGATTTCCGTCGGATCACGCGCTTTTTGCAATGTTTTTGGTGCTGGCGGTCTGGTATGCGCTGCGTCGCCGCTCGATTACTATAATTATGCTAACTATGGCGCTGCTAGTCGGCGTCGGCAGAATATTAGCGCTGGTGCATACGCCGCTTGATGTTGTCGGCGGCGTGGCGGTGGCGTGCTTGGGGGCGTTGTGGTACGTGGATTGGCCTAATGTTAAGCTTGCATCTAGCAAAAAACGCAAGAATGTAGTAAAATAACTTAGTAAGATGACTAATGTGGAGAAACCTATGAACAACTCAAACGAGACTGCAGCGGTGAAGCTGGAGCCGTTTATTCCGATGGACAAAAAGGATATCATTCGAGCTGCTATCTATGGAGCATTCGCTGGTGCAATACTAACGGTGTTGTATATTTTGGTTGGCCGGGTCGCGTCGGCGGTGATGTGCCGCGGTGATAATGATTTATGCCAGAATGCGCCGCTGTATGTAGCAATTTTTTCGGTAACTTTGGTGTCAATCGGCGGGTTGATATTGTTGTCGCAGGCGCGAATTTACCGGCCGTTATTTATCGTTATTGCTTCGATAGCGGCTCTATGGGGTCTGCAATCGTATTTAGCGCTCTTGCCGTGGTATTGGGCGATGGCGGCGATGACGGTAATTGGCGCGTTGACGTATGCGATGTTTACTTGGCTGGCGCGATTGCGGTCGTTTATACTCTACTTGGTTGTATCGATTGTGCTGATTGTAGCGGCTCGGTTGATTATCGCCGGGTAGCTGGCGCAGAACCGTTATTTGCGGTATGCTAGCTATATGGAAATAATGGTTTTGCTTATAATTTTAGCGATAGTCGTTGCAGCGGCTAGCGTGGTTATTTTTGTGTTGATGCAGCAGCTGAAGCGAGTGCAAAATAACTCGGCGGTAGAGCTGATTAAGGGCGATGTTGTTGAATTGTCGCGCTCGATCACTAATTTGCAGCAAACAATAAGCGACAAGCTTGAACGCTCGCAGCTGTCAACTCAGCAATCGGTGCAAAAGCAGCTCAGTGAAAGTTCAAAATTGGTGGCTGATGTCACGCAGCGCTTGACCAAGCTCGACGAGACTAACAAGCGTGTCGTTGATGTGGCGACTGACCTCAAAACCTTGCAAAATGTTCTACAAAACCCCAAGCAGCGCGGTGTTTTTGGCGAATACTATTTGTCGAGTGTTCTCGAAAATATTTTGGCGCCAGGGCAGTATCAGACTCAGTATAAGTTTCGTGATGGCGAAATGGTTGATGCGGTGATTTTTCTTGATAAGGGTCAGATTCTACCAGTTGATAGCAAATTTAGCCTCGAAAATTACAACCGAATGATTGAAGCTAGCGGCAAAGAGCGCGAGCAGCTAATGCAAAAAGTCAAAGCTGATCTGAAAGGGCGCATCGACGAAACCAGCAAATATATTCGTCCGAGCGAGCATACTATGGATTTCGCATTTATGTTTATTCCCAGCGAGTCGTTGTATTATGATTTACTGATCAATAATGTTGGCCAGGGCGGCAGTTCGCGCGATCTGATAGAGTATGCCTTCCGCGAAAAGCACGTGATTATCACTAGTCCGACGAGTTTTATGGCGTATTTGCAAACGGTATTGCAAGGTTTGCGCAGTTTGCAAATCGAGGAGCAGGCTAAGGATATTCAAGTTCGTGTCGGCAAGCTCGGACAGCATATCGCCAAATTTGAAGAGTACATGCAGAAGCTAGGCAATAGTCTCGGTACGACAGTCAATCATTATAACAACGCTCATAAAGAGCTCGGTAAAGTTGATAAAGACGTGGTGAAGATCGCTGGTAGCGATTCTTCCGTTGAAGTATTGGCGCTTGATCGTCCGTCGTCTATTGATAAGAAGTAAAGATTTTTGGTTATCAAAATATCCCGCCGATAGACAGGATATTTTTGTTAAGAAAGTTAGGCTTAGTCTTTCTTTTGCCGGCCAGCAACCAACACGTAGAGGTTGGCGCCGACAGCGGCGCCCGCTAAAGCGCCAACTAGCGACTCGAGCGAGAAGCGCGAATTGACAACTTCGTTAGAGCCAGCTGAACCAGTAGTGAGCTCCTTTTCGGTCGAATCGGTCATCGCTAGTGCAACAGCCGGGTTAAGGCTAGCGCCCTTGACGTAAGCGACGTGAGGAATCTCAACTTTATTAGAAGCCGAAGATGTTGCTTTGCTTTGGTAGTCGGCGATTGCTTGCGTCTTGGCGGTCAATAACAAATAGCCAGATGTCAAAATACCGACTGCCAGCGCCAAGCCAACGCCGAGCGCCTTGCCAGTATTGCAAGTTTCTTCGCGCGATAGAACTGCTGCTAGTCCGAATAGGAAGATAGCGGTGCCGACCAGCTCAATGCCGAATATCGACCAGTTCATGCTGCTGAATCCGCTAAAGCCGAAATTAATTGAGCCGCCAGTAACCCAGTTGGTGACAATTACAGCTAGCATAGCGCCGATGAATTGGGCGCCCCAGTAGAATGGCAGCAGGATTGTCTTGAGCTTGCGCATAGTCCACAAACCAAATGTTACGGCCGGGTTGACGTGCGAGCCCGAGACAGCGCCGATGCTCATCACTAGCATTACTAGCGTGAAGCCGACAGCTAGCGCGCCAACGCCGCCGTCTTTGAATGTGGTCAAAGCAACCAGTGTCAATACAAACGTACCGATTAGTTCGGCAAAGATTATATTTATGATATTTGATGGAAGCTTGACGCTGCTGCGTTTAGTTGTCGTAGGTTTGGCAGCGGCAGTTTCCTTCTTTGGTGCTTCTACTTTTTCGGCAGATACTGTACGAACAGTCGTCTTGCTGGCGGCCGTTTTCTTGGCGGTCGTCTTCTTCTTGGTAGAAGCGGCTTTTTTAGTAGCCATGAATATTCCCTCCTTTACTGAAATATAGACATAGTATAACACAAAAATATTTTGGGTTGTATACATCTGTTATAATGAGGATATGGGACGTTATTTTGAACAGACAGAAAGCCGCAGCGAACTGCAACAGCGCATCGCTGCCGACTTGCGTGAAAAAGCAGCGCAGAAGGCAAAGCAAGAAGGCGAGCCAGTTCCGGGTGTTAGCGGCGAGCTAATCGAAAACTCAGAATATTTGAAAGGCACCAAGGCTACGACAACTCTAGCACCAGCTTGGGTGTTTATTGTGCTGATGGCAGTTGGCGTATTTGTGTTATTCGTATATCAGGTGAATAAGTAGGTTAGCAATGGATTTCGAGAAAGTTTTACAAGTTTTATCAGCGCGGGCAGCTCAGTCTAACCACCCGCAAGAAGTATTGCGCGCTCCAGAAATCAAAACACTGTATGATCACATCAAGACTTTGCCAAGCGATGAGCGCGGTGCTTTCGGCAAGCGCGTCAACGAGCTGAAAAAATCGCTGGAAGTGGTCATAGAAGTCCGCCGCCAGGAGCTCGACAAAGTCGATTTGCCGCCAATCGACGTGACGGCGCCGATGGACATCAATGCACCGCAGCCTGAATTACTGCCGAGTGAGCAGGGTACGATTCATCCGCTGAGCGCCGAGATTGAGCGTATTTCTGACATTTTCAATCGCATGGGCTTTGTGACGGAAGAGTCGCGTGAAATTGACGATCAATTCCATATGTTCGAGAGCTTGAACTTTCCGAAGGGTCATCCGGCGCGCGATGATTATGACACGTTCATGACCGAAGAAACTGACGCTAACGGCGACCGCTTGATTGCCCCGGCGCACACCTCGACCATGCAAAACCGCGTGCTGAAAAAATATCATGGCAATTTGGAAAAAGGCGAGGCAATTGCCGCCATTGTACCCGACCGGGTGTTCCGCAACGAAGACCTGGACGCGCGGCACGAGCACACGTTCTATCAAGTTGAGGGCGTGTATGTTGCCAAGGGAGTTAATGTCGGTAATCTCATCGCCACGCTGCAGGAATTTTTGCAGGAATATTACGGCAAGAAACTTGACGTGCGCGTCAATCCATTTTACTTCCCGTTCACCGAACCGAGCTTTGAATTCGCGCTGAGCTGCCCGTTCTGTGAAGGCAAAAAGCCGGATTGTAAAGTTTGCTCAGGCGAGGGCTGGATTGAGCTATTAGGCTGCGGCATGATTCACCCGAATGTGCTAAAAGCTGCTGACATCGATCCGAATGAATACACCGGCTTTGCCTTTGGTTGCGGCATCGACCGCTTGGTAATGATGAAATACGGCATCGAAGACGTGCGGCATTTTGAGAGCGGTAAGTTGGAATTTTTGGAGCAGTTTTAATTCTAAGCTACAGGTTAGACAACTATTCTTTGTGACTGATTATTGCCAAAATAATAACGATAATAATTCTTTGGGTCTGATACAAATACTATCAGTGTAGTCGCTCGGCGAACTTAAGTGTACTGGTTCATTGATATATGGCTTGATGAGTTGTGTAAATTGATATTCGTCGGGTATCTGTTTCAATTTTTTGCTGGATAATTATTCATACAATAATCTTAAATTATATCAAGAAAAGTAGACGGTTTTATAACCTATACAGATTTCATAGACTAAAATCTATTCAGCAAGGGAACGATATCCATTATCGTCAAACAGGCTACTAGCCCCTGCCGCTTTATATAAGGCATCCACTGCCAAAAGCATATCATTCTGAAGCGCTGGCTGATTATCAATATTCTTATTATAGAAATCCCGCAACGACTCCGGATAACCTTCATCAGACGCATCGTATAGGAACGTATCTTGTAGCAGCTTCTTCTGCTCAGGCGTAATATCATCAAAAAACTCTGGATGAAAATCATAAAACCATTCAAGACGGGTTTGTAATTCTAGATATCTATCGTAGTTCATGACTATATTATATATAATTCAGGGAATGGCCCCTCTCTGGATGTGGAGAGGGGCATCCTCGAGGACTATCTCACTCCTCGTCCTCCTTGTCGTCGGAGTGGTACTTCAGCCAGCTCGGCGTGCCCTCGTTGTACATGTAGTACCCGTCGGAGTGCGGTTCGCCAGAGGTCTGGCCGTGGTGCATGTGCTCAGGCTGGTTGGGGTCGACGACCCACGCTTCGTCACCAGGGTTAGGGACGAGGTAGCTGGCGATATCGTTCAGATCGCGCCGGTTCGGCATGATCATCTCCTGTCTACTCAAGGATGGCTGCATTTCAGCCTAGAGTGTATGATATAGAATAGAATAGAATAGAATATGTCAATCATTAGCGTCTTTTGACAAAGAAGATTTTTACTAGAACATAGATTAAACCAACAAACTGTATATTTACTCTCGTTTTTGCCTATACTGAAATAAAAACAATCAACGTCCATGTATCATTTCTTGTTGGTCAGCTAGGCAGGTGACGCTACAATCCCATACAAATATCCCGATAAGGCCGCGTGACAACTTCTGCCGAGTCAAGGCCGAGTTTGGTTTCAATGTCGCTAATCATCGCCAATGCGCTATTTTCATCGTCCGACAAAACCTCAACTTCCACGAACGTGCCAGCGTCTTTGATTTCGTCTATAGCCACTGTTGCCTGCGGAAAATCAGAGGACTGAAACGATCGCCGGTATTTGTTGACCTCGACCAGCTGCACCATGCCGAGATTTGCCAGTAGCTGCTTGGCGGTCGCCGCGTCCTCGGGCTGAATTGGCAGGTTGGTCTCGGGCTTAATGATCACATTGTTTTTCGTATGTGTAGCAGTCGTCGTCGCCGGCTTATAAGTCACCTCAGCAAAACCATCGCGCTGACGAATCCGCAAACATTCAACCGTCTGCATGAAATCGACATCAGGACGAGAATAATACGAGTCAATTTCGTGGAGATTACTCTGCAGTTCAAAACCGAGTTCTCGCAACTGCTTGAATAATTCTTCTGCGTCGCTGGTTAATTGGCGTTTGCGTTCGATTTCTAGTAGTTTTTTGGTCATTTGGTAGCCTTTCTATAACTGACTATAGGTTACTAATCTGAAAACTCCGCATCCCGCGGCGGTAAAAATCTCGCGCCGGTAAGCTGTTGAATCACTGGCGCGAACGGCGGCAATTTGGCGAGTAATAGCGCTCATAAATTAAGGATAGAGCAGTTTGCTGCATCATGCAATAACTATTTAGGAACGTCTCGTAAGGTTTATGCTATAATTAAGTTATAAAGGTTATCAATACTGCAATCCTTGCTGGATATCAACGGCCAGTAAAAAGCAAAGTTCGCTTATGAAAGGTGTAAAAATGTCTGTAGCGCTCAGTAGCAAAAAGATAATACTAATCGTAATATGCGTGATACTTGCGTTGATAGCGGGATTCGCGGCTTGGGCGTTTCTATGGCCTAGCCGCAGCGCCGACTTGCAGAAAGCTGATATTCAGCGGCGCGATTATAACCAGTCGGTGGCAGATATCCAAAAAATCATTGTCGATGATACCGCCAATAATGAAGTGCGGCCAGATTGCCGGCCGATTCTGAAGACTCACGGCAAGAAAACTGCTCGGGCAGTAATGATTCTCCACGGCGTTAGCGCTGAACCTTCGGGAATGGTTGAGCTGGCAGACTGGTTTTACCAGGCGGGCTACAATGTGTACGTACCGCGAGTGCCGCACCACGGTATGAAAGACAATAAGTTCCATGGGCAAGTTCGCGCCAGCGAGTTGGTGAAATTCATGGGCGACAGTGCTGGGTTAGTCAGCGGTCTGGGCGACGAGCTGGGCGTGATCGGCCATTCTGGCGGCGGCACGCTGGCAACGTGGCTGGCGCAATATGGCGATGGATTATTCTCGCGGGTATTACTGCTCTCGCCGTACTATGAACCGGACGCTTCTAAAGCACCGAAGTGGCAAATGGCGCTGCTGCGCAATGTTTATGGCAATCATTTGCTGCCAGATCAATTCTTTGACGGCAATTTGTCGTACCGGGCGCTGGCAAATTATGTCATTATCAAGCAGAATTATCGCAATGATTTGAAGGCTGAAGGTTTGAAGCATCTCGGCTTGATAATTGGTAGCGAGGACGATTTGATCGATAAAACCATGGCAATGAATATCGCCGAAGGCATGGCTAAGGCCAGCGGTGCCGAATTTACTTACGAAACGACGCCAGCTTATATCGGCGCTGGCCACGAATTAATATCACCAGAAGACAAAGCCGTCAAGAAATACAAGAAAGAATTGTACGGCATGTACCTGCGGGTATATGAGAAATAGTATTTAGTAGTTGCGTACTATCAGACGTTTTTCATTTTCGGCTTAGTTAGGTGGAGGTCTGTTATAATGGTCTATTGTGACTGCACGTAAAGTAAAGATATCCACGAGACCGTCTAGGAGTGTCGTTTCTGACAGCAAAACCGTCAAGTCGCGGCTACATAAGGGGTGCCGCCGAAAAACACAGTCTAGCGGCCAAGCCATGCTTGCTCGTAATATTAAGCATCGTCATGCTGCGCCCGCTCGAAAAATGAGGATTAAAAAGCCATATTACGACGCCATCATGTCGGGTCGTAAAACCCTGGAGGTTCGCGTTGGCTATGGCAGTATCAAGCGCTTGCAGGCTGGCGAGCTATTGCAGCTAGAAACTAGTCATGAGTCTGGCGCGGTACGGATTAAGTCGATTCGTATCTACGATAATTTTGCTAAGATGCTGGCAGCTGAGGACTGGCGGCAAATTGTACCGCAAGCCAAAGATAGAGCGGAAGCGCTTCAACTTCTTCAGAAAATCTACCCGCCGCGCAAAGAAAAACTCGGCGTGTATGCTATTGAGATTGCGAAATTAGAGAAAGGCAAATCGGCTAAAGGCAAGAAAAGCAAATAATACTTTTTAGGCGCCTCGACGGCGTATTTTTGCAATTAAGACAATTTTGTGGCATCATAAAAGATAAATGATTCAATATGAAAGGAAATTAGAATAATATGAGAAAATTACCACAATATCCCCAATTACCACAATATCCCCACTCAACTTGTCCAGACACTATACCGTTGATAGCTAGAGTTGGACCGCCAAATATACTAGGAATGATAGAGCGAGGCTCAGAAAGGGATATAAATCCTTCGGTAGAAGCCGTACAAGGCATTGGCGAGACGGCAAGCCGTGCTATGTTCAGAGATCCAGCAGATAGAGTGAGTTTAAAAGATCCAGACACTAGTATAGGAGCTCAGGGTGAGAATGACCCGACGGCCACGAGGATGCTGGACGATCTAGAAAAACGCGTAGAAGCTGGAGAGGCTGGCGCGCTTGCTGCTCCTATTCCTCCAGAATCTCTAGAAATGATTGATAATTATACTACAGAGGCGGTGAGCTAGTACGAATAGTTGTAAATATAATGTTTTTGTGTTATAATAGAAAGAGCAGTGATAAGAAGGAGCAATTGTAAATATGGCAAATCGTAACAGTGAATTTGGCGATATAATGCCCATAAGCGGTAACCTATCACACGAAGACAGAATGGCAGCGTTGAGGGCTTTTGGTGGTGGCGCTAAACTGATGAGTAGTCCAGATGGTGGCTTATATTTGCAGCTTACTGATGAGCAGCATGGTGCTCCTTGGCAAGGAGAGTATATGCCTAGTTTTGTAGATCCAGAGGCTGGTGCGCGGAGTGATGAGGATGATAATTCTCAGGCGGCCTCTCCAGAAACACTCTCTGAAAAAGCTGCTGGCCGACGTGCGTTTTTGCGAAGCAGGCCAGGGTGTTTTGGCGGTTATTTGGCAGGTCTTGCGGACAAGTTTGATCCGTCCTCGTTTGAATTGTAGACTAACGATTAGCATAGCAAATTCGTAGATTAAATGTGCTGGCTCTGCTCGCAATGATACTGATGTCGTCTAGACAGGCCAGAATAGCTGCTGAATTTTTCTACGAATGTAGTTGCTGAATTGCTGATTTGGTTTTTTTGCTACTCAATCACTTCGCTCTGATTGCCATACTTAGCGATGATTTGTGTTGCTTGCGCCACGTCGTTTACGTTGTCTGGCGTAGCAATTGCGTGCCAGCCGTCACTACCGAGCAAAATGCCCAAATCAAGCAGCATTCGGTCGATGTCGGGCGCTATCGAAGGCTCATCAATATAAGATATGCTATGCAAATAATCGGCAAAGCGTTGATTCAGATCAGACGAGCGTAAATCCCGGGCGACGGTCTGGACGCAGCGAATAATGTCAGCAAATTGGATTGGCCCCGATTGTACACTGAGATGCAGCGTATTGGTGACAGACATGTCTTCGGCGTGATATTTGATATGATTGTCGTCGGTGTAGGCGCCAAATTGGAGGCTAAGCTTTTGGCTGATTGATAAGTTCAAAAAGTGCATGTATTCATAAAATAGCGGCAACATTTCGGGTCGTTGCTGGTGGAATTGCTGCGTTAACTGAAAGGATATATAGAGTTTGCGTGGAATTGCTGACGGCTGGTTAGTCGAGTAAATTATACCGCTGATTTGGCTAGTGCTGCTATTCAGCCGCTTGATATTATCGATGTTTTGCCATGGCCTAGAGTCAAGCTGTCTTAACTCGTGCATCATTCGGCCGCTGTCGGCAACGTATAGCTGGTTTGGCTCTTCGGCCAGTAAACGGTACAGAGCTAGTGAAACCGGCTCGTTGTCCATTTCGCCGAAATCAGTTGGCAAAGTTAATATCTTGTTGGCTAACCGCGTGGCATCGACCGAGTGCCAAATACTCTTAATAATGATAATGCCGCCAGGGTAAGTATGTCCGTCTAGCATGTAGTCGATTAACTGGTACTGGCCTTGCTGGTACATGAATTCGGCCGCCGTCGCCAAAAACATATGCTCATATAAATGAGCTAACTGCGTGCATGGATGGTGCTTAACCATAGTGATGCGCTTCATTATATTAATTATAGCAGAGAGTTAGAGCTGATACTCTTTGATGCGGTAGCGAACGGTTTTCACGAGCAATTTTAGCTCGCGTACGATAGTGTTATACTATATGTAATATGAAAGTCAGCCTAAACATTATCAAACAATTGATTAATTTTGAATTACCGCCGGTGGATGAGTTGGTGGCGCGGGTCAATCAGCAACTTGGTGGCGTCGAAGCAGTGATTGACCTGAGCGCCAAATATGGTGGCGCGCGAATTGTCCGGGTGGTTGAATGCGCCAAGCACCCTAATGCTGATCGACTGAGCGTAGCCAAGATTGATGATGGCGGCGTGGTAGCGGATGTGCCGCGTGATGAGAACGGTCTGGTGCAAGTGGTCTGCGGCGCGCCAAATGTGCATGCGGATATGTGGGCGATTTGGTTGCCGCCGAAAAGTATGGTGCCGGCAAGTTTTGATGACGACGAGCCGTTTGTGCTGGACGCGCGACCGCTGCGTGGAGTGCTCAGCCAAGGTATGTTGGCGGCGGCGGACGAGCTGGATATCGGTACGGATCACGAGGGAATTGTTGAGATTCATGAACACGACGTGCCGGCGGGCGTTGAGCTCACGGCGGGTGCTCGTTTCGCGGAAATGTTTGGGCTGGATGATTACGTGCTGGACATTGAAAATAAGATGTTTACTCACCGGCCGGATTGTTTCGGGCAGCTTGGCGTGGCACGCGAGATTGCTGGGATTTTTCATCAGCAGTTTACTAGTCCTGATTGGTATAAATCAGACCAGCAGTTCACGAACGCTGAAGGTTTGGATCTAACGGTCATCAATGACGCACCAGAATTAGTGCCGCGCCTTATGGCGGTAGCGTTTCGTGATGTTACCGTGCAGCCAAGTCCGCTGTGGTTGCAATGCCAGTTGGTGGCGATGGGTGGTAAGCCGATTAACAACATCGTTGACGCCACGAATTACATGATGCTACTGACGGCGCAGCCAACGCACGCCTATGATTATGATAAATTACGCGGACATAAACTCGAGGCGCGGCTGGCTCGTGACGGCGAGAAAGTTAGTTTGCTTAATGGCAAGGAATATGAGCTGACGAGTGACGACATCGTCATTGCTGATTGCGAGGGAGTGATTGGTCTGGCGGGAATTATGGGTGGTGCCGACACTGAGGTTTCAAGTGATACTAAAAATATCGTTTTGGAATGTGCTAATTTTGACATGTATGCGCTGCGCCGCACCGCCATGCGACACGGTATTTTTACCGATGCGTTGACGCGGTTTAACAAGGGCCAGTCACCACTCCAAAATGCTGCCGTATTAAAGCAGTTGATGGGAATGGTTGGCGGCGTGCAGGCGAGTGAAGTGTTTGACAATCGCAACGATCGCCTGATGGTCATACAGCACGATTCGCGAGTTACATTTGGCTCTGCCGGCAAGGAAACCATTTCGATTTTCGATTGGGGCGCAGTGACTGGCGTTTTAGTGTTGGAAAGTACCTTTGTGAATGAACGTTTGGGTACAGAATTTTCGCCGCAGGAAATCTGCCGTATCCTGAAGAATGTTGAAATTAAGGCGCATGAGGAACCCGAGCCAAATACGCCTTATCAATTTGAAGTAATTGCGCCGTTCTGGCGTACCGACCTTGAACTGCCGGAGGACATTATCGAAGAAGTCGGTCGGCTGTATGGCTTTGATAAACTACCGCGCCAATTGCCAATGCGCAGTATCAAGCCGGCGCCGAGGAATCCGCGCCGCCAACTCAAGCAAGCGATTCGCCAGAGTTTGTCGCGCGCCGGCGCCAACGAAGTCTTGACTTATAGTTTCGTCCACGAGCGCGTCCTGAAAAACGCCGAGCAAGACCCAAGCCGCGCCTATCGGCTGAGCAACGCTTTAAGCCCTGATTTGCAGTATTATCGCACCAGCGTGCTGCCGAGTTTGCTAGATAAAGTTCACGCCAACATCAAAGCCGGCCACGACGAGTTCATGTTGTTTGAAATCGGCAAAATTCACGATAAAGAATTGCCGCTTACCGATGAGAATCTGCCAAGCGAGCAGACGTTTGTCGACGGTGTTTACGCTAGCAAAAAGCCGCGAGCCGGCGCGCCATTCTATAAAGCGAGGAAATTGGTAGACAGGCTGTTGACAGATATTAACGTTAAGGCTGATTTCGTGAAAATAGCAGAGTCTGACGCGGATATGCCAGCGCCGTTTGACGGCCAGCGCAGTGCTTGGATTGTCGCAAAAAACGGTGACAAGCTGGGTATTGTCGGCGAATTATCTCAGACAGCGCGGCGTAATTTTAAGCTGCCAGATTACACGGCGGCGTTCTCGCTTGATATTGAAAAATTGCAAGTCTGTCTGGTTGAAAGTCGCGAACATAATTATCGGCCACTGAGCCGCTTCCCATCGATTAGCCAGGATATTTCGCTACGCTCAAGCGTACAAATTTCGCATGATGAGTTGCTGCGAGCGGTTCGGCAATGCTTGGACGGGTCAGAAAATCTACATTGCCAGATACAGACGCTTGGCGTATATCAGCCAAAAGACGACGCGACTATCAAGACTGCCACTTTCCGGCTAACGTTTACCAGTTATCAGCAAACCCTGACTGACGCTGAAGTCAAACCGATTATGGATAATATTGCGACGGCAGCGCTTACTAAACTTGACGCCGAGCGAGTATAGTTTATTTTAGTTGTTTTTGATTAGAACGCAGCGGGCGTTCTGGCAGGTTGTTGCGCAATGTTACCAGACTGCGCCGTGTTGGGCGGCCGATAAGTACACCGAACGAGGCGCCAGCAGCAATAGCTAACGCAATCAGTACCGCGCGCATCAATAACAGAGTACCGTCTGCAGCGGCCGGATTAGCGACTAGCGCCATTAGTCCGTTATACAAGGTTAGGCCGGGAACTAGCGGCACGATACCAGCATCGATGATGGCTTGGCTAGGAATTCTGGTTAAGCGTGAAACAACAGTAGCTGTAAAGCCGACGGTAAATCCAGCGACAGCGTTAGCAGGGATAATTATCAAGCCTAATTCTGATACAGCTAACAGCACATAATAACCCAATAGTCCGCTGGCGCCAGTGATTAATAATCCAACTGGCCGCGAGTTATTACTTAATGCAAATGATGCCGAGATGATGACGGCGCCAATATACTGATAGGTGGTGTTTGTAAAGGATAAGCTGTCAGGGGTTGCGACGAACGCTAAGCCAAACTGCCTGGCGGCGTACAGGCCCATACTTACACCCAGTACAATACCAAGCGTCAACATCACCACCTTTAATAGCCGAGCGCTAGCTGTGACGTAATATTCATCAATTGCGTCTTGAAAGGCGCCGACAATCATCATGCCGGCTACTAGCAAGACGATACCGCCAACGGTTAATATCGTCGGATCAATCAAAGCAAAAAATTCCCAATATTTATGATTAACTAGCCACAATATGCCAGTAGAGACTAACGTGACTGATAACGCGGCAATAATCTGAATGAAAAATGGCGGCAGCGCAGCGCGACCTAGTAGCTTTATCAGAAGAGTAATTAAAAAACCTATGATAAAGGCAGCCAGGATAATCGGTATAGACGTCGTGTAGAGCGCAACCGAGCCAGCACTCAGGCCGCCGCCAGCAATATAACTGATAATGCCAGGATAGCGCTTATTGTTGGCAATGATGGCATCGAGCTTGTTTTCGGCGTCGTCTAGAGTGATTTTGTGGTCGGCAATTTGGCTGGCTAGGTTTTGTAATTTGCGCATTAGCCGGTAGTCGGTAGCGCGTGGCGAGATAGTGCGGATCAGCGTCAATGGTTCGCGATCGATGCCGCGGTCTTGTGATAGAGTAATTTGGGTGAAGCTAACATCAATATGTACTTTTCGTTTGCAGTATGTGTCGGTTACCCCGAGCGCCATATGTACGACGCTATTCGCTGGCGTGCCCATTGATAGCAAATGGTCTGACATGTTCATAACCAGCCGCAAGGCTCGCATATTCGGCGTCAGTGTCTCATCGATTTTCTCGATATCAACTTGATCGGCATCGTCGGTTGCTGTCAAGATGCTTGTTAGCGAGTGGCGCATGAAGCGAATCAGCGGATTCATATCTTGATTATGGCAAAAAACCTATTAGTATTCTAGAGGTGTATGATGTCATTTTCACAACTCCTTCAGCGGGTCGTGGTCGCGGTTGCTGGTGCGCCGAATGCTATCGAAATTAATCCGCTTTTGCTATACTGATTTAATATGGGTAGACAGGGGTTATCACGCGATCAAGTAGTTATTCAGCGCCAGAAATATGGTGAGAATCGGTTGCCTGACCGCGAAAATAAAAGCATTGTTAGGCTGATCTTAGCAATTATTACCGAGCCGATGATTTTCTTGCTGTTAGCGGTGGTGATAGTGTACTTTTTCTTGGGCGATTGGCATGAAACGGTGGTCCTGGCGCTGTCGGTAGTTGGCGTGGTGACTCTAGAATTGTATCAAGATTCTAAAACTGAGCGAGCGTTAGAAGCGTTGCGATCGTTGTCCGCGCCGCAATGCCAGGTGGTGCGCGCTGGCAAATATATTACTATTCCCAGCGTAGAGGTGGTAGTTGGCGACATTTTAGTTGTAGGCGAAGGCAGCCGAGTTTCTGCTGACGGTAAGCTCATTGAATCATCAAATGTAGCTGCTAATGAAAGTATTTTGACTGGCGAATCGCTGCCAGTCGAGAAGACTGCTGGGGGCCAAGTCTTCTCTGGTACGGTAATAACATCTGGGCACGGACTCGTCGAAGTGACCGCTGTCGGCGAGCAGACCGAAATGGGGCGTATTGGCGTGTCGCTGCACGAAATTAAACCAGAAAAGACATTATTGCAAAAGGAAGTTGGCCGAGTCGTGCGCTATATAGCGGTGGCGGCAGTGTTCTTGGCTATGTTGTTGACGTTGCTGTTTTGGTTGTTACGCGGCGACTTTTTGCATGGATTTTTGGCGGGACTGACGTTGTCGATTGCGATTTTACCCGAGGAATTTCCGGTAGTCTTGTCGGTGTTTATGGCGCTGGGAGCTTGGCGCTTGGCTAAGAACAACGTGCTAGCAAGCAAGAATCAGACTATCGAGACGCTTGGCGGCGCAACGGTGCTTTGCACGGACAAAACTGGGACATTGACCGAGAACCGCATGGCGATAAATCAGGTGATCGCGGCTAGCGGTGAAGAGCCTAGCGACGCTCAGTACAACGAGATTATTGCCTATGGTATTCTAGCGTCGCAAAAAAATCCGTCAGATCCGATGGAGGAGGCATTCTTGGCGGCAGCTGATGATCTAGCAGTGATTTATAACGGCATGGATATCATCAAAGAGTATTCGCTAGACGACCATTCGTTTTCGGTAGCGCAAATTTGGGGGCGCGGCGGTGAGCCTGAAATTATAGCGTTGAAAGGCGCTCCGGAGGAGGTTTTTCGACTATGCCGCTTGCCCAACGCCAAACAGAAACGATTGCAAGAGATTGCCGACGATGCAGCCGATGACGGCTTGCGTGTACTAGCAGTTGCCAAAGCAGCAGCGAAAAGTATCGCGCCTTCTCGCGACGGCTATCAATACGAGCTGCTAGGTCTAGTGGGGCTGTCTGACCCGATCCGCGCTGAAGCCAAAGATGCTGTCGCCCTAGCGCATCAAGCTGGCATCAAAGTGATTATGCTAACTGGCGACCATACCGAAACAGCGCGGCGTATCGGCCGCGAGATTGGTTTGAATACTGAGCAGGTGGTAGCCGGTCAAGAATTTTTGTCGATGAGTGAAGGGCGGCAGCGCGAGCTTGTCAAAACTACAGAAATCTACAGCCGAGTCGCACCAAATGTTAAGCTGGCGATTATTACTGCCTTGAAGCAAAACGGCGAAGTGGTAGCGATGACTGGCGATGGCGTCAATGACGGTCCGGCCCTCAAGAGTGCGCATATCGGTATCGCTATGGGCCAGCGCGGTACCGACGTTGCTCGCGAAGCGTCGTCGATCGTGTTGCTGGATGATAACTTCGCCTCAATTGTTCAAGGTGTGCGTATCGGCCGAAGGATTTTTGCTAATTTGCAAAAAGCGGTGATGTATATCATGATTGTGCACATCCCGATTGCTGCGTTGTCAATTGCGCCGGTATTGCTTGGTTGGGAATTGATTTTACTGCCAATTCACATCGTATTTTTTGAATTTATTATTGATCCTGCTTGTACGCTAGTGTTTGAGGGCGAGCCAGAGGATGAAGACACTATGCGCCGGCCGCCGCGGCGAATTTCGCAGCCATTATTTAGTCGAGCGGTAGTGCTAGAAAGTTTAGTAATTGGCGGGTTGCTGGCGCTGATGGCCGTTTTAATTCATGGCGGGATGCTGGGTGGCGGTGCTTCTAGCGATCAAGCGCGAGCGGTAACTTATTTAACGATAATTCTCGCTAACATCGGTATGATTTTGGCGCTATCCGGCCGCAAAATCATTCGCTTGGCTGTTAAACAGCGTGGCAAGAACGCCTTGGCTATTGTGGTGGTCACGGCTTCTGTCGCCTTGGCGGCGGTCTATAGTCTGCCATTTCTGCGCAATTTATTCAAAATCGCACCGTTGCCGCCAGCTGAATTCGGCTTAGCGGCAACCGCGGCGATTTTTGCGTCGCTGCTGGCGGCAATTGTGCGCAAACTATGGCACTAATCGAGATTTTATGCTATAATGAAAGGATAAACTAGAGAGGGGAAATAATGGCAACGTCAAAGAAGCAACGTGCTGGCATTTTGATTATTGTGGTCGCGACTGTTCTAGGTACGCTAGGATCATTCGCGGTGATGATTTTATCAATGCAGTCAAACAAGCAAGCTCAGGCGGACTACCAAAAAGTTCTAAGCGAGTATAAAAAAGAGCAAACTGCTTACGAACAAAAAAAACAAGCGCAAGCCGATGAATTATCAGCTAAATATTACGAGACATTCAAGCAGTATTCTAGCCAAGTTGCAAAGTTCGAAATCGATAGCGTCAAATCGCTAGTAACCGAAGATCTAACAGAGGGCGATGGCGCATTGGTAGACGATAAAACTAATTTTGCGGCTTATTATATTGGCTGGGATGCAAATGGTGATATCTTCGATCAGAGCATTGATAACAATAAGCTGAAAACACCATTGCCAGTAAGCGGGTTGAGTACGGCTGGTATAATCAAAGGCTGGAAAGAGGGTCTAAAAGGAATGAAAGTCGGCGGCGTGCGGCTGCTGTCTATCCCGGCGGACAAAGCTTACGGCGAGGCTGGCAGCAAAGACTCTAAAGGCAAGCAAATTATCGCGCCGAACATGCCATTGAAATTCGTCGTTATGGCGATTCCAGCGCCAGAAACTATCACTCCGCCAGATATGACGAAGCTGATGAATGCATACCAAGAAGCTCAACGAGCGCAGTAAGACGAGGAGGAAATCTGCATGGAAGATATTAAGCCTGTGGTGATGATTGGTGCTGGCCCGAGTGCACTAGCGGCAGCGATTTATACTACGCGCGAGGGTATTGACACTACTCTCTACGAGAAGGGCGTTGTTGGCGGTCTAGCGGCAATTACCGATAAAATCGACAACTATCCTGGTTTTCCCGATGGCGTTCCAGGGATGGAATTGGCGGATAATTTGCGCAAGCAAGCTGAACGCTTTGGCGCCAAGATTGATTACGGCGACGTTTCAGCGCTGCGCCATCAGGATGGAGTTAATATTTTGACGGTTGACGGTCAAGAGGTTAGAGCTCGCGCTGTGCTGATTGCTACAGGCAGCGGTTATAAGAAACTTGGCATTCCTGGCGAGGCAGAATTTTATGGCCGCGGCGTGCATTATTGTGCGACTTGCGATGGTGCTTTTTATAAAGGTAAAAGGTTAGTCGTTGTTGGTGGCGGCAACTCGGGTGTGCAGGAAGCGATGTTTTTGACGCGATTTGCCGAGCATATCGATTTGCTGGTGCGAAGTTCCGTAAAGGCCAGCAAGACTCTACAGGACGATTTGCAGAAATACATTGATAATGGCAAAATTACCGTACATTTGCAAACCGTAGCGCAAGAAATCGTCGGCGAGGACGGCGCGGTGGCGGCGGTGCGGGCGCTTGAAGACGGCGCAGAAACGACTTTCGAGGCTGACGGCGTGTTCGTTTTCATCGGCTTGAAGCCGAATACGCAGTTTTTGGCGGATAGCGGCGTTGAGCTTGACGAGTACGGCTTCATCAAAACCGACGACCATTTGGCGACGGCTTTGCCGGGCGTCTTTGCTAGCGGCGATGTCCGCAGCGGCGCTACCATGCAGGTAGCTAGTGCTGTCGGCGAGGGGGCGACAGCGGCGCTGAGTATCCGCGAGTATTTAGAGGGCGTGAAGGCGGAATAGTTTCGACGTCGGATATTGGTATTATTCGACGTATTTCTTGCGGAAAGCTTCGAGTTGTTTAATGATGGCTGGGTCGCTAGTCTCGAGAGCGATTTCGCGTGTGCCCATGATGCCAGAGCCGCGCATGAAATTGTGCGACCCTGATAATGCTATTTTCGAGCCACCAGACATCGTGAAAACAATGAATTTGGCGTGCAGATATTGCGGGTGCTGGTATAGGGTTTGTTGTCGGCTGGTTAAGGTGCCGAGTTTGATGAGAAGTTTATTGATCGGCGATGCGGTACGCCAATTATTGAAATATAATTTGGCATTTTTGCGCTTGAGAATGCGGTTGAGTTTGCCAGTCGGGCAGTACTGCGATACTAGTACGATGTTCTCAGCTTGTTCAGCTAGGTCGCAGGCGCGCTTGTAAATGAGAGAATTAGTTGGCAAACCTTGGTCAACCAGGACAGTCGAGTGTTCGTCGAGACCAAACATTGAATTGCGAATCGAACCGCCGCGCTTGTCGGCGCGAGCGATAAGGTATTGCTCGTTAGATAGCTTATCAGCTAACACTTTATTATCAAATCGGAACATGTAATCGACATTAGCTAGGCTCTCGTGGTCCATATTGACGCCGCCGCAAGCGTAGACTATGTCGTCAACAATCGACCACTTGCTATGAGTGCGGCCAGTCATTAGCATATTGGCCTTTTGACCGAGCCAGCGAAAAGCCACGCCTGCTCTTTTTAGCCGCCGTTCTAATTTCATGGCGTGAACGGCGCGCGATGGCTGGCGGCGCGGCGAACGCAGAATGAATTCCTTCGGTTCGAGATAAGTGAATGAATCGGCACAAACCGAGGCTGGTACGCCGCGTTCAGCCGCCGCGCGCTCGACGGCGGCGATTACGGCTTCGGTGTGCTTGTCATCGGCGCGAAAGGTGGTCGCTACCATATTGACGCGTTGTTTGGCATTATCAATTTTAACTGCTAAATCCGACATGTAGTCTTCTGCTGTCAATAGCGTCGGACTCTTTTTCTTACTCATATCTCTATTAGTATACTCTATAGCGTAAAAAACTGATACTATATAGGTAGTAACTGTAAGCAAAGGAGCAATATGGCAGATTTTAATAAAGTTCTTGACCCGGGAGATGTCGATGGCGGGCTAGTCAATACTGTGGTAGAAATTCCCGAAGGGTCGCGCCTGAAGGTCGAATGGGATCGTCAGCGGGCGGTCTTCATGCTGGACCGCGTCGAGCCGAAGATTTTTGCTAAGCCGTGCAATTACGGCTTTATTCCGCAGACGCTTGACGAGGACGGCGACGAGCTAGATACGCTGATTATTTGCCCAGAGCCGCTAACGACTGGCGTGTGGTTGAAGGCGCGTATTATTGGCGTGCTGCGCTTCGAAGATGACGGCGAAGTCGACGACAAGGTAGTCGTGGTGCCGGCTGATAATCGCGACGACGATCGTATTAACTCGCTCGACGACATTCCGCAGCTGGTTAAGCAGCTTGAACATCACTTTACTCATTACAAAGATCTCAAGAAGCCAGGCAGTACTATCGTCAAGGGCTGGGGCGATGCCGAGGAAGCCAAGGTGATTGTCAAACAATGCATTGACCGCTATAATAAGCAGTAATAAACTTAAACGGAGCAAATTATGGATTATTATGATTATTCAACTTCGACTTATGCGGCTAGCAGCGATGTCGGTGCGGTTGCGGTTGTAATTTGGCTGTTTGTCATCTTAATTGTAATGGCAGTTTCCATACTAATGATTATCGCCATGTGGCGAATCTTCACTAAGGCTGGCAAGCCAGGCTGGGCGTCATTAGTGCCAATATACAACATGGTAGTAATGATGCAGATTGTCGGCCGGCCAGAGTGGCAAGTCGTACTGATGTTCTTGCCGTTTGCCCATATATACATTTCGATCGTGTTACCGCTAGATTTAGCAAAATCGTTCGGCAAAACGACTGGTTTTGGCGTTTTGATGATCTTCTTCCCGGCGATTATGAACCCGATTTTGGCGTTTGGTTCAAGTCGCTATGTTGGCCCGGTTGTGCAGCAGCAACCTGTCTACGGCCAGCCGCCGCAGCCTGGGTATTACGCACCGCAGCCAGCTTACGGACAACCGCAGCAACCGGTAGCCTATGCTCAACAACCGCAGCCATACGCTCAACCGCAACAACCAGCTGCAACGGTTGTCCAGCCGCAACCGCCGGTAGCTGAAGGCGGACAGCCGCAGCCGCCTCAGCAGCCGCCGCAGGCATAAATAGAATAAACTTTTAGTTGCAAATTTAGCGAAATAGCCAGAATTTGTCTGGCTATTTTCATTTTGGCTGCTATTTTTTGTTGCGGCGAAACGGTGCTGTGCGCTGCAATAGGCTGCCAGCGCGGCCTAGTAGCGAGGTTTTTTTGAGCTGGGCCTTGAGCTTCATCCGAGCGTGTCCAGTGATGACATATTCGTTCCAGCCGGGCTTTGGGCGAGCGCGCTTGTTGGTTAGAATCTCGACGGTATCACCGTGCTGCAATTTGTAGCTGAATGGTTCCATCTTGCCATTTACTAGAAATCCGCTTGATTTAGCGGCTAGATCAGAGTGCACGCGGTAGGCAAAATCTAACGGGAAAGCGCCGTCTGGCAGGTCGTAAATATCACCCTTTGGCGAATAAATAAAAATCCGGTCGCCGAACAAATCGACCTTCAAATTATCAACGTCGAAATCTTTACCTTCGCGAATCATCGATGCTGCCGACTGCAAATGCTTAATCCAGTGTAAATCTGTCGGCAGGCTGGTCATTTTGCCCTTGATGTAAGCATCAGTTAGCTTTTGCTCATTATAATGAAAGCTGGCCGCCAGCCCGCGTTCAGCGTAATCGTGCATCTCGCGGGTGCGGATCTGGAATTCGACCGCTTGGCCGTTTTTAGTAACCACCGTAGTGTGCAGTGATTGGTAGCCGTTGGGCTTCGGTTTCGAGATATAATCTTTGATTCGCCCAACCATCGGCTCGTACATGTTGTGCAGTTCGTTGAGCACCAGGTAGCAAGTGTCGATGTCGTCAACGATAATTCTCAGCGCGATCAGATCATAAATATCGTCGATATTGGGGACGCGCTTCATCTTCTTATATAGGCTGTAGGTACTCTTGACGCGGCCGTCGATTTGGTGCTGGATTTTCTCGTCGCTGAGGCGCGAATCGACAGCGCGGCGGACGGCATCTAGCTTGCGTTGAGATTTCTTTAAGCGGCTATCCTTGAGGGCGACAGTTTGGTTGTATTCCTCGGGCATTAAATATTTGAAGCTCAATTCCTCGAGCTGCACGCGCAGCCGACCCATATTTAACCGATCGGCTAGCGGTGCGAAAACGTCTAGTGTCTCGCGGGCGATTTTCTTCTGCTTTTCCGGGCTTTTGAATTGCAGGGTTTGCATATTGTGCAGGCGGTCGGCCAGCTTGATGATAATCACTCGCACGTCTTGGCCGACAGCGATGAGTAATTTCGTCAAATTATCGGTAGTGCTTGGCAAATACGATTCGAGGTTTTTCATGCCGGCGCGGGCTTGGCTAACCTTGGTGACACCATCAACCAGAAAAGCAATATCTCGGCCGAATAGCTCGGTGATTTCCTCTAGTGTAGCATCAGTATCCTCGACTGTGTCGTGCAGTACGCCGGCAATCACCGAATCAATATCCATGCCCCAGTCGACCAGCATAGCAGCGACTTGCAGCGGGTGAGTGATGTACGGCTCGCCGCTTTTACGCAGTTGCCCGTCGTGCTTATCGGTAGCATAATGGATTGCTTTTTCTAACAATGCGACCTGCTCTTCACTGTAATGGCTTCTAGCCAGATTAACCAGCTCGACCTCGTTCATACCCTTATTATAGCAAATTTGCCAAAGCTATTGCGCTTTTGCTAAAATATTAGCAAAGATGGCTTAATCAAGGAGTGGGCATGGTGAAAATAAAAGTAGCGATTAACGGTTTTTGCCGGGTTGGCCGCAGTGTTTTCAAAATTGCGCAGAGCCGTTCAGATATCGAAATAGCGGCTATTCGGACGCATCTGAGCGCTGAGCAGTGCGCTTATCTGCTGAAGCACGACTCGATTTATGGCCATTATGCCAAAGCGATTGGCACTGGCGACGCGTCGCTATATGTTGGCGACCGGATCATTCCTATCATAAGCGATAAGCGGACAACCAAATTGCCGTGGGGTGATCTCGGTATTGATGTTTTGATTGATGCCGGATGCCAGACTGATGCTGCTGAGCTGCGCCGCCATCGGACGGCTGGTGCTCGGCGCGTGGCATCGTTGTCGCAGTGCGCTGATTTTGCGACGATTATCATAGGCGTCAATGACGGATTGGTTAACGCCTCGACGGATATAGTCTGCAGTGGCGATGCGGCGATTAGCTCGGTAGCGCCAGTTATCGCGGTGCTTGATCAAGCGGTTGGTGTCGAGGCGGCGACGATTACAGCGACTGGCAGTTATCATTTTGCTAGTTCGCTGTTAAAGACTGAGCGTCTGGGCGACAGCGATTTGGTGGCGATGGCGGCTGATTACGGCCAGCGATTGCAGGCAGTTTTGCCAAATGTTGCGAGCGCGGTAAGCGGGCTTGCAGTTAGTAGCCGCCAGTACGGTAACGTTGGTCTATCAACGGTTTCGCTACTGCTGCGCGAATCAATCGCGGCCAAGAAAATAAACGAGATTTTAACGCATGCTGCCCGCGAACCGCTATATAACGGTATTTTGGCGGTTACCGACAAAGAGCTGGTAGCCGAGGATTTTCGCGGCAATAGCTACAGCTCGACAGTTGATGCCGGGCTAACTGCCGTTGTCGGCGAGCGGCTAGCGCAAGTGTCGTCCTGGTACGACTATGAATGGGCTGGTGCCAACCGCTTGGTCGAGTTGGCGGCTGAAACTGGACGGTACTCACGAAATATTTGATGTTTTATAATATAATTGCTAATACAGCCAAAAATATGCATAAAAGTCTTGACATTTATCGCAAAGTGTGATAGTATAATAGTATAATAGTATGTCCATCCCGTATAAGCAAATGCAGGATCAGCGACATGCTCACTAACAATAAAATTTGTAGTAGATAGGTTCAGCTTTCAAGTTCTCTACGGTATTATTAAATTTGGTTAATTCAGGTTAAAAGCGCGAATAGCGCTGGCGCTAAAATGCGGTCTAGCCTGAGTGTTTTTGATGCTGCCGTAGAGAGCTTGAAAAGGTCAGGCTCCACAACCGCCCCACATGGGGCAGAAAGGGGCCTGAAATGGCTACCTTCAACATCACCTCTATCGTTAACTACTCCGCCGCCGCCGAGCGGCGGCGCGAGGAGGCCCTGGACGGTCTCGACCTGCCGCTTGACGGGCGCTACGTTCGCGGGGTTGTCCCCCGCGAGTACCTCCGCCTGATGGCGGAGGCGGAGGCTGCCCCCTCCGGGGCGGCCCAGGTGGCTCTCCACCTGCATGATGAGGCCCGCCGCGCCGGGCTCGTCGTTGACGTCAGCGTCGACGAGTATAACTCGCCGGCACAGTATACAATCAGGGCGGGCAGTTTGCCCGCCCTGATTGTCGAGAGCTGCGGCCGTGGACACAGCCGCATCATTGACGGGGAGTCGGGATTCCCCGTCAATGACACGCCCTACGGGGCATGGTCCAAGCTCTTCAGGGTGGTGGCTGCCGCCTCGAAGAGCTAAGATGCCCCTACTGCCCCGGGAACTCTACTGGGTAAAAAATTGAGTGCGGTTCCAGAGAGGAAAACCGCTTAGAACTTCCTCCACTTCTTCCCGCCGCCTGGCGGGGATGGCTAGCTCAATTTGAGCTTTTGTCATCCCCGCTGGGGGCGGGATTTTCTTTTGGCCAGCAAGACCTACTCTAACGGGGCTTGCCAGGGGCGCGTATTATGCTTATACTTGTAGTATGAAGATTTTTCTAGGAGCGGATCATGGTGGGTTTTATCTGAAGGAGAAGATTGAAGCTTATCTGACCAAGCGCGGCATCGAGTGGGAGGATGTCGGCGATAAGATACTCGATCCGCAAGACGACTTCCCGCAGTTTGCCCAGATGGCCGTGACCAAGGTGTTGGGTGAGGACGATTCTACTGATCCGCGAGCAATTTTGATTTGCACTGGCGGCCAAGGTATGGCGATGGCAGCTAACCGTTTTCGCAGTATTCGAGCGGCGGTGATTTGGGATAAGTTCGAAGCGCATGAGTGCCGTAATGATAACAACTGCAACGTTTTGTGTTTGCCGGCGCGGGTACTGGACGCTCCGGGCGACGACTTAGAGCTCTGGAAAGAAATTATTGACGAGTGGATCGCTACGCCATTTGCCGGCGCGGCGCGGTTTGTTCGCCGTAACGCAGAATTGGATGCTTTCTGATGGCCGAGATTGTTCCGACAGTACTCTGCGAGAATGCAGAAGATTACAAGCTAACGATTGAGCGTTTATCGCCATTCGCTAAGCGCGTTCATCTAGATTTGGCTGATGGCGAATTTGCACCGACCAAAACCGTCGAGCTGAGCGAGATGTGGTGGCCGCAAGACTGGCAGGTTGATATCCATGCTATGGTGGCGCGGCCGAGTTTGTATGTTGATGCTTTGGTGCAAATGCGGCCGTCGCTGGTGATTTTTCATGCCGAAGTTGATGAGGATTTGCAGCCTTCTATCCAGCAGCTCAAAGCTTCGGGTATTCAGACTGGCGTGGGATTGTTGCGCCCGACGGTGCCAAATACCGTCAAAGACGTCATCAGCGCAGTTGATCATGTACTGGTGTTTAGCGGTGATTTGGGCCACTACGGCGGCAAGGCTAGCTTGATGCAGCTGGAAAAGGTTCGCTTGATTCGCAGCATCCATCCTAGCGTTGAAGTTGGCTGGGATGGCGGCGCGACGCTCGAAAATGTTTTTAGCCTAGCGCAAGGCGGCGTTAATATCGTCAACTGCGGCAGCGCTATCCATTCGGCGCCAGATCCGGCAGAAGCTTATCAGAAATTAGTAGCAGAAGTTAATAAGCAAGGAGTAATTTAGGTGGCTCGCGAAAAATTATCTATTCCACAGCTCGAAATAAAAGCCAACGACGTGCGGCGCGATGTAGTTCATATGCTAGAGCTGGCCAAGAGCGGGCACCCAGGCGGCGCGCTGGGGCTGGCGGATATCGTCACGGCACTATATTTCAATATTATGAATATCGATCCGCAGAACCCTGAATGGCCAGAGCGCGATATCTTCATGTTGAGTAATGGCCACACAGTGCCAGTACAATACGCGGCTATGGCCGAGGCAGGATACTTCCCAGTCGAGGAGCTGTCGACTTTGCGCAAACTCGGATCGCGCCTGCAGGGCCACCCAGAGCGCGTCAAGTTGCCAGGGCTCGAGAATACTTCCGGGCCGCTAGGCAGCGGCATCGGGCAAGCAGCAGGTTACGCGTATGCGCTGCAATATCTAGATAAGCAGCGCCACCGCTGGGTGTACGCGATTGCCGGCGACGGCGAGCTTGATGAAGGTAATATCTGGGAGTCGGCGATGTTTGCTGGTAAGTATAAACTACGCCAGCTAATCCTCTTCATTGACCGCAATAATATCCAGATTGACGGCCCGACCGAAGATGTCATGCCGCTGGAAAATTTGCGCGGCAAGTGGGAAAGCTTTGGCTGGCACGTCCAAGAAATCGACGGCAACAATATTGAAGGCATCATCGACGCAGTAAACTTAGCCAAGGCGATCGAGAATCGGCCGTGCTGTATCATCGCGCATACGATTCCGGGCCGCGGTGTTGGCTTCATGGAATACGATTACAAGTGGCACGGCGTAGCGCCGTCAAGCGATCAGGCGGCTACGGCGCTGGCTGATTTGGCGCATTCAGAATCACAGCAAGATGCAGGAGGATATTATGAGTAATCAATCGTCTAACAATTCGATGCCATCTAAGGCGCCGAAACCGCCAACTCCACCAAAGCCGCCGAAACCGCCGAAGTCTTCGGCCGCATCCGCTCCGTCAGAGCCGCCAGTTCAGCCAGCTGCATCAGCGCCGCCTGTTTCGCCGCCAACGCCGCAATATGCAGCTCCGCAGTATACCGCTCCGCCGGCAAACAATGCTTATCCGCCGGCTAGCCCTTACGCTTATCCGTATTCGCAGCCTGCGCCAACACAGTCGCCGGGCAACTGGATGGGCGCTGTTAGTATCATACTTGGCTTGCTTTGGGTGAGTATGATTGGCTTGCCGCTCGGTATTGCTAGCGTTGTCAAGGCGAACCGCTACGGTACTTCGAAAGTAGCAGGCGTTATCGGTATTATTATTAATTCGGTTACGCTTGTTATTTCTATTATCGTTACGATACTTCTAGTGTCTGGGGCGATGCAGCCGCTTTTCTCGCAGTTTGATCACGCCGGCGATAACAAAGGCAAGGAAAAGGACAGCGCCAGAACTGTCCGAAGTGTCTCGCTTGATGATAATTACCAGCCGCAGGGTTCACCAGTTTGGCGCATCGAAAACGGCAAATTGCCAGAAGGTTGGACTGAAAAGGAAAACGATAATGGCGTCCACTGGTATTCTGATGGCAGCGGACTCTTAATGACTATATCTGTGGATGGTAGCGAAAATTTTAGCAGTAGTTCTGATAGAGTTAATTCGCGAAAAGTTATCGAAGACAAGATCGGAAATGCGAAGAGTAACGGTGACTTGGTGACTGGTATAGAGTGGTATCAGTCATTTGCTGATTTCGCGAATGACCGCGGCGCTGTGCAACTTTTGTGTGCTCGCGTTTTGGCTAATGACAGTAGCGGCAAGCCGCATTTATCAGTGATTTGCTCGCGAGCATACGGTAAAGGAAGTTACTTATTGTACTTATACAACAATAAAGAGTCGCTCGCTGTTTCAGAAAGCGCCAAGGCGATGTTCCGATCGCTAGTGATTCTCGAGAAAAAAGATGCAAAACGATATTCAGGAGAAGGCCGTGTATAATTATCCTCTAAATGACAACATTTATAATGAAAAAGCAGAAGCAGAAGCTACGCGCGCTGGTTTTGGGCGCGGTTTGAAAGCAGCCGGCGAAGCTGATGAGCGAGTAGTTGGTCTGTGCGCCGATCTGGTCGAGAGCGTCAAAATGGATTCTTTTGCCAAGGCTTTCCCTGAGCGTTATATCGAGGTCGGTATCGCCGAGCAGAATTTAGCGACGGTGGCAAGCGGCCTAGCGCGCGCTGGTAAAATTCCGTTTGCAGCCAGTTACGCGGCGTTTCATCCGGGGCGCAGTTGGGAACAAATTAAAGCGACGATTGCACTTAACGACATGCCGGTTAAGATTGTCGGCGGACATAGCGGCACAACGGTTGGGCCGGATGGCGCTACCCACCAAATGTTTGAGGATATCGCGTTGATGCGGGTGCTGCCGAACATGATCGTCGTTTGCCCGGGTGATGCTGTTGAGGCTGAAAAGGCGACCAAGGCGCTGGCGCGGACTGACAAGCCGGCTTACTTGCGGTTAACGCGCGCTGCTACGCCGACATTTAGTACGCCGGATTCGCCGTTCGAGATTGGCCAGGCGTATGTATTGCGCCAGGGCAGTGATGCGACAATTGTTAGTACCGGCATCATGACGGCGTACGCGCTGCGGGCAGCTAATGAATTGCAAAGTAGCAGTGTCTCGGTCGAAGTGGTACATGTGCCGACAGTCAAGCCGCTTGATAACGAGACGATTTTGGCGAGTGTTCGCAAAACTGGCCGGGTAGTTACGGTCGAGGACGCGCAAATTGCTGGCGGTTTGGGCGGCGCTGTTGCTGAATTGCTAGGCGAACAACTGCCGTCGCCGTTATTGCGTATCGGCATGAATGATCGTTTCGGCGAGAGCGGCGAGGCTGGCGAATTGCTGCAAGCCTTTGGGCTTGACGAAGCGAGTATCGCCCAGAAGACGCGTGAATTTGTTGATCGCGTACCGCAATACCATGCAGGATTTTAAGGAAAGGAGACAACCATGAGCTTATCAATTGATGAAATTCGCCAGCGTACCAGCCGGGCGCGCGACCTAATGCGGCGCAGCCGGCTAGAGGGTTTTGCGGTGGGCGCTTTTAATATTGACAATCAAGAAACATTGCGTGCGATTTGCCAGGCAGCACAAAAAACCAGCGCGCCAGTGATGGTCGAAGTTAGCGCTAACGAAGCAGCTTCGCTGGGCGGCTACGAAAATATTCGCGATTTGGTCGATAATTATAGCCAAAACTACGGTGTCGAGATGTATATCAACCTTGATCACGCGCCGACAGTCGAGGGCTGCAAACAGGCTATTGATGCTGGCTTTGAGTTTATTCATATCGATATTTCGCAGGCTAATCACGATGCTTCGCTCGAGGAAATTATCGAGAAAACTCGCGAAGTTGTTGAATATGCTAAGTTCACGGGCGCACTGGTCGAGGCCGAGGAGCGCTATTTCTTTGGCGACTCCAATCTCCATAAAGAAGAGATCGACTACGAAGAAGTCAAAAAATGGAATACCAAGCCCGAGGAAGCCAAAAGTTTTGTCGATGCCACGGGTATCGATACTATGGCGGTGCAGGTTGGGAACTTGCACGGGCTGTATCCGGTGCCGAAGATTCTCGACCTAGATTTGCTGCGTCAAATTCGTGCGGCGATTGATTGCCAGATTAGCCTGCATGGCGGTAGCGGCACGCCGCTACACTACTTTGAGGACGCGTCCAAAATTGGCGTTAGCAAGATCAATATCAACAGCGACTTGCGCTATGCTTTCCGTACTACGCTCGAAAAGGTTTTGCGCGAGAATCCTGACGAATACGCTGTTTTCAAGCTGATGCCCGAAGTTTACGATGCTGTCCAAAAAGTCGTCGAAGAGAAAATTGGCGCCTTTGGCAGCGCTGGAAAGGCGACGCTTTAGTGGCGGTTAAAATTTTAGCAATCGGCAAAGGCACGCAAGACGTATTCCTTCGCAGCAATGAGTTTGATCCACATACCCGCGGCAAAAAAGTCTTTACTGAACTGCCGCTAGGTATCAAAATGGAAGTCGAAGACGTAATCTTCAGCACTGGCGGCAATGCTACGAATGTCGCGACAACGTTTGCCCGCCAGGGCTTAGACAGTCGCTATATGTGGGCGCTGGGTAATGATTCGGCCAGCCAGGCGGTGATCGCGGCGCTTGATACCGAGGGTGTCGATACGCGCGACGTCTTGATTGATGATCGAATGCAAGCTGGCTATTCAGTAATTTTGATCGCGACCAATGGCGAACGGACGATTCTGAACCACCGCGGGCGGACATTTGGCAAGGATGTTAGTCGCTTGAACTTGCAAGCTATCAGCCAAGCTGATTGGATTTACCCGACGTCGTTGGCCGACAACAGCCTGACGGTGTTACGGGTGATTTTGGACGAAGCTGAGCACGTTGGCGCCAAAGTCATGCTTAATCCGGCTGGTCCGGAGCTAGCTGATCCGGAAAAGCTAAAAGGTTTGCTGGACACAGTTGACGTGCTTTGCACCAACAAAGAGGAGATGCAAAAACTAGTGGCTGGCGAAACTATCGAGGAGCTGGCCTTGCGGGCGCTGCACTATTGTCCGACAGTGATTGTCAGCGACGGCCCAAATGGCGTGGTAGCGACTGACGGCAAGACGTTAGTGCGCGCTGGTATGTATGAAGACGTGCCAGTAGTCGATCGCACGGGTGCCGGCGATGCTTTTGCTAGCGGCTTTTTGAGCCAGTGGACGCAAGGTAAAAGCCTAAAAGAATCGATCATTTTTGCTAGCGCCAATTCGACTAGCGTCGTTACTAAAATTGGCGCCAAAGACGGCATCTTGTATAAAGGCGTCAAACTGCACGCTATGCCAATCACCGAGAAACAATTACCAAAACGAGGAGAATAATGAAATACCAGATTTGTGTATCGGGCGCGGCGTCGGGCGAGACGGTTGATAGCGCTCACGAAAAAGCTTTTGCGATTGGCGCTGAAATCGCACGTTCGGGCAAGACATTGCTGACAGGCGCTACTGTCGGCTTGCCGCACTTTGCTGCGCGCGGCTTCAAAAGTGTTGGTCAGACCAAAGGCGTGTCGGTCGGATTCTCGCCAGCTAGTTCGTTTCGCGAACATATTTCGACTTACCGTTTGCCAACCGCCGAATTCGACTATATCAACTTCACGGGTATGGAATATGTTGGCCGCGATGTTCATCTGGTGCGCAGTGCCGATGCGGTGATTACTGTCGGCGGGCGAATGGGCAGCCTGCACGAGCTATCGACAGCGCTCGAAAGCCGTAAAATCTGCGGTATCTTGCTGGGCAGCGGCGGCCTGGCTGACTACACGATTACTTTGCTTAAGAACGTTTGGGCGCCGGGCGCTAAAGATGTCATTTACGATGCTAATCCCGAGCGGTTAGTAGCGCGAGTCATTGAGTCGCTTGACAAGAAATACGCCGATGTTGAGCACGATAGCAGCGACCCGCAGGTTAGTGCCAAACGCTACGGCCAAGGTTAGCTAGATTAGCTTAAAAATGTTAAAATATACCAGATGGATAGTCAGCGATTTCGACTAAAATCTGCGTATCAACCGACTGGCGATCAGCCGCAAGCGATCGCCCAGTTGCTGAATGGTTTGCACGACGGCCAGCGCGAGCAAACGTTACTCGGTGTAACAGGTAGCGGTAAAACTTTTACAATGGCGAACATTATCGCTCAGAGGAACGTGCCGACGTTGATTTTGGCGCACAACAAAACTCTCGCTGCCCAGCTGTTCAGCGAATTCAAACAGTTTTTCCCCGACAACGAAGTTCATTATTTCGTCAGCTATTTTGATTATTACCAGCCAGAAGCTTACATCGCGTCGAGCGATACCTATATCGAGAAAGATTCGGCGATCAACGAAGAAATCGACCGCTTGCGCCATGCTGCTACCGACGCTTTGCTGACACGGCGCGACGTGGTTATCGTGTCGAGCGTCAGCTGCATTTATGGTTTGGGCTCGCCGGCGGATTATTATGATTTGTCGATTACCGTTAAGCGCGGTGAGCGGCGTTTGCAAGACAAATTTTTGCGCCAATTGATGGATATTCAGTATCATCGCAACGATATCGATTTTGCGCGCGGTGCGTTTCGCGTCAAAGGCGACGTGGTCGATGTCTTTCCGGCGGGCGGCGAAACAGCTTATCGAGTGGAGTTTTTTGGCGATGACGTCGATCGAATTACGCGGATTGACCCGCTGACTGGCGAGATTCTAGAAGAGCCGGAACTCTTCACTATTTTTCCGAGCAGCCACTACGCTACGCCGAAAGAAAAAATTAAGCGCGCCATCGAGAATATTCGTGCCGAGTACGAGCAGCGTGTCGAATGGTTCGAGAAAAATAACAAATTGTTGGAGGCGCAGCGACTCAGCCAGCGCACCAAGTATGACCTCGAGATGCTCGAGCAGACTGGTTTCGTCAAAGGTATCGAAAACTACAGCCGTTATCTGACCAACCGCGAACCGGGCGAGCAGCCAGCGACTTTGCTAGATTACTTTCCGGATGATTTTTTGATGATTATCGACGAAAGCCACGTTACCGTTCCGCAAGTGCGCGGCATGTATAATGGCGATCGCGCCCGCAAAGAAGTCTTGGTCGAGTACGGTTTTCGCTTACCGAGTGCCCTAGACAATCGCCCGTTGCGCTTTGACGAATTTAATAAACACATCAACCAAGTCATTTATGTTTCGGCGACGCCTGGCGATTATGAACTCCAGCGCAGTCCGGCACCAGCGCAGCAAGTGATCCGCCCGACTGGTTTGCTTGATCCAGAGATTATCGTCCGCCCGACCGACGGGCAAGTCGACGACTTGATCGCCGAGATCCGCGACCGCGTCGACAAAAAGCAGCGCGTACTAGTCACTACTTTGACCAAGAGGATGGCAGAGGACTTATCGACTTACTTGACAGAGATCGGTATCAAGACGGCTTATATTCATAGCGAAATTGACACGCTGGAACGCGGCGATATTTTGCGCGATTTGCGGATGGGCGTTTATGACGTGCTGGTCGGTATCAATTTGCTGCGCGAGGGGATTGACTTGCCAGAAGTTAGTTTGGTGGCGATTATGGACGCCGACAAGGAAGGTTTCTTGCGCAGCGAACGCAGCCTAATTCAGACGATCGGCCGGGCTGCGCGCCACGTCGACGGCAAGGTGATCATGTACGGCGACAATATGACCGATAGTATGCGCTTGGCGATCGACGAAACGCGCCGTCGCCGCCAGATTCAAGAGAAATACAACCGCGAACATAACATCACGCCGCGCGGTATCAGCAAAGCAATCGACGAAGGTTTGCGCGCCATCATTCCGCAAAAAGAAGATGACAAGCCAAAGCTCGACTTGCGCAAAATCCCGCGCGATGAGTACAAGAATCTCGTCAAAGATTTGACCGTGCAGATGAATTTAGCTAGCGCCAACTTAGAATTCGAACGCGCCGCCGACCTGCGCGACCTAATCGCCGAGATTCGTGAGAAGATGTAGGGCTAGTAACAACTTTAGTAGAAAGGATCAAAATGACACCAAACAAACTGCAGTCTGGCGATGAAATTCGAATCGTTGCACTGGCGCGCTCGGCTAGCGATATTGACGAGACTGTTTTGCGGCGGGCAACGATGGCGCTGGAATCGCTCGGTCTGACAGTGACGTTTAGTGAAAATGCCTTTTCACGGTCTCAGCGCGGCTGCCCGAGCGACCAGGAGAAGGTCGACGATTTGCACGCTGCATTTACCGATTCGAAAGTTAAAGCGATTTTGGCGGCCGTTGGCGGTTTTAATTCAAATCAGCTGCTCGACAAAATAGACTGGAAACTAATTGGTGCTAACCCGAAGATTTTCGCCGGATTTTCGGATATCACGGTGTTGAATCATGCTATTTTGGCTAAAACTGGCTTAATCACATATGCTGCGCCGAACTTTTATTGCTTTGGTATGCTGCCGCAAAATAGCTATTCGCTGGAATATTTTAAGCGCTGTTTGTTTGCGGATCAGCCGGATGAGTACGAAGTTGCACCGTCGGCGAACTTTTACGATTATCCTTGGGATTACGATGAAAAATCCTCGCGCGCCACTCTGCCAAACAACGGTCCAGTAATCATCCAAAAAGGTAGAGCCGAAGGAGTCTTGCTGGGCGGAAATATGTGCAGTCTAAATTTGTTGAACGGCACCGAGTATTTCCCGCGCATTGCTGGCGATATCATCTTATGTATCGAGGACGATAGCTACGATTCGATTTTAGAGACATTCGAGCGCAATTTCCAGTCGGTAGTGCAGCAGCCGTATTTTCGCCAGGTCAAAGCTATTCTAATCGGGCGTTTCCAGCAGGAATCGCAGCCAACAGAGCAGGCTCTTAGGGATATTATTCTCAGCAAAAACGTTGAACAGACTATGCCAGTCATTGCTAATTTAGATTTTGGCCATACCGACCCGAAATTCACTTATCCAGTTGGCGGCAGGGCTGCGGTTGAGGCTGGCGATATAGCTACCATCCGCTTTTTCTCTAGCTAAATCAAGATTTTTTGACATAATACCATCTAATATGTTATAATACATAAGATAAGGTAGCTACTCTTGCGACAAAATATACACCCCATAAGGTGGCAGCGTGATGGTGGCTGTGCTGTTCTTGTGCGTGTTTACCGACGATAAATGCACGCCGCGAAAATCCTTGCTATAGCCGTGCCAGCTGCTGTTGAAGCGGACATGCCAGTGTCCTGGCAGCGGTAAATTGATATCGTAATGGTCGAAATGCTGGTCGCTGAAATTGACAATTACTAGCACGTCGTCGCCAGCGCCGCCCTTATTCCAGCGGTGGTAACCGATAACGCAGTTGTCGTCGTTGGCGTGGAAAAGGGCGGTCGAATTGCCTTGCAGGCCGCGCGTTGTATCGTAAGCGTTATGCCGTAGTGCTAGTAAGTGCTTGTGAGCTAGCAGGATGCCGGCATACTTTTCAGTTTTGCGCCATTCTAGGGCCGCCCAATCGTTGAAGGAGCCGTCCTGCAAGAACTCGCTGCCTTGTAAAATCATTGGTATGCCAGCGGATGTCAAAGTGATGGCATCGGCCAGTAGAGCTTTCTCGCGGGCATATAGCGTCGTACCGCCGGTGGGGTCGGCTGCTTCGTTGAGCCGCACCGAGCCGTTGGCAGCAGTATCGTGCGAATCGCTAAAGATAACCCGCTCAAAATCATTGCCATTGTACGAGTGAGAAAATTCATAGCGAATGCCTTGCAAAGTCGGTGCCGTATCAGCAGTTAGTCCTAGCGCATCACGCAAAGCATGCGGCCACCCCAGCTCCCACTGCGCATCAAAGCCGCAGCCGTTGTTGGCGCGCGGTGCCGTGATCGCTGGGTTGCAGGCGGCGTCTTCGGCGATTATCAGCGAATCTGGTTTGATTTTGTGCGCTAGTTCAGTGATATCTTGCAATAAACTCCAAGTGTCGGCAATATCGTGCTCGGGGTCGTTATCGTGGCCCTCGGTATTGCGCATGTAAATGGTGCTATCGACGCGCAGGCCGTCCATATGGTATTCATTAAGCCACATTGTAATATTGTCAAGGATAAATTGTCGAACCTCCGGCCGTCCGAAGTCAGGCCGTCCGCCCCAGGGTGTATCGCCGCGCTCATCATTATAAAAATAAATCCCGCCGCGGTCGTTCTCGCTCCAACCGTCAAACTGCCATAGATCAGTATCGCCGTAAAAATGATTGTAAACGACGTCTAGCACTACGCCGATACCGCGGGTGTGGCATTGTCGTACAAACTTCATCAAGCCGTGGCGCCCGCCCAGCATGCTTTCGACGCTGAAAATGTGGTTTGGCGCGTAGCCCCAGCCGTTACTAAAGGCCATGCTGGTGATTGGCATCAGCTCGATAATGTTAACACCGAGATCTCGCAAGTAATCCAACTTTTCGATTGCACTGTCAAAGGTGCCAGATGTAGCAGCGTCGGGGCGGTTGAAAGTGCCGACATGCAGCTCATAAATGACTTGATCTTGGCGCGGCGGCATGGCAAAATTAGCATCGTTCTGCCAATCGAAGTTATTGTCGACAACCACCGAAAAGCCCTTATCGCTGCTAGTGATAGCTCGAGCGCGCGGGTCGTTCTTCTCGAGCAGCCGGCCGTCGGGCGTCTCGATGATGTATTTGTATTGGTGGCCCGGCTCGACATTGCGAATTAGCGCAAACCAGTAGCCGTCGCCCTCGCTGGTTAGCGGTTGTTTCTCGCCCGCGGTAAACGTCCCGCTGATGAATACTTGCTTGGCAAACGGCGCCCACACACGGAACTCCGCTCCGCCTCTATATAATGTCACTCCTAGCTTCTTTTTGATTTGATGCGGCATAACTTATCTTATTGTAGCATAAGTGGAATGACCGAGCTTCTGTAACTTATGCAAAATCCTTTGGCACTTCTCTAGCTTCTGCGTTATAATTAGTGAATAATGAGTACAATTACCAACGACGATGTGCGTCATTTGGCACAATTAAGCAGTTTGCAGATGTCTGATGCGGAGGTTGAGTCGCTTCGCGCCGATATCGAGAAAATTATCAATTACATCAATCAGCTGGACGAGTTGGATACCGACGGTGTGGAGCCGACGTATCAAGTGACAGGCTTGCAAAATGTCTGGCGCCATGACAAAATCATTGACAGCAGCGTATCGCGGCGACAGCTGCTGGCCTTAGCAGCCGAGCAAAGCGACAATTGCGTGAAAGTGCCAAAGGTGTTGTAATTATGAAAATTATTGAATTAGTAGATAGGGTTAAAAAAGGCGAGACCACTGCGCGGGCACAAGTCGAGCGGTCGCTCGCCAAAGCCCAAGAAACCGAGGAATATCATGCGTTGCTCAGCCTGACGGCAGAGCGCGCTCTGCAGCGAGCTGACGAGATTGACGAGCGGATCAAAAAAGGTGAGAATCCGGGCGTCCTAGCGGGCGTACCGTTCGTGGTCAAGGATAATTACTTGGCGTTTGGTGCGCCAACTACTGCGGCGGCGAAAATGCTCGAGAACTTTCAAGCGCCAGTCCAGGCGACCGTCGTCGAGAAGCTTGAAGCGGCCGGCGCGATTTGTATTGGTAAGTCAAATCTCGATGCTTTTGCGCACGGCGGTTCGACCGAGAACTCATATTTTGGCGCGACGCATAATGCCGTTGATCAGACCAAGGTAGCCGGCGGTTCGTCGGGCGGTTCAGCGGTCGTAACGGCGCTAGATGTGGTACCGTTTGCACTTGGTACCGATACTGGCGGCTCGATTCGCCAGCCAGCTAGCTTTAACGGTGTCTACGGCTTCAAGCCGACTTATGGTTTGAGTAGCCGTTACGGTGCGGTGGCGATGGCTTCTAGCACCGACACAATGGGTTGTTTCGCACGGCATGCCGACGATGTGGCATTAGTCACTAGCGTGATGGCTGGCCGTGATGACAAGGATATGACGACGCTGCCGGATTACTTTGAAATGCAAAAATCAGCAGGCGAGCGTTTAAAAATTGGCCTGATCAGCGAGGCGATGGGCGACGGCGTCGACGCAGAAGTTCGCGCTAACGTTAATGATTTTGCCAATAAATTACGCGCAGCTGGTCACACGGTTGAAAATGTTGATATGCCAAGCCTTAAATATGCTTTGGCGATTTATTATATCGTCGTGCCAGCAGAAGTTTCTAGCAATCTGGCGCGCTACGACGGCGTGCGCTACGGCTATCGCGCCGAAGGCGTCAAAACGCTAGCCGAGCTCTACGGCCGCAGCCGCAACGAAGGCTTCATGACCGAGAACAAACGCCGCATCATGATCGGCAGCTATGTGCTATCCAGCGGTTTTTTCGATGCTTATTATCTGAAGGCTCAAAAAGCGCGCACTGTTTTGATTAACGAATTCAACAAGCTATTTGAGAAGTACGATTTTTTGCTGCTGCCAACCGCGCCGACGCCGGCGTTTGGTCTGGGCGAAAACACTAGCGATCCAGTCAAGATGTACTTGGCGGATGTCATGACGGTACCACCGAGCTTGGCAGGTTTGCCAGCAATCAGTATACCGGCAGGTAGTAGTTCTAGCGGCCTACCGATCGGCGCGCAGTTAGTTGGCCCGATGAAGTCCGACGATAAGTTGATCGCGCTAGCAGGCGATATGGAGGGCGAAAATGAACAATAATTTCGCAACGTGGTTCATTTTGATCGCGGTACTGATTTTGGCGATTGTCGGCGCAGTTTTTATTGCCTTTGCTAGCAAGCGTTCGCCGAAACTCAAGGTCGAAAAATTCCGCGCCCGCTGGCTGGCGATCGAAAATAGTCTCGACAAAGAAAGTGCTCCCAGCTGGCAGCTAGCTATCCTCAACGCTGATAAGCTTGTTGACAAAGCCTTGCGCGATAGCCACTACAAGGGCGAGACTATGGGCGAGCGCATGAAAGCCGCTGGTAAGGTTTGGTCGAACGCTAACCATATCTGGGGCGCGCACAAAATTCGCAACCATATCGCGCACGAAGCTGATGTCAAGATAAATTATGATATTGCGCGCCGCGCTCTGGCCGCTTACAAACAAGCATTGAAAGATTTAGGAGCAATCTAATGGCAGTATCTGACGAAATTTTACAACAATATGAAATGACCATTGGCATCGAGTGCCACGTCCAGCTGGCGACCAAAACCAAGTTGTTTAGTCCGGCTGATAATGATGCTCGTAATGCTGAGCCAAACGAAAAAACGCATGAAATCGATTTTGGATTGCCGGGCATGCTGCCGGTGCTCAACAAGCACGCTGTCGAGCTGGCGGTGCGCGCCGGTAAAGCGTTGAACGCGCCGATTGCTCGCGTTAGCCGGTTTGATCGCAAGCACTATTTCTATCCTGACCTGCCAAAGGGCTACCAGACATCGCAAATGTACCAACCGATTATTTTGGCTGGCTATGTTGACGCGCCGCCAGAAGACGGTTCGCTCAAGCGGGTGCGGATTCATCATGCGCACATGGAGGAAGACGCTGGTAAATTGACACACCACGACGGCTATTCATTGGTCGACCTCAACCGCGCTGGTACACCGCTGATCGAAATCGTTTCTGAGCCAGACATGCATTCTGCCGAGGAGGCTAAGGCTTACGCCTCAGAGCTGCACAAATTGATGGTCTACGCTGGCGTGACGCACGGTGATTTATACCACGGCAATATGCGCTTTGACGTCAATATTTCGGTGGCTAAGAAGGGCGCGACCGAGCTTGGCAAACGCGCGGAAGTAAAGAATCTCAATTCGTTCCGCAGTGTCGAGCGTGCCGCTGAATACGAGTTCAAACGCCAAGTTGACTTGCTGGAAAGTGGTGAATCGGTGGTGCAGGAAACTCGCGGCTGGAGCGACGACCAGCAAATTACCACTTCACAGCGCTCGAAAGAAGACGCCCAGGATTATCGCTACATGCCTGATGCCGACATCCCGCCAGTTGTGCTGAGCGACGAGGAAATTGCTCGAATCCAGGCTGAAGTGCCGATGTTGCCGAACGAGTACCGAGAACGCTGGGTAGATTTGAAGTTGGATCACTCGGTAATTGATACAGTGCTAGCTCATCAGGAAGCTGCCAAAGTTCTGGACGCCATTTACTCTCTGACTGATAGCAACGAGCAGTCAGTACTGGAGGATTTGAATGTTGATCGTCAGACTTACGACCGGCTAGCTAAAAGAAGTTTCAACTTATTTGCTTCCACGCCAGACGAACAATTAGACTATCAAAAAGTTGAGTCTGGACTAGTCGGTCCGCGCCGCTTGGTGCATTTGGCTCTGCTGGCTGAGAAAGGGACGATTAGTTCGAATAGTGCCAAGGAAATCTTTCTCGATTTATTCAACGAAAAGTACGCTGGCGTTATGCCGGAGGATATCGCCAAGGAAAAGAACTTGTTGCAGTTATCCGACGAATCAGCCATCGCTGCCATCGTTGACGAAGTATTGAACGACCCGGCCTCGGCAACTTCCATTGCCGACATTAAAGCTGGTAAAGACAAAGCCATAGGCTACTTAGTCGGTCAAGTGATGAAGCGTTCCAAAGGCCAAGCCAACCCGAGCCTCGCCCAGAAATTAATCCGCGAAAAATTATAAGGTTCGACACTTCAGAAATAGGAGAGAATAGGAGTTAGATTATGAAAAAACCGACCAAAGCTATCATCGCCGCTGCTGGTTTCGGCACCCGGTTTTTGCCGCAGACCAAAGCCATGCCTAAGGAAATGCTGCCGCTAATCGACAAGCCGATTATTCAGTATGTCGTCGAGGAATTGGTGGAGGCTGGTATCAAGGATATTATTATCATCGGTAGCGCTAACAAGCGGGCGATCGAAGACCATTTTGATACGCCAAACGAAGAGCTGCTGGCTAACCTGCGCGCTGGCGGTGCCAAAAAGCAGCCACTAATCGACATCGTCCAGCGCTTGTCCGAGATGGCTAACTTCGTCTACATCCGCCAGAAAGGCCCGTACGGCAATGCCACACCGCTGACTTGCGCTTCACATTTGATTATGCCAGGCGAGTCGGTGATTTACACGTTTGCCGACGACTTTATTGAGGCTAGCCCGAGTCGTTTTCGCCAAATGATTGAGGCATCGCAGCAGCTTGACGGGGCAATCTTGTCGTGTAAGAAAATTGTCGAAGACGCCGAATTCGATCGTTACGGCGTAGTTAACGGCCAGCAAGTCAAAGACGGCGTCATTAAAATGACTAATATCGTTGAAAAACCTGGTAAAGCTAACGCGCCGTCCGATTTGGCGAGCGTCAGCAGCTATTTGCTGCCGGGCGAGTTCTTCGGCTATCTCGAGCGGGCTCGCGACGACTTTGACGGCCGCGGCGAATTCACCGTCCAGCCGATCATGCAAGAAATGATTGACGACGGATTTGATTTTTACGGCGTAGAAATCATCAACGGTACATATTATGATACCGGCGATAAATTGGAGTACATCAAAACCGTGGTTGATTTCGGATTGAAACATCAAAAACTCGGCCCAGCGCTGCGGCAATTCTTGCAGTCGCGAATTAACGACGAAAATCGCTAAAAGCACTAGCTTTTTTTGACAGAACGTGGTATAATGAGAGTATAACTGCAAAAAGCAGTATTAAAATAAACAAAAAGGAACGCAAATATTGATGGAATGGGCTCAAATACTTGTCATCATTTTGGCGGCAGCTTTGGCGTTGTTCTTGCTGCTAGCAATTATCTTGACGATCAAGCTAATCCAGATTTCCCGCCAAATCAAGCGGGTGGCTTGCGCCGCCGAACGTACTGCCCTCAAGGTAGAGTCGGTCGCTAACAGCGCGGCTGCTATGGTGGCGCCGGCAGCAATCGCCAAGATCATCAAATCGATGATGTACAAAACTAAAAAACATAAAAATAAGGAGGACTAATTATGTCAAAACGTAAATTTGTTTTGGGGGCGCTCTTTGGCGCAGTTGCCGGAGTAGTCGCTGGCGTCCTAACAGCGCCGAAATCAGGCAAAGAAACCCGTGCCGACCTCAAGAAAAAGGCTAACGAATTAAAGAACGAAGCTGGCGAAAAAGCCGAAGAGGTCAAGGCCAAGGGCGAGAAAGTTTATAGCGATGTCCGCAACAAAGCCAATGCTGCCGTCGAAGAAGGCCGCAAAACTGTCGACGACTATAGCGACCGCGCTGTGCGTGCTGCTAACGCCGCCAAGGACGAATTCAACCGCCCAAGTAAGCGCAAATAATTGTAGCCAATCAAATATTCAAGGCGCTCTGTTTTATTGTAAATCAGGGCGCTTTTTTATTGTGAAAACTGGCGAGTTGTGGCAAACTAAATCTATGGCTAAAAAGCACAATAATATCTTCGCCCGCATATCTCAGCGTTTGCGTGACGACAACGAAAAAGGCTCGCGCCAGGCGCTGCTCGAGGAGCTGTTCAACGACTTCAATCGCAATCGCTACGAAATTTACAAGATTAACTTTTTTCGCGGTATATTTTTCGGTTTTGGGTCGCTTTTAGGTGGTACTATGCTGATTGTGTTGTTGGTTTGGGTGCTTAATCTCACCGGCCAACTTGTCCCGAGCGTGGCTGGCTTTATCGATCAAATACTTAATGTTATGCAGAATAGCCGGCGCTAGCGTTACGAAATAGCTTCTTTGCTCCTAAAATTACTGCGCCAAGAGTGTAGGCAGATTGGCGCGGCGCGTCTTCAAAAACAACCTAGTCTGCGCTATAATAAGCATAAGATATGGGTAGTAATTCAACACAAGGCCAGCCGGCGCTGCAACCGAGCGATTTCGTGCACCTGCATAATCATACCTTTCATTCGGTGCTAGACGGCTTGACTAAAATCAATGATTTGGTTGATAAGGTCAAGGAGTTCGGCATGGAGGCGGCGGCAGTAACTGATCACGGTACGATGAGCGGTATCCTTGACTATTATAAAACTGCCAAAAAGGCTGGCATCAAGCCGATCCTTGGTATCGAGACGTACGTAGCGGCGCGTTCGCGCTTTGACCGCGATCCGGCTAAGGATAAGCAGCGCTTTCACTTGACGGTACTGGCGATGAACAATACCGGCTTTCATAATCTGATGAAGCTATCGACGCAGGCTAATCTGGAGGGGATGTATTACAAGCCGCGAATTGACCACGACTTGCTAGAGGAGCTGAATGAAGGCCTGATTGTGATGAGCGGTTGTGCTAGCGGTGAAATTGGCGTAGCTCTTAAAGAAGATGACTATGACCGCGCCCGCGATATCGCCAAGTGGTACAAATCGATCCTGGGTGACCGCTACTATCTGGAATTGCAAGACCACGGCCATCCAAAATCAAACACGCACTGGGACGTCCAGGCAAAAATCAACGAGGGCTTGATTAAGTTATCGAAGGAGCTAGACATCGAGATGGTGGTGACTTGCGATGGCCACTACTTGACGCATGATCACCAAGACGCGCACGAAATTTTGCTGTGTGTCGGTACTGGTTCGTACTTGAGCGATGGAAAGCGGATGAGTTTGAAAGACTTTGAGCTGCACTTGACCGACCCGCGCGATATCATCGCTCACTGGGGAGAGGAATATCCCGAGGTGATTCGTAACACTAAAAAGGTGGCTGATCGCTGTAATGTTGAAATTGAGCTGGGCCGCATTCTTATTCCTAAATATCCGCTGCCTGAAGGTGAGAACGAACACTCGTATCTGCTGAGATTGACTTATCAGGGTTTGCTGCAGCGTTATAATGGCGCTTCGAAAGAGGAAGTCGAGAGGTTAGACCCTGAAGATATCATCCCGCAATTGTCTGACGAAGTTCGCCAGCGCGCCGAGATGGAGTTGGGCGTGATGGGCAATATGGGTTATGAGGGTTATTTCTTGATTGTTCAGGACTTTATCAACTGGGGTAAATCTCAAGGGATTGTTTTTGGCCCGGGTCGTGGTAGCGCCGCCGGATCGATTATTGCCTACGCACTGAACATTACTGACCTTGATCCGCTGAAGTATGGTCTGCTATTCGAGCGTTTCCTTAATCCAGATCGTATTTCCATGCCGGATATTGATGTCGATATTCAAGATACTCGCCGCGACGAAGTGATTGAGTATTGCGCTAAAAAATACGGCGAAGACCACGTCAGTAATATAGCTACCTTCGGTAAGATGTTCGGCCGCATGGCGGTGCGCGATGTCGCCAGGGTGCTGGAAGTGCCGTATGCCGAGAGCGACCGCTTGGCCAAGTTGGTGCCGCCGCCAAACCAGGGTCGGCACATCCCGCTGTCGGTTAGTGTTAAAGAGGACGCCGATTTGCGCAAGGAGTATGAGAATAATCCTACCGCCAAAGAAGTGCTGGATTATGCTATCCAGCTTGAAGGCACGATTCGCAGTCACGGTGTTCATGCCTGCGGCGTGGTGATTGCGCCGGACACGCTGGTTAACTATATTCCGCTAGAAATGGCGCAAAAGGGCGTGGTGGCCACGCAGTTCCCGATGGGTGAAGTTGAGGAATTGGGACTGCTGAAGATGGACTTTTTAGGTCTTTCAAACTTGACGATTATCAATAATGCCATGCGCATTATCAAAAAAGTTTATAAAGAAGAAATCGATCTGGCGCACTTGCCGCTCGATGACAAACCGACGTACGAGCTATTCCAGCGCGGCGACACCACCGGCGTGTTTCAGCTAGAATCGGCGGGTATGAAACGCTACCTGCGGGCGCTCAAGCCGACGCATTTCGAGGATATCATCGCCATGGTGGCGCTGTACCGCCCGGGACCGATGCAATTTATCGATAGCTTTATCCGCCGCAAGCATGGCGAAGAACCGATTACCTACTTGCACGAGGGCATGCGCAACTCGCTGGAAAACACCTATGGTATCCTGGTCTACCAAGAGCAATTTATGCAAATTTCCAAGGAATGGTGCGGCTTTACCGGCGGCCAGGCTGATACGCTGCGTAAAGCCGTCGGTAAGAAAAAAATGGACCTAATGAAAAAGGTTAAGCCGGAGTTCGTCGAGGGCGCGGTCAAAGTCGGCGGCGCCACGCGTGAAATGGCAGAAACTTTCTGGACGCAGCTGGAGGAATTCGCTAATTACTGCTTTAATAAGTCGCATGCCGCTTGTTACGGCTTGATTGCCTATTGGACGGCCTACCTGAAGGCGCATTATCCGGATGCGTTTATGGCGGCGCTAATGACCAGCGATCACGACGATATCGACCGCCTGGCGATTGAAATCACCGAGTGCAAGCATATGGGCTTGGAAGTGTTGGCACCAGACGTCAATCAATCATACGTCGAGTTCGGCGTGGTACCCGCTGCCAAGCAAGTCCGTTTCGGCATGGCAGCGGTCAAAGGCGTCGGCGTTGGCGCAGTCGAAGAGATTATCCGCGCCCGCGAAGCCGACGGCCCGTTCAAATCGGTCGAGGATTTTGCCAAACGTGTCAGTACCAGCAAAGTCAACCGCAAAGCCTGGGAATCGCTGGTCAAAGCCGGTGCTTTCGACGCGCTAGGCGACCGCAGCGATTTGCTATTTAATCTCGATACGATTCTGGCTTTTGCTAGCAAGCTGCAAAAGGAAGCGCTCAGCGGGCAAGTTGATATGTTCGCGGCGCTCGGCGGCGACAAATTGATGCCGTCGGTCGAGTTGAAGGCTTCGCCGGTCAAATACACCAGCAAAGAACAGCTGATGTGGGAGCGCGAATTGCTGGGCCTTTACATTAGCGCGCATCCATTAGATAATTATGATGCCTTTTTCGAGGAGCAGACCATCCCGCTGCATGCCTGCACACCGCAAATTGACGGGCAGAAAGTGTCGGTCGGCGGCTTGGTATCGACGATTCGCACTATCGTCACCAAGGCTGGCACCAAAATGGCGTTTGTCGGTATCGAAGACAAAACTAGCGAAATGGAGCTGATTGTCTTCCCGAGATTGTACGAGCAGCTAGGCGACAGCCTGCAGCAAGACGCTGTGCTGAAAGTTAGCGGCACTGTCAATGCCCGCGACCGCGACGGCAATATGACTGATGAAGCCAAAGTTATCGCCGACGAAGTCAATATCGTCACCGACAAAGAGCTCAACGAATACCAAAGCCACGGCCGCAAAATGACGGCGCCGAAAGGCCGCGCGGCCGTCAAAAACAAGTGCTATCCGCGCAAAAACGCTAATGGCGCGCCAGCTGTGACGGCTGCAGCTAGCGCCAAAGCGGCGCCAGCGATCACCGCCAAGCCGCTGGAAAAGCTAGAGACCGTCTATGTCAAGGTCAAGAATCCGAGCGACCGCGATTTGCTGGTCTCGCTCAAGAAACTGTGCAGCCAAAACCCTGGCCAAAACGACATCATTATGATTTTGGGCGAAGATAAGTCCAATGCCATCCGTCTGCCGTTTCGGGTCGATGCTCAGCGCAACTTGCGCGCTGGCCTGGCCGAACTGCTGGGCGACGAATGCGTCAAGGTGAAGTAGCTTAGGATGCGGATAATTTTGACCAAAGAAAATAGCCCGCCAGAAAGGCCTTGCGCCGAGGCTGGTGGCCTCTAGGCGGGCTATTTTCGGGCGGGCGGTTAGCCCTTGTCGGACGCCGCGGGGGCGTCCTCGTTCTTGGCGTCCTTTTCTAGGGGGAGGTAGATGACAATGCGCCCGCGGCCGGGCGCGTCGATCTTATAGACGGCCTTGTTGTCCCGGATTTTGACATCCGAGACCCACAAGGCCTTCGTCGCGGCGTCGACGAGCACTGCCTCAAGGCGGCGCGTCTGCGCCTCCTTGACAGACAAATCGGCCTCGAGTCGGCGTATCTGCGCCTCCTTGATGTTTCTGTCGCGTTGGGCATTGATCTTCTCAACGCCGATCCTGTAGAGGTTGGATGTCGCGTAGATAGAGAGGACACTCAGCCCGAAGGCTGAGTGTCCGTTCTTGACAAACTGGATGGCCGCGATGACCGCGGTCGTGATGACGGCGAGCTCAAGAGCGCCACGGACAAAGAAGCTCTTCATGATTCCCTCCTTGGAAACCACGCTCAAGTAAAAGGGCAACTTCACGCCCTTTATTTTCCTAAACTTGAGCGAAAAGCTAGTATTAATATAGCACAGAGTGGTGAAATTGTCAATACTTTTAGCAATTATTTTGCAAAAAATGCAAATTTTGAACCCTTTTCGGGCTATTTTACCGCTTTTGCTAGTTCGTACAGCGCGATTCCGGCCGCTACCGACACGTTGAACGACTCTTTTTGCCCGAACATCGGAATCTCAATGATATCGTCAGCCAAAGCCAGCCATTCGGGCGCGATACCGTCGACCTCTTCGCCTAGCAGCAACGCAATGCGGTCTGGCGCCGAATAATCGCGCAGATTGGTGCTATTGGCGGCTTGTTCCAGGGCGGCGATGCGGTAGCCTAGCTGCCGCAGTTCGTCTAGCGGCGGTGCTTCGCGATACTCAAATGGCACCAAACTCTCGGCGCCGAGTGCAGTTTTGTGGATTTGCTGGGTGATTTTCTGACGAATGTGCGGCAGGCGCTGGTCGTCTCGCGTGATTTCACTGTCGATTAGCGCGCAATTTGGCGCTTCGCGGCACAAACTCAAATCTGGGTAGGGCGTATAGCCGCTCAAAATTAGCTTTTCGACGCCGAACCCCTCGCTGGTACGAAAAATCGACCCGACATTGAAGGTAGAGCGAATATTGTGAGCGATGACGGTGATTTTTGGCATAATTCTATTGTAGCACTGTTTTTAGCGCAAGCTTTTTGCTAAAATAAAGGTGATGGACGAAGAAGAAGTTCAGCGCCGCCGGCGCGAACAAGACGAAAAAGCTACCCGCCAGCGGGCGACTATTTTGGGTTTGCCGTATGTTGATATGCGCAATCTAGAGGACACGCTACCGCTAGTCCCTGGCATGATTCCGATCGAGAAAATGCACCAATACCGCATCGTGCCGCTGGCCAAGGGCGGCAACGAAGTGATGTACCAAATCGGCGTGACCTCGCAAACGCCGCAATCTATTTTGCAGAAGATCAAGCGCGAGTATCAAGACCGCGGCGACAAATTACAGTTTTTGTTGATCAGTGCCAGCGGCTACCGGGCGATGATGCTGCGTTACGATCCGCCGCAGCGCACTGCTTACGATGATATCGAGATTGCTAAAGAGGGCGACAGCAATACCATCGCTCAAGTTAGCCAGACGCTAAATCTAGTATCGAGTGAGGAATTATTTGATTTCCTAATCAAGCAGGCGGACAAGCTTGGCGCTAGCGACATTCACATTGAGAACGAGCGCGATTCTATCCGCGTACGCATGCGCGTCGACGGCGCGCTGCACCCGGTGGCGCAACTAGAACGTTCGCGCTACCGGATTATTATGGGCGAGCTAGCTAGCCGTGCTGGCGTTAGTAGTGCAGCTATGGAGTCGCAGTCCGGCCATATGCAGATGGAAATCACCACCGACCAAGGCACGCATCTATTGAACCTGCGCGTCGAGACTGTGCCGACGCTGTACGGGCAAGATGCGGTGCTGCGTTTGTTTAATTTTGATGAATCATTGTTGAACTTGGACTTGCTGGGCATTCCGCCGCGCCAGCGCAAAGAAATCGACGAAGTTGTCAGCCACCCGCGTGGTCTGGTGCTGATGGTCGGGCCGACTGGCTCGGGTAAATCGACGACGCTTTATAGTATGCTCAACGCGCTGAATACCACCGACCGCAAGCTGATTACACTCGAGGATCCGATCGAGTATGGCCTGAGCGGTATGTCGCAAATCCCGATCGACACGACGCACGGGCAGAGTTTTGCTGATGGTTTGCGCAGTGTTTTGCGCCTCGACCCGGATGTGGTGATGGTTGGCGAAATCCGTGATGTCGATACAGCGCGCACGGCTATTCAGGCGTCAATCACTGGCCATTTGGTGTTGTCGAGTTTTCACGCCAATACTACCAGTACAGCCTTTAGCCGTATGATTGATATGATTGGAGTTAACCCGATCTTTTCAAGCGCTATCCGCTTGTTGATTGCTCAGCGTTTGGTACGGCGTTTAGTCGATCATACCAAGGAAGCATATGAACCTGATGAAGCAACACGTAAATACGTCCAGCGCGTGCTCGAAAAGCTGCCGCCTGATGTCGAAAAGCCTGATTTGGATAATTTCAAGCTGTGGCGCCCCGTGCCTAGCGAAGATGCGCCGTTTGGCTACAAAGGCCGAGTGGTCATTATGGAACAGCTGGTTGTTACCGATGAAATCCAGAAGTTTATCCGCGGCGATGTCCAAGATGTTCACCCCGAGACAATCGAAGAAACCGCTCGAAACGAAGGTATGCTAACGCTTGAGCAGGTCGGCGTGCTGGCGGCTTTGCGTGGCGAGACCACGCTCGAGGAAGTCGCTCGGGTGATTTAAGCTGGTTTTTTGCTTTTTTCGCGGAAATGTGTAGTAGTAGCTGCGGAGTTTGACAAAAATCGCAAAAACACCTCTAAACCCTTGACAAACAGCGTGATGTGTGATAGCATAATAGCATACCACTCCCTTTAGCAGGTTGAGCCGGTATGCATACTTAAAAAATGAAATCTGATAAGCGCCGACTAGCGTCGTCGGATTTCAGACTCTCTATCAAGATATAAAAAGTTTTCGCGAATAGCTATTGACTGTTTGCGTTTTTATGTGTGAGTAGAGAGTCTGAAAAGGTCGGACTCCATACCGCCCCGAGTGGGGCAGAAAGGAGCCGATCATGGCTCTAGAGACCCTCAACGACATCGTGATTACAAAGGGCGGCTGGCCCGCCCTTTGGGAGCGCGGTGGCGCATTGTCGCGCCGCGGCTCCGCCACTATCGTCGCCGAGGCGGACGGGTCGAAGCCCCGTCCGATCTTGGTGAAGACCCGCGGGCACCTCGCCTGCGGACAGCATGCCCTTGTCGGCCTGCGGGCCGGCATGTATGTCATACGCGCCGGGCGCTCCGGTGCGATCGATGTCAAGCGCATCAAGCGTATCGGCGTCAAGGGCGAGGTAGCCCTGGCTGAAGTCGAGAAGGTCGACATCTCCTCGATCCCGTCTGAGCTGCAGCCCGCCGTGCAGGCTGCACTTAAAAAGGCGGACACGTATCACTGCCGCTACGCTGTCTGGGTAGACAGCAAGGCGCCACAGCGCTACGGTCCGGGTCGCCGCCAGTTGGCGGCGATCTACGACGAGATCCGTGCAGCCAAAACGGCCGCGATTAAGGACGAGATGGAGGACTGGGAGCTGAAGCTCCTAACCCTCGCGGAAGCTCCGCCCGAGGAGGCGTGACACCCTTGCTCCGCGCACTCGGGGCATCGATTTCATCTTTCCATGAGACCTTGAGAGTGCGCTCAAGGTCTCCACACCCGCGCCTTCCTGGCGGGGATGGTCGAGTTCTTGGCTTAATCACTAATAGAGCTCCCATCTCCGCCGGAAGGGCGGGTTTTTCACTTTTTGACACTATTTAATTACTGCAGAGACCGCCGGCACGACGCGCTCATCAAACGGCGACGGGATAACTTCGTCTGCGGTTGGATTCTCGACCAGTGCTGCTAGAGCTTCGGCGGCGGCTAACTTGTGCTGGTCAGTGATTTTCTGGACGCCATTATCTAGCGCGCCGCGGAAAATACCAGGGAAAGCCAAGGAATTATTAACTTGATTTGGGAAGTCGCTGCGGCCAGTCGCTACGACAGCTGCACCAGCGCTAATCGCGGCATCGGGCATGATTTCGGGTACTGGATTGGCTAGAGCGAAAATAATCGGCTGGCTGGCCATTGCGGCGACCATTTCTGGCGCTAGCGAATTAGCAGCTGATACGCCGATGAAGATATCGGCGCCAGTTAATACTTCTGCTAGCGTACCGCTTTCTGAAGTGTTCAAATATTGCTGCAAGGCGGTTTTTTCTGGCGACAGGTCAGTGCGGTCGCTACTCAGCGCGCCGTGGCGATCGAGCGCAATTAAGTTTTTGACGCCGTACAGATTGAGCAGCTTAATAATCGCTGTACCAGCCGCGCCTGGCCCCGCCAGAACGACTTTGCAGCCGCGCAAGTTCTTGCCGACAACCTTGGCGGCGTTGATCAGCCCGGCTAGCACTACTACTGCCGTACCGTGCTGGTCATCATGAAACACTGGAATGTCTAGTTCTGCTTTCAAATGCTCCTCGATCTCGAAGCATTTTGGCGAAGCGATATCCTCTAAATTAATCGCTCCAAAGCTTGGCGCTATTGCCTTAATCGCAGCGATAATTTCTTCTGGCTGATGAACGTCCAGCACGATTGGCACGGCATCGACGCCCGCAAAATGCTTGAACAGCAGCGCCTTACCTTCCATGACTGGCATAGCGGCTTTCGGCCCCAAATCACCGAGGCCCAAGATCGCCGAGCCATCAGAAATCACGCCGACCAAATTATTCGTCCAAGTGTATTTCGGCAAATCCGCCGGATTCTCGGCGATGGCTTGGCTAACGGCGCCGACGCCCGGGCTGTAATAAGCGCTAAGCTTATCGCGGTCAATTTTGTCGTTATCGCGCAGCGCGGTGGTGATTTTACCTTTATATTTTTGGTGTAGTTCTAGTGCTAGTTTGTTGTAATCCATGAGTATATTATAGCGCGTTTTGGCATTTTGGGCGCGCATGTTGAGCTAAATGGCAGTTTGTAGCATAATATATTTATGAGAAGAAATGGAGAGCTTTTAGACACAATAAGAAACCGGTTGACAACATTTTTGGCAGTTGGAAGTTTAGCGTTAAGCTCGTTTGTCGGGTCGTGCTCGGCTGAGCATCAGACGCCGGATCCTACGCCAGCCGGGAGTACTGTCTCCGAGAGCGCTACTGCCGGGACACTAACTTATGAGGAGTTAGCCAAAAAAATTGGCGAGGGTGATTCAGTTTGGATCGCGCCAGTTGCTTACATACAGAGTACAGACGGTGAAAACAGCGGCAAGATTGTTGTACGCCCAGCTGCTGAAGTCAACGGCGACCCGACATGTCAGCAGCCTGGCGAATCGCGGCAGGTGGGCGACGAACAGGTAAGATACTACGCCGTTGAAGATGGCAAATTGGTGGAAGTAGACCCTCCGTCATCCAAGGCGGCCAGACGGTCGGATAGCGTCGATGAAAATACAGTTATCTGCGTGAAATTTGACGGGGCAGTCGACGGATTTCAGCCAGGAGCGGAGCTTCCGACGACTATGGTTATTGACGGCAAGCCCTACCGTGTCGTATATGTAGAGAGTTCAACAGAAAACCCGTTGACCCCGCGTCAAGCTCTTGACCCAACCGATGAATAGCTGCTTTGCTTGCATTTTAGTATAGTTTGTGGTATAATAAAAAGACATACCAATTTTAATTTCGAGGTAAAAATATAACGGAAATGGATATATTAGAATCTGGCAGGTCAGCTATGAGGCATGCAGGCAAGCGCCAAAGTACGCTTGATAGAATTAAAGGATACTTGCCTGAAGATGGTAAAACTAAAAAAACACTCGTTACTGTTGGTGCACTTGCTTTGGCGACAGGCGTTTTCATCGCAGAGCACGGTGCGGTAGATGATAGCAGTGATGCGGATACTGGCATCCAGCAGCCGTTAGATACCAATGAACAGCCTAACGATTTGCTGCGGCAGCCGGTAACAGTAGACGATTCTGATGGCAACAAAACACCAGAAGAAGTAATAGTGGTCGATAGAGGATTTCAGGTGACGACTTGCGAGATAATTCAGGGACAAGGAGCGATTGATGGTAAGGTTAAGTGCCCTCACCCTGACCGAATAATTAAGCCGAGTTTTCAGGATGTCCAGGGCGCTCAACAGGTGATCGGCTCTAATCCTGACACTCAATTTTTTGTCAACGTTGATATTGACCGACCAACTACAGCGTAAGATTTTTCTGAAATTAATAAAACATCAAGCACAGCTGGCGGCTAGGCGGGCTCTGCCGCCAGCTCTCTTTGCGGCTATTGCTTGCTGCTTGATATTGTGTTAGAATACTTGCATTGTACGAGAGTTAATTATTCGGGCTTTGTTCGGTGTGGAGCCGCAGAGGTACAACTGCGTGGCCAGCCAGAATCAGTTCGAAAGATAGGAAAAATTATGAGTTTTGCACTAATTCAAAAAGTCAACGACGAGCAAAAAAAGGCTCAAGTAGTCGATGTTCGCAGCGGCGACACTGTGCGCGTCTATCAGAAAATCAAAGAAGGCAACAAAGAGCGCATTCAGATGTTCGAGGGCGTGGTTATCCGCACCGACAACAAAGGCCAGCACACTAGCCGCATTACCGTCCGCAAAGTTGCTTCGGGTGTCGGCGTCGAGAAATCGTTCTTGCTGCACAGCCCGCTGGTCGAAAAAGTCGAGATTGTGCGCCGGGCCAAGGTTCGCCGCAATTTCTTGAGCTTCTTGCGCAAGCGCAGTGGTAAGTCGGCCCGCCTGACTGCTGTTAAGTTCGACCGCGAGGCGGTGAACGCCGTCCGCGACAAACATGCCGAAGAAGAAGCCGCTCGCTTGAAAGAGGAAAAAGCTAAAGAGGCTGCCGAGAAAAAGGCCGCCGAAGAAGCCAAACAGGCCGAATTGGACGCCAAGGCTGCCGAAGTGGCCGCTCGCCACGCCGAAAATTAGCAGTAACCTGTATCTAGCGCTAACGATAAATCCCGCTGATCAGCGGGATTTTGTTTTGTCTGCGAAATAATCGTGAAAAGGAAAGTGCCCACCGAGGCGGCTCAAGCAGAACGATATGTTCCGCGAGCCGCCCCGGCGGGCGTCGGAGAGGAAACGGCCCACCGAGTAGGCCATGGCAAGACAGGATTTCTGTCTGCGGGCCGCTTCCTCGGGACCTCATAGACGATGCCGCGGGTCCGGCGGCGGACCTGCGGCGGCCGAGATGAGCTTGTAGGTGACTATGCTGAAAATCAGCATAGTCACAATCGCACTCGTCCCAAACGACAGATTCGGGACGAGTGCGATTACAGCGTGCAGCACCCCCAAGATAATCATAAGCAACCAAGAGACGGCTGCCCATATCATGATCGGTATCCCAATCATAATGAAGATAACAAACAACTTGCCCTTCATACTAAACACCTCCTCTCTTTAGTCGATAGTGTTTAGCTTACTAATATTATAACACAAATTCCGCCATCTGCGCCCGCGATTGAGCCTATCGCAGCCATTTGTTATCATGAACTTATGATTCTGGGGATTGACGAGGTTGGGCGCGGGCCGTGGGCGGGGCCGCTGGTGGTTGGCGCGGTGATTTTGGGCGGCGCCGAGATTGACGGCTTGGACGATAGCAAAAAGCTAACCAAAAAGCGCCGTGAAGCGTTGGACGTGGAAATTCGCGAAAAGGCAGCTGCTCACGCCCTGGGCTGGGTGAGCGCCCGGGAACTAGACGATATTGGCATGAGCGAAGCGCTGCGGCTGGCGACGCGGCGGGCGGTCGAGCAGGTTCAGGCGCAATGCCGCCAGCAAAATCTAGCTTTTAGCGAAATTATCATCGATGGCAAGGTAAATTTTCTGCGCGGCACGGCGCTAGAGAAGTTTGTTGCGACCATGCCCAAAGCCGACTGTTTGATCCCGAGCGTGTCGGCGGCATCAATCATCGCCAAAGTGGCGCGCGACCAGTTCATGGACGAGCAAGACGCGGTTTATCCGGGCTATGGCTTTAAGTCGAATGCTGGCTATGGCGTGGCCAAGCATCGGGCAGCGATTGAGCGCCTGGGCGTGACGCCGCTGCACCGGCTGAGTTTCGCGCCGCTGGCGAAGTATGCTGTGAAGCCGCGAGCAGTGCCTCAGAAAAAATCAGGGCAACTTTACGTGGGCCCCAGATCTTTTTCTGATGGCACTCGAGCGGCGGAACTGCAGCAAAACGCCTTAGACAATCCTGCACACGTTGCCCTGGTTTTTTCTGGGGATACCGCTCCAGACAGCTCTGTATGTATTAATGAAAAACCAATGACAACCCGTCAAATTGGCGATAAGGGCGAGCAAGCGGCAGCAGATTGGCTGATGGCGCGCGGCCATGAGATTGTGGCGCGGAATTGGCGGACGCGGTACTGCGAAATCGATATCGTCAGCGTGAAAGGCGAAGTGCTGTATTTCACCGAGGTGAAGTATCGTAAAAATGATGATTTCGGCGATGGACTGGCGGCGATTGCCGCCAAAAAACAGCGGCAGATGCGTTTCGCGGCAGAGTTGTTTTTGGCGGGTAAGCCAGAATACAGCGGCATGGCGGCCAAGCTGCTAGCCGCCAGCGTGAGCGGCGACCCGCCAGCCGTCCAAGCGGTAGTAGAAGTAAATTAAACCAAAGAAAATAGCCCGCCGAACGAGCTCAAGCTGAACGCTAGTTCAGCGAGCTATTTTCAGCGGGCGGTTAGCCCTTCTCGGATTCAATCTCGGTCACCTTGTCTTGGACCTTCTTGTCGATATCCTGAAGCTTGTGCTTCAGGTCTCCCTTGCGAGGGTCGTCGGCCGACAGAATCTCGATCGCCTCGAGGGCGACCTCACGGTAATCAAAGCTTCTGCTCTGAGTAAAGATCAGAAGTCCTGACATAAAGAGGACGTCAACCTTGAGGTCGACGAGGGTCTCATTGAGACCCTCGTCCTTCTTCTTGGTCTCATTCGCGGTGGCGTCGGCCACGCGAGCGCGGCCGACAGTGAAGCCGCTGACGCCCGCCATGGTGGCGAGCGCGAAGGCTCCAAAGACGATGATGATCACGGCAAGGGCCGTGGAATTCATGATTCCTCCCTCAGAATCAGGCCATCGCTTGAGTAAAAGGGCACTTCTTGCCCCTTTTTCCTAAACTCGAGCGAAAAGCTAATATATATATCATACTAGTAACAAAATGTCAAGCATTTTAGCGAAAATTATGTCATAATAATTTTGCGGCCTCTGTAAAAGCCGCAAAATTGCTTATCTTAAAAACCGAAATTATTTTGCCAGCGCCGCTATGACTGCTGCTTTGTCGCGGTCGATTAGGTCTAGTTTGCCCTCTAAATCTAGTATTCCCATGTCGATGGCGCGGACGAGCGATTGGTCGCGGCGCAGCGGCGTGAAAAATTCGCGGTATTCGGCTAGCTGCTGGCGCGTCATCAACAGCATGGCGGCGTAGCGCGGGAAGTAATCGTGGCTTTTGTCGCTGGCGAAAGTTTGCTCGATCCAACTCCACTGGCCGCGCATCCAGCGCCAGGCGGCTTCGCGGCCGTAGCGATTGCGCAGCAGGTCGACGAACCAGCGAACAGTGTCCTGGCTGCGGATGATATCGGTGTCGGTCAGCAGCCCGATCAGGCGTGCTAGCTGCTCGGCGTCGCGCGTCGCGGTAATTCCCGCGGCGATGTCGCTGCGCAGGTCGGCTGATTGCGTGGCTTGGTAAGCTTCGAGCAGCTGGCTGACTATATCTGCCGGCTGATCGCTGTAGCGGACGGCGGCGCCGATGATTGATGGGCGCAGGTCGGCGCTGAGCTCAGCTAGAGGCGTGTTTTGGTAGAGCTGGCGCGCGGTACTGATTGCCGCCGTGTCTTCGCTATATAGCATGCAATCGATGATGGCGGCGCGCAGTTTGCTGTCAGATTCTGGCTCGCCGGGGTGTTTGCTCCAACCTAGGCATTCGAACTGCGGGCGAGCTAGCTTGCCTGATAGGCGTCGCAGCAGCTTTTCGGCTGCTTCGTCTTGGTCAACGAATTTCTTGAGATCGCTGATGGCCAGCGCAATGATTTCCCAGACGGTCTGATCACTTTCGTTTTGGAAGGCGGCTAGTGCTTCAACTAGCGTGCTGCTAGCGACTAGACCGCCGCGGGCTAGTAGGATTTGCTCATTGAGATACTGGGCTCGTTGTGCTGGCGTTAATATGCCATCGGTGATGGCCTGCAATATGCGAGCTCGCAGAGTGTCGTCGTAGCAAGTGATAAAGTGCGAGGCGTTTTGATGATTGAGCAGTAATAGTCCGTCTGGCGCGGGCGAGAGGCACTGTTCGCGCTCTTTTAGGATTTCGGGCAGGCGCTGGTCGTTGGCGTCGAGCGGAATCGGCCATAAACGATCAGACGGCTGGTGCGGCCCAGTGAAGAATTGTTCTTGGCGGAGCGTCAACTCGCCATTGTTAAGCGACGCGTAGACTACCGGGTAACCTGGTTGTGAAATCCAGGTGTTCATTAGCGCCCCGACATCTTTGCCGCTAGCTTGGCTTAGGCATTCCCAGAGGTCGTCTCCAGTGGTGTTGCTATACTTGAAGCGGGTGAAATACTGCTTGAGGCCAGCGCGGAACGCTTCATCACCGATCCATAGTTGCATCATTCGCAGCAGCCGGCCGCCTTTGGCGTAGACAATCGCCCCATCAAACAGTGCGCTAATTTCGGCTGGGCTCGATACGTCGGTTTGAACTGGTTGCACGCCGTCGATACTATCGCGGCGCAAGGCAGCAACGCCCTCGTTGTTGGCAAACTCGTCCCATTGCCGCCAGTTTGGATGCAGCGCGTCAGTTGCTAGGTATTCCATCAGCGTAGCGAAACTCTCGTTCAGCCACAGGTTATTCCACCATTTCATAGTCACTAGATTACCGAACCACTGGTGGCTTAATTCGTGGGCGATAACCGTTGCAATATATTGGCGGGTCGAAACGCTAGCGGTTGCCGGATCGGCCAGCAGAGCGGTTTCGCGGTAGGTCACCAAACCCCAATTCTCCATAGCGCCGCTAGAAAAATCGGGTAGTGCTACATGGTCAGATTTCGGCAGCGGGTAAGGCACGCCAAAATACTCGTTGAAAAAGTCAATTGTTTGCGCTGCGTGCTGGAGCGCCCAGTTCAAGCTGTCGGCTGACTGTGCTGGCGTGGCGTAGACGTTGACTCCGACGCTGCTCTTGGTGGCGGCAGTAGCGCGCTGTAAATCGCCAGCGACAAAGGCCGCCAGGTGGGTGCTCATGCGCGGTGTTTGCTCAAAGGTGGTCAGTGTTCCCTCGCTACTTTCCCGCTGCGAAACGACTGGCATATTGCTGAGTACTACCGATTCATTTGATAATATTGAAATCGCAAATGTAGCTTTGGCCTCTGGTTCGTCGACGCATGGGAAGGCTTCGCGGGCATGGTGGCTTTCGAATTGAGTGGCGTATAGCTCGCATTTCTGGCTTTGGTGTTGGTAATAGCAAGGATAAATACCATGCATGGCGTCGGTTAATGTTAACGAGAATTTGATAGTAATTTGCGCTGGACCTTCGTCGGTGTTGTCGAGCGTCAAGATATCGCTGTTGATTGATGTCTTGACTGCTTGGCCATTGACAGTAGCCTCTTCAATTTGCAAATCTTTGGCGTGCAAGCGAATTGGCTCGGCTGCTAGATGTTGGCCGCGGATAGTTGCTGTGCCGCGGATTAAGCGATTGCTCTTTGCTTGACGCAAATCCCATTGGATATCGTAGTGTTCTGGTTGAAATTGAGAAAATAATCTGTCCATACGTCCATTATAGCAGGGTGTATAATATGCTTATGCAGCGGCGTCGTAGAATGGTCCTGGTAGCGGTAATTTTGATAGGTACTCTCGGTTGGGTTGTTATTAAGGAATGGTCAAATTTGCTGCTGATGCTGCCAGATTCGCAGTCTCAGCAGCCGGAGCTGGTTTCTGGCTCTGGCGAAATAGCGCGCGACGCCCTAGCGGCATTGCCAACCAAGGGCCGCGCTCCCAAGACCGGTTACAAGCGCTCGCAGTTCGGCGATGGCTGGGCTAAGGCGGGCGGCTGCGATACGCGCAATGTTATCTTGCGGCGCGACTTGGCAAACGCTGTCCTGGGCGACGACAACTGCAAAGTACAGGCTGGCGCCCTTAGCGACCCGTACACTGGGCAGCGAATCGCTTTCAAGCGCGGTGCTAATTCTAGCGGCGCTGTGCAGATCGACCACGTAGTGGCACTGAGCAACGCCTGGCAGACTGGCGCTCAGCAGTTGTCTAGCGAACAACGAATCAGTCTGGCTAACGATCCACTCGAGCTGCTAGCTGTCGACGGACCAGCCAACCAGCAGAAGGGCGACGGTGATGCGGCGACTTGGCTGCCGTCAAATAAACCGTTTCGCTGCCAGTACATTGCTCGCCAAATTGCCGTCAAGAAAAAATACTCGCTGTGGGTGACACTGCCGGAACGCACGGCTATGGAGCGGATTTTGGCGAGTTGTCCGGAACAGCGCTTGCCGGCGTGATATAATCTAAGATATGACAAAGCAACACCAGTATTCTCTTTATGATATATTTACGGTACTTTTTGTAACGACACTATTGGTTAGTAATATTGTCAGCGTCAAAATTGTATCTGTTGGCTGGCTGACTTTTGATGCTGGCACGGTTTTGTTTCCGCTAGCGTATATCGTGGGTGATATAATTACTGAGGTTTATGGTTATCGTCGGATGCGCCGGCTGATTTATAGCGGCGTGGCGGCTTTGGCGCTGATGACGCTGACTTTTTGGGTAGTACAATTACTGCCGGCGGATGGTAGCTGGACGGGGCAGGCGGCGTTCGAATCGACGCTGGGCGTGGTCTGGCGGCTGGCTATCGGTTCGGTAGTAGCGCTGTTTGTCGGCGAAATAATGAATGCTTACGTGATGGGGCGGATGAAGGTCGCTAGTCGCGGCCGCGGTTTGTGGCGGCGGATGATTGGCAGTTCGGCGGCAGGCAGCGCTCTAGATACGGTGATCTTCTCGACGATTGCTTTTGCTGGGACTATGCCGATGACCAGCTTTTGGCAGCTTATCATCACGGTGTTTTTGATCAAGATGGCTGTAGAGATTATGGTCTCGCCGCTGACGATGCATTTGATTACCCGTGTGAAAAAGCATGAAAAACTGGATACGTTCGAGCAGCCAGCGAAATACCTGGTGAATTAGTTGCTTGGCTCGTCTTGGCGGCGTTAGATTTTGACGCGGTTTTATTTTATAATGTGACGCCGATTGGTAAATTATCGCCGTAGTAGCGAGCCAGGAACGACTGCTTGAAATTAAAAAATGTACCGTCTAGCAGCGAGGCACGGATTTGGTCGACGGTGCGCACTACGAAGCGCTCGTTGTGAATGCTGGCGAGCGTAGCGCCGAGAATCTCGTCGGCGCGAAACAGATGATTGATGTAAGCGCGCGTATGATGCTGGCAAGTATAACAGTCGCACTCAGCGTCGATCGGCGCGAAGTCCTCACGAAAGCGAGCATTGCTGATGTTGATGCGGCCGTCAAATGTATACAGAGCGCCGTTGCGGGCTTGGCGGGTCGGCGCGACGCAGTCGAAAGTATCAATGCCGTATTCGACGCCGAGAAACAAATCGGCCGGCTGCGAGCCTAGACCCAGCAGGTGGCGCGGCTTATCCTCGGGCAGAGTTTCGCAGACCCAGCGGACGACATCGGCAATCTCGCCGGGCTGGAAAACGCCGCCGATGCCGTAGCCATCGAAGTCGTGCTGGCCCAGGAAATTAGCCGACTGGCGGCGGAGCGTTTCGTCGCGGGCGCCCTGGACGACGCCGTAGAGTGCTTGCAGGTTTTCGCCGCGCGCTAGGTGCTCGGCGTTTAGCTCGTCGTGGCGAATTAGGCAGCGCTCCGCCCAAGCATGCGTTCGCTGCATTGCCTTTACAATCGTGCCGCGGGTCGCTAGCGGCGCAGTCAGCTCGTCGAAGGCCATATGAATATCAGCGCCGATGGCGTGCTGTAGTTCCATTGACGATTCTGGCGTCATCATTATATATCTGCCATCCAGATGCGACCGAAATTGCGCGCCTTGGTCGGTAACTTTGGCTAGCTGATTAGCAGACTTGACCGCTTGCGCAGCGTTGCCTTTTTGGGTGTGAGCGACGGCGTCGATCCCTTTTTTGTAAGCAATTCCCAGACTGAAAATCTGAAAGCCGCCGCTATCAGTGAAGGTCGGCCCATCGTAATCCATAAATTTGCCTAGGCCGCCAGCTTTATGAATGATTTCGGCGCCTGGCCGCTGCATCAAATGATAAGTATTGGCCAAAATTGATTGCCCGCCGCAGGCTTTGACTTGTTCGACAGTCAACGCTTTGACGGTTGCTTTGGTGCCGCCAACGATGAAAGCTGGCGTTTGAATCGTGCCATGCGGCGTTTGAATCGTACCGGTACGCGCTAAGGTGCAGGGGAGGCGATGGGTAATGCTGAAAGTGATAGCTTTTTGCATCTTTTCTAGTATAGCATGAGCGCACTCGTCCTACTGCGTGATAATTAGCATACTGTCGCCATAACTAAAGAATTTATATTTTTCGCAAACGGCGTGCTGATAAGCAGGCTTTAGCTTATCCCAGCCAGCAAAAGCTGCCGTCAACATCAGTACCGTACTTTCGGGCATATGGAAGTTAGTTAATAGCGCATCGATCGTTTTGAACGTATAGCCAGGATAGATAAAAATATCAGCTTCGCCCGATATGTCATGTGGCGGCTGGCTCAAAATTTGTTGGTGAGCGTATTCTAGGGTACGTGTGATTGTCGTACCGAGAGCGATAACGCGGCGGCCAGATTGTTTGGCGGACTGGATAGCCGCGACAGTGGCGGTTGGGATTGAGAAATATTCTTGATGCATTTTGTGCTGTGTGACATCATCGACGCGGATAGGCAAAAAAGTGCCTAGGCCGACATGCAACGTAGCGTATACGACATTGATACCTTTATCGCGCAATTGCCGTAGCGTGTCTTCGGTCATATTGAGACTAGCTGTTGGTGCCGCCACTGAGCCTGCCTCGCGAGCGAAAACAGTTTGGTAGCGCTCGATATCTGCTGCGGTAGCATAACGTCCCAGATACGGCGGTAAAGGTACGGTGCTGTGCTCAGCGGCGATATCCAACAAGTTTCGCTCGCTACGAATTAGCGCGATACCATTGCCGATAATCTTCTCGACCATTAAAGTGTCATCGCCAATCGTTAGGATATCGCCAGCGATTAACTTTCGTCGATAGATAACCTTGTGGCGGAACCAGTCGTCGTGTGCGCCATGCTGTTCGACTAGAACAAGTTCGCGCTCGCCGCCGCTCGGTTTACGCGTGATTAAGCGTGCCTTGATGACTTTAGTGTCGTTGATGACCAGTACATCGCCCACTTGCAAATAGTCGACCACGTCAGGATAGTAGCGATCGGTAATTGTGCCTGTTTGACGATCAAGTACTAGCAGGCGCGAAGTACCGCGCACTGCTGGCGGCGTCGCTGCAATTAGCTCGTCAGGAATATCATAATGAAAATCAGAAAGCTGCATTACCCTAGTATAGCACTGACGTATTATCGGCAAAGTTAGGGGACAAGTACTTGACACTCGCAATCTATTCCATTAAAATTATTACTGTACTCATCCGGCCGGCAGGTCGGTTGTTTTCGTATTGGAACTAAAAGAAAGGAATTATATGGAAGATTTGAATATCAAGCAGTTGACGCTAGCGGTGCGGGCGATTGCTGATGAAAAGGTGTTGCCCGAAGAAACCGTATTAAACGTAATCGAGCAGGCGATCGCTGCTGCCTGGCGCCGCGATAACGGCGAGCGCGAGCAAAATGTGCGCGCTGAACTCAATATCAATGACGGTACCGCCAAGGTGTTTGTCCAGCGCGAAGTCGTAGAGGATGTTGTCAATCCGGCCACTGAAATCAGCTTGGCGGATGCTCAGGCAGAGAAGCCAGACGCTCAGTTAGGGGATACCATTGAGGAAACTCATGAAGTTAAGTCCTTTGGCCGAGTGGCCGCCCAGACTGCCAAACAGGTTGTCATGCAGCGCCTGCGCGAAGCCGAGCGCGAAGTTGTTCTGGCAGAGTTCGAAGACAAAATCGGTACGGTCGTTACCGGTATGGTGCAGCGTGTCGAGCCGCGCGTGGTCCGTGTCGAGCTAGGCAAGGCCACCGGTATTATCCCGCAGAGCGAGCAGATTCAAGGCGAGTTTTACAAAATTGGCTCGCGGATCAAAGTACTAATCAAAGACATCGAACGCGAAGGCCGCGGCCCGCAGCTGATTCTCAGCCGCGGCAGCGAGGACTTTATCGAATATCTCTTCCGTCAAGAAGTACCCGAGATGGAAACTGGCGCTGTCGAGATCAAAGGCATCGCCCGTGAAGCTGGCCGCCGTACTAAACTAGCGGTTGCTAGCACGGTGCCAGGCGTTGACCCGGTCGGAACGTTCGTCGGCGGTCACGGCGCGCGCGTCAATGCGGTGATGAGCGAAATCGGCGAGCAAGAGAAAATCGATATCGTTACTTATGATGATAATATAGACACGTATATTCGCAACGCTCTTAGCCCGGCTGAGATTGTTAAAGTTGAGATTGATAAGGACAAAAAAACCGCCAATGTTTATGTTACTGAAGACCAGCAATCAATCGCTATCGGCCGCGGCGGGCAAAATGTGCGTTTGGCGAGCCGCCTGACTGGCTACGAATTAAATATCGAGACCACAGCGCCGAAATCAGCCGAGAAAAAACCGCGCAAGAACGTCGAGGAAGACCTGTTTAGCGCTATCGAAAATCAAGACTAAAACCCGCAGCCGCTTTTTGCAAATTAGCACTCTGCCTTGACGAGTGCTAATTTGTTATGTATAATTGGCTGCAATGGGCAATACGCTCAGAACGGAGAACTCATGATGCCAGAAGACTTTGCAGATTTTATTTCGCGATTGACCGACAACGCGCGCGCTAGCGTCCAGCATGCTGACGCGATTGCTCGCGGTAACGGTAGTAATTACATTGGGACGGAGCACTTGCTGCTCGGCGTTTTGGCGCAAGGGTCGAGCTCGGCGGCACAGGTATTGACTGACGCTGGCGTGACCCTGCAACAAGCTGAAATGATCCTAGATATCAAACCGTCCCGGGTAGTTACCAGTACCGGCATGGTGGGCCTTAGCGAGACAGCTTTGTTGACATTGCGCATGGCATGGGAAGCAGCGCGCGAGTACGGCCATGATTATCTCGGTACAGAGCACATTCTGTACAGTGTTCTGCGACAAGGTAATGCTCGAGCGACAGCGCTGCTGCGCGAAATGGGTATCAACGTCGATATGATAATCAGCGAACTCGAGAAGTCGTTTGAAGAGAATCGCGGCGAACATGGCGATATTGCTACCGAGCCGCGGCGCCGCGTCAATACGCGCGGCGGGGCGCTTAGCGCCTTTGGCGTGGATTTGACGGCGCGTGCAGCCAACGGCGAACTTGACCCGATGATTGGCCGCGACAAAGAGTTGGAACGAATGATTACTATCCTTAGCCGCCGCACCAAGAATAATCCAGTCTTGATTGGCGATCCAGGCGTTGGCAAAACCGCTATCGTTGAGGGGCTGGCGCAGCGGATCGTTCGCGAGGACGTACCGGGCCATTTATTAGACCGCCGAGTGGTTATGCTAGATATGGCGGCGATGATTGCTGGTACCAAATATCGCGGCGAGTTCGAGGATCGGCTAAAAAAGGTAATCGCTGAAGTCAAAAAACAGGGTAATATTATTCTTTTTATTGATGAATTGCATCTGCTGGTTGGTGCTGGCGCCTCGGAAGGTTCAATGGATGCGGCCAATATCCTCAAGCCGGCATTGGCGCGCGGCGAGCTGCACATGATTGGCGCGACGACTCTCGATGAATATCGCAAGCACATCGAGAAAGACACGGCGCTAGAACGGCGTTTCCAGACGATCGTCGTCAAAGAGCCAACTATGGCGCAGACAATCGCTATTTTGAAAGGTCTTAAAAATTATTATGAAAAGCATCATGGCGTCAAAATTACTGACGAAGTGATCGAATCGGCAGTGTACATGAGCGACCGCTACGTCAGCGACCGTTTTATGCCCGATAAAGCAATTGACGTGCTCGACGAGGCGGCTGCCCGAGTTCGCGTCAAGCGGGGCCACCGCCCGAGCCGCGAGCGTGAATACCTCAAAGAGCTCAAGCACCTCAATGAGCGCATGGAGGATGCTGTTTTGCACGAAGATTACCAGCGAGCTGCCATGTACAAACAGCGTATTAGCCAGATTAGTAAAAAACTCGAGACAGAAGTTGCTGCCCAAAAAGGTCGCCGCGCTATCCAACTGACCGATGACGATGTGGCGCATGCTATCGCTGTGATGACCAATATTCCAGTCGAAAAAGTCCAGACTAGCGAAGCGAAGTTGCTGCGCCAGCTCGAAAAGCATCTCGGCAAGTACGTCATTGGCCAGCGCGAGGCTATCGGTAAGGTAGCGCGGGCGATTCGCCGCAGCCGCAGCGGCGTAGCTAGCAGCCGGCGGCCGATTGGCAGTTTCGTCTTCATGGGACCAACTGGTGTCGGCAAAACGCAATTAGCTAAAGTGCTGGCACGAGAAGTTTTCGGCAGCGAAGAGGCGCTTATCAAAATCGACATGAGCGAATTCGGCGAGAAGCATAATACGTCGCGCCTGCTCGGGGCGCCAGCTGGTTATGTCGGTTACGAGGACGGCGGTAAATTGACTGACAAAGTTCGCCGCCAGCCGTACAGCGTGGTGCTTTTTGACGAAATTGAAAAGGCGCATCCAGACGTATTCAACCTGCTGCTGCAGCTACTGGAAGATGGGACGATGACTGATGCTAAGGGGCGCGAAGTTAGCTTTCGTAATACGATTATCATCTTGACTAGCAATCTCGGCGCCGACAAGATGACCAAAGAGTCGGAACTCGGCTTTCACTCTAGCCGCGACAAAGGCAGCGAAATTGACGATTTACACCGCCGCAATGCTAAATTTGCTCGCGATGCTCTCGATAAGTTTATGCGCCCCGAGTTGATTAATCGCTTTGACGGGATTATCACTTTCCGAGCGTTGACTCGCGCCGAGGTCGGCAAAATTTTCGACCTGCTGATCGGCGAGCTGCGCCAGCGTTTGGTGCGCAAAGGCCTGGCCCTTACGATTAAACCTAGTGCCAAAAAATTCCTTATCGACAAGGGCTACAGCATCAAATACGGCGCCCGTCCGCTGCGCCGCGTTATTGAGGACGAGATTGAGCATGCTATTGCTGAGCAAGTACTTGACGGCGCCTATGCTAAAGGTGATATCCTAGAAGTAGGGATCAAGAAAGGAGCGATAGCGATTGAACGGCGCAGCGAAACCGACAGCCAGACGTAATATTGTCTCGAAAATCATCGCTTTGTTGGCAGTGATAAGTATTGCTGCTGGCGGTTTTTTCTACGGGCAGACAGCCTTTGATACTTATCGAGCATCAACTTTCACACCGCCTGCAGCTGTTGCCGCGGTTGAAGGCTCAATTAAGTTGACGCCGACAGCACAGCGCACTTTTCGAGCAACTCAGCCAGCTATTGAGACTAGCGATCAGTTCAATGCTCATTGTAAAAGTACCGAACGTACCGCAGCCATCTTGGGCTGCTACTATGGCGATAAGATTTATCTTTTTGACGTCGAAAATGCCGAATTAGCTGGCGCCAAAGAAGTAACAGCAGCGCACGAATTGCTGCACGCCCAGTATGCACGGCTGAATATCTTCGAGCGGCCTAAGGTCGACGCTATGATTAAAAAAGCTTATCAAAAGGTCAAAAATGAACCGGAAATTGCCAAAGCTATGGAATACTACCGCGAGGCCGAGCCAGGCGCCGAGCTAGATGAGCTACATTCGATTATCGGTACCACGATTGGCGAGCTCGATTCCGACCTTGAACAATATTATGCGCGTTATTTCACTGATCGAGCGTCAATTGTCGCCAAAAACCAAGCCTACACAGCAGTATTTACTCGAGTTAATACCCGGGCTGAAGCGCTGCAATCCAAACTGCAGTCAGCCGCTAAGCAAATCAAACAAGATGTCGAAGCTTATCAGTCCGACTTATCGCAAATTAACGCTGATATTAATAGTTTTAATGAGCGGGCTAGGAGCGGCGAATTTAGTTCGCAAGCTGATTTCACGGTAGCGCGGTCGGCGCTACAGCAGCGAATTAGCGCTATTAATGCTCGGCAGAGTTCGCTTAATTCGCGAATTAAAGCTTACAATGACGATGTGGCAACCCTCAAAAGCTTAGCCGTTAAAGCCGATCAGCTCAATCAAAGCATCAACGGCGTAGCCGCGCCGGCCGGAGTAAATAGTGGCCAAAGCGCGCAGTAATTTCGTCTGCCAAAATTGCGGCGCCAGCTATCCGAAATGGACGGGCAAGTGCGAGAATTGCGGCGAGTGGAACACGCTCGTCGAACAGATAGTCGAGACCAAGGGCACTTCGGCGGTAGCGCGCAGCCATTCGCGCGGTAAGATCCTAAAGCCGCAGTCGATGCGTTCAATCGCTGCCGAGGATTCAGTGAAACGCTTGCCGACCGGTATTGTTGACCTCGACGCAGTGCTAGGCGGCGGGATTCTGCCGGCAGGTGTAATGCTGTTAGCGGGACAGCCGGGTATCGGTAAATCGACGCTATTAATGCAGGTAGCGGCACACGTTTCCGAGCAGTATGCCGTACTTTACGTCAGCGGCGAGGAGAGTGCTTCTCAGGTTAAGCTCCGCGCTACGCGCCTCGGTGCGACCTCTGGTGATGACCTGCAGTTTGTCGCTAGCACTAGCGCTGACGACATCGCGGCAACAATCCGCAGCGGCCAATATAAATTGGTAATTATCGACAGTATTCAGACGCTTAGCCTCGAGGAAATTGCCAGCGCGCCAGGTACCGTTAGCCAGATTACCAACTCAAGTAATGTCATTATCCGGGCAGCAAAAGCTTCGGGTGCAGCGGTAATCCTAGTGGGCCATGTCACTAAGGAGGGATCGATTGCTGGGCCGAAAGTTCTCGAGCATCTAGTCGATGTAGTCTTGCAATTTGAAGGTGACCGTTACGGCGGCTTCAAAGTGGTGCGCGCCGCTAAGAATCGCTACGGCTCGACTAGCGAAGCGGCAATTTTCGAGATGAACGATAAGGGTTTGCGGGTCGTCGAAAATCCGTCAGCCGCGCTGCTAGCCGAGCGCCAAAATGCTGACGGCTCGGTGGTGTTAGCGACGCTTGAAGGCAACCGCCCGATTCTCGTTGAGATCCAGGCCCTTGTCAACTCGACTAATTTCGGGTATCCTAAGAGGACGGCCAGCGGTTTCGATCTCAACCGCCTCAATCTGCTCATCGCGGTGCTAGAGAAGCGCACCAAATTGAATTTATCCGATAAAGATATTTATGTGAATGTAGTTGGCGGCTTGAAGCTTGCCGACCGGGCAGCAGACTTGGCGGTGGCGATGGCGATTGCTAGCGCGGCGGCTGGGCGTAAACTCGACGATGGCCTGGTGGTATTCGGCGAAGTGGGCTTAGGCGGCGAGATTCGCTCGGCACAAGGCGCCGATAAGCGCCTGAACGAAGCCAAAAAGCTTGGCTTCACCCAAGCGATTGCGCCAGCAACCTCTGGCAAAAAGAATTCATTTGTAAAAGGCGTCAAAGATTTACGCCAAGCTTTGATCGGCTATCTCAAGTAGCCAGTAGCTAATCAAGGCGAAAAGAAAGGAAAATATGCAAACCAAAGACTTAATATTATTGGCGGTAACGCTGCTTATTTTGGGCGAGGTGTCGTACTTATTAGCGCGCCTGCCCAAGAACTCCATCAAATCAAAAGACCGGGCTATCTTGGTAGACACCTCGGTGCTGATGGACGGGCGAATTGTACCGGTAGCGCAAACCGGCTTTATCGGCGGTACGCTGGTGATTCCACGCTCGGTTATCGGCGAACTGCAGTTTCTAGCTGACCACGCCGATGCTGACAAACGCGCCCGCGCCCGTTACGGGCTTGATGTAGTCACCGAGCTGCAAGCTATGGAGCGCGTCAACGTCGAATTGCTGCAAGACGGTAGCCACGCTCGCGAAGGCGTTGACGACCGCCTACTCAAGCTAGCTAAGCAGCACGGCGCAGTGATCATGACGCTAGATTACAATCTAAACAAGGTTGCCGCCGTCGAGGGTACCGAAGTGCTAAACCTTAACGAATTAGCGCAGAGTATCCGGATGGAGCATCTACCCGGCGAGAAAATCACGTTAGAGCTTATTCAGAAGGGGCAGGACGCGCATCAGGGCGTGGGCTACCTACCAGACGGCACGATGGTTGTCGTCGAGCAGGCGAGCGCTCAGATAGGCCAGACGCTAAATGTCGAAATTATCCGTAATTTGCAGACCGCAGCCGGCCGGATGATCTTTGCCAAGAAAATAGAGACTGTTGGCAAACCCCTCAAATCGACCGCCAAAGCCGCGAGCAAAACTCAAAAAACAGCGAAAATCGCAGCCGCAGCAGCATCGAAAACTCCCGCAAAAAGCACTACTATTGCTAAGCAGCGTCCTGCCGGCCGCACTCGCAGCCAATCGTCAGCTGGCAGTGCTAGCAACCGTGATTTGGTTAAGGCAAAGGCATCAGGCGAAACCAAAACTCAAGCTAAACCAGCCAGCAAAAAAGCTAATTCGCCGAAAACAAAACCGCAGTTGAAGCCAGCTGCCTCAGCAACCCGGCGCCAGAGTGCTCGCCGCCGCCCCGACCACGAGAGCGATTTGATCGATCTGGTCAACAACCAATAAATTTACTAGCGCAAGATTATAAAATAGCACGCTGCTAGGGGCGTGCTATTTTGCTGGGTTCTGGCGGCAAACTTATTGTAATGCGAAGCGGATTTAATCGTCGTCGCTACTACTGTTTGGATTGTAGCTGGCGCTACTAGTCGCCGTGTAGTAGCCAGTGTCGGTAATTTTAGCGGTTAGCGTGCCGCTACTGGCTGCTGACAGGTTGCCTTTGTGAATATTCCAGATGCCGCTACTGTCGACTTGCTTACTGGCGACAACGGTACTGCCAGATAATAATTCGATGTTTTGCAGTTTGTAACGGCCGCTGGTATAGACGATGGATACGCCGCCGCTAGTCACCGTTAACGTAACATTCGGCTTCGGATCGTCGCACTTGTGTGCGTCATCCTCTTTCTCAGCGTCGTAGCTAGAATCGTTAGGCGTGACTATCTCTTTTCTGGTGATTGGATCAGCCATTTTCATGACATCGATTTCGATCTTGGCAGCTTCGGGCGTACAGGACGTAGCTTTCTTTTTCGAGACGCGGTCGAAAGTCATCTTGGCATTGGTAGCAGCGCTAGCCTTGTTGTAATACGACGGATAAATCTCGCCCTTGATTGTCTGAATGCCACTCGGCGCAGTATACCAGTCGCTTAATTTTAGTTTACCTTGGTCGGCATACATCTTGGAGATATCGGCCATCGTACGGTCGAAGAACATAGCTGGAATCAGCGAGTTGCCATTGCGCAGCGGCGAGGTGTCAGAATTGCCTAGCCACACCGCCATCGATAGGTTCGGCGTGTAGCCGGCAGCCCAGATATCTTTAGCGCTAACCTTGCCATTAATCTCGCTGTTGCTGGTACCAGTCTTGACAGCTGCCTTGACACCGGCGCGGCCGAGGTTAACTAGGTAGTCGCGGCCCGCCAATCCAGCGCGCGCCTTGCCGTCGCCAAGGATGTCGCTAACGATGTAAGCTGCTTGCTGGTCGATGACTTGCTTGCTAGATTCTTTGTACTGTTTGAGGGTTTGTCCATTGCTGTTGGCGACTTTCAGGATAGTCGTCTGCGGTTTATAAGTGCCCATTCGCCCTAGCGTCGCGAAAGCGTTAACGTGGTCAACCAAGCGCGTGCCGCAGCCGCCGATAGCGCTCGATAGGCCAGCTTGCGCGTCGGCGCCTTGCGTGCAGTACTGCAAATCGCCGGCGGAGCGGATCAGCGACCAGGTGCTGCCGCTGTTGTTCTTCTCGTTGATGGCCATGGCTTTGATGGCTGGAATATTGCGGGAGCGGGCCAATGCTTGGCGCAATGTGATATTGCCTTGGAACTTATTGTCGGCGTTGTTCGGACTATAATTGCCCGGGAAAGTTGTCTTGGAGTCGGCTAGAATCGAGCCGCTGCCGTAATTGGCATTATTGCCGCCTTGGTTGCTGAATAAGCGGGCGTAAACAAGCGGCTTAATCGACGAACCCGGTTGGATAAAAGCGGTGGCTGCATTGTCCTGTCCGAAGCCAGCATAATTGAAGTCGCGGCTGCCTACTAGGGCGATAAGCTGGCCAGTCTTGGTGTCTTCAATGGCTGCTGCGCCGTTTGAGAAGCCGGCAAATTGCGAACAGTTGCGATAACCGCAGTTACCATCGGTAATCTCGCCGTTAAATAATTTGGCTATATTGGTTTCTAGGGTTGTTTGCGCGTCGAGGTCGAGCGTTGTCTTGACTGATAAACCGCCTTCGCCGACGATAGTCTTGCCAAGCTCTTCCTCTAGCTGTTTCTTGACCATTTGGACGAAGTGCGGCGCCTTGACGTTGGCGTATTGGTCGGCCAGCGGTTTGATGGTATCCATAATGTCGACTTTCTTGGCTGCCGCTGCCTCTTGTTTGGATATGTAATTCATCGACACCATGTCGTCCAGTACTTTGTGCTGGCGTTCGACAAGCGCTTTGCGGCCGTAAGTATTGTACGGATTGTAAAGCGACGGGTTGTTCGGGATAGCGGCTAGCAGCGAGCATTCTGGTAAAGTTAAATCTTTGGATGATTTGCCGAAGTAAGTTTGCGCGGCCGATTCGACGCCGTTGCGCCGGCCGCCGTACGGCGATTCGTTGAGGTACAAGCCGAGGATTTGGTCTTTGCTGTACATTCGTTCGACCTCGATGGCTAGAATCATCTCTTTGATTTTGCGCGGAATACCCGACAAGCCCCGCTGCATAGCTTCGTCCTTAGTAAAGAACACTTTCTTGACTAGCTGCTGTGTTAGCGTCGAGCCGCCCTGCACGGCGTTGCCCTGCGAGTTGCTGATAAAGGCGCGAGCAATACCGCTAGCGCTGATGCCGCTGTGCTTATAAAAATCTTTGTCCTCGATAGCTATAGTAGCCTTGCCCATACACGGCGCAATGGTTTTGGCGTCGACCACTAGCGTGTAATCGCCGGTACCTTTGTCCTCCCAGAGCAATTTGTCGTTGCGGTCGTAATATTTGGTGACTGTCGTTTTGACGCGCTGTGCCAGGGTGTCAGGGTTGATTTTGTCGAGATCTTTGCGGAAATAGGCGAATAGCGAAGCTATGCCGATGACGATTAGCAGCAAAGTTATGCCGACAACCTTCAGCGCCATAGTTGCGCCGTCGCGGCTAAACCAGTATTTGGCTAGGCGTTTCGGATGCAAGCGGTATAGTAAGCGCTTGACCGGATGTTTCGGCAAAGTTGCCAGATATTCGGCTTTTTTGCGCGCTCGCGCGTCTTTCTTGACTCGGCGTTTATTGGCTAAATTAGCATAAGCGCTGACGCCGCCAGCTACTTTTCGTTTCTTGTTTCCCACTTTCACTCTTCCCATAAGCAATATTTCCACCATTATAGCACTGTTCGCATCACGACGGCTAGTGCTTTTGCTGATAATTTGCAAATATGTTACTATCTCACTATTAAATAAAGAAAGGTTTCAGATGACGCTAGCAGAAGAACTAACGTGGCGCGGACTCATCAATCAGACGACGTTCGCTGATGTCAAAGATATAAACGAGCCGCGAACGTTCTATTTTGGCGTTGACCCTAGCGCGCCGAGCATGACTATCGGCAACTTGGCGGCGATGATGTTGTGCCGGCATTTTATCGACCACGGCTACAAACCGCTGTTGCTAGTCGGCGGCGCTACTGGCATGATCGGCGATCCGGACGGCAAAAAGCAAGAGCGCGACCTGCGCAATGCTGAAACAGTGGCGCGCAATGTTGAAGGTCTGGCGGCGCAATTCCACCAAGTTTTCCGCGGTCAGGATTTTGAGATTGTTGATAATGCCGACTGGTTCTCACAGATTAATTACATTGATTTCTTGCACAAAATCGGCAAACATATCAGCATGACGCAGCTGCTCGACCGCGAATTCGTGCAGCAGCGTATCGGCGAGGGCGGCGCTGGCATCAGCTACGGCGAATTTAGCTACGGGCTGATTCAAGGGTATGACTTTTTACACTTGTACCGCGAAAAAGGTGCTACTTTGCAGCTAGCTGGCGCCGACCAGTGGGGCAATAGCATCATTGGCGTGTCGCTGATTCGCAAGCTCGAGAGCAGTGAAGCGCACGTTTTGACCGCGCCGCTAGTTATCAACAAGCAAACTGGCGTCAAGTTCGGCAAGTCCGAGGGCGGTGCTATCTGGCTCGACCCCGAGATGACCAGTCCGTACAAATTCTACCAATTCTGGCTCAACTGCGACGACGAAACCAGCGAGGATCTCATCAAAATCTACACGCTGCTCGACCGCGAAACCGTCGAAGCGCTAATCGACAATCATCGGGCCAATCCAGGCGAGCGCGCCTTGCAAAAAACCTTAGCGCGCGAGGTCACCGACTTGGTGCACGGCCGCCAGCGCCGCGAGAGTGTCGAGCGGGTGACGGCGGCGCTGTTTGGTGGCGGCGATATTGCGGCGCTTAACAGCGACGATTTGAACGCTTTGGCTAACGAAATCCCGACGGTTGATCTCGAGATGACGGTGGTGGCGGCGCTGGTCGCTGCTGGCTTATGTGCTAGCAACGGCGAAGCGCGCCGGCTGATCCAGAATAACGCGATCAGCGTCAACGGTGCGAAGATTGCCGGCGATATGCCGCTAACCGAAACTAGCTTAATCAAAAAGGGCAAGAATAACTTCTTGCTGGTAAAATAATCAGAATAGGAGGAAATCATGAAGAAAATTATCGGTTTTGACTTGGACGACACGCTGGCGGTTAGCAAATCGGCGATTTCGCCGCGCATGGCGGATTTACTCGCTAAATTGCTGGAAAATTATCAAGTTTGCGTCATTTCCGGCGGCAAATTTGAGCAATTCCAAAAGCAGGTCATCGACCAGATGAACGTTTCGCCGGAATTGCTAGCGCGCTTCCATATGATGCCGACTTGCGGCACGCGTTATTATACATTTAACGTCGATGCGAACGAGTGGCAAACGCACTATAAAGAAGATTTCACCGACGAACAAAAGCAGAAAATCACTCAGGTTCTGGAAGAATCGGCGCGCAAATTTGATCTGTGGGAGGAAAATCCCGACGGCAAAATTATCGAGGATCGTTTGAGCCAGGTGACTTATTCGGCGCTAGGCCAGCAAGCCTCGCCCGAGAAAAAATACGCTTGGGCGGAAGCCAACAAAGTAGTCCGCAAACAAATGCGCGACGACGTCGCCGCTAAATTGCCAGAGTTCGAAGTACGCCTGGGCGGCACCACCAGCGTCGACATCACCAAAATCGGCGTCGATAAAGCCTACGGCATGAAAAAGCTGATGGAAGCTACTGGCGCCAGCAAGGAAGAAATCTTGTTTTTCGGCGACAAAATAGAAGAAGGCGGCAACGACTTCCCGGTCAAAAACCTCGGCATCGACTGCATCGCAGTGGAACGCTGGCAGGACACAGCCTACGCGCTAGAGGGCATCATCGCCGTGACCGAGTAGATTTTCGAACGAAATTCGAGCCATCAAAACACCCGGCTAACTAACCGGGTGTTTTTGATAAAATCAATCAAGGGAAAGTGATAAGCGAGGCGGGCCGCCCCGGCGCGAGAAATTGGGGAAAATCTCGCGCCGGGGACGGTGTGTCAGCCTCTGAGGGTCAAACTGCACAGCGGGTGGATCGACGTCCCGAAACGAGGCTCAAGCCCATCCATGTGACGCTTGAGGTCTTCGACCGACGAAAGAGCGAGTGAGGCGATGAACGTGGGGTCGTCCCTATCCCCCCAGCTCAAAGCGATCTCAATGTACGAGTTGAGTCTCGTGAACTCAACTCGTACGGTCTCTCCGGGGTTGTCCAGTGCGAGTCTAATCCCGCGCTGAAGCAGATCGAGCGCGGCCTCCTCGTCGAATTCCTTCATCGTTCCTCCTAAGAACGATCGTTCTCGCAAAAAAGGTGGTCATCTGTGCCACCGTGCGAGATGCTTGCTCGCGATTGAATCTCGAACACGCATCTCGCCCGGTGGGCCTCGCTTATCAAAAAACTCTTTTGGACAAGGATTTGCTCGACTTGTCAACAAAAGCTGATATATATATATCATACTGGAACAGGAATGTCAACACTTTTTCGCGATTTTCCTAAAAACTAGTACAATAAACTTATGAATCTCGCAACCAACCTTGACCAAATCAAAGGCGTTGGCCCGAAAACGGCGGCCGAGCTGCGGCGGGCGGGATTGCATACGGTTGGCGACATTCTGATGTTTTTGCCGCGCAAGCACGAGGATTTCACTAATGTGACACCGATTGCCGAACTGCAGCCCGGCAAGGTAACAATCCGCGCTCGCTGCCAGCAAATCAGCACTCGGCCAGTTCGCCGCGGACTGCGCCTGACTACGGCGGTACTGGCTGACGACACCAGCAAGCTCAACGCGGTGTGGTTCAATCAGCCATACCGGGTGCAGCAGCTGGGCGGCAGCAATGAATGGTTTTATTTCAGCGGCACGTTTGAGTATAACTACGGCCGCTACCAGCTAACCAACCCGACGGCCGAGCTAGCCAAGGAGCTGCCAGTACAAGCCGATCGGCTGCTGCCGGTGTACCACGCGGTGCGCGGGCTAAAATCGCAAACAGTACGCAAAGTTATCGAGCAATTACGTCCGCTAATGAGCGTCTTGCCCGAGACTCTGCCGCCGAGCGTCGTGCAAAGCGAGCAGCTGCTCGACCGCGCGGCGGCGATTTCGGCGATGCATTTTCCGCGCGACGAGAGGGAAGTGGAGCAGGCTCGCCAGCGCCTGGCGTTCGAAGAGCTATTCGAACTGGTTTTGGCTAGCCAGCTCAACAAAATTGACAACCAGAAGCTAGCTGGCTTCGCGATTCCGTTTGAAAAGTCTGTCGTGCAGGATTTTGTCAAGAAACTGCCATTTACGCTAACCAACGCTCAGCGCCGCGGCGCCTGGGACATCTTGCAAGATTTCGAAAATGCTAGGCCTATGAATCGCTTGCTGCAAGGCGACGTTGGCAGCGGCAAGACGGTGGTGGCCGGATTGGCAGCGCGGCAGGCGGCGAGCGCTGGTTATCAGACGGCGTTTATGGCGCCGACCGAGATTCTGGCGCGGCAGCACGCCCAGACGCTGGCTAAGCTGCTCGAGCCGTTCAGTGTGACGGTTGGTCTGCTAATCGGCAGCGTCAAGGGTAAAGCCCGCCAAACGCTCTACCAGCAAATTGCAAGCGGTGCGGTTGATGTCGTCGTCGGTACGCACGCGCTCATCCAGGATAAGGTGGAATTTCACCGCCTGGGCTTTGTAATTATCGATGAGCAGCATCGCTTCGGCGTCGAGCAACGGCAGAAATTGCTAATGAAGGTTAAGGACGAGAAAATGGGGCTGGGGGTGCTCGATACACTTTCTGAACCTATGACGATTACCGCTGTCTCGTCTCGAGAGACCGGGCGTGTAGCCCCAGGCTCGCGAGCGAGACACGGAGGTGAGGAAAGTGTATCAAGCGCCCTGCTAGACACGAAAAAATTATCAGTAGCTGCCATGCCGCACCTCTTGGCGATGACGGCCACGCCGATCCCGCGCAGTTTGGCGCTGACTGTTTACGGCGAACTAGACGTCAGCGTCCTCGACGAGCAGCCGCGCGGCCGCCGGCCGATTCTTACTAAGATTATTTCGCCGCCCTCGCGCGAGACCGCTTATACTGCTATCGACCAGCAAATTGCCCAGGGCCGCCAGGCTTACGTAGTTTGCAGCCTGATTGCTGATAGCGATTCTAGCGACCGCAAAAGCGTCGAAGCCGAATACAAGCGACTCAAAAATAGCATTTTTGGCCACTGCCGCATCGCTATGCTGCACGGCAAGATGACCGCTAGCGAAAAAGATCAAATCATGCAAGCTTTCAAAGATCAACGATATGATATCTTGGTTAGTACTACCGTCATCGAAGTTGGTGTCGACGTGCCGAACGCTACGATTATGATGATTGAGGACGCCGACCAATTTGGCTTAGCACAGTTGCACCAGCTGCGCGGGCGGGTCGGCCGCGGCCAGCACCAAAGCTTCTGCTATTTGATGATGAGCACGAATAACAAGCCGTCGCAGCGTTTGCGGGAAATAGAAAAATCCAACGACGGCTTTCATCTAGCAGAGGTTGACATGAGCTTGCGCGGCCCCGGCGAGATTTACGGACGCATGCAGCACGGCGCGCTTAATTTGCAAATCGCTACGCTAGCCGACACGCAGCTGATTGCTCGCGCCCAGAAAGCCGCTAAACGCTTCATCGATAGCGGCGAAAGTTTATCGAAATATCCAGCGCTAGAAGCACGCGTCCGCCACAACCAGCGGGTGACGACGCTTAATTAACTCTCGTGCTATAATACAATTTATGTACAGCGGGACAACATTTCGTTCGCATTCGGGCAATTTTATCGGCGTGCACCAGAAAATCGACCGGATTGCTCGCCGCGATTTGCGCAAAATATCAAGGGTTGGCCGCGGTTTTCCTTCTGCCAAGGATATTTTGCATTTCGAAGGCAACAACGGCCCCGACGGCATCAAGCGCAAAAGTCCAGGCGTCGATGAGCCGTGGCATTTTATCGACCCCAGCGACCCCAGCGATACGGCGCTAGTCGAGATGATTATGGATCATTATACCAATTTGGTGCAGGCGCTTAAAAAGCGTAATAATGTGCGGGCAGCCTTTGAGGCGGCCTGGATGGCGCATGCTATCACCGACGGCTTAACGCCAGCGCATCATTATCCGCTAGGCGAAAAGATCGAGGAGCTGTGGGGACGGCCTCAAAACGAGCGGGCGTCGATCGCCGAAAAAGGCATCATCAGAGGCTCGACCATGCGCGAGACTCTTAGCAAAAACTGGGAGTATTGGGGTGCCAAGGGTGTATTTGCGACACACGTGCTATTTGAGCTAGGCGTAGCGACCAGCATCAAGACGACCAAGTTTTCCAATTCGGCGCCAAATTCAATCTGGCTCAAGCTAGCAGACGATAAGGGTTTGCAGACGGTATTTCTCGATGCAGTGCAGCAAGTTTACGTGCTAGGCATGTACGAAGAATTCTGGAAGCGCGGCTGGACGACTCATCTAGCGCAGCAGACGCGGCAAACGCTGATTCCGCTGATCGCTAATGTCATCACGTATTTTTGGTACCGCGCCTACCGCGAGGCGCACCAGTGAGTTCGATCCGAGTAATCGCTGGGCGTTTCGGCGGGCGGCTGCTGGATGCACCTAAAGATAACAACACTCGCACCAAACCGATGGGCGAGCGGATTCGCAACGCTATGTTCAATAGCATCGGCAACGAGATTAACGGCGCACAGGTTTTAGACGCTTTTGCTGGTACTGGCGCGGTTGGCCTTGAAGCTCTCAGCCGCGGTGCTGCCCGCGTAACGTTCATCGAACGCGATAAAATTGCTCAAAAAATCTTAAGCAATAATGTGTCCTCGCTAGGTGTTCAAAATGAAGCAAAAATTATTAGCGCCCCTGTCAATTCGTGGATTGAGTCTGGCGGCGCAGGCAAGTATGACATAATCTTTGCCGATCCGCCATACAAAAATCCACAGTTTTCCACAGTCAGTAAACTTTTTGGGCTTCTCAAACCAGGCGGGCTTATGGTATTATCACATCCAGGAAGAGGTGAGGAACCAAATCTGGGAAACGAAATTGTTGTGGTGGACAATCGTAGTTATGGAAATGCTTATCTCACCTCTTTCCGCCGAGAATCGTGTGATTCGTGATTTTTGGGGAATTAAAATAACCCGCGATATACGGGTTATTTTTATGCGCATTTTCCTCAGAGATTGTATCAAATCTCCTTGGTGCGATTTTACGCCCACGCTAGAACCTGTTTTAGCACAAAGTCGCAAATCTAATCCAATCCATTTGGCGTGCCATGCCGTCTTCGACGGCTAAAAATATGAAAGCCAGCCTTTAAATATTTTGATTCTTTTCGCCATTTCTTTTAATGGATAAATCTAACTTTCATATATCTTAATCTAAATTTGGTTTTCGACTAGCTGGAGTAAAGACTGTTGAGTAGCTATAGTTCTTTCTTCTGGTAAATCATTATCTTCCTCCATGAAGACAACGTCTGGGTTATTACCAGTGCGTTCTGCTATACGACTGGTAAGAATTTTGAAGTACTTTTCATCTAGTTCAAAACCGATATAGCTACGACCTGTATTAAAAGCCGATATGGCTGTTGTGCCTGAGCCCATAAACGGGTCTAGAACCAAATCACCAGGATTACTGTGAATTTTTATTATTTCTTCAATTAGCTTAACTGGTTTTTGGGTTGGATGATATCGCTTGAAAGCACCACCACTTTCAGATGGATAACGCATCACTGGGCTTTGATAGGAGCTGTCTTGCCTATTGAAAGTCCACTTTGCTTTTTTCTTTTTTACAAACCAAATCATTATCTCTAGCGACGGCACATATCGCCTATCACGATTACGAGGCATGGGGTTAGTTTTTTCCCACACAGTCACATCTTTAAATTCAAAGCCAGCTTTTGTAGCAATCGTAATAATGTCGGAAACTTTCTTAAAATCATTAAATGCGACTAATGAGCCACCGTCTTTCAATACGCTAAAGGATCTTTTAATCCAGTCGTTATTATCAAACTCTTCATCCCATTTACCAAATGCAGTTCCAGTCCTTGCGTTCTTGCGGTCTTTCATCGTATGAAAATTTGACTCTCGAGAAATAACATAGGGTGGATCAGCGACAATTAGATCAACCTCTATTCCAGATTGAATCAAGTCATCCATACCATCTACACAATCCTTATTATAGATTTTGTTCAGATATGCCCTATTCATATATAAAAGTATAACATAAGCGCTATGTATAAACCAGCCCCACGTTGTTTATTTTATGTTATAATAGCTTAGATGAGCGGTGAATCAAAGAATCTATGGGTACTGACTGAGGAGCGCCCAAAACTTGAGGTTTTGAGGCAAATTTTGGAAAAATTTGCTAATGATAATGGATTTTCAGGTTTTGTTGATAATCTAAGAATACTACCCATTTTAGAAAATAACAAGTTTGCCTTCACTTACGAACTGATAGGTTTTAGATGTAATCGTATCAATAAGATCTACATTAAAACAGTTAGTGGCTATTCAAGCTTTGTAGATTTTTTAGTTTTTTATCAGAATAAGAAGCCAGACCCAGCCATCGATAGCCCTGATTATGCAATAGAAGAAACAAAAACTGATGATAGCGAGAGTCGAAATACTGGTGTCTATCAAAGATGCTCAAAATTTGTTTATTTAGAAAGTTTTTACCCATCTGTTCGCAAAATTATGCTTTATAATCTACAAATCGATCAAAAAGAAACTCCAACCGAAACGAATGTCTTTGGGGCAAGAATGCTTTTGACTAACGGCGTTAAAATTATTGGCAAGAAGTTGGATAAAAAGCTGTTCAAGCCATTTTCTTCTGTTGATGAATTAATCGTATGCAAAAACTCGATGAGAAAACCGCCAAAGGGCAATATTCCTATTGAGATAACAAAAGCTAACGATACGATTTTTGTTTCTGGTCGCTTATTTAAATCTGGCGGACTATTACACGACCCAAACATCGGCGCATTAAGTATCATTTCTGCAACTCTACGAAAGTTAGGTTGGCAGGGCAAAATAGTCATCACGAAACATGGTTTAGAACAAAAGCATTTAGGAAATACAAATAAATTTATTTTAATAGCTAATCAAGTTGGAATTTTATTAGATGGCTTGTTAATACCTAAACCAAAGCCTCACCAAAAATATTGGAGATATGATGAAAGTGGTGAAAAGCTCGGCACGATTTTTATACATTTAGTGGTTGAGAGTTTTACAAATGGCTATTCTATCTATGAGAATCACGCTGGTAGCGAACGAGGCTATTTTTTATCTTCTTCAGGCGAACATATCGCCATTGAAAAATATATCGATCAAGAAAAATACAAAGCAGGCGACAAATCTCAAATAATCAATTTGCCAGATTTAACGATATTAGACATGTCGCGAAAACAGATCGTCAATATTGAAGGTGAGATGTATAAAAATAAGCTTAATGGCATAAAGCAAACAATGCTTTTTGATGCTTTTGAAAGCTTATATGTAAAACCAAGCTACCCTAATTTCTCAATCATTCGCACAGTTGTTTTGTATGGTGGCATTAATAAATCAGAAAGATTTGAGGTTCAGGTTGGTTTTGTTTTAAGCAAAAATGGAGATTTAATACTCGGGATTGAAGCGCCAGAAATACTTAAAGACGCAATTAATCGTTTAGTTGACTTTTGGAGATAGTTTAGTGGCAGGTTTTATCAAATCACCATTAAACTATATTGGCGGTAAGTATAAGGTACTTCCACAAATCTTTCCTCTATTTCCTCGAGAAATAAATTGCTTTGTTGATTTATTCACTGGCGGAGCAAATGTTGGCGTCAACGCCAATTCTAAAAAAATTGTATTGAATGATAATTTGATTTATCTAATCGACATGTTTCGGGCTTTAGCTACAACGCCTGAAGAAAAGGTTTTGGATTATATAGATAAGATGGTTGCAAAATTTGGGCTATCAATGACCAACACAGATGGATACATTAAACTGCGCGAGCAATATAACAAAACCAAAGAGCCACTTGATTTATTGATTCTCACTTTTTTTTCATTTAATCATCAAATTAGATTTAACAGTGATCACAAATTTAATACTCCGTTTGGAAAGAATCGCAGTCGATACAATGCTAATATTAAAAAAAATCTGATTGATTTTATGAAAGCTTTGCATAGCAAAAATATCATTTTTACTAAATTAGATTTTGACAAGTTTGATTTTTCTCAACTTGGGAGAAATGATTTTGTCTATTGCGATCCTCCATATCTTATAACGGTTGGAACATATAACGACGGAAAACGAGGTTTCACTGGCTGGAGTGGCGAGCAAGAACAAAAACTGCTTTCTGTCCTAGACAGCTTAAATGATCAAAAAATCAAGTTTGCCTTATCGAATGTATTGACACATAAAGACAGGAGGAACGACTTGCTGAATAACTGGGTCAAAAATAATCACTATACAGTTCATAATATAAACAAAGACTATGCGAACTCCAATTATCAAACGAGCTCAAGAAACGGAATATTAACTCAAGAAGTTCTAATCACGAATTATTAGTCGAAAACTAAATTTAGATTAAGATAATGAAAAGCGATTTTTGCCTGTGGCAAGAATTAAGAAATACAAATGAAAAAGCCGCCACTTCAAGCGACAATTCCGAAATTTTCCAGATTTTGGTGCGGATGAAAGGACTTGAACCTTCACGCTCTAAAGCACATGCTCCTAAGGCATGCGTGTCTACCAATTCCACCACATCCGCGAGCGTTTGCAAGCTCTAGCGGCACACCGCTGCCGTGCAAATCGCACGTATTTTGCTTGCACAAATAATTATAGCAAACTTCTAACAAATTCGCGAAAAATTACTGCAGCTTATGCTAAAATAGATTTATATGAAGATGAGGGTGTATGAGCAAAATTGCTAATTACCTACGCGGACATTTGCTAGGAGAGATTGACTTCCGGCCCGATGTACGGCAGGCTTATATTAACGATGCTGGAGTATTGGGTCTAGCACCAGAGATGATCGTTGCGCCGCGCAACACCGACGATATCCGCAAAACGGCGCGTTTATCATGGCAGCTGGCTGAACGCGGGCATGTTCAGGCAATAACTGCCCGCGGTTCAGGCCGCGGAACTACAGGCGGCGCAATTGGCCGCGGGGCGATAGCCGATATGTCGCGGCATATGAATAATATTTTTGAGTATGATGCCAAGCAGCGGTTAGTTCGTCTGCAGCCCGGCACAACCATTGGAACCCTGCGCCAAGCGCTAAGCCTGCAGGGCGTTAACATCCCGCCGCTCGACGGCCTAGATGCGCGTCGAACAGTTGGCGGGGCTATCGCTGACAATCTAGCTGGACTAGCTAGCGGTAAATACGGCGACTTGAGTGCCTTTGTCAGCCAGCTCGAGATCGTTTTGGCAAATGGCGATATTTTGCAGACAGGCCCGCTTGGCCGGCGCGAACTTAGCCGCAAGAAAGGCCTGCAGAGTCTAGAGGGCGATATTTACCGCAGCATTGACGCAATCATTGACGAATACCACGACGTGATTACTGCTCTCTCAGAATACGATAAGTCTGGCTATAGCTCTATATCCTCTGTCAAGAGAGGAAATCAGTTCGACTTGACACCGCTATTCATCGGTGCGCAGGGTACGCTAGGTATTATCAGCGAGATGATTTTGCGCACCGAATTTCGTAGCCAGAGCAATGAGGTCTTCGCGCTAGTATTTGCTTCGGCTAGCGTAGCCAATGACGCTATGCGTATATTGCGCGATAGCGGCGCAGCTTTTGCCGAGTATTTTGACGCCCAGCTATTTAGCGCTGCCGCTGCTGCCGGCCGGCACTTTGACTGGCTCAACCTAGAAGGAGCTGACCCGCAAGCAGTCATTATCGCCGGATTTGACGATTTCAATGCTCGTACTCGCGCTCGTAACCTAAAAAAAATCCAGAAGACATTCAGTAACACCGAGGGAGTCAAATTCGTTTCTAGCGAAGACACGGACGATGACGCGCTATTATCAGCACTTAATATTGCTCGCTATGCCGAATTGCCTGACAAAAACCCAGCTTTTGCGCCGCATTTGTATAGTGATATTTATATTCCAGCTGCGCGTTTCGATGAATTTACCAAAGCATTAACAGTTTTGGCTGGTCGTCTGCATTGTAATATGCCTATTTCTGGGCACGTACTAACCGAAACTTACACGGTTCATCCGGTGTTGTCGCTGCGTCAAGTTGGAGACAAGCAAAAATTATTCAAGATTTTTGATGAATTGTCTAATTTGGCTGTTAAGTATGACGGCGCGCTCATTGGCCAAGCAGCCGAGGGTCGGATCGCAGCGCATTTCGCGTATAAACACCTTGACGTTCGCACTCGCGAGATGTACGCGGCTATCAAAAAAGTTTTTGATCCGCTCGGTATTATGAATCCAGGCGTCAAAGTCGGCGATAATCTGCGATCACTTACCGCTAGTGTCAACGGCGATGTTTTACCGCAGGTATAGGCAGATACTGCCAAAAATTATATTTTCTACAAATGGCTTGTTAGAATTGTTAACGCCGCTAGCAAAAGGTGGCCTCTTAATCGATTAACAGACCAAATATATGCACGCTATCGCTTACACTTATTTAAAACTAGCGTAGAAGAAGAGAAGAGCAATCGTATTTTGAGCAGAACAGCTAGGCTGCTTGGCTCGACGCTAAATCAGGAAACTTTGCCTCTACTCGGCGTAAGCGCTTATCAAGCGAGTTATAAAGCGTGTCGTCTACCATCTCGCGGCTACCAGACTCATGGTACAGCTCGCGGCGAACGACAGCAAGGTCGGCCCGCAGACTCTCTTGGTTAGCCGCCAGCTCGGCTTGCCCAGCCTTTAATTCCTGGAATCGTTCATATGCCGCCAGATCAATATCTTTCACGATATCAACCAGAGTCTTGTGGTCCTTGCGGATATCAGCGAACTGCTCATCGATCTGCTCAAAACGCTCGTCAACTTGCTCAAACCTGCGGTCGATCTGTTCAAAGCGCTCATCGATTTGCTTAAACCTTTGGTCAATCTGCTCAAACCGCTTATCAATCTGTTTGAACCGTTCGTCCATCGTTTTTGCTAGATTAGCAACGATATCGCTTAGGTTATCGATCTTGATCGCTAGTTCTTCGTTCGTCATGCTTCTATTTAAACACAAACTTTAGCTGCGAGGCAACTATTTGCTCAACAAAAAAAGCCCGCTTTGCCTGAGCGGGTAGTATTAACGTTGTTCCACTAAACACAAGTTATGGTACAGATGAGAGGACTTGAACCTCCACGCCCCGAAGGGCACTAGCACCTGAAGCTAGCGCGTCTACCAATTCCGCCACATCTGCGTGTCATTGTAAAGTACTATATCGCGACATCTACATATTCTTAGCAACGCGCTACGCGTCTACGCATACTTGCGTTGCCCACGCAGTCGCCACATCTGCATATAGCTGTAAAGTACTATATCGCGATTATCTATACTAATCTCTAGAAACTTAACGCGCTATGTGTCTACATGCACTTCGCTACCTACATAGTCGCTGCGCATAATCATATCTAGCGCGCAAACCCATTCTAGCTGATTTAGGTGCGCCTGTAAAGAGTTTGTAGATAGCACTCTTGCAAAATAATTCTATTTATGCTATAATAGAAGCATATGATGGCACCAGCATCCAATGTAACCGCCGATACAGAAGTGCACTATCCGAATACCGTGCGCGCTTGCCAGCTAGTCGAGCAATCGTGGCGCAACACGGCAACACTGTACGGCTATGAAGAATATGATATTGACACTGAGTCAAAATTACAGAATCGTCGCCGTTACGACATCGTAGCGGGCGCTTTCAGTGTATCGGCATATCCGAGCGCAGCATATTTGTTGCGCTACGAGCATGCCGGCTGCGAGTCGCCGCGAGCTGACGTCGAAGCAATCGCTATCGCCAAGCGCGGTCTCGACGCTATGGGCATCAAGCGCTCGGCTTATAATTTGCGCATTAATGACTCAGAGATGCTTGATTTGCTATTGAGCGAATACCTTGATCTTGACGCCGTACAAACTAGCCTGATGGCGCGCCTACTAGCGCAGAAGCGAACATTAGCCCCAGATAAGTTTCGCGACCGCGCGATTGACATCGTAGGGTTGTCGCACTCTAGCGAAGTTCTGCAAAAATTATCTAAGCTTTTGACCGCCAGGTCGGCCGAAGACCTACCAGAAGTTATCCGCCATAGTGAATGTTATGTGAATTTAGTAGCATTGTATGAACGGTTAGAGCGGCTGGGAATTGATAACGTTATCCTTGATATCACGTTGGCACATCCAGAATACACTGGCGGCATTATTTTCGATTTCACTGAAGCTGATGCTACACATAGTGCCTTACTCTATAAGGGCGGACGCTACGTCAATAACGACTTGCAAAGTTCGGTCGGCGGCCAATCAGACATGTCGAACATTATTGAGCTGCTAGCGCGCCATACCGGTATGCGCCACCTCGAGAGCGCTACTCAAGCTTACATCGTGACTGTGGGCAATGTACTTGACGACGCTGAACGAATCGCCGAAAAGCTGCGCAGCGAGCGCGTTTCAGTCGAGGTTGATTATACCGGCCGGCCGATTGACCGCCAGATCAAAGAAGCTATTAAAAAGCGCGTCCGCTACGTGATGACGGTTGATGAGCAGTCTGTCGCCAAGGGCTTGTACAATCTGCAAAATATTCGCGAAAACAGCGAACAGCAAGTCAGCTTCGAGCGGGTAGTGACCGCTGTCAGCGATCGCCGTCATCATCAGCAGTACGACGAAGACGACGATGTTTTCGACTTGTCAGATATCTTGTAGTTTGTCCAAAATAGCCAGCCCGGGTATAATCTGTTATAATACGTCGTTATGAAGACGACTGTGAAGAAATTATCGGCAACGCGCGTCCTGGTGACGATAACCGCGGGCCAGCCGGAGCTCGAAGCGGCAGAGCAAGTTGCGCTCAAGCGAATGGCCAAAAATATCAAAGTTAACGGCTTTCGCCAGGGACACGTGCCAATTGCTGTAATCAAAAAACACGCTGACCCGAACACGCTTAGCCAAGAAACGCTAGAGGCGGCGATTAATCGCGCTGTCGCCGAGGCGTTCCTGAGCAACAAACTGCAAGTACTTGACCGCCCAGAAGTCGAGCTGAAGAAATTCGTACCTGGCGAGACGCTGGAATTTACAGCCGAGGCTGATATCATGCCTGAGGTTAAGCTTGGTGATTACAAAAAACTCAAAGCAACCAAAAAGGCAATCAAGGTTGACAAAAAAGACGTCGAAGAAGTAATTGAACGCATTCGTAAAGGTTTGGCTGAAAAGACTGAAACCACCGAAGCAGCGCGAGACGGCGACGAGGTGATTATTGATTTCGTTGGCAAGCGCGACGGCGAAGCTTTCCAGGGCGGCACCGGCAAAGACTATCCGCTGACTCTCGGTAGCGGCGCTTTTATCCCGGGTTTTGAAGAAGCGCTAGTTGGCCTCAAAGCGGGCGATAAAAAGGACGTCGCCCTGCAATTCCCGAAAGATTATCATGCCAAAGATTTGGCGGGCGCCGACGTAGTGTTTGAAACGACCACCAAGAAAGTCAACAAGATAGAATTGCCCGAGCTGAATGATGAATTTGCTGCCAAGGCTGGCCCTTATACCTCGATGGACGATTTGCGCCAAGATATCGAAGCCGAAATCACTGCACAGCAAGAGCGCCAAGCGTTAGACGAATTGAAAGACGATTTGGTTAAGCAATTAGTGGCAGCTAGCGATGTGGCTGTGCCAGACGTACTGCGCCAAGACCAGATCCGCTCGCTCGAGCAGGATTTGGTGCAAAACTTGCGGTACCGCGGCATGACGCTGGATCAATACTACGAATCGCGCGGGTTCGCTAACCGCGACGCTTGGGTCGAAGCAGAAGCTAACGATACAGCCGAGGCGCGTATCAAAGCTGGGTTGGTACTAGCCGAGCTAAGTAAAGAACTAGCAATTGAAGCGACTGCGGACGAGTTGGCCGCGCATATTGATGCTTATAAGCAGCAATATGCCAACAACGCCGAAATGGCCAAGCGCTTTGACCAGCCAGAAGCGCAACGCGAGATTGCCAACCGCTTGATTACCGAGAAGACCGTTGATAAATTGGTTGAGCTAAACACTCCAGATACTAAGAAAGCAAAAACTGTACAAACTGACAAAAGCAAGGCGGATAAACCCGCTAAGGCTGGTAAAAATAGCAAAGACGGCAAACCAGCTGCCAAGAAACCAGCTGGCAAAAAATCTAGCGCCAAAGCAAAGAAATCAGAAACTGCAAGCAAATAGCAGTAATAACACGCCTACTAAAAAATACCTCGCTAGCGCAAGCGAGGTATTTTGAATATGGTATAAAATACTGCCGAAAAAACATGAGGCAGCGCGGGATTGCGCCGTCCGCCTTACTATTATACTACATTTCGCGTTAAATAGCAAGTTATTAGCACTCTGCCTTGACGAGTGCTAATTAGTACGCTACAATTAGACCATGAAACCATCGAATTACTTAGTACCCAACGTGATCGTCCGCACGCGCGACGGCGAGCGCGGTTACGACATTTATTCGCGCCTGCTAGAGGATCGCATCATTTTCCTAGGCGAGGAAGTCAACGAAGCCACGGCTAACGTCATCGTAGCGCAGCTGCTGCACTTAGCTAACGAAGATCCCGAAAAGGACATCCAACTCTATATCAACAGCCCAGGCGGCGTGGTGTACGATGGCTTGGCAATTTATGATACTATGCAATATATCAAGCCTGACGTTCAGACGATTGGCATCGGGCTGCAGGCCAGTATGGGCGCTTTCTTGCTTAGCAGCGGCGCCAAGGGCAAGCGCTATTTGCTGCCGAACGCCCGGGTGATGATTCACCAGCCGTCGAGCGGTACTCACGGCAAGGTGACCGACCAAGAAATCAGCCTGCGCGAGGCGATAGAGTTAAAAGAGCGGTTAGCGAAAATCATAGCCGGCAACACTGGCCAGAAACTTGACAAAGTCAAAGCTGACATGGAGCGCGACTACTGGATGAGCGCCGACGAAGCGCTGCAATACGGCGTAGTCGACGAAGTAATCGGCCGCAAAAACTCTTGACTTAGCGGCTTCACCCGATTATAATTAGAGCTAATGAAGATTGTGTAATGTGGGTTAGTTGTGTACTGCGCCTGTGGCGCGGCGTTTTTGGTATGCGGTATCTACATTTAGTAAAGCTTCGGCGCCAATCGCGAGCGGGAATCATCACCCTAGTGCGGTTTCATCAAACTTAACCATCAAGCAGGAGTACTATGCCACAAGCAACAACGGCGCAGCACACCCCGGTCAAACGTGTCTTTTTCACCAATGATGACACAGCGGTCGAGGTGCCAAACCTCTTGGCTCATCAAAAGGAATCATGGAGAGATTTCGTCGAGACGGGCCTAAGCGAGATCTTCGCAGAACTCAACCCAATCGAGGATTACACCGGCCAAAAACTTGAATTACGATTCAAGGATTACAAATTTGAGGATCCAAAAAACGACGAGAAATTCGCCAAAGAGAATAATCTGACGTTTGAAGCGCCGCTGTCGGTAACGGTCGAACTAACCAACAAAGTGACTGGCGAGGTCAAAGAACAAGAAATCTATCTGGGCGACTATCCGTGGATGACCGACCGGGCAACATTCATTATTAATGGCACGGAACGGGTAGTTGTTAGCCAGCTGATTCGTTCGGCGGGCGTCTTCTACACTGCCGAAAAGGGTACTGGGCGCAGTCTATACAGCGCTAAGTTGATTCCGGGCCGCGGCGCTTGGCTGGAGTTTGAAACCAGCGCTAGCGGCGCTATCTACGTCAAGATCGATCGCCGCCGCAAAATTGCCGTGACGACGTTCCTGCGAGCGCTAGGCTACAGCAAGGTATCCGAAATTAAAGAATTATTCGAAGATATTGATACTGGCGATGTCAAATATATTGAGGCTACACTCGAGAAAGATCCGGCTCATGGCGTCAACGAGGCCTTGATTGAAGTCTACCGCCGCTTGCGCCCAGGCGACCTGGCGACAACCGATAACGCGCGCCAGATGATTGAACGGATGTTCTTTGACTTCAAACGCTTTGACTACAGTCGTGTCGGCCGTTACAAGATGAACAAGCGTTTGGGGCTAGATGTGCCAAATATCGCCGAGAATCGTACTTTGCAAAAAGATGATTTGGTGGCGATTATTCGCGAGCTGATTCGCATGAACAACACCCAAGAGCCAGGCGACGACATCGACGCACTCGACAACCGGCGGATCAAGCTGGTAGGCGAGCTAGTAGCGCGCCAGTTCCGCGTCGGTATGCTGCGCATGCAGCGCAACGCTATGGATCGCATGTCAATGTCTGATCTCGAAAATGTCACGCCAAGCCAGTTGATAAACGCCCGTCCGGTCGTGGCAGCGGTGCGCGAATTCTTTGCTTCTAGCCAGCTCAGCCAGCTACTTGACGAGGTCAACCCGATTTCGGAACTTAGCCACAAGCGCCGATTGAGCTCGATGGGGCCAGGCGGCTTGAGCCGCGAGCGTGCCGGCTTCGAGGTACGCGATGCTCACCCGACACATTACGGACGAATCTGCTCGGTCGAGACGCCAGAGGGCGCTAATATCGGTTTGGTGTTGAACCTAGCGACTTATGCGCGGATTAACGAATATGGCTTCATCGAGACGCCGTACCTCAAGGTTGTTGGCGGCCATGTCACCGACGAAGTTGTTTATCTCGATGCTTCCCAAGAAGTTAACGAAGTGATTGCCGATGCTGGTGTCAAGCTCGACGAGAATAATAATCTGAAAAGTCCGCGTGTTTCGGCCCGCAAGTTCTTGCAGCCGGCCCGCGTCGATGCTTCGGAAGTGACGTTGATTGACGCTTCGCACAAGCAAATCCTCGGCTCGACTGCTAGCCTGGTGCCATTCATCGAGAAAAACCGCGTCGACCGCGCTTTGACTGGTTCGAACATGCAACGCCAGGCGGTGCCGCTATTGCAGCCGCAATCACCAACTGTCGGTACTGGTATCGAGGCTAATATTGCTCGCGATTCTAGCCAACTGGTTGTCGCTGAAGCTGATGGCGAAGTTATCCGTGCAGACGGCGATAGCATCGAAGTCAAGTACGCTAACGGCGTCAAAAAATATGATTTAATTCATTTCACCAAGAGCAACGATGATCGCTGCATCAACCAGAAAGTTCGAGTCCAGCGCGGCGAGCAGGTCGCCAAGGGTGATATCTTGATTGAAGGTATGTCAATCGCTGACGGCGAATTGGCGCTCGGTAAGGATTTGCTGGTAGCCTTCATGCCGTGGGGCGGCTACAATATGGAGGATGCCATCGTCATCAGCCGCCGCTTGGTCGAAGACGATACGCTGACCTCGGTCAATATCAAGGACTATTCAGTCGAAGTTCGCGAAACTAAGCTTGGCCCAGAGATTGTCACTCGCGATATCCCGAATGTGTCGGAAGACAGTTTGCGCCACCTCGACGAAGACGGTATCGTACAGGTTGGTTCTGAAGTACGCGCCGGTGATGTCTTGGTTGGTAAGATTACGCCAAAGGGCGAGCAAGAACTTTCTAGCGAGGAGCGGTTACTACGGGCTATCTTCGGCGAAAAAGCTAAGGACGTACGCGATACTTCGCAGCGCATGAATAATGCTGGCGGCGGCAAAGTTGTCGGCGTCAAGGTCTTCAGCCGCGAAAACGGCCACGAGTTAAAGGCTGGCGTGCTAATGCAGATCCAGATTTACGTCGCACAACTACGCAAAATCAGTGTCGGCGACAAGATGGCTGGTCGTCACGGCAACAAGGGCGTGGTAGCGCGTATTTTGCCAGTCGAAGATATGCCATATTTGGCTGACGGTACGCCGGTAGATGTGGTGCTTAACCCGCTAGGTGTGCCAAGCCGTATGAACTTGGGCCAGCTGTTCGAGACACACTTGGGTATGGCTGCTCGCGCTCTCGGCTACAAAGTCGCTACGCCGCCATTTAATGGTGTCAGCAATGAAACGATTGAGGAACAGCTCGAGAAAGCTGGCTTCGCCAAAGACGGCAAGAGCCAGCTCTTCGACGGTCGCAGCGGCGAAGCTTTTGAGGAGCGCACTACTGTCGGTGTCATGCACATGATCAAGCTGCACCACATGGTCAGCGACAAGATTCACGCCCGCTCGACCGGCCCGTACACCATGGTTACTCAGCAGCCGCTCGGCGGTAAGGCGCAAAACGGCGGCCAGCGCTTCGGTGAAATGGAGGTTTGGGCGCTAGAAGCTTACGGTGCGGCGACTACTTTGCAGGAAATGCTGACTATCAAGTCCGACGACGTTTACGGCCGCGCTAAAGCTTACGAATCAATTATCAAGCATGACGTCATCACCGGCCCGAAGCTGCCAGAAAGCTTTAATGTTTTGGTGAAGGAACTGCAAGGTTTGGGGTTGCGCGTCGATCTGGTTGACGAACACACCAATAATATCGATGCCGAAAATCTCATCGCTACTAGCGGCCCAGCTGACAAAACTGTACCAGCGAGCGACAATAACAATGGCAGTGATAATTCCGACGATGATGACGAAGAAACTTACCTTGACGAATCCGACGGTATCGGCAATATCGACGACGGCATGAGTGTGCGTGATATTGACGATGACGGCCAAATCTCGGAAGAGGAAAGCGATTACGATAATTACGACGATACAAACGATAACGAAGAGGAGGAGGCGTAAGATGGCACGAGTAGTCTCGACATCTGGTATCGCAGATTTTGACGCGGTACGCTTGGTGGTTGCCAGCCCGGAAGATATCCTAAAATGGAGCCACGGCGAAGTCACTAAGCCGGAAACGATTAACTATCGCACCCAAAAGCCAGAGCGCGACGGCTTGTTCTGCGAGAGAATCTTTGGCCCAGTCAAGGATATCAATCCGCATGATTCCAAGCTCAAGGGCGTGCGTTCGCGCGAAGCTGCCGTCGATAAAAACGGCGAACTAGTCACCAAATCAATTGTCCGCCGCGAGCGCATGGGTCACATTCAATTGGCCGCACCAGTGGCGCACATCTGGTTCATGCGCGGCACGCCGAGCGCTATGAGCTTGCTGCTGGGTATCACAGTACGTAATCTCGAGCGGATTGCTTACTTTGCTACGTACGTAATTCTGAAGGTTGACGAAGAGAAACGCGACCAATTACTAGCCGATCTCGAAGCCGAAACTGAAGCTGCTCGCGCCGCTATCAAAATTCGCTACGAACGCGAAGCTGGCGCCGACGGCGCTGACGTCAAGGCTTTGGCTGAAGAACAGAGCAAAGAGATCGAAGAGCTAGAAAATCAATTTACCACCAAGAAATCGCAGCTGGAAAGCTTGCAAAAGCACGCGCTGATGAGTGAAACTGATTACCGCAACTTGCCGGAAGCTTATGAAGAATTAATCGAGATAGCCATGGGCGGCACCGCGCTCAAGGCAATGCTCGACGAGATTGACCTCGACAAGCTAATCGCTGATCTGCAACAAGAATCCGAGGACGCCAGGGGCCAGCGCGAGAAAAAGCTACTAAAAAGACTTAAGGTTCTAGAAGGCATGCAAGCAGCTGGCATCAAGCCGTCGAGCCTGTGCATGACGGTTCTGCCGGTGATCCCGCCAGACCTGCGGCCAATGGTGTCGCTGGCGGGCGGCCGTTTCGCGACGAGCGACTTAAACGATCTTTATCGCCGCGTCATTAACCGTAACAATCGTCTCAAGAAGCTGATCGAATTGAACGCGCCAGAAGTAATTCAGCGCAACGAAAAACGCATGCTGCAAGAAGCTGTAGATAGCTTGATTGATAATTCATCAGCGCGCGGCGGCCGGGCTGTCAATGCCACTGGCAACCGCCGACGCTTGAAGAGTCTCAGCGACATGCTCAAAGGTAAACAAGGCCGCTTCCGCCAGAACCTGCTCGGTAAGCGCGTCGATTACTCTGGCCGTTCAGTGATTGTCGTTGGTCCAAAGCTTAAGATCAATCAGTGCGGCTTGCCAAAGCAAATGGCGATCGAGCTGTTTAAACCATTTGTCATCAGCTGGCTGATTGAGCATGATTACGCGCATAATATCCGCAGCGCTACTCGTCTGATCGAGTCGAGCGAGGCAGTGGTTTGGGACGCACTCGACGAGGTCATCAAGGGCAAGTATGTCTTGCTTAACCGCGCACCAAGCCTGCACCGTTTGAGTATCCAAGCTTTCCAGCCGAAATTAGTCGAGGGTAAGGCGATTCAGCTGCACCCGCTAGTTTGCGCCGGCTTCAACGCCGACTTTGATGGCGACCAGATGGCTGTCCACTTGCCGTTGTCCGATGACGCTCAGGCTGAAGCTCGCGAGCTGATGAGCGCTGTTAACAACTTGCTTAAGCCAGCCGATGGCAGTCCAGTGCTTAGTATCAGCCAGGATATCGTGCTCGGCAACTACTACTTGACCTACGAAAAGCCGAGCGTTCAGACCGAGCATCGCGCTGTCTTTGCTAACAGTCGCGACGCTGAGTTGGCTTACGATATGGGCCGGCTTCACTTGCAAAGCCCGATTCGGGTTCGCGCCAAGGGCGAGATTCACAACACCACGCTGGGCCGCGTCTTCTTCAACGAAATCTTGCCGGACGATTTTCCTTACAACAATAACGTCCAGACCAAGAAAGAGTTGAAGAAAGTTCTGGCGCAAATCTTCGATCGTTATGGCGCTGAAGAAACCGCCAAGACGGCTGACCGCATGAAAGGCTTAGCTTTCCGCTTCGCTACAGTGGCCGCAGTATCGACTGGTAAGGACGACTATGTCCACCTTGATCAAACCGAGGAGATAATCCAGGAAGGCGACAAGCATGCCGCGTTGATTGCCGATCAATACGACCAGGGTTTAATCACCGACGACGAGCGTTACAATTTGACGGTAGCAGCTTGGCGCAAGGTTGACAATCAAGTTACTAAATTGCTCCAAGACAACTTACACCACATCGACACTAGCATTTCGATTATGGTTAACTCGGGCGCCCGCGGCGATATTAGTAACGTCAAGCTAGCTAGCGCCATGATTGGTATCCAGGTCGACGCCGCCAACCGCGAAATTGAGCTGCCAATTCGCTCGTACTACACCCGTGGTTTGTCGAGCTTGGAATCGTTTGTCGCTACCCGCGGTTCGCGTAAAGGTTTGATCGACACTGCGCTAAAGACAGCCGACTCTGGTTATCTGACACGCCGCTTGGTCGATGTCTCGCAAGATGTCTTCACTGTTGAGGACGAAGAGGGTGACGACGAGGGCTACATGATTTATCGTTCAGAGACTGAGGAAACGATGATTAGCTTCGGTAATCGCTTGTACGGGCGCTATACGCGTGATGCTGTGCCAGGCTATATCGGCGCTAACGAGTTGATTACCCGCGAAATCGCCAACAAAATCGAAGCCGACACTAATATCAACGAGGTCAAGATTCAGTCGATTCTCTCAACCAACAATCTCGAGGGTATTCCGCGCCGCAGCTACGGTATTGACATGGCAACCAACGAGCTAGTTGGCGCTGCTCAACCAGTTGGCGTTATCGCTGCTCAGTCGGTCGGCGAACCAGGTACTCAGCTGACACTCCGTACCTTCCACAACTCTGGCGTGGCCGGTAGCGACATCACCCAGGGTCTGCCGCGCGTCGAAGAGCTCTTCGAAGCGCGCAATCCGAAGGGTCAAGCCTATATCACCGAGGTGGCTGGTACTGTCGATGTCTGGGAAGACGGCAAGAAATATATCGTCCAGGTCACGCCAGAGGCTGGCCGCGTTGAGCGCTTGTCACTCGAAGGTCGCAAACCGCTATTGCAAGACGGCTCTAGCGTCAAAGCAGGCGATATTCTCGCTGAAGGTTTGGATAACAGCCGCCCGCTAGTAGCGCCATTCGACGGCGTTGTCGAAGCCGCCGAAGACACTATCGTCATTGCCGCTAACGCTGCCGCGCCAGTCCGCTACGAGATTCCAGGTACTGCGCAGCTAGTGGTATCGGCTAATGACCACGTTGAGGCAGGCGACCGCTTGACAATCGGCTCGCTCAACTTGCACGACCTGATGCGCTTGAAGGGCACCGAGGCAACTCAACGCTATATCATTAACGAAGTGTTGCGCATCTACGCTGCACAAGGCCAAGATGTAGCCGACAAGCACCTCGAGATCATTGTTCGCCAGATGTTTAGCCGCGTCCAGATCGAAGATCCAGGTGACAGCGACTTTGTCATGGGCGATATCGTTTCGAAAGCGCGCGTCGTTGCCGAGAATAAGACTTTGGTCGCTAATGGTAAAGAGCCAGCGCAATACGCGCAAATGCTCTTGGGTATCACCAAGGTGAGTATCTGGAGCGACTCGTGGCTAAGCGCCGCGTCCTTCCAGGATACTACCCGCGTGTTAATCAGTGCTGCCACCAGCGGCCGCGCCGACCACTTGCACGGCCTGAAAGAAAACGTCATCATTGGCCGCAAGATTCCGGTGGGTACTGGCGTCCGTTCGCTCGACACCAGCGAGGACGATTCGCCAGCCGACGAGTACGCTGAAAGCGTTGACGAGGAGACCGACGACATCACGCCAGATGTCGATGCTGAGTCGTAGGCAAAAACGCCTAAGTTAAAATAATTACCGCTCATATAGACGAGCGGTAATTATTTTTGCAGCTAATTTTTTGACACGCTGTATCTTTGCATATTCCAACAGCCAGAATAAGGCGAGATCTAATCTCGTTTGCCAGAATATGTCACCGTATCTTTAGTACTACCGCCAATCGGCTGGCACTTTTGGTCAGCGTAGGCCATCCGTAATTCGCGGTTATTGTAAAGAGTGCAGGCGACCAGTATGTTGCGGTTGCGATCTTGGAAATAATGCCACAAGCCGTCTGGCGTCTGATAGAATAATCCTAGATTGTCAGGCGCAGTCATTCGCTGATACAACACTGTGCTGACTGGAATTTCTAGCAGCTGATAACCTTTTAGCGCACCCTTGAACGGAGCTGGCTTGCCGATGAAACCGTACTGTCCAGCGGCACTCACGGCCGGGGTATAGACCGAAACGACCGGCTGCTGCGCTTCAGCGTATTCAGCGTAAACTTTAGTGTCGAGACAGCGAATCTCCATCCAATCGCCGAGCTTGTCGCGCTGCGAAATATCAGTACTCAGCTGGCAAGTGACATCGTCGCGCGTGAAATCAGCTAAATAATTTGTTCTGCTGCCCTCCGAGAAGACCTTGCGGGTAAAACCATCGTAGTCCATATTTTTCTCAATCGATTCGCGCTGTGAAGTTGATTTATCCTTAGGAACGTAACCGGCCAAACTCTGAACTTGGTCGAGGTCGGGCACTACGGTGTAGAATTTTCTTCCTTTGACCCTTACTGGAGTGGTGATTGACGATTTGGCTTTTTCCTTGCCTTTGAAATAAACGTTAACGTGCTTGATAGTTTCGACGGCAGTCAAGTGAGCTACCTTGGTCTCGTCAGTTTTTTTCTTTTCATCTGTTTTGACTGTTGACGAGCGAGCGAGCGTCATCACCACGATCGCAACAACAATCACTAAAACGGCGGCGACACCAGCGCCAATCATAATCAGGCGAAATTTACGGAAAGGATCGCGCGGCGGCCGGCGCTGCGGTTCTGGCACTAACGGATCAGGCCGCGGCGCCTGTTCAGGGTGGCCAGCGTATTGGATATCATTGTCATTTAGCGGATTCATACGTTTATTATACTATATTGCTTGCGTTTTTAGCTTTTAATGCGGTAAGGGTTCAGGCGCTTAATTACAGAAAAATAAGACGAAAGTGTTGACATATATTAGATATTTATCTGACAATATAACTATGAGTAAAGAAATCATCATAACCTATATCACCGTAGCTATACCGTATATAGTAATAATTGCAACCGTAGTAGCCGCTATCGCTTTGATTCGATGGCTTATTCGAAACGACAAGAAATCAAGCAGCGACGACAAATAGCTCTTGCTATCATTTACTCCAACTCCTAGTTATAAATATAGAGTTAAGTTTATCCGCAGCCGCAAACGTCGCAAACAGGCGAAAATGCTTGTTTGTTGTTATTTTTGCGCTTTTTTGCATAAAATTCGATAAAATTGCCTAAATCTATTGACATACGCGTCCATATGTGATATATATATCAGCTTTCATTGACAAGTTGAGCAAATCCTTGCCTGAAAGCGCACTTTGACAAGCAGGCAAACACGAGATGAGATCTTGGCGTGCGAAGAGAATATTTTCACTTGGCGGCCGAGACCTCGTCTCGTGTGTATCAGAAATACCACGTACCGCAACTATGCGGACAGCACTCCGACTGGCGAGGAGAAAGGAGGCCACCATGGCCGCCGACATCTTCACTGTTACCTACCTTCTCCTGGGGAGCTTGTGCCCCCGGGAGAAGAACATCGAATGTTGGGGGAGGGTGTCGGATGACACCCTCTCGCACTATGCCCCGGACGGGGCGTTTGCATTCTACCGTTCCAACAGGAGTGGTACCGTCTACATCGACGGCGAGGTCCTCGCCGTCGAGGAGCTTGAGACGATGGGCAAGCTCGCGCTTGCCCAGAAGGTTATCGCGGACGGTGCTCGACGCGCCGTCCAGCTCAGAGGCACTCGCCTCTGGGCACCCTACTACACCACCGACCGGGTCGTTAAGACCGGTCGGTGATGTAGCGAGTGCGGCAGGCGAGTCACCCCGCCGCCATTTCTGACCTGCTTGTCGCATTCGCTCCATAGATGCGTATCTATGCTGATGAGTCGGAAACGACGAAAGCGAACTTTTATTCAAACATCACTAGTTGAGCTCATTTCTGGCCCTAGCGACCACGAGACGAGCAAACCTTGCTTTTTAATAGGTTTTTTGCTATAATAGAATATAGAGTTTCTCTCGGGTGAAGCGGGGTTATCGGTGTGATAAAGCCGCAGCTCTCGAGATGCAGGCGGATGTTTGCTGCATTGCCGCTTGCGCCATGAGCCTTTAGCAAGCTCGTTTATTATCATCGTAATTAGGAGAAGTTGAATGCCAACTATCAATCAGCTGGTACGCAAGCCTCGCCAGACGGCTAGCAAAAAGTCGAAGTCGCCGGCGCTAGGCCGTATCCACAATGCCCTCAAGGTGCGCTATTACAACCAGAACGCACCACTCAAACGCGGCGTTTGTGTCAAAGTTACCACCAAAACGCCAAAGAAGCCGAACTCGGCGCTGCGCAAAGTTGCCCGCGTTCGCCTGACTAACGGCCACGAGGTTTGGGCTTATATCGGCGGCGAAGGCCACAATCTACAAGAACACGCCGTGGTGCTAGTTCGCGGCGGCCGCGTACCAGACTTGCCAGGTGTGCGCTATCATGTCGTCCGCGGCGCGCTTGACTTGCAAGGTGTGTCCAAACGCAAACAAGGCCGCAGTAAATACGGCACCAAGAAGGAGGATAAGTAATCATGCCTCGCAAAGTTACCAAAAAGCTCCAGCGCCAATTGCAGCCAGATCGCAAATACCAGTCGATTTTGGTGCAGCGCCTCATTAACAAATCAATGCTCAACGGCAAGAAATTAGCGGCCGAGCGGGCTGTCTATGACGCTCTAGCGCAAGCTGCTAAAACCCTCAAGAGCGAGGAACCGCTAGAGGTTTTCGAAAAGGCAATTAACAACATTAGCCCGGCTTTCGAGGTTAAGTCTCGCCGCGTTGGCGGTGCTAACTACCAAATTCCGTTTCCGATTCAAGGCCATCGCCAGCAGCACTTTGCCTTTACTTGGTTAGTACAAGCCGCTCGCAGTAAAAGCGGTATGCCGTACAGCAAGCGCTTAGCGACAGAAATCGTCGACGCCTGCAACGAAACTGGCATTGCCTTCAAGAAGAAAGAAGACACTCACAAAATGGCCGAAGCCAACCGTGCTTTCGCTCATTTTGCTCGCAGCTAAGCATTTCTTTTCACGCAACCATAGAACCGCTCCTACGCCATACTAGGAGCGGTTTTGCGAAAGTTAAACTTAGCTATCATTTTTGTAAATTATCTGATATAATTGTCGTTAAGAGTAGTTTTTTGGTGCCAAAAAATAACCAAGAATCTCGACAAATCAACTTAATAGAGGAAAAACAATGGCAGCAACCGTTCCATTACAAAACTTTAGAAATATCGGCATTATTGCCCATATCGACGCCGGTAAAACAACTACCACTGAGGGTATCTTGTACCGTACCGGCTTGACGCATAAAATCGGTACCGTCAAGGGTGATGATGGCGGCGCCACCACCGACTGGATGGCGCAGGAAAAGGAGCGGGGCATCACCATTACCTCGGCGGCGGTGACTTGCTTCTGGAAAGGCCACAAGATTAATATTATCGATACGCCAGGGCACATCGACTTTACAGCCGAGGTGGAACGTTCGCTGCGCGTACTTGATGGCGCCGTTACTGTCTTCGACGGCAAAATGGGCGTCGAGGCGCAAAGCGAAACTGTCTGGCGCCAGGCCAACAAATACAACGTACCGCGCATCTGCTTCATCAACAAAATCAACCAGACTGGCGGCGACTTCTACAAATCTGTCGAGTCAATCCACAACCGCCTCAGCAAGCAAGCGTTTCCGATCCACTTGCCGATTGGTTTTGAGAAGGATATTTGCGGCGTGGTCGATCTGATCGATATGAAGGCTTATACTTACGATAATTACACTGACCACGAGCTGAAAGTCGGCGAGATTCCGGCTGATATGCTCGAAAAAGCCAAGCATGCGCGCAGCTTGTTGGTCGAGAACGCGGTCGAAGCTGACGACGGTTTGATGATGAAATTCTTCGACGAGGGCGAGGAAGCAATTACCATCGACGAACTCAAGAGTGCGCTGCGCAAACGCGTGCTGGCTGGCGACTTCTATTTGGTAACTGGCGGCGACGGCCGCGGCGTGATTGTCGAAAAACTGCTTGATTTGATGGCAGATTACTTGCCAAGTCCGCTCGACGTCGACGAAATTTGGGGTAAAAATCCAAAAACTGGCGACGAAGTCGGCCGCAAACCAAGCGACAAAGAACCAATGGCTGCGCTAGCCTTCAAGATTGCCGCTGATCCGTTCGTCGGCAAGCTAATCTTCATCCGCGTCTACTCTGGCGTACTGAAAGCTGGCAGCTACGTCCTTAACACCACCACTGGCGAGAAAGAGCGCATCGGCCGCATCGTCCGGATGCACGCCGACAAACGCGAAGAAATCGATAGTGTTGGCGCCGGCGATATTGCTGCAGTGGTCGGGCTGAAAAATACTTTCACCGGTAATACTTTAGCTGAATTGAGTCATCCAATCGCTCTGGAATCTATTGAGTTCCCAGAACCGCCGGTATCAATTGCTGTCGAGCCAAAGACCAAAGCCGACCAAGAGAAGATGGGCATTGCTTTGCAGCGCCTCGCCGAGGAAGACCCAACCTTCCGGATTCACACCGATGAAGAGACCGGACAGACGATTATGTCGGGCATGGGTGAGTTGCATCTGGAGATTCTAATTGACCGCATGAAGCGTGAGTTCAATGTTGAAGCTAATGTCGGCGAACCGCAGGTCGCCTTCCGCGAAACCATCAAAGGTACCGCCGAGGTTCAAGGTAAGCATGCCAAGCAATCCGGTGGCCGCGGCCAGTACGGTGATGTCTGGGTACGCTTTGAGCCGAACGAGCCAGGCAAAGGCTTTGAATTCATCGACGAAATCAAAGGCGGCGTGGTGCCGCAAGAGTATCGCCCGGCCGTACAAAAAGGTATTCGCGAAACTCTAGACGGCGGCGTTATTGCCGGCTACCCAGCAGTGGATGTCAAGGCAACCCTCTACGATGGCTCGTACCACGACGTTGACTCTAGCGAGCTGGCGTTTAGCTTGGCGGCGCATATAGCGACCCGCGCTGGTATCAAACAAGCCAATCCAGTCTTGCTCGAGCCAGTCATGAAAGTAGAAGTCACTACTCCCGAAGAGTTCATGGGCGACATCATCGGCGACCTCAACAGCCGTCGCGGCCGTATCGAAAGTATGGATGACCTAATGGGCGGCGCCAAATTAATCAAAGCAATCGTGCCGCTAGCCAACATGTTCGGCTATACATCAGACATCCGCTCTATGAGCCAAGGCCGTGCTGCATCGACGATGGAGCTAGCTCACTACGAGGAAGTTCCGCCGAACGTCGCTGCCGAGATTATCGAAAAACGCAACAAGTAGTTTGATAATTAACTCTAGCGAGAACTTCGCTAAATAGCAAACGCGTCTCTCACCAAGGCGCGTTTGCTGCTATAATAGGTATATGAGCTACCAGCTAGCTGTTCAATTTTACAGGCGTAATCGCTTGCAGGTACTCTGCGCGCTATACGTAGTGATTTTAGCTTTTGGCGTGATTACCTCAATTGTGCTGTCTGATGATTCGCACTGGACAAGCTGGAGTCTCAGCCGGTTGGGCGAGACTAGCACCAACCGCCAATCAGCTTTGGCCTTTAATACTGGTGTTTTTGCCTCAGGATTGATACTTACTGCTATCGGTATTTGTATGACCCGAAGCTATGCTAAGCTTCAGCAGTCGCGCACCGCCAAATTGTCAGCTTGGCTGATGATTACTTTGTCTGTATGTATGATTGGCGTAGCGCTTTGTCCGAATGACACTATGCACGCAGCGCATTTTGTTTTTTCGCGCGGGATAATTGTCGCTATGGTGTTAATGATGCTGACTTTACCGTCGAGCCTTAATTATTTGACACAGCGCGAGCGGCTGTTGTCATTCGGCTTTCCGATTTTTGCAGCAATTCTGGCAGCTCAGGGCTACATCTTGCGAAGCTTTTGGTTTGTGATTATCGAAGCTATATTGGGACTGCTGGCTGCTATTTGGTTGTTTATCGTTTGCCGGCATATTGATAAGCGTTTACGCCAGTAGCCACTTTACACCCGCAGAGCTTTCAACTATAATAAGAAATAACGCGCGACGCGTTTTGTCGAGGTGGCAACACTTTCGATAATTGCTCGCGTCGTGAATAAAATAACATAATACTAACGTTAGGAGAACTACTTCTATGGCAGACTTTGACCGTTCAAAGCCTCACATCAACGTCGGTACCATGGGTCACGTCGACCACGGTAAGACGACTTTGACCGCCGCCATTACCCACGTTTTGGCTAAGCGGCTCCCAAGCGACGTGAACAAAGCGCGCGACTACGCGGACATCGATAACGCACCAGAGGAAAAGGCACGTGGTATCACTATCGCTACCTCTCACCAGGAATACGAGTCAGAGAATCGCCACTACGCGCATGTCGATATGCCAGGCCACGCCGACTACGTCAAGAACATGATCACCGGCGCTGCTCAAATCGATGGTGCTATTCTCGTGGTGGCTGCCAACGACGGCCCATTACCGCAAACTCGCGAGCACGTATTGTTGGCTCACCAGGTTGGCGTGCCGAAGATTATCGTCTTCCTAAACAAAATGGACTTGGCCGACCCAGAGCTGGTCGAATTGGTCGAAATGGACGTTCGCGAGCTGCTCACCAAGAACGGCTACGACGGCGACAATACGCCAATCATCAAGGGCTCAGCCACCAAAGCTCTCGAAGGCGACAAAGAGTCTGAAGACGCTATCATGGAATTGGTCAAAGCGATGGACGACTACTTCGAGCTGCCAAAGCGCGACCTCGACAAGCCATTCTTGATGCCAATTGAAGACGTCTTCTCGATCAAGGGTCGTGGCACCGTGGCTACTGGCCGTATCGAGCAAGGCGTCATCAAACTGAACGACCCAGTCGAAATCGTTGGCCTAAAACCAACTCAGAGCTCGGTCGTAACTGGTATCGAAGCCTTCAAGAAAACCCTCGACCAGGGCCAAGCTGGCGACAACGCTGGTTTGCTGCTGCGCGGTATCGAGCGCGAGCAGATCGAGCGCGGCCAGGTCATTGTTGCTCCAGGCACGCTGACTCCGCACACCGAGTTCGAGGCTGAAGTCTACATCCTCAAGAAAGAAGAGGGTGGACGCCACACGCCGTTCAGCAAGGGCTACAAGCCGCAGTTCTACTTCCGCACCACTGACGTGACCGGTGAAGTTGAATTGCCAGCCGACAAAGAAATGGTTATGCCAGGCGACCAAGTGACCTTCAAGGTCAAATTGCTCGCCCCAATCGCTATGGACAAAGGTCAAGACTTCGCTATCCGCGAAGGCGGCCGTACTGTCGGCGCTGGCGTGGTGACCAACATCATCAAGTAATTTACACTCTGTAAGTTACTGCCGAAAGCACCTCCGGACTATCGGGGGTGCTTTTATTGTCTGCAACCAGCGGTCACCGACAAGATTAAACCTTAACACGTCTTATCACCCACCCAGTTCTTGCAATTCACGCTAATTATTGCTATAGTAATGTTCGTATTAATTAACCGCCTCGAGAACTCTGCCAGACGCTAACGAAACCGATTCGAGCAGAGGTTACGAGGTAAAAGGAGTAACAAAATGGCCGAAGATAAAGGTCTCACCATCCGCATCCGCCTCAAGGCGTATGACCACACAGTTATTGATGAATCTGCTAAGCGAATCGTCGACACCGCTGTTCGTACTGGCGCGACAGTCGCCGGACCAGTGCCGCTGCCAACTCGCCGCAGCACTTATACGGTAACGAAAAGCCCGCACGTCTACAAAATGGGCGGCGAGACATTCGAAATGCGCGTACACAAGCGCTTGATTGATATTTCTAACGCTACGCCAAAAACCATCGAGAACTTGCAAAATCTATCATTGCCAGCTGGCGTTGACGCCGAAATTAAAATGTAAACAGCATCTCGCTCTTTGCGCAAGAAAAGACTCTACGGGCACTGAGAGAGTCTTTTCTTTTTCTATGAGAGCAACAATGGTCCAGAATAGCGGCTAGAGAGTCGCGAAAAACAGGGAAGTATAACGCTTATGATATACTTGAGTTATGGTTTCACGGCAGCACAAACAACGCACATACGCCCGTAACCGTGTATTTAGCCGGCGCGGCAACGAAAAGTTCGAGCCTGACGGCGTCTATTTATTGAAACTAGTCACGGTAACGATTGCTGGCACATTATGGCTAAAATTCAAAGTGCCGCTAAGTATCGGCAGCTTAGCACTATCAGCCTTTCCGCTGGGGCTAATTGGCGGATCGCTGGCCGTTTATCTCTGGGAGAAGCGCCCAGGTAACCGGCGCATATGGTACGCTATTTTGCTGGTCGTAGCTATTGTGTCATATTTCTTGCCAGCGGGAATCTTGCTTTGATAGTTGATAAAAGTTTGTACTTAAATAACTCCAAATTTTTAGCGCTTCATCTGTACATGAATACGGCATGGTATAATGGAATTCAGGAGGGCGCATGGCACTAACTAATGACGACAAGCAATGGATTAAAGAAGCAATTGTTGAAGGCGTTAACGGAGCGTTGGAGACAATTGTACTACCGCGATTTGACGCAGTTGAAGCAGATATATCGGAATTAAAGAGAGATGTCTCCGAACTGAAAGAAGATGTATCTGGGCTGAAAGAAGATGTATCTGGGCTGAAAGAGGATGTCACCGGGCTGAAAGAGGATGTATCTGTGCTGAAAGAAGATGTATTTAGCTTGAAAAGCGACATGCGCGAGGTCAAGGGTCGGCTTGAGCGGGTTGAAGGCGAGCTGCAAGCGCTTACTAACGACATCAAGGAAATATACGATGTTATTTATAGCAAGCCGAATAAAACTTTGATGAGCGCTAGCTTCGCCAAGATGTCGTCAAAAGAAAAGCTGCTAGTCATTAACGAAGAATTGTTAAAGATAGCGAAAGATACGGGCGTTGTTTTGCCGCGCTAAAAAGCGGTTGCATAGAACGCTAAATATTACTTAAAATCTAATACATCAATCTACAAAGACAGCATTAAGACCTTAATTTAAAATGATTCGATTTTATTTACAAAAACTAGTTCGCGATAAAGTCGTGAAAAAGTGTCTGGACGACGAAGAAGTTTTACATACGGAGTACCGCATATTAGACAAACAAGAGTTTCGCCGCGAGTTGCTCCGCAAGGTTCACGAGGAGGCGGACGAAATTCCGCTGGACGATAATCAGCGTGATGAATCGCTCAAAGAGTTGGCTGATCTGCAAGAAGTCGTTGACGCGCTGCGCCAGGATTTTGGTTTTTCTATAAAACAAGTCCAAGAGGAAATGGCGCGTAAAAAGCAGGATAAAGGCGGCTTTGACAAACGACATTATATCAAATATCATGACTTGGCAGATGATAGTAAATGGGTGGAAATCTTCCGCGCTCAGCCGGGGAAGTATCGCGAAGAAACGGCGGGCAGCAAAGAACGAAGCCGTTACGCGAAAATCAGCAAGGGTACGTACAAGCATAGCAAATCAGGCAAACTATACGAGGTGATCGGCCTAGCCTTAGAAACTGAGACGGAAGAGCTCCTGGTGATTTACCGGCCTCTCTATGAGAATGAATATGAATTATTCGCCCGCCCTGCTAGTATGTTTACGGAAACAGTAGTGCTGGACGAGAAATCTGTGCCGCGATTTCAGAAAATAAACTCTGAAATTAAGGTGTAAGTGCGATGAAGACGGTTACTTTTATCACCAGCAATCCGCACAAACTCGAAGAAGCCAAGTCGGTTCTGAAAGATTATGGGATTTTTGTCGATCCGCTACAACTTGATATTGATGAAATCCAGCATCATGATCCGCTGAAAATTACCGAAGCAAAAGTTAAGTCGGCGTACGAAAAAGCAGGCCAGCCGGTTGTTGTTAATGATAGCAGCTGGGAAATTCCAGTACTTGGCGGCTTTCCGGGCGGTTATATGAAAGATGTTGTTGGCTAGTTTACGGCTGAAGATTTTTTGGATTTGATGAAAGATAAAAATGATCGGAGAATTATATTGCACGACGTCGTGGCGTATTTTGATGGCGAGCAATTAAAGCTGTTTATATCTGATCAAACTGGCGTGTTTATAAACGAGCCGCGCGGCGAAGGAACGTCAATGAATCAGGTTGTATCAATTGAGGATAGCGGTGGGTTAACAATTGCTGAAGAGTTTGCACTCCGTCATGACGGTGCGAAGATTAACCCTTCTCATTTTCAGCATTGGCAGAAATTTGGCGAATGGTTTACTGCTGGCGACAACGGTTAGACCGTAATGGTGTATAATTCATCGTATGAATAAGCTAAAGAAGCCGAAGCTTTACTGCTTTTCGCCGCCAGTGATGCTGGCAACGCTAGCGATTGAGCTTGTTTTGGCGCTATATACGTTTTGGCGTTATAAACTAAACGCTGTGACGAGGATTGCTATGGCGCTGCTGATATGTCTGGCACTGTTTCAGTGGGCTGAGTATAATGTTTGCGAAGGTACGATTTTTCTTGATAGCCTAGGCTGGGCGAAGCTCGGCTATGTGGCGATTACTATGCTGCCGCCTCTGGGTATTCATTTGATTTATCAACTTTCTGGCGACAAAAGGCGCTGGATTCCGGTTCTAGGTTATATTTTGGCAGCACTATTCGTCGGTTATTTCTTATTGGAAGCTGACGGCGTAAAAGCTGGCGCCTGCTTAGGCAATTACGTAATCTTTGAGAATCGCGATGAATTTTATCCGATTTATGCGGGATACTACTATGGTTTGTTGATTATTGCTATTGTATACGCTTACATCCAGAGTAAAGCTGCTGTAAAAAATATTCGCCGATCTCTGTGTTCGCTAATGATTGGCTATATCTTGTTTATGGTGCCGACAACGTTTGTTAATATCGTAGATCCGTCGACGATTTCTGGTATTCCGTCGATTATGTGCGGTTTCGCAGTGCTGTTAGCGGCAACTTTAGCGGGCAAGGTCTTGCCAGAATACTTTGATAAATAAGGCTGCGTGATATTGACGAGTTGTAGCTAGACGTGCTATAATAGTAGATGTAATTCTATTACGCGTAATATTAACTATAGAGACTCGCGCGAATTGGCAAGTCCGGGCAACGGATACTACCAGCCGCCGAGGCTTTTAAATGGGAGCAAGAGGGCAATGAAAGCACTTTTCGGTACCAAAATTGGTATGACCCAAATCATTGGCGAGGACGGCACCACTATTCCGGTGACACTGATCCAAGCCGGCCCGATGACTGTGACTCAGGTCAAGTCTGTCGAAACCGACGGCTACAACGCAGTCCAGGTGGCATATGGTACGGGTAAGAACCTGAGCAAGGCCGTGGCTGGACATGTCAAACCAGCCGGTGTGACCCCGAAAAAAATCGGGGAAATTCGCGTTGACGAACTTGGCGAAGTCAAGGTCGGCGACACATGGAACGTCTCGGAGTTCGAGCTCGGCGACATTATTGATGCTACAGGCATCAGCAAGGGTAAAGGTTGGGCTGGCACTATCAAGCGGCACAACTTCAAACGCCACCGCAAAACCCACGGCGGCAAGGGTAACACTCGTAAAGTCGGTTCAATCGGCAGCATGTACCCGCAAAAAATATTCAAAGGCAAGCGCATGGCCGGACACATGGGCGCCGAACAGGTCACTGTCAAGAACCTGAAGGTCGCTTATATCTCGGTTGAGGACAACTTGATTGGTGTCAAGGGCGCAGTGCCAGGTCCTAAGAAGGGCTTAATCAAACTAGGAGGTGCTAAGTAATGGCTGAATCAACCAAGCCAGCAAAAGCAGCCTTGCCAAAGAGTGTGTTTGAGGTTGACGTACCAAACCACGAGCTGCTAAAACTTGCGTACGACGCGTTTTTGGCCAACAGCCGCCAGGCAAGCGCTACCACCAAAACCCGCGGCGAAGTTCGCGGCGGCGGCAAGAAACCGTGGAAACAAAAAGGAACCGGCCGAGCACGTTTTGGCTCGACCCGCAACCCAATCTGGCGCCACGGTGGTATCGTTTTCGGGCCGCGCGGCAACGAAAACTACAGCAAAAAGCTATCCAAGACTAGCAAGCACGTCGCCTTGCGCCAGGCTTTGACACTCGCCAACCAGGACAAGAAAATCTTGGTCAGCGATATCAAAACTACCGGCAAAACGGCTGAAGTCGCGAAGTTTTTGCTCGACAAAAAATGCAGCGAGAAAGACCGTGTTCTACTCGTCGTCGACGAAAAAACCCCAGAGCTGATGCGCGCTACAAATAACTTAGCCAACGCCCTCTTGGTGCGCGCGCAATACCTCAGCGTTTACTACATTTTGAACGCCGACAAAATCGTTATCACGCCAGCCGCTGTCAAGGCAGTCGAGGCGTGGCTAGCAAAGGAGGCGAAGTAATGAAGCTCGTGTTAGTTACTCCACGCGTTAGCGAGAAAGCTTACCGGCTAGTCACCAACGAAAATACTTACATTTTCGATGTGCCGATGAGCGCTAACAAAAACGAAATCAAGGCGGCCGTCGAAGCACAATTCGAAGGCGTCAAAGTTGCCAAAGTAACGACGCTCGTTCAAAGCGGCAAAGCCGTTCGCTTCTCGCGCGGCAAAAACCGCTACCCTGGCACTACTCATCGCCAGGACAGCAAAAAGGCTTACGTTCGCCTAAGCGAAGGTAAAATCAAAGTCTTCGAGCAAGAAGAAGTCAAGGAGGACAAGAAGTAATGGCTGTCAAGCAATACAATCCAACCACTCCTGCCCGTCGCGGTATGACTTCGCAGGATCTCAGCGAGGTAACTACTCGTAAACCGTTGAAAAGCTTGGTTAAAGCTGGCAAGCAAAAAGCTGGCCGCAACAATACCGGCAAAATCACCGTGCGCCATCGCGGTGGCGGTGTGAAGCGGCATTATCGTTTAGTTAATCATGCTATGCCAGCCAATATGACTTTGACTGTCGAAGAAATCGAGTATGACCCAGGTCGCAGCGCTCGTATCGCCCGCGTCAAAGATCAGCACGGCTTGTACCACTACATTCTAGCAGATACCGCCATGACTAAAGGCGCAGTCATCAAAACTGGTGCTGATGCTCCTGTCGAGGCTAGCAACCGCATGCCGCTAGCTAGTATTCCAGTTGGTACGCAGATTTACGCTATCGAGATTAATCCAGGCCGCGGCGCCCAAATGGTTCGCTCGGCTGGCACTAAGGCTCAATTGATGGCCAAAGAAGGCAACTATGCTATGGTGCGTATGCCATCAGGCGAAGTTCGCAGGTTCCGCTTGGAATGCGAAGCTAGCCTCGGCGTAGTCGGTAATGTTCAGCACCAGAATGTCAAGCTCGGCTCGGCTGGCCGCCGCCGCCGCATGGGTTGGCGCCCAAGCGTCCATGGTAAAGCCATGAACCCAGCCGATCACCCAATGGGTGGTGGTGAAGGCAAGACGGGCCCTGGCCGCATCCCGAAGACGCCGTGGGGTAAGCCAGCAATTGGCTTCAAGACCCGCCGCCGCAAATCAACTAATAAGATGATTGTCCGCAGTCGTCACGAAGCTAAGAGGAAGAGGTAATTATGAGTCGTTCACTCAAAAAAGGCCCATTCGTCGACGCGAAGCTTGCCAAAAAAGTGGCAGCGCTGAAAGTTGGCGACCGCACCGTGGTAAAGACCTGGGCACGCAGTAGCACGATCACGCCAGAGATGGTAGGGTTCACTTTTGCAGTGCACAACGGTCGCGTACACGTACCGGTGCTTATTACTGAAAACATGGTTGGTCATAAACTAGGCGAGTTTAGTCCGACCCGCAAGTTCCGTAAGCACGGTGGAAAGGATAAGAAATAATGGCCGAAGCAACTATTCACACAGTTCGCGCGATGATCAAAGGCGTTGACCAGGCACCGCGCAAAGTCAGTCTAGTCGCCGCCTTGGTGCGCGGCCGCAGTGTTGCTGACGCCGAAGTTATCCTTGACCACACGCCGAAGCGCGCCGCTCTGGCTGTCAAGAAAGCCATCAAAAGCGCTGCTGCTAACGCTGTCGAGAATCACGGCTTAGACGCTAAAAGCTTAGAGATTACCACTCTTAGCGTTACCGCTGGTTCGCGTATGCGCCGCTACAAGCCAGCTTCGCGCGGACGCGCCTTGCCGTTCGAGAAAAAATCGAGCCACATTCTGGTCGAGGTCTCGGGCGTCGAGAAAGTTATCAAGAAACCTGCCAAGAAGACTGAAGCAAAAGCTGTTAAGCCAGCAGAAAAAGAGGAGAAGAAATAAATGGGACAGAAAGTTAACCCGTTGAGCTTCCGCCTCCAGACCAGCAAAGCTTGGAACTCGCGCTGGTTCGCCAGCAAGAAAGACTTTGCGGTTTGGCTAGCCGAAGACGGCAAGATCCGCGACTTGATCGAGAAAAAATTCTCATCGCGCCCGACAATCGCTAAAGTCGAAATCGAGCGTAGTGCTAATCTTGTTACTATCACCATTTACACCGCCAAAGCTGGTGTAGTGATCGGCCGTGGCGGTGCCGGTATCGCCGAGCTCAAGAAGGAAATCGAAAAAATCGTCAGCTTGCCGATTCGTATCAATGTCGAAGAGGTACGCCGGCCAGAATTAAACGCCAAGCTCGTCGCCGAAAACATCGCGCATCAGCTAGAACGCCGCGCCAACTTCCGACGTGCTGTCAAGATGGCGATTCAAAGCAGCCGCAACGCTGGCGCCAAAGGTATCCGTATCGAAGTCGCAGGACGGCTTAACGGTGCCGAGATGAGCCGCCGCGAAAAGTTCATCGAAGGTTCAGTACCACTGCATACGCTGCGCGCCGACGTTGATTTTCACGTCGCTCGCGCTCAAGGCCCGAACGGTACTGGTATCGTTGGTGTCAAAGTATGGATTTACAAAGGTGAAAGGAGCTTGAAGTAATGTTATTACCAAAAAAAGTTGCTCACCGCAAAGTCCGTATCGGCAAAAACCGCGGTAACGCTACGCGCTGCAACTATGTCGCGTTTGGCGATTATGGTCTACAAAGTCTCGACAACGAGCGTATTACCAGCCGCCAGATCGAGGCGGCCCGCCAGGCGATGACTCGCTACATCAAGCGCGGCGGTAAGATTTGGATTCGCATTTTCCCGCACACGCCAGTCACCAAAAAAGCTTTAGGCTTGAAAATGGGCGGCGGTAAAGGCAACCCTGAATACTACGTCGCCAAGGTCAAAACTGGCACAGTTATGTTCGAGATGAAAGGCGTTAGCGAAGAAATCGCTCGTGAAGCTATGCGCCTCGCCGGCCACAAATTGCCAGTCCGCGTCCGATTTGTTAAGAAGGAGGAAGCATAATGGCCGAAACCAAGAAAACCGCTAAGACCGCCAGTGTCGTCAAGTTAATCGACGAACTGCGCGATAAGCTCGCCGCCAAGCGCCAAGAATTGCTCGATAGCCGCCGCAGCCACAAAGCCGGCGAGCTCGTCAATCCGCGTGCCCTCGGCCAAATTCGCAAAGAAATCGCGCGTCTACTCACCGCGATCCGTGCGCAAGAGTTAGCAGCAGAACAGGAGAAAAAGTAATGGCAAAGACATTGACAGGCGTCGTGACGTCAGACGCCGCTGACAAGACGATTACCGTTACCGTGACATCTCGCGAAACGCACCCGATTTACAAGAAGCAATATACTGTGACTCGTAAATACGCTGCGCACGACGAGAAGAATGACGCTCGCAAGGGCGATACGGTACGTATCATCGAGACTCGTCCGATTAGCCGCCGCAAGAGCTTCCAGCTCGACGAAATCGTCAAGCGCTCAGTAGGCTCAGTCGAACTCAAAAGCGACGTTAATAGCGAAGTCAACGATAAAGTCGACTACGATCACGACACCGAGGAGGAAAAATAATGATTCAGCAAGAATCCCGCCTCAAAGTCGCTGATAACAGCGGTGCCAAAGAAGTATTGTGCATCCGCGTTCTCGGTGGTACCCGCCGCCGCTATGCTCGCGTTGGTGACGTGATCGTCTGTTCAGTCAAGGACGCCAGCCCAACCGGCAACGTCAAGAAGAAGTCTGTCGTCAAGGCTGTGGTAGTTCGCACCCGCGACCAAATCCACCGCAAAGACGGCTCAACCATTTGCTTTGATGACAACGCCGTGGTGATTATCAACGATGACAAGCAGCCAAAGGCCACCCGCGTCTTCGGCCCAGTGCCGCGCGAACTACGCGACATGGGCTACATGAAGATCGTCAGCCTGGCTCCGGAGGTACTCTAATGACTCAGCGTATTCACAAAGACGATATTGTCAAAATTATCGCTGGCGCCAACAAAGGCACCACTGGTAAAGTATTAGCCGTCTTGCCGCAGCAAAATGCAGCGCTAGTTGAAGGCGTCGGCGTCAAGACTCGCCACATCAAGCCTAGCCAGCTCAATCCGCGCGGCGGTAAAAAGGATATTCAAGTACCGGTTGACTTAAGTAAACTGGCGCTCGTCGTCGACGAAAAATCTGCTCAAACTAGCCGTGTTGGCTACTCAACCAAAGACGGCGCTAAAGTTCGCGTCGCCCGCCAACTTAATAATAAGGAGATTAAATAATGGCAGAAGCTAAACAATCAGCCGTTTACACTCCTCGCCTGAAAGCCTTGTACAACGAAACGTATCTCAAGGAACTACAGGCCGAATTGAATCTCGACAATGTGAACCAGGTTCCTAGCCTCGAGAAAATCGTCGTGAGTGTCGGTACCGGCAAAAGTAAAGACGACAAGCGCATGCTTGCCGCCGTCAAAAATACCTTAACGCGTATCACCGGTCAAGCGCCAGTCGAACGCCTAGCCAAAAAGTCAATTGCTACGTTCAAGATTCGCAAAGGCATGGGCTCACCAATCGGCGTGATGGTAACTTTGCGCGGTGTTCGCATGTACGAGTTTCTCGACCGTTTAGTCAACGTTAGCTTGCCGCGTGTTCGCGACTTTCACGGCGTCGGCAGCAAATTTGACAAAAGCGGCAACTACAACCTCGGTATCACCGACCAGTCAATCTTTCCAGAGTTGACATTTGAAGAAACTCAGCTAGTACACGGCCTGCAAGTAACGTTCGTAATCAAAAACGGTAGCAAGGAAAATTCGCGCGCATTGCTCGAGAAATTTGGCCTACCATTTGAAAAGGAGGACAAATAATGGCGAAAAAATCTATGATCGCCCGCGACAAAAAACGCTTGAAACTGATCAAGAAGTTTGCCGCTAAACGCGCCGCTCTAAAAGCTACCGACCCTGATGCTTTACAGAAATTACCGCGCAACTCTAGCCCAACTCGGCGCAAATTTCGCGATATGTCTGATGGCCGTCCGCGCGGCTATATGCGCCGCTTCGGCATGAGCCGCATTCGCTTCCGCGAAGAAGCCAGCAAAGGTAATATCCCAGGCGTCACAAAGAGTAGTTGGTAAAGGAAAGGAGAAAAAGATATGAGTTTACAATCTACTGACCCAATCGCGGATCTCCTGACCCGCATCCGCAATGCCGCACTAGTCGGTAAAACTGAAGTGCGCGTACCTACTAGCAAGCTCAAGAAAATCGTCGCCGAGCAATTGGTCAAGAATCACTACTTGGCCGATGTCAAGCTCGAGGACGGCAAGCCTCGCGGTACGCTCGTCATCACAATCAATAACAATGGCGAGAACGCAGCTTTTACCGAGCTAGCGCGCGTCTCTAAACCAGGCCGCCGCATCTACGTTTCTAGCGCCGACATTCCAAAGGTCAAGCAAGGCCGCGGCATCGTCCTAGTTAGCACTAGCAAGGGCGTCATGACTGGCGCTGAAGCTGTCAAGAATAAGCTTGGCGGCGAAGTATTGCTGAAGGTTTACTAAACCAAATTCTCTCAGCAGCAACAATAAAAACGCTCCCTACACGAAGGGGCGTTTTTATTTATTACAACCCTATCTGTTCTGATAGATTTTACCAGCGCGGCGGGCCAGATGCCATTGCAACAGGGCGGCAATTACCACCACGCCAGCCACCGGACCAATCATTGCTAAAGTCGGTATCGTGAAGTCAAAGAATCGGCGTAACAGCGGTACAGCAAAGCTAGTCGACGCTACCAGCAACGCTGCCGCTATATACAGCATTCGCGCTGTCTTGGCGCGCCGATCCAGCACCACGCCCAACATCGGCCCCACCAAAAATACCAAATATACGCCAAAAAACGTTGCTACTAGCACCGTCATCGTCGATACCGTATCCTGGTCGTGCGGCTGCATAGCGCGCAGCATCAAGTACGTTATCGATACCGCCGCACCCGATACCAGCGCAATTGGCGTCACCGCGCCCAGCGTATCGCGCCAAAAATTGTGCGGGTTAATTCGATGATGCGACCGCGGCGGGAAGAGCGTCCACATAATCGTCGGCATCGTCACCAAGAAAATATTCAAAAAAGTAATGTGGCGCGGCGCATACGGGTGTATCACACCCAGCACTAGCGTTACCGCCAGCAGCACCAAACCGTAAATAATTTTGTGGAAGAACAGCGTCGCTATTACCTCGATCGCTTGCATAATTTGATTCCCCAAACGCATACCCAGCGGCAATGAATTAAACGAATTATTAAGCAAAATAATATCCGCTACCCGCCGGCTAGCTGGCGCCCCGGCATACATAGCTACGCCAAGGTCGGCTTTCTTGAGCGCTAGAGCGTCATTGACACCATCGCCAACCATGCCAGTAAATTGATGGTTTTGCTGTGAGAAGTGGGTGATTAGACGCTCCTTTTGTTCTGGTAACACTCGCGCAAAAATCGTATGCTGATCGGCAGCTGTAGCAAATGCTGGCTCGTCAAGCTCTGCCAGCTCGGCGCCAGTAATTGCCGTGTCAGGATTGTTAATTCCAGCAGAGCGCGCCACATACTGAACCGTCCGCGGATTATCGCCGCTGATAACGCGAATGTTTACGCCCTGGCGCTGCAAAAACGCAACCGTATCGACGACGCCATCGCGCAGCAAATTACGCAGCAAAATTACCGCCAACGGCCGGCCGCTGCCCGACTCTAAAGATTTCAATGGTATGTTATTATCATCAAACTCCGCCAGCAACAATACGCGCAGGCCATCGTCTGTCCACTTCTCAATCTGTTGTTGTTCGGCTGTCGATAGCGGCGCCATCCGCGCCACATATTCCGGCGCACCCATGATAAGTGTCCGAACTCGGCCGTCGACTCGCGCTCTAACGCCAGCAAATTTACGCGCCGAAGAAAACGCTAATATATCATCTACGGTATATTCATAAGGTAAATCAAGCGCAGTGATAATTGCTTGTCCGGTAGCGTTGCCGCCGCTGGTCTCGTGCGCTACCATCGCCGCCAACTGCTTGACTGGCTCATTACCACTGCCAAAGGGTTCGACGCGCTCCAAAGTAATCTCGTCGCTGGTCAGCGTGCCCGTTTTGTCAGTACATAATATATTAAGTAGTGCCATCGCCTCAATCGCCGACAACTTTTGCGGCAGAACCTTGGCCTGGGCCAATTTTAGCGAGCCAAACGCCAGCAGTAGCGAACTGGCCAGCAACAATCCCTCCGGCACGATGGTGATAGCACTGGTGATAATCGTTTTGAGAATTCGCACCGACTCGAAGCCAGCAATACGGTAGCGCGCGAAAACCAGAAGCGACAACACAATCGCGCAATATGTCAAGAAAGTAATCGCGTTCTGAATTGCTTGCTGTAGCGGCGTCAAGCGCGGCGTATATTGCTTGAGCGTAGCACTGATTGCACCCGCCTTGGTAGCATCGCCGACTGCTGTCACTCGCACTCGCGCGCTGCCCGCTATCACCGTGGTTGCCGCGTAGACTTCATCATGTTTCTTCTTATCAATTGAGACTGATTCGCCAGTCAGCATGCTCTCGTTGACCTCTAATCCGCGAGCTGATAGAACTACGCCGTCCGCTGGCAGTTCATCGCCAGCCTCGAGCAGAATCTCGTCTCCAACCTGCAAGGCATCGTACATCACTTCTGCAACTTCATCGCCGCGGACTAATCGTGCTCGCGGCGCGCTCATTAACTCCAGCTGTTTGAGAGCATACTTGGCGCGAGCTTCCTGAACAACACCGATTATTGTATTGACAGCAATCACTACTGATATAAACCAAGCATCGCGCCGCTCGCCAGCGTACAATAGCGCTAGCGCCAACAAAAAAATCGCAATGACAATTGGCGACATCAAATTACGGCGAATAATATCTAAATAATCCCGCATTTAACTCGTTCGGAGCCTCCGATAAACAAACTTCGCCGCCGGCCGCCAGCCAGAGCTTGCATCATGATCAGCACAATAAATGGTGCCATTTTTGACTTCCTCGACCAAGAAAAGCGCCGGACAATACGGCACCAGAGTTCGATAGAAACGCAGGTCGTCCTGGCTGATATCGCGCCGGCCTGGATAAACCTTGACGAACATATCGCGCGCAATTTCCTCGAAATATTGCGGCTGGCCTTTCGGCGGAAAAAATATCTCGGGCCGCACACCCATACGCACCGCCATCTTGCGAATATCGCCCAGCGTCAGCTGCGACGAGCCTTCGATGTAGCAATATAACTGCTTCTTGGCCGAGAGAAAAAAAGTTGCCAAAGCAGCTTGTCCGCAATCAATCCGCCGCGCCACCACCGTACTCACCTCTAAGGACACGCCAAAGCGGTCTTTGGCTATTTGCTCGATTGCAGCATCGTCAAAGAAATCATTATTCACAATCAAATTATACCATAAAACATTAGGGCATTTACCGAGCTTTTGCGCTACAATAAAATAGATGGAAAAGTTCAAAACTCGCTACAATAAGCTTAATTCTGCTCAAAAAGAGGCCGTTGATACTATCGACGGGCCGCTGCTAGTCGTCGCTGGCCCGGGTACTGGCAAGACCGAGCTACTCAGCATGCGCGCTGCCAATATTCTGCGCGCCACCGACACGCTGCCCGAAAATATTCTCTGCCTGACTTTTACCGATAGCGGCGCTAACACCATGCGGGCGCGTCTAGCGTCGATTATCGGCGCTGACGCCTACAAGGTGGCGATTCAAACTTTTCACAGTTTCGGCACCGAAATAATCAATCATCATAGCGAATATTTCTATCGTGGCGCTGATTTTTCGCCAGCCGACGAAGTGGCGACTTACTCGATTCTAACTGATATTTTCGAGGAGCTCGACTACAATAATCCGCTAGCCAGCAAAATGAACGGCGATTTCACGCATCTGCGCGACACGGCGCAAGTAATAAGCGAGCTAAAGCAGGCCGGCCTGTCTAGCAGCGAGCTGCTGCAAATCATTGACAATAACGAAAAACTACTTGACGCTGTTGAGCCAGAGCTCGCAGCTATTTTTGCTAATCGCATCAGCAAAACCACTATCGCCTTACTGCCGCCAATCGCCAACAAAATCGCCGAATTGCCAGCGCCGCAATTGCCGCCAGCTATTGCGCCGCTAGCTGACGCTTTGGCATTAAGTATGGCGCGCGCCTTCGACGAAGCAGTCGCCAGCGGCAAGACAACGCCGATCACCGCCTGGCGCAACACTTGGCTCGAAAAGGACGCTCGCGGCGAGTTCGTCTTCAAAGATCGCAAACGCCACGCAAAATTACGCGCTGTCGCGCCAATTTACGACCGTTATCTCGCCGAAATGCGCCAAGCCGAGCTATTCGACTACGACGACATGATTCTCAATGTCGTGCAAGCGATTGAGCAGTATCCAGACCTGCGCTTCAATCTGCAAGAACGCTACCAATACATCATGGTCGACGAATTTCAAGACACCAACCTAGCACAGCTGCGTATTCTCTTCAACCTGACAGACACGCCGCACGGCGATGCGCCAAACATCATGGCGGTAGGCGACGATGATCAGGCAATCTACAGTTTTCAAGGCGCCGATGTCGGCAACATCCATCGTTTCCGCAAGCGCTACCCAGATCACGCTAGCGTCGTTTTGACCGACAACTACCGCTCGTCGCAAGAGATCCTTAACCGCGCCCGTGAAATTATCGTTCAGGCGAGCGGCCGCCTAGAAACCTCTATGGATATAAATAAGCAATTACAGGCGCACACTAACGACGCTAACAGCCAAGTTACACTATCCGCGCTGCCGAGCCGCCAAGAAGAGTTCGCTTGGATCGCCGAATCAATCCAAGAAAATATCACAAAAGGTATAAAACCATCAGAAATTGCCGTCATTGCCCGGCGCCACAGCGATTTGATTGCGCTACTGCCATATCTAAACCGCGCTGGCATTGCTGTTAATTACGAGCGCCGCGATAATGTTCTCGACGACGAGCGCATCCAGCTGCTAGAGCTAATGGCCCGTATCTGCGTTGACATCGCAGCAGGGGAGCATGACGAAGCCAACAGCCTACTACCTGAACTGATAGCTCAACCAATGTTCGACTTTGACAGCGAGGCCATTTGGCGGCTAAGTTTGCAAGCCTACCGCAACCGCACCAACTGGCTTGAAGCGATGCTGGCGTCGCCGACTTTTCAACCGCTAGCCAAGTGGCTGCTCGACCGCGCCAAGGCTAGCCTGACCGAGCCGCTCGAGACTTTTCTAGATACGCTCATCGGCGTACCGCAAAACTACACGGCCAACGACGACACCGACGACGATAATAATGATAGCGACGCCGCGCGCAAGCCAGCCAAGCCGCACCACGCCAGCTTCGCCTCGCCGTTCTACCAATACTATTTTAACAGCGATATTCTTGGCAGCTCACCCGACACTTACCTAACTGCCCTGGAAGCGCTGCAAACCTTGCGCAGTAAATTGCGCGAGGGTGCGCCAGACGGCACACTGCTAGCCAGCGACTTCTTGACGCTAATCGACACCTACCGCCAGCTTAATATCCCCGTCGTTAGCATTCGGCGCGCCAGCGAGGCCGCTCAGCATGCCGTCAACCTGATGAGCGCTCACAAATCCAAAGGCCTAGAGTTCGACACCGTTTACGTCATCAACTCAATCGACTCGATGTGGGGTGAACGCGTGCGCAGCCGCAGCCGCTTGATTAGTTACCCAGAGAACTTAGCTATCTCGCCAAACGCCGACAGCTATGACGAGCGCATCCGCTTGTACTTCGTGGCCATGACCCGCGCCAAACGCCAGCTTTACCTGAGCTACGCCCACAGCGACGACACCGCCAAAGACACACTCAAAGCTAGTTTTCTGGCTGGCACCAATTTGCAAGAAATCGACCGCCAGCCGAATAGCACCGCCGCGCTCGCCGAGCAAAGCGAAATCGTCTGGCACGACCGCCTAACCGCGCCGATTAGCCGCACCATGAAAGAGCTGCTGGCGCCAACTCTCGAAAATTACAAATTGTCTGTCACGCATCTCAATAACTTTATCGACGTTACGCGCGGCGGGCCGCAGAACTTTTTGCTAAATAATTTGCTGCGCTTCCCGCAAGCCAAAAGCGCTAATGCCATTTACGGCACTCTGATTCACGCCGTTCTACAGCACGCGCACAGCCATTTGGCGGCCAGCGGCACTCGCAAACCAATCGAAGACATCACTGGCGAGTTCATCCGTCTGCTGCAGCAACAAGAGCTGAGCGACAATGATTTAGCACTCTATAGCAAGCGCGGCATCGAAGCGCTCGAAGCCTTTCTGGGCGCCAAATACGGTACTTTCACACCATCGCAAAAACCCGAGCTTAGTTTTGCCGGGCAGGGCGTCGTTCTCGGCCAAGCCCGCCTGACTGGCTCGCTCGACCTAGTTGATATCGACAATCAAACCATCACCGTCACCGATTACAAAACCGGCAAACCATCAACTTCCTGGACCGGCAAATCAGACTATGAAAAAATCAAGCTCCACAAATACCGCCAGCAGCTGATGTTCTACGAGCTGCTCTGCGCTAATTCGCGCGACTACGCCCGCTACAAATTCGCCGGCGCCCGGCTGCAATTCGTCGAGCCAGACCAGTCGACAGGCGACATCGTAGCACTCGACGACCGCTTCTCCAACGACGAGCTCGCCGACTTCCAACGCTTAATTGCCGCCGTTTGGCGCTGTATCACCTCCTTAGAATTGCCAGACACCAGCCATTACGAGGCGAATTACCGGGGAGTTTTACAGTTCGAAGAAGACTTGCTAGCGGGCAAATATCCGGCTTGCAAACAGCCAAAAACAGGCGATGAATAAGCTTAATTTCTGCCAAGTTAATAGTTTTATACCACAATCTTGACAAATTTTCTTGACATTGTTTTCTATTATTGATATATATATATTAGCTTTTGTCCAATGGGGCGAACTTTTGATTCGGTGAAAAGCCGGATCTAGGTGGCGCTCCTGCACGGAAGCGTTACCAAAAGAGAAAGTTCGCTCTTTTTTTGCCTCAAACTGGGGCGGAAAGGGGGTGAAAATCATCGCCAAATGCACGAGATGCCAGGGCAGCGGAAGTTGCCCTGGTTGTAACGGGACCGGACGAGTCTGGGATATCTTTTCCCAACTCGTCTGCGGCACTTGTCAGGGTGACGGAAATTGCCCCAGGTGCAGAGGGCGCGGGTGGTAAATTTGCCCGCTAAAACGACGGCTCGGGGCGTGCACCTCGAGAATCGCTGGCACTCAAGCCGGCAACAGGGCGTCCGTCCGCCCCTGGGTCTATGAGATTCCCCAGCCAGAAAAGAATCGTAGGGTGTGCAACCGGTAGGCCGGGTCTCCAAAACTAATGGCCTTGCGGGTTCAAATCCCGCCACACCCGCCGGGGTATGCATCGCGCTGCGGGAGCGGATGCATAGACGGCTACACTGGGGAACGTAGCGCGTCCGGGAGCACAATGGGGTGCTCCCGCCCCCTCATCTTCCCGGCAAACGCCGGTAAAGCTCCTCCATCGAAGGAGGAGGAGGGAGAGAGCCCCGTCCATTCCTCTCTCCCTCCGCCCCTCATTCTCAATGGCGAGAGTGAGGGGTTTTTCCTTTTTGTGATAAAATAACAGAGATGACATCATTTTGGGACAATTTGCCGCAGCCATTTTTCATCTTGGCACCGATGGAAGCCGTCACTGACATCGTCTTTCGCCATGTCGTGAAGCAGGCAGGCGCACCCGACGTGTTTTTCACCGAGTTTGCCAATGCCACCGGCTGGGTGCATGCTGGCGATAAAGCCATCGCTGGGCGGCTCATCAAAACCGACGACGAACATCCATTAGTCGCCCAAATCTGGGGCGGTGAGCCGGGCGATATGGAGCAATTTGCTGCCCATTGCGCCAAGCTCGGCTTTGACGGCATCGACATCAACATGGGTTGTCCCGCCAAATCCGCCATCAAAAGCGGGGGAGCGGCACTGATCCACCGCCCCGACGTAGCGGTCGCCGCCATCGCCGCTGCTAAAACTGCTGGGTTACCAGTCAGCGTCAAAACCCGCTTGGGCTACAGCCGGGTCGATGAGTGGCATGACTGGATTGCAACATTGTTGCAACAAGACCTCGCCAACCTAACCGTCCACCTCCGTACCAAAAAAGAGATGAGTAAAGTGCCAGCCCATCATGAACTCATCGACGACATCATCAAACTACGTGATGAAATCGCCCCACAAACTTTACTGACCATCAACGGCGACATCCGCAACCGCGTCCATGGCGAGGAACTATTTAGAGCCCACCCAGGTCTAAACGGCATCATGATCGGACGGGGAGTTTTTAGCGATCCGTTTTGCTTTCGAGCGTCTCGAGTGGTACCTCAGAAAAAATTTGGGCAACTTTACGTGGGCCCCGAATTATTTTCTGACGGTACCCGAGAGACAAACAGAAAGAGTGCTCCAACCGAGGAAACGAAAATCGCCGTCGTCGATCATAAACAAGAACTAATTAAACTCCTCAACTACCACCTCGATCTCTTTGACCGCTACCAGCCAACCCTCGGCCGGCCCTTCGAAACCCTGAAACGCTTCTTCAAAATCTACATCCGCGGTTTCGACGGCGCCAAGGAACTGCGCGAACAATTAATGAACACCAAAAACACCGACGAAGTCCGCCAGCTCATCAATTCTAATTAACTAACAACTCTTATAGCACATCGCAAAGAATTGCAGATCGCTTACCGAGCATTCGCGACAGTCCAACAGCGGCAATTATATATTGCAAAAGTTGACTCGATTGAAAAGTTATTTTACAATACTAAAATGGCTAGTTTAAGGAGACCAGAGATTGGGCGACAGGCGCAAAGAATAGGGCGAAACGCCGAGCGTAGAGTTATTACAGAATTAGAAGAAGCTGGATGGGGAACAGAAAGCAACGCCGAGCTTGACTATGCAGGAAAAACAGACGCAAGAGCAACTTGCCCAGCAGGAAGAATAATTCCTATGCAGGTGTCAGCAAAGCAAAAATCTTCAAGGACGCAAAGACGTCTAAAAAAGAGGGGCGTGATCCCAGTATCAATTGCCGACCTTGATACAACAAAACAAACTGCCCCCGAATTTCTATGCAGCCGATGCCCGCTCAGCGAGGATTGCCGCTACAAAGAAACAGTAACGGACTTAGGATCGACGGCAATTGCGCTAATGCAAGCACACAAAGCTTAGAGCCAACGTCTGCCGCTTACTGGACTGCTATTGACATATGTATATAAATGGTGTATAATATAAAGTATAATGCATATGCTCGAAGGCGTACGAGAAAGACTACACCCTAGACCCGGCAAAGAGTCAGATGAACGCACCGTTGATGATTTGCATGTCGCAAATAACATAGAGATAAATACTCAAGCAGATAAACTACCCGAGAAAGTCAATATCAACGACCCGAGACTAGTTAAGTTAGTAGCAGGCTTGCACGAGCTCAATATCAGCCCAATCAAAGAGCCTATCCCTCTCGATAGGATCGGCGGCAGCAAAAAAACGTCGCGGGTAGTTGTCGATATAGATTCGCTAACACCCGAATCTGAGCCAACTGAATATAGCGTTCCCATACCGGTAGGCTTATTCGTAGCTGCGCCAGAAATTTCCGACTGGCGAAGAGGTCGCAGATCTCCAAAAAACGGTAGACGCAGCTCTAGTATTATTCGCGAGTATTCGCGTCTTTCTGCAAAAACTGCTCCGCCAATTCACGGCGTCACCGTATATACGCGCAAAGACGGGTCGATTTTCGCTGCTCTATACGGCGATGGTGCACACCGTCTATGCGCAGCCAAACGCCGCGGCGATAATGACATTCTGTGTACTAAACTTAACATCATACAGATAGACTAATATAAGCCGCCATCTATAAGCTGCCATCGCGATAATACCGCCGATCACATTTACTTAGCGAAAAACGACAGCCAAAACAAACCGTGCTCAATAATATGATTTTGCATTAGCTATAATTATCGCCGGCGATGGCGGCGGCGCAAGCCAGCCACGTGCAAACGTACGCGGTGGCGATCGACCAGCTGGTGAGCCTTTTCGAGCTCAACCTGATCCTGAGCCTCATCGCGCATTTTGAGAGCGCGCTCGAGAGCGGCCTGAGTCTCGGCTTCAACGATATCGTCGCCGTGTTCGGCTTCGTCGACTAAAATCCGCACGCGCTGCTGGTTGATTTCAACCACGCCGCCGCTAATCGCAAAGTATTCCAATTGGTCATCGCTGTCGGTTTTCTGGCGGCGGACCGCTACCGCGCCAGGCTGTGCTACTGCCACTAGCGGTTCGTGACTCGGGAAGACTGCGATTTGCCCTTCGGTAGTTGGTATCATTACCTCGTAGACTGGCTCGTCGAGCTTAACGCCAGCTAGCGTGATTAGTTGAAACTGCATCATCTCGAGCTTAGTCCTTCTTCTCGCTGAGCGGCACTGGCGACATGTAGAACCAGCTTTCTGGCTTGTTGTCGTATTTGCCGTCGAGAATGTCTTTAGCGTCCTTGATAGTATCTTCTAGTTTGAAGTAGCTACCTGGATTGCCAGTGAACTGCTCAGCGACATGGAACGGCTGTGCCAAGAAGCGCTGCAAGCGGCGAGCCCGCGCCACAGTTTGCTTTTGATCGTCTGATAACTCCTCCATACCGAGAATAGCGATGATATCCTGCAATTCTTTGTATTGTTGCAACACTCGCTGAACTTCACGAGCCACCGCATAATGCTCCTCGCCGACGATCTCTGGATCAAGCGAGTTGGAACTGGAATCCAACACGTCAACCGCCGGATAAATACCAATTTCCGTCAAGGCACGGTTCATCACGATAGTGGCATCCAGGTGGGCAAAAGTAGTCGCTGGTGCTGGGTCGGTCAAGTCGTCAGCTGGCACATACACCGCCTGGACAGAGGTGATTGAGCCTTTTTTAGTGCTAGTGATACGCTCTTGCAGGGCGCCCATTTCTTGCTGCAAATTTGGCTGGTAACCAACCGCGCTCGGCAAGCGTCCCAATAGCGCTGATACTTCGGCGCCTGCTTGAGTAAAGCGAAAAATATTATCGATAAATAGCAGCACATCTTTACCTTCATCACGGAAGGACTCGGCAATTGCTAAGCCCGATAACACCACGCGCAAACGAGCTCCAGGCGGTTCGTTCATCTGGCCAAACACTAGCGAAGTCTTGTCCAGCACGCCCGCGTCTTTCATCTCGTAATAGAGGTCGTTACCTTCGCGGGTTCGCTCGCCAACACCCGCAAAAACCGAGTTGCCTGAGTGAAACTTAGCAATATTGTTAATCAGCTCTTGGATAAGGACTGTCTTGCCGACGCCAGCGCCAGCGAACAAGCCAGCTTTACCGCCCTTAGTCAGCGGCGCAATCAAGTCGATAACTTTGATGCCGGTTTCGAGGATCTCAGTTTTGTTGGACTGCTCGGTCAACGCCGGCGGTTGGCGGTGAATCGGCGCCCGCTTGGCGCTTTTGGCAATCTCGCGGCCGTCGATTGGTTCGCCAACTACGTTAAACATACGGCCTTGCGTATCTTCGCCAACAGGTACGCTAATCGGCGCGCCAGTCGCTGTGACGACTTGGCCGCGGCGCAATCCGTCGGTGTTTTGCAAACTGATCGTTCGTACTGTCTGTTGGTCAAGATGCTGTGCCACCTCGAGCGTAATCGTCTGCTGGCCGCGCTTGACCGTCAACGCTTCGTATATTTCTGGCAACGAATCATCATCAAACTCAACATCGACCACCACGCCCATGATTTGGATGATTTTTCCTTGGTTTTTACTCATAGTAACTCCTTTTTTTATCATTTCATCGCCTCCACGCCAGCGCTAATCTCGGTCAGTTCTTGGGTGATTGCACTCTGGCGTTCCTTATTCATTTCTAGCGTCAAGTCGGCTACTAAGTCGCTAGCGTTATCAGTGGCGTTCTTCATCGCCAGCATCCGCATGCTATGTTCGCTAGCACGCGAGTCAAGCAGTGCTTGATACAAACGAGCGCTAATCAGCCGGTAAGCTATATCATCTATGATATATTTAGGACTTGGCTCAAACTTAGCTTCGCGGATGTCATCGCTAATTTCATCGTCGGGCACAAAACCGGCGGGGAACAAGCGAACGATATCAGCTTTCTGCGTCATACTACTAACAAAACGCGTGAAAATCACGTCGACGGCATCGACAGTACCAGCCTCGAACATGTCTTTGGCAGTGTTGAGAATAGCATGAAACTGCGCACCTGGCACGCGGTCGGGCAAATCTTCGTAGGTGCCGACGATTTCAGTATCCTTGATGCGCGTTGCTGCTTGAGCGATTTTGCGACCGATAGCGATTGTTTTATTAGCAATACCAGCTTGATCGTCTTGATGTAGCTCGTGCAGGTAAGTTTTGATGATATTAGCATTATAAGCGCCAGCCAACCCCTTGTCACTCGCTACCACAATCAGCAGGCGCGCTTTGACCGGCCGCTGCACAAACCAACGGTGATTATCGGTCGCACCTTGCTGCGCTAAATACGCCAGCAGTTCGCGTGCTGCCACTGTGTAGGATTGAGAACTTTTGGTCGCCTCTTGAGCGCGGCGCATCTTACTGGCCGCCACCATCTGCATAGCTTTGGTGATTTGCCGAGTGTTCTTGACCGAACGAATACGCGATTTAAGCTGCTGAGTCGACGACATCTAGCTAGTCCTCAAATCCTTTAGCAACTGCTAACGCCGCGTCCTTGACAATCTTGGAGGTAGATTTGTCCTCGCCAAATTTTTTATCGCCTCGGTTTAGCGCTTTCATTTCAGCTTTGTGGTTCGTCCACAAGCGAGCCAGCAAGTCGGCCTGTGCGTCTTTAATCTTGGCGGCTGGAACTTCATCAAAATAGCCCTCGCTAACCGCAACAATGCTAACAACTTGCTCCCAGACGCTCATCGGCTGATACTGCGGTTGTTTGAGCAATTCAGTTAGGCGCTGGCCGCGTTCAATTTGCGCCTTGGTCTCGGCGTCGAGATCGCTGCCAAACTGTGCGAAACTGGCCAATTCGCGAAATTGGCTGAGGCCAAGTTTAAGGTTGCCGCTGACGCTCTTCAGCGCTTTGGTCTGAGCCGCGCCGCCGACGCGCGACACCGACAAGCCTGCACTAATCGCCGGGCGAATACCTTGGTAGAACAGGTCAGTCTCCATAAATATCTGGCCGTCGGTGATGGAAATAACATTAGTCGGAATATAAGCAGAAATATCACCAGCTTGCGTCTCGATAATCGGCAGAGCAGTCAAACTGCCAGCACCTAGTTCGTCCGACAACTTAGCCGATCGCTCCAACAGGCGAGAATGCAAGTAGAACACGTCACCCGGAAACGCCTCGCGGCCTGGCGGACGGCGCAACAGCAGCGACATCTGGCGGTAGGCGACTGCGTGCTTGGTTAGATCATCATAAATCATCAAGGCATGCTTGCTATTATCACGGAAATATTCGCCCATAGCGGTACCAGCATATGGCGCCAGATAGAGCAGAGAAGCCGGGTCGCTCGGACTAGTCGCCACCACGATAGTCTGATCCATCACGCCTTCGGACTTCAAGCGTTCGACTAGGCGAGCAATTTTACTGAGCTTTTGGCCGACCGCTACGTAGATATTGACTACGCCGGTTTTCTGGCGGGCTTGATTAATCATCGTGTCAAGGGCAATGGCGGTTTTACCAGTCTGGCGGTCGCCGATAATCAGCTCGCGCTGGCCGCGGCCAATCGGAAACATCGCATCGACACTCATAATACCCGTCATCAACGGCTCGTGAACTGACTTGCGGCCCATTACGCCGATAGCTTCGCGCTCGACCAAGCCGCGCTGCTTTGATTTGATCGCTGGACCGCCGTCAAGCGGTTCACCCAGCGGATTAACTACGCGTCCCAACAGCTCTTCGCCGACTGGCACGCTCAGCACTTCACCTTTTAGTTTGACTTTATCGCCAGCGGAAACACCTTGGTCGCTACCTAACAGCACCGCGCCGATTTCGTCTTCCATCAAGTTCAAAGCAAAGGCTTCAACCACGCCCTCGGCTGTTTGAATTTCCAAAACTTCGCTATAACCAGCCTCGCGCAATCCGTGCACCCACGCCACGCCGTCGCCCACGCGAGTCACAATACCAACTTTTTCTAAACCTTCAGACACCTCGAGCTGGGCAATCGCCTGGCGCAGTTCGTCCGACAACTCTGTCACTGTAATATCAGCCATTCTTTTCCTTTACTTTATACCCTTGAGGGTTGTTAGTTTATGTATCACTGTGCCGTCAAACTGGCTGCCAGGCAATTCAATCTTGAAGCCGCCGATAACGCTCGGGTCAATCTGTTCGCGAATATATAGTTTGGCGCCAGTCGGCGTAAATTGCTCAACAATTGCTTGCTTATTTTCTGGCGAGAGCGGGCGAGCAGTCGTAACCGTCGCTACAACAGCGCCGCGCGACGCTAGCGCCTCTTCAATAGCCGCCACCACTTGATTGAGATCGCGCACACGGCCAGTTTCGATCAAATAGGCTGCTAACTCTTTGATAAGACGCTTCTTATCGCCGCCTGCAAGCAATTGGCCAGCCACATACGCTGCTAATCTTCGCTGCGATATAGTACTGGCCGCCACGCTATTTGATCTCCTCTAGCTGTTTTTTGATCAAGCTAGTGTCTTTGCTTGGATCGACCGTATCCAGCGTAACTTTCCTGGTTGTATCGACCACTAGGTCTACCATCTGGTCGCGCAAATCTTTCTTGGCCTGGGCAACTTCTGCCCTGACGTCGTTGCGAGCCGATTCGAGAATAGAATCGGCTTGGTTCTTGGCCTTTTGTTCGGCTTCAGCAACCATTTCAGCCGCTTCACTCTTGGCAGTAGCAACAATAGTTCGCGACTCTTGCTGGGCCTTTTTCAGCATAGCGGCTGTACGCTTTTCGCTTTCGCTTGCCGCTTTTTTGGCTTGCTCGGCAGCCTCTAAACCTTCTTTGATAGACTCGTCGCGCTTATCAAGCATGGCCAGAATAGGCGGATAAACCCATTTTTTCAGCACTAGCAGCAAGACCGCAAAAGCAACCGTTTGCAGCACGAACAACCGCCAATCAATTCCTAGCGGCCCCAATAGGCTATCGCCTCCAGTTCCAGCCGATGCAAAGTAGTGCAAGTTATTCACGCGCGCGAATCCTTACATCACTTTGCCGACAATAGCCGCCACGAAACCGATAATAGCCAGAGCGTCGATAAACGAGATACCGAGAATCATCATCGTGCGCAAATCGTTGATTTTTTCTGGGTTGCGGCCAGCAGCTTTCATCGCCGAAGCGCCAATCCAGCTACAGCCGATAGCTGCAAACGATGCAGGGACGATATAAGCTAGCGTAAATGCTATAGTTTCCATAATATTTTTCTCCTTATGGTTTAGTTATTACCTAAATTTATTTTACTCCCTCGGCCGTTAATTTCATGCCGGAAGAAGTCGAAGAATCATCATGCGTTTGTTTTTCCTCATCACCGCCGTGATGCGCCAAACCGAGCGATATAAACACTGTCGAAAGCATAAAGAAAATATAAGCCTGAATACCGCCGATAAACAGCTCAAAAATATAAAATGGCTGCAGAACCGCAGGCATCGCAACTTGCGCTAGATAAGCAATCATAGCAATCAATATTTCGCCCGCCAGCACATTGCCGAACAAGCGGAACGACAAACTAAGCAAGCGCGAAAACTCCGCTACAAGCTCCAGAATACCAACAAACGACATAATCGGATCGCGCAACGGATTAACGAAGTAACGCTTCAGATTACCAACAAAACCCAGCTCGCGCGCAGCATACACCTGCGCCATCACGATAGTTACCGTCGCCAGCGCAAACGTCATATTCAAATCGGCATCCTGACCGCGGAACAGCGGCGTATGGCCGACAGTTATCGGCCCAACAATCGGTAGCAAACCGAGCCAGTATTGCCCAGCTATAAAGAAAAACATCGTCATTACCAGCGGCGCCACTCGGCGAGCCCACTTTTGGTTAGGAATCACTTGTCCGACCGTCTTATACAATCCTTCTATACACCAAAGAGTTAAGCGCGTTGCGAAGTTCGATTTTTTGCGGCCAAGCACCGCTGCCCGCGTACGAAACATTAGCCACACCAGAAGCACCAATCCTAGAATGCCAACCAGATTGGCATTAGTTATTGGCAAACCGGCGATTGAAAACACTTCGTCGGCCTTAACCGATATATGGGGTAGCGCCGCGAACATCATTTCTTATTAACCTTTTTTATCTGTTGCCGCACCAAAACCACTGCGGCGGCCGCGCCTACCGCGAACCCGCTGAACATCAACCACGGCTTACTATTAAATAAACTATCCAGCCACAAGCCAGCAAAAAACAAGCCAAGCATCGGCACATACATCCTCCACGTCACGCCGACCATAGCCAGCCCTAACGATGTAAAAGTTTCTCGAGATACAGTATTATCAGAAGTCCGCGTCTCGGCGGTATTGTCAGCCCCACTGGTCATAGCGCTATTGTAGCAGTATGAGCCGCTATATGTAAAGTGTATAATTTAAGACATTATGCCTAGACGAAACCGCACCCCTAAACATACACCGTACCAAAACAAAAGCGCTCGCGCGCCGCAAAAGAAACGTTTCGCTAGCCGGCAAGCCGCCCTAAACGCCATCAAAGAACTGCAAAAATACCACCTCGACCTCGAGCTTGACATTTATCAATCGCCAGCCGACGGTGGGTGGTATTTGACTAGCCGTACATCTAGTGCCGATAAATAGCTTGCATACGCTAGATGTTGTGTTATATAATGATTGTAATTAACGAAGGGGGATAATTATGGACGACCAGACGAGCCATCGAGACGACCAAAACAATCAAGACAATCAAGACAATCAAGTAATCATCTATAGCGCCGCATGGTGCGCGTACTGTAAAACCGAAAAGGAATACTTAGACAAATTAGGCGTGAATTATACCGTTCGCGACATCGACGAAGATGAGGGTGCAATGGATGAACTTCTCGCTAAAGTTGGCGACAAATCTAGCAGCATACCTGTCACCGACATCGATGGCGTAATCATTCGCGGCTTCAACCGAACCAAAATTGACGCTGCACTCAAGGAGAAAGGGCTTATTGGTTAGATAGATAATCTACTACGTCTGTATAGTACGGGTCGGCGCCTGGGAATTTGGGCAGGCGCTTCAACTCCTCCGGTGCTATCCATCGGTAGCTTTTATGTTCCCAACTTAAAGCGACTTTCGCGTCCGGTTCGGTGAGCTTTGCCTCAAACAACATATGCGTCGTTTGCCGGTATTGTTTGGTAAATAGCTTCTTCAATTTATTTGGATTAACGGATAGTCCTGTCTCTTCCTGTATTTCGCGCGCTGCTGCTGCTTCCGGTGTTTCTTCCGGCTCAACCTCTCCGCCGGGAAAATCAATATGCCCGGGAAACAGCGGATGTGTATTGCTTCTATACAGTACCAAATATAATCCTTCAGAATTCCGCACCAGCGCCTTTGCGACTATCTTAGCCATATTATTACCTTATTTTTATGATAAAATTTTATCATACAATGACTGAAATATTGAAGAATATAAAATCGGCATATCGAGTAGCAGTAAAGGGATTAGTACGCAATCAATCAGGTAAGCTGCTGTTCGTTCAAGAGAGAAGTGACTCATGGGACCTTCCTGGTGGTGGGCTAGAACACGGAGAAAATATAGTCGACGCACTCACTCGTGAATTTCGGGAAGAATTAGGCGTCGACATTACAATAGACAGCGACCGCCCACGTATAATCCCGACATGGAATACGAAGTTCGATGATCCAGTTTTAATCATCATCTACGAGGTTACTCTACTAACAACGCCTTGCTTAACAGATGAAGTTTCAAATTTTAGCTATTTTGATATTCATGATATAAAACAGGAAAAACTAGACTCTACGCTAATTGGTAAACTCTTAGAGATATACTAGACTAACGCCTATACTCGCCAGACCTTGCATTTCACCCCTAATCCATGCTAAAATACCAGGGTTAATATCAAATCACACGAAAGGTGAGTAATGAGTCTGAGTCGAATCGGAAAACTGCCGGTGGTTATTCCGGCCGGTGTGACAATCACGGTTGACTCTGGTGACGTGGTCGTAAAGGGCCCGAAAGGTGAATTGACACAATTCATCACGCCAGCAGTTGAGGTGAAAGTCGAAGACGGACAAGTCACGGTTCATCCGAAGGATGAGTCTAAAACTGCTCGCGCCCAGCACGGTCTGATGCGCGCGCTGATCAACAACATGGTAATCGGCGTTACCAAGGGCTACGAGAAGCGTCTCGAAGTTAAGGGTGTCGGCTTTCGCGTGTCGTCAAGCAACAACGAACTGACGATGAGCTTAGGTTTCAGCCATGAAGTCAAGTACAAAGCGCCCGAAGGCGTCAATGTGAGCAACGAGAAGATGATCATCGTCGTCTCTGGCATAGACAAGCAAAAAGTCGGCCAAGCAGCCGCCGAAATCCGCGCGCTCAAGAAGCCGGAGCCATACAAGGGCAAGGGTATCGCTTACGTCGATGAACAAATTTTGCGTAAAGCAGGAAAGGCAGGTAAGAAATAATGTCTAATTCACTTTCGCACAAGCTATTGAACCGCAACTTGCGCAAGAACCGCGTTCGCGCCAAAGTTAACGGTACGCCAGAGCGCCCGCGCCTCAGCGTCGTTATCAGCAATATGCACGTTAGCGCTCAGCTAATCGATGATACCGCTGGCAACACCCTAGCAGCGGCTACCACTGTCGGCAGCAAGACTAAGGGCACGATGACCGAAAAGTGCGCCTTAATCGGTACTGAAATCGCCAAAAAAGCCAAGAAAGCAAAGATTAACGCAGTTGTATTCGACCGCAACGGCCGCCAGTATGCTGGCCGCCTGAAAGCTCTGGCCGACGCAGCTCGCAAGGAAGGATTGGAGTTCTAAAATGGCCGAAGCCAAAGAACAAACCACGCCCCGAGACGACAAACGCGCCCCGCGCAGCCGCCGTCAAGGTCGAGGCGGTCGCCGCGATGAACGGCGCAACCAGCGCGATGACGCGCCTAAAGAATTCGAAGAAGTAGTAATCAATATCGACCGCGTGGCCCGTGTCGTCAAAGGCGGCCGCCGCTTCCGTTTCAAAGCGCTAGTCGTCGTCGGCAATCGCAAGAACAAGGTCGGCGTCGGCGTAGCCAAAGGCGCTGATGTCCAGGCAGCCATCGCCAAGGCTACAGCCATCGCCAAGAAACACCTGGTTACTATCCCGGTAGTCAACGAAACCATTCCACACGATATGGAGGTCAAGCTTAGCGGCGCCCGCGTCCTCATCAAGCCAGCAGCGCCGGGTACCGGTATTATTGCCGGCGGCGTGGTGCGCGCAGTTATCAGCGTGACTGGTATCCGCAATCTGCTATCTAAGAGCTTAGGCAGTACCAACAAAGTCAATATTGCTTACGCAACTGTCGAAGCGCTGGCTGGCTTAGTTCCGCGCGAAAAGTGGGTTGGCGCTGAGAAAAAAGCCGAAAAAGCAAAGGTAGCCGCCAAGGAGGAGAATTAATATGAAGTACAATCAACTCCAAGTTTCGGCTAACAAAGACCGCAAGCGTGTTGGCCGCGGTATCGCTGCTGGCGGCGGCAAGACCGCTGGCCGCGGTACCAAAGGTCAAAATGCTCGCACTGGCAAAAAGCTTCGCAGCACATTCCAGGGCGGCCAGAACGGCATTGTTACCGCTATTCCAAAGGCGCGCGGCTTCAAAAGCTTGCGCATACCAGCTCAAGTGGTGTATAGCGACCGCTTGAATGATTTGAAAGGCAACGTCGACAACTTTACGCTATACGAAGCCGGCCTAATAACTACGCCGTTTCACAACGTCAAGGTGATTGCCCGCGGCGACTTGACCGCCAAGATTGCTCTGCAAACGCAGGGCGCATCGCAAAGCGTGGTCGCTATGCTAGAGAAAGCCGGCGGCGCTTTTGAAAAAGCTGCCGTACCACCGCTGCCAAAATCTGCCAAGCAAGCCGAAGCAGACGACAAAGCTGCCTAGCCCAGCCGAATAAGATAGCTCGCAACAGCTCGCAATCTCACAACGAAACGCTCTCTCTGGAGGGCGTTTTGCTATTATTAGCTCAATACTGTATACTGTGATAAGTTAATGAATTGTTAGTAGCTAGAGGGGCTAGATAATGAATTGGAGAATAATTTTCCGCTCACTGAAAAATAAAGATATGCAAAAGCGCTTGCTAATCGTCTTCGGGCTAATTGTGGCGTTTCGCTTCATGGCGCACGTACCGGTGCCGCTGGCTAATCCAACCGAGCTGCGCACCGTCATCCAAAGCGTTATTGGCAGCAGCGACTTTGGCGGATTTCTTAATCTCATGAGCGGCGGCGCGCTCAGCCAGATCAGTATTGTTCTGGTCGGCATGAGTCCATTCATCACTGCTAGCATCATCACGCAGCTACTCACCAAAGCAATCCCGAAGCTAGAAGAGCTGCATAACGACGGCGAATCAGGCCGCCGCAAAATCAACCAGTGGACGCGCGTCGTTACTGTGCCGCTAGCTATCGTTCAATCTATCGCTTTTGTTTACATTCTGCAGCAATCCGTCTTGGCGAATTCGTCAACCGGCACCACTGGCACCTCGATTTGGCAGTGGGCAATTTCGGTAACCGCCATGACTGCCGGCTCAATCTTGCTGATGTGGATCGGCGAGCTGATCACCGAACAGGGAATCGGCAATGGTATTTCGCTTATTATCTTTGCTGGTATTGTTAGCCAGCTGCCAAATACTTTTGGTACGCTAATTAACTCGCTATTAAGCACCACCAAGGGCAAACTTAGCATCTTTGGCTGGTTTGATGTACCAGTCGATCCAACAACGTTCTGGCTACTGCTAATTCTCGGTACGGTCGGTTTGGTATTGTTATACTTCTTGGTCAAGATCAACGAAGCGCAGCGAGTCATTACCATCAATTACGCTAAGCGAGTCGCTGGCAACACTAGCTACGGCGGCGTTAAAAGTATTTTGCCGATCAAGTTGATCGCCGCTGGCGTTATTCCGGTGATTTTCGCGGTGGCCTTTCTCAGCCTACCTGCATTTGTCGGCCAAGTTATGCGCGCTATGCCTGGCGCCAACCACACTATCGCCAACAACCTAATCAAGTGGTTCCAAACGCCGACGGCAGCTAGCTTCAGCAACGGCGACTGGACGGTAGCGATTTATCCAATTTTGTACTTTGTGCTGGTTATTGCCTTCACTTATTTCTACACAGGTATCGTCTTTAACGCTAACGAAATTTCCGAAAATCTGCAAAAGCAAGGCGGCTTCATCGCCGGCATTCGGCCAGGCGCTCAAACCGAAGAATATTTAACGCGCACCGTTAACCGCTTGATTTTGTTTGGCTCAATCGCTCTTGGCATTATTGCTATCATGCCGTTCGCCATTGACTATATCTTTGCGCAACTCGGACTTAACGTTTCGAACTTGTCGATTGGCGGTACCGGACTGCTGATTGTAGTGACTGTCGGCCTCGAGACGCTGCGGCAAATCAATTCGCGCGCTCTGATGGTAACCTACGACGACTTCAGTATTGATGACCTCGACGACGGCCAAACAAAGAAAAATCGGCGCAAACTCCTGCGCCTGCGCCGAGCAGCATAATCTGCAATTTGCATTTTGAAGACACCTGCATCATAATATATCTGTATAATCCTCTCTTTCCTGAAAATAGAGAGGATTTAAAGCCCCGGTCCCGATCGGTTGAACTATATCCCGGTCGGGACTGGGCCCTATCTTTTTTGAAATTATATTTTACAAAATCGCCAAAATGCATTTACAAATGATGTAAAATCCGCTATAATGGCTAGCTGTATATCTATGGCGAGTCAAAAGGAAGTCATCAAATTGCGCGGCAAGGTAGTGGAAGCACTGCCTAATACTCAATTTGTTGTCGAACTAGAGAACAGCCTAACAATTATCGCTTATATCAGCGGCAAGATGCGCAAGCACTACATCCGCTTGGTCCCAGGCGATAACGTAGAAGTCGAGTTGAGTCCTTACGATCTCACGAAGGGCAGAATCGTCTTCCGCGCACGCGATTAATAACGCAGAGCTGCTCCTGATATCAAGCATCTCTCATTAAAAACAGGTTTTTCCTGTAGAAAGTTGTACGCTCATGAAAGTTAAACCGAGTGTCAGGAAGAGAGGTCCGGGTGATCAATTTGTTCGCCGCAGAGGCCGTCTCTACGTCATCAACAAGAAAAACCCTAAGCATAAACAAAGGCAGGGTTAAGCATGGCTCGAATTGCTGGGGTAGTCATCCCAAGTGACAAGCAGGTACAAATCGCCCTTACCTATATCTATGGTATTGGGCCGAAGTACTCTCGAGACATCCTTGCGGCGGCTAAAATCAAGCCGACCACTCGGGTGAAAGATCTCACCGAGGCTGAAGAGCAGAAGCTTCGCGACATTATCGACAAGGATTATGTCACCGAGGGCGATCTGCAACGCCTGGTGACCAACAATATCAAACGCTTAAAGGACATCGGTTCTTACCGCGGCCTAAGGCACAAAAACGGTTTGCCGACACGCGGCCAGCGGACTCGCACCAATGCGCGAACCCGCAAAGGCAAAGCAATCGCCGTCGGCGGCACGCAGCCAAAAGCAGCAAGCAAGACTTGATAAGGAAGGACTTTTAAATAATGGCAGAAGCTAAATCAAAAAAGAAGCAGCGCCGATCAGTCCCGACCGGTCAGCTGCATGTCCAAGCGACATTTAATAACACGATCATCACCTTTGCCGACAGCAAAGGCAACGCGTTGACCGCCGCCAGTGCTGGTGCTTGCGGTTTCCGCGGCAGCAAAAAGGGCACCGCCTATGCAGCGCAAATTGCTGCTGAAAAGGCCGCCGAAGCTGCTAAATCAACCTATGGTTTGCGCACAGTTGACGTTTTCGTCAAAGGCGTCGGCCTAGGCCGTGACGCGGCAATCCGCGCCATGAGCAGCTTTGACATTTCGATTAACAGTATTAAGGACGTAACGGGCGTACCGCACGGTGGTGTTCGTCCACGAAAGGCAAGGAGAGCGTAATGGCACGAGACACTAGCCCAATCGTCAAACAGAGCCGCCGCGAAGGAGTTGCGCTGCATCCTAAAGCGCACAAAATCCTCGCGCGCAAAAGCGGCATCCCGGGCGAGCACGCTCATGGCCGCCAGGGCAAGCAAAGTATGTACTCTCAGCAGCTGCGCGAAAAGCAGAAAGTCCGGCGCATGTACGGTTTGTTGGAAAAGCAATTTGCTAAGCTAATGAACGAAGCGACTCGCAAACCGGGCCTAAGCGGCGAAAATTTGCTGCGCTTCCTAGAGTTGCGTCTCGACAACGTCGTTTACCGCGCTGGTTTTGCTACTAGCCGCCGCCAGGCTCGCCAGCTGGTTAGCCACGGACATTTCGAACTCAATGGCCGCCGCGTCGATATTCCGTCGATTCGCGTCAAGGCCGGCGACGTAATCACAGTTCGCCCAAAGAGCACCAAGTCTGGCTACTTTACGGCGATCAACGATATCTTTGGCAATACCACTCAGGCACCGCTTAGCTGGCTAAAGGGAGATATCAAAAAGCTAAAAATCGAAATTACTAGTGAACCAAAGCGCGAAGAGGCCGAAGCGGGCATCAACGAGCAGCTAATTGTTGAGTACTACTCACGTTAAAAAGGGAGGAAAGATTAAAATGTCTAAAGTTATTCACAACCCAGCGCTCGCCAAGATTATCGATAACAGCGAGAACTCAAGTACGTTTGTTATTGAGCCGCTGCACTTTAATTACGGCAACACGCTCGGCAACAGCCTGCGCCGCGTATTGCTTTCCAGCATCCGCGGCGGCGCGATTGTCGCTTTCCGAATCGAAGGTGCCACGCACGAATTTACAACTGTTCCTGGCATTCAAGAGGATGTCGTCGATATCACTTTGAATCTCAAAGGCGTCAACTTCCGTATTGCTACCGATGAACCAGTCGAGCTGCGTCTCGAGAAAACTGGCGCCGACGTCATTACTGCCGGCGATATCGCAACCAATGCTGATGTCGAGGTGATGAACCCTGACCACGTGATTTGCCACGTTGACGACCCAAACAAGACAGTTGTCATCGATCTAGTAGTTGAATCAGGCCGCGGTTACCAGCCTATCGAAGAATCTAGCGAAAAACGCCTGCACAGCGACATGATTGCAATCGATGCTATGTTTAGCCCGGTTACCCGTGTTCGCTTCAAGGTCGACCCGACACGTATCGGTCAAGAGACTAACCTCGATAAGCTCGAGATGACCATCGAAACCGACGGTAGCCTGACACCGCGCGAAGCTTTCGAAGAAGCTGCCGCTATTCTCGTCAATCAGTACACAGCTCTGGCTGGCAGCACTACTGTCGAATCTGCACCAGCACTTGGTACAGAGGTCGAGGACGATAATGACGGCTTGAACGCCTCAATCGAAGACTTAGGCCTGAGCGCTCGCACCGCCAATGCCTTAGTCAATAACGAAATTCGCACCGTTCACGATTTAGTCACACTCAACGAGCAAGACTTGCGCGAACTTAAAGGTTTCGGCAGCAAGGCACTCGACGAAGTTAAAGATAAACTAGCAGAATTGGAGCTCTAAATGCATCGACATGGATACAGAGGACGCAAGCTCGGCCGCAAACGCGACCAACGACGAGCGCTCCTGAAAGGTCTAGCGACGAGCTTGGTGATGGAAGAAAGCATTGAGACGACTTTACCCAAAGCCAAAGAGCTCGTACGTTATATCGAAAAACTAATCACCAAAGCCAAAAAAGGCAATCTAGCCAACCGCCGGGCGGTTATCGCTGGACTCAGTACGCAAGTTGCTGCCGTCAAGCTCGTCGACCAAATCGCGCCGCAGCTAACTGGCCGCGCTAGCGGGCATGTTCGCGTCGAGCGCACTCGACTGCGCGTTGGCGATGGCGCTCAAATGGCAATCGTTGAATTCGTCGACGAACTCAAACCAATGCCAAAAGCAGTAAAGGAGGCTAAGTAATGGCTGGAAAAACCTTTTCACAGAAGCCTGCCGACATCGCTCGCCGCTGGATACTGATTGACGCCCGCGACGCTAGCCTGGGTCGATTATCGACCGTGATCGCTAGCTACCTCACTGGTAAATACAAGCCAACTTACACGCCGCACGTTGACAACGGCGATTACGTTGTCGTCGTTAACGCTAGCGAACTTGTCGTGACTGGTGATAAAGAAACTGACAAAATATACTACAGCTACAGCGGTTTCCCAGGCGGTTTGAAAGAAGCTCAGCTCAAAGATCTCCGCGCCAAAAGCCCGGCAAGTATCATTGAGCACGCCGTCAAAGGCATGCTGCCCAAGAATAAACTCGCAGCCGGCCGTATGACTCGCCTGCGCGTCTTCCCGGGTGCCGAGCACGACCATGCAGCCCAGAAACCAGAGAAAGTAGAGGTTAAGTAAATGGCTACCGACAAATACGATTACGGTTTGGGCCGGCGCAAAAGCGCTACTGCCCGCGCTCGCCTGACCGCCGGTAAAGGCGCGATCACCATCAACGGCAAGACTGCTGATGAGTACTTATCAGGCAACAAGACCTTGCTGGCTGAGATTACCGACCCGCTAGCAACCGTCAACAAGCAAAAAGAGTTTGACGTCAGCGTACTAGTGCGCGGCGGCGGGCTTAGCGGCCAAGTTGACGCTATCAAGCAAGCGATTGCCAAAGCGATTACTGCTGGTGCCTCCGACTTGCGTGCTCCACTCAAGAAGGCCGGCTTCATGAAGCGCGACCCGCGCGAGAAAGAGCGCAAGAAATACGGTCTGCGCAGCGCCCGCAAACGCGAGCAATACTCAAAGCGCTAACTCTTCGTAGTTTAGAGCAGGCTCAAATACTCCGCTTGTTAAGGCGGGGTATTTGTTTTTTTTGCTTGAGCATCATTTGATTATTTTGCTATAAAAGTATATAGTAGTAATAATTATTATTATAAATGCTAGGTGGGTTGCATATAGGCTACAAACACGCCATCCGCTGGCAAATAACATCACACCACAATCGAACACCTCGCTCTCACATGGCGGGGTGTTTTGACTTTATTACGCCAAATCTATCCATGCTATGCTTTATTTCTTGGTATCATCATCGTTATAAGCCTTATACTGAAAATACAACGCCGCGCACACCAGCGCGATAGCCAGCGCGAATTCAAACAGATGAAGCGGCACGTTTGGCGGCTGCTTAGCACTCATCGTATCCATAGATGTCTCAATTGAAATATACGAAACTAGCGCCGACGCAAACAAGAAAACGTAATATGCAATCCGACACTGAGTTTTATTCATAACGCTATTGTATACGCAGCCACCACCAGCGTCAAACAGCAATTATCTCAATCATCGCGCTCAATATGACAGTACAAGCGTGCTCTGTTATAATTATACTATGTCTAAAGAAACAATTCTGACTGGCGTGCGTGCCAACGAAGAGCCAACGCTCGGTAATTATCTCGGTGCGTTCGTGCCAATGGTGCAAATGCAGAAAAAGTACGCAGGAGAGTACCAAATCAACATGTTTGTGCCAGATTTGCACAGTTTTACGACGCCAATCGACCATTCTGCGTTGTACGCCAACACCCTCAAAAACCTTAAATATTTCATCGCCGCTGGGCTCGACACTAGAGACGAAAATACTTTTATTTACCGCCAGAGTTTTATCCCGGCGCACAGCGAATTAACTTGGATCTTAGACTGCTTTACTAGTTTCGGCGAGATGAGCCGCATGACGCAGTTCAAAGAAAAGTCCGCCGAACACAGCAGCAACGTCAGTGTCGGGTTGTTTAATTATCCGGTGTTGATGGCTGCCGATATCTTACTCTATAATGCCCGCTATGTGCCCGTTGGCGAGGACCAATTCCAGCATCTAGAAATCACCCGCGACATCGCCATTCGCATGAATAATAAGTTCGGCGAATTGTTCACTGTGCCTGACTCTACAGCCAAGCAAACTGAGTTTATCAAGCGCGACAAAGGTTTACGTATTCGCAGCTTAACCAATCCGCACAAGAAAATGAGCAAGAGCTCGGACGATCAAAAATCAAAAATTAATTTGAACGACACGCCAGAACAAGCTCACAAGAAAATCATGTCGGCAACAACCGATTCGCTTGGCGTTATCAATTTTGACTGGGAAAATCAGCCAGGTATCACCAACTTACTACAGCTTTTGGCGATTTTAACTGATCAGCCGCAAGAAGAAGTCAATGTCGAGTGGATTGGTCAAACACAATACGGGCCGCTGAAAAAAGCCGTAGCCGAAGCAGTAGCCAGCTTTTTGAGCAACTTCCAAGCGCACCTCAACGCCATCACCGACGATGATTTATTGAAAGTCCTCGAGCGGTCCGAGCACGCCATGAGTATCGTCGCCAACGAAACCTTGCTCCGCGTCCAAAAAGCCGTGGGACTCAGGAGATAGCGCCAACATGTACCAATCCTCGAGTAACCAACCGTCTGAACAGGGAAGCAGCGTAATCATATGAAAATCACCGCCAATGACTTACTGGCGATTTTACGCCGCTTCAACGTAGCAAACGCAGACAACCTGCCGCGCCATATCGACCAGATCAAAAACAGCAATCCTAGCCCAATCAATCAGCTGGTGCGCTTTCGCTTTAACCGCCAGCATTATTTCGTGCTGATTGACGATACTGCCGAAGACCGCGAAAATTATATCATGGAGCAAATATTTACCGCCAAAAGCGACGCTCGCGGCGTGATTTTCGAAAACCCAACCAGCGAGTTAACTACCTACGGCTTGCCATTCAAAGGCAAAGATATCTATCTGTTTCAACAGGTGAGCGACAACCAGCGGCTGGATAGTTTGCTAGCCAAACGCTACCCAGAGACCAGCCGTTCAACCTGGCAAAAATATATCAAATCTGGCAATGTATCTGTCAACGGTACGCCAGCCAAAAGCGCCAGCCAGCTAGTCACCGAAGCCGACGAAATCGCCGTCAATCTGCCCGAGGCTACCGATTACAGCGATGAGGAGCTACCAATACTTTATCTAGACGATAACGTCATCGTTGTCAACAAACCAGCTGGCGTTCTAACTCACAGCAAAGGGGCGCTGAATGACGAATTCACGGTCGCCGACTTTTTCCGCCGTTACACCACCGTCGGGCTGGAAACTAATCGCCCAGGCATCGTCCATCGGCTAGACCGCGACACCAGCGGCGCTATCATCGGGGCGCGTACTCCCGAAGCTTTTGAATTGCTCAAAAAACAATTCTCGCAACATCTCGCCAAGAAAACATATCTAGCCATCGTCGACGGTATACCGCAACCACTAACCGCCAAAATTAATATCCCTATTGGCCGCAACCCGTCGGCACCCAGTACCTTTCGCCCCGACCCGAACGGCAAGCCAGCACAAACCATATATCAAACGCTCGCCGCGCACCATAATCTCAGCGCTATTAAACTCTGCCCGCAAACTGGGCGCACTCATCAGCTGCGCGTTCACCTGCGTCATTTACACACGCCGATTCACGGCGACCGCGTCTACGGCAAGCCCGCCGATCGCCTCTATCTGCATGCTTACAAATTAGAAATTACCACGCAGCCTGGCAAGCGCCAGACGTTCATTGCGCCGCTGCCTGGCGAATTTACCAAACTTTTTCCGGAGCTAGATGATGAGCCTAATCTTTGAGCCATCAACCGAGCGACAAATTCAAACGCTAGCCCGCAGTCTACCACAAGCTTTACTTTTGACAGGCGCTGATGGCGCTGGTCTGCTAACTACAGCCAAATACTTAGCTGGCCCAGCACTCGCTGGAATTATTCAGCCTACCAACAAAGACGGACAAGCCGACGCGAACGGCGTCATTCGTATCAACCAAATCCGCGACCTGCGCCAATACACCCGCGGTGTCGCTAATAGTAAGGCAGTTTATGCTATCGACGATGCCAGCGCCATGAACCATCAGGCGCAAAATGCTTTCTTGAAATTATTAGAGGAACCAGCCCGCAATATCCATTTTATATTAACATCGCACCAGCCGAATTTGCTGCTGCCGACTATCATGTCGCGCGTCGAGCGGCTTACTATCCGTCCGATTTCTGAGGAGGCCAGCCGGCTGCTCCTCGCTAAATATCGGCAGCTTGACACTACAGCGATTGCTCAGATTATGTTTTTAGCAAGCGGCCGTCCGGCATTAATCTCGCGCTTGGCCAGCAAACCCAGCGAGCTCGCCGATATCGGCGCCGTCATCAAAGACTCGCAGGCATTAATTGCTGGTCCGATGAATGATAAACTAACTGTTGCTGCTCGATATACCGACCGCAAAGCTACTTTAGAGCTGCTACGCTATAGCATTCTACTCGTCCAAAATGCCGCTGCCAAAAACAGCACGCCAGCTATCATCAATAGGCTAGCTCGCCTCAGCGAAACCTACGAACGCATCGCCGCCAATGGCAACATCAAGCTTCAGCTTGCCGCTTTGATCGCGTGATTATGTGCTATAATAATGCATAGTATGTTTGGATTTTTACTGGTTCTGGGACTAGGCGCCGCTGCAGTCGCGTACCGCCAGTCACCCGAAGACATCGCAGGCGACTTACCAGCGAAATTATCGTCAAAGCTTGATAAGCTCTGGGAAATCGCTCAAGAATCGCTCAAAGCGCAAAAATATCTGCGCGCTGAAAAAGCTTTGCTAACCATTCTGCGCATCGACGCCAAAAATGCCAACGCTTACAACCGTCTAGGTATTTTGTATGCCAAGCAACATGCCTACGATGACGCTATCGAATGCTTTGAAATTGCCCAAAGCTTAGAGCCGAGCGCCTCTAGCTTGCATAATGTCGGCTTGATCTACTACGAAACCGAAAGCTACGAAAAGGCCGCCCTGGCATTCGAGCAGGCCCTAGAGATGGAAGAAGAAGTTGCTTCGCGCCATATCGCCTACGCCAAAGTACAAGAAAAACTCGGCAACGCCAAGCTTGTCTTGCAGCACCTTGAACGCGCGGTCACTCTAGAGCCAAGCATCCAGAGTATTAATATTTTAGCCGATTCGTACGATCGCAACGGCCAGAAAGAGAAAGCCGCTGCTATTCGCGACAAAATCAATCGCGCCATGTCGCGCGGGCAACATGTCGACCGCCGCGTCAAACAGCCAGCTGGCGCCATCTCTCCGCAATAAAACACTTGCCAAGGTTATGCAAATACGCTACACTGTTAGGTGTGCTTTCGGGTCGTACCTTTCAATTTATGCCGACTTAGCTCAGCTGGCTAGAGCAGCTGTTTTGTAAACAGCAGGTCCTCGGTTCGAGTCCGAGAGTCGGCTCCATAATTCGCGCCGGAGTCGTCTAGTGGCAATGACAGGAGACTGTAAATCTCCCGCTTTTTAGCTTCGTAGGTTCGAGTCCTACCTCCGGTACCATGCGTAGAATTTTAGGCCGTCCGCTACTCGCGGGCGGTTTTTTATTGACTTTATACAGTGTATATGCTATAATATATAGTATGTACGAGTTTATTAAGCAGTCGCTGAGCAGTTGGAGCCACCAAAAAGATCAGCGCCGCAAATTACAGCAAGCTTATCTAACAGTAGTTTTCATCGGGCTGGTTCTAGCTGGATTGCTGACACTCCTGAATGTACCGCAAAGCCGTTTGTCCGCGATGATTGCTGCTGGATTCGCAGTAGTTTACTTGGTAAACGGCATCGCCTGGGCGCTACTGGAAGCGTTCGTAGCGCCGAACCTGCCGAAACCCGAATCGACAGCCAGCAAGAAAACCCGCCGCCAGAAGTAGCTTGCCTCGACCGCGGCAAATATGTTAGAATTAGTAGGCTTTCATGCCGCGATAGCTCAGCTGGTAGAGCGCATCCATGGTAAGGATGAGGTCTCGGGTTCAAGCCCCGATCGTGGCTCCAGGATTTAGGTTTTTAGAAAAGTCATTGCTCGAGCAGACATCCTTTCTAGAGTGAGCACTCATGTCAAAACAGAAAAATAAACCCCCTAGATTTCACCATTACGTACCAAAAACTTATCTAAAGCATTGGCTTGATGACAATAATCTTATCTACATATACAACAAAAAGACTGGCGAAATTAAAGCAAGCTCAATAAAAGGTCAATATTTTGGCAAAAATCATCTCAATACTATAACATACCCTAATGACACAAAAGGGTATTGGGTAGAGGAAGCGTTTGCTGAGGCTGAAAGCAAAATTACTCCAGCACTTGATAAGGTTGCCTCCTCATTACTGTCTAATTCTAAAAGAATCACGTTTGAAGACAAACTTGCACTAAGCCTGTTTGTATCAATACAATTCTGGAGATTACCTACAAATGTAGATTTAGTGAAAAGTTGCATAGCTAATGGGGACTTTTCAAGTTTGGGCTTGTCAGTAGTAAACCAAGAAACTGGCGAGAAGCTACAACCTTACGAAACAGTAGATTATTACAGATTCATACATACGACCGACCTATTTCAAAAGGCATACCCTATATTAAGAGCACTTCTTGATATGAAGAAACACGGTACATATGCTAACTTGCAACATTGGAGTCTTTATTTTCAAGAACCAGGCTATAATCTTAGTTCAGATAATCCAATTATATACACAAAAACTCCCACAATCGACTCGATATTTAAGAATTTTATATTATCATTATCGCCTAGTGTAGTAATGATAGCTGCCAATAGACAACCAAACATACTTAGCTCTAGTACATCCATCAACTTAAATATTCTTCAAATATGTCACGCAAGTCAGTTTGTGGTTGGACGTGATAGAGCTTACTTGAGGAGTGTAGCTGATGAATATGAGAAAAGCTTTAAAACAATACCCCTTAAAGATATAGAAGATTATGTCTTTAAAGAAATATTTGAAACTATGAACAGGGATAAATGATCATCTACTGATAATCAGTAATATATTCATAGCTTTACTAATGACTGTATGTGCTTTGGAAACTGGCGGACAAATCTTACCAGAGAGCCACGTTTATGATAAATTGTGTAATTATTCCGATAAATAATTTTACTTAACTAAATATAAAATTAAATCTATCGTATATCCAGTTTTATTAGCTTAGTATTAAAGGACCATCTAACACGAACTAATACCGGTCTTTGATTAAATACTGACTAAAGTATTAGCAATACACCGTTAAAATAGTTATAATAAACACATGTCTCGAGATATCACGCGTCGACTCATAGACCTCGCCAAAGACAACGACCAATACGCCGCCTTCAACAAAAGTATCGTCAATACCAAGATGCCGGTCATCGGTGTACGCGTGCCGGATTTGCGGCGGTTGGCAAGGGGATTAGCGCCTAATATGAGCGCAGCGGATATTAGCAAATTACTAACGGCACAGAACGAATCATTTGACTACGTGCTGCTATGCGGGCTGTTGATTACGCACGCTCGGCTCGATGATTTGGTGGCGATTGATCTAGCCAAGCAATATCTGCCGCACGTTGATTCGTGGGCGCACATTGATGTGTTTGTCGAGAAAAAGCGACGCTTTGCTGGCGAAGTGTGGTGGGATTTTGCACTAGAATGCTTGCGAAGTGAAGCCGAGTTCACGGTGCGCTACGGCGTGATTTCGCTGATGACTAATTTCCTAGACGAAGCACACATCGATCAGGTTTTCGCAGTGCTGCGAAACGTTAAACACGACGGTTATTACGTCAAAATGGCGCTGGCCTGGCTATATGCTACGACGGCAGTACACTTTTTTGAGCCGACTCTGGCTGAATTAGAAAACGGGCAAATCGACGCTTGGACGCGCAACAAAGCTTACCAAAAAATGCGCGAATCGCGGCGATTTACGCCCGAGCAGCAAGCCGTTATATTAAAGAAAAAGAAAGCGAGCAAACTTGAGTAAAAAACAGACGACAACAGCAAAACGCATTCTAATCTACGGCGATTCAAACGTCTGGGGCGCTAACTTTGCTAGCAAACGTATCCGCTACAGTGATCGTTGGGTTAACCGCCTCGGCCGAGCTTTGCGCAGTAGAGCACAGGTCACTACCGACGGCGTTCGCGGCAGAGTTGCTGGCGATTTCCGCACCGATAAGCCGCATAAGAATGGCTTGTCAACATTTACGACAGCTCTACAAAAGGCCGATAACTTCGACTTAATCATTATCGCCCTCGGCACTAACGACCTGCAACAGCGTTTCGCGCGAACACCCGAGGAAATAGTTCGTGACTTATTAGAATATCGTAATCTCGCCGGCGAGACTCCAATTATCTACATTTTGCCGCCGTGTTTTGACACTAGTGACAATTCAGGGTATGAGTTCACCGACGCGTCCGAACAGTTTCGCCAAAAACTACTGCAGCGCAAAAACGAACTTGACAATTACATCGAGCTGCCTAAATTACCGCTATCAGACGGTCTGCATTTTTCGCCGTTAGGACACTATCAAGTTTTCAAGATAGTTAGGGAAGTGCTAAAATCGTATATATAAGCTAATCTACGCCAACAAAATTTTGGCGGCTAAAGAGGGGACGATGAAATGAATAAGCCAATCATATCGATAGACGACATCAAGCAAGCGCTCGAATTCCGCTACGCCACCAAAGCTTTCGACTCTAGCAAGAAAATCTCGCAAGAGAATATCGAACTACTCCTGGAAGCCGCCCGCCTAGCGCCAAGTTCGTACGGTTTTGAGCCGTGGAATATTATCGTCGTGCAGGAAGACGAACAGCTACGCGCCGATGTCAAACGCTGCGCAGGCGCCAATGCTGCTCGTTTTGACGCCAGCCACATCTTGATATTTACTGCCAAAACCAGCGAAGGCTTGTTGCAAAAAGGCGGACATATCGACCACATACTACACGATGTCAAGAAGCAAAATTCCATCAAGGCCGCCGGCTTCAAGACTTTTTGGCGATATTGGGCTAAAAAGGATTTTGAGATACTCAATCAACCAGCAATGATTCACCAGTGGGCGGCGCGGCAGGCTTACATTGCGCTAGGCTTTGTGCTGCTGGCCGCCGCTGGGCGCAGGATTGACTCGTGCCCGATTGAAGGCTTTTCGATTAGCAAGCTCAGCCAGGTCTTGTCGCAGCACCAGCTAATAGATCCAAATCTAGAAAAGCCGGTAGTAATGTTAGCGCTAGGTTACCGTAGCCAGCGCGAGGTGCCAGCCAAAACTCGCCGCCAGCTCGACGAAATTGTGCGTTGGCGATAATGCTGCGCTTCCTTTTTCAGGTATTATTAAACCAACGACAGGCGGACTTATGCCAGCTGGTCCCGCTAGCTTAATATTTGCTAAAATAACATACATGGAAGACACGCGGAATGTAATCGATAAATTCAAAGGCCGGAGCGAGGCGGAGATTGTGAAGGAGCTGGACGCCAAGGATCACGGCTTGGTGATTGCTCTGGAGAACACCGAGCGGGATTTTAACATGGGGACGATCGTCCGGAGCGCTAATGCGTTTGGCGTGCGGCAGATTTATGTGATTGGCAGGCGGCAATGGAATAAGCGTGGCGCCATGATGACGGATAAATATTTACACGTGCATTATGTCGGTTCGACGGCGGAGTTTGTCGAGTTGATGCGGGCTGAGGGCAGGACAATTATCGCGATTGACAATATCCCGGGCAGCGTCAATATGGCGGATACGACCTTGCCAAAGCGCGCGGTGCTGGTGTTTGGTCAGGAAGGGCCGGGGATTTCCGAGGAAATGGCGCAAGCGGCGGACAAGATTGTCGCCATTGAACAATTCGGCTCGACCCGCTCCATCAATGTCGGCGCGGCAGCGACTGTGGCGATGTATTGCTGGCTGCAACAACATGTTTTGAGATGAGCAGCACAGTATCCAAGCCGCACTAAAACAACTCTTTCTGCAAATTTACGCTAGAAAATTATGAGTCGGCGATAATAACATATCTAGCTTGAAATTGCTGCACCAATCTGTTATACTTGATTACTGAAGTTTTACAACAACATTAAAGGGAAGTTATGGCAAAGAAGAATAACATCAAGCGCAAGATTATTGCACTCGTTAGCAATCTGACGGGTCATCGTACTTATGTAACGCGCAAAAACACAGCGAATACGCCAGGCAAATTAGTTCTGCGCAAATACGATCCGAAGGCGCGCAAGCATGCTATTTACACCGAGACCAAGAAATCGCTCGGCCGCAACGAAGTCAAGCCGCGTAAAGGTTAAAATCTAGCGAACTTAGCAATCAATAGTGAAAACAGCTCTCTCTAACGAGGGTTGTTTTGCTGTACGGCGGTGTCAATTACCTCGGCTAGCCACAATGCGTTCGAGACTAGCTTCTCAATTTGCGCCTCGGTTGGGCGCTCGTTTTCGGTATATAGATACACTGTGTTGCGCTCGATTTCAATATTAATTTTGTCGAAATGCGAAACTATCACTTCGGCAGCCTGCGGCGATATGATTGACTCAATCTCTATGGCCCGAGTAGCAGCACCATAAATATTATATTTATTAAGAAAAGCCTGCAGGTAGCGCGCCGTAGCCCCCAAAATTAGCGGCTGTAGAGTACTGTACGACGCTTGATAAATCGGATCTGTCCGTTTCATGCCAATATAAATGTGCGGCAGCGGACGTTCAGTGTGTAAATCGACGGTAGCGATTAGCCAATGGCAGCGTTGATCCTTGTACTTATGCGACTGGCCCTGGCGAACGCGAATAGTGTCGCGCCGCTGCAGAACTGTCGTATCGTAACCGCGAATTGTACCTATGCAAAGATAATCATCAATATGCGTGTGCGAAACCGTATGGCCGCGCACCAAGCGATGGTCGTCGTCATGCTGATTAGCGTAACCAAAATACACCAAGCCGGCGCGATCTGCGAAGCGGCGCATTGCTTGGCGCGTAGCGCGAGCCTTAGCAATATGCCGCGGCGTAAGCCGGCGAAGAGCTCTAGATGCTTTCAATTTTGTTCTCGAACTGACTCCCACCCTGTTATCCTCATCTTTTTATTGTGTCAAGAATCGTCGATATAAATTCAGCCTGGCTCCAGCAAAGCGGCGCGACTGAGCGCTCGCTCCCCGAGACCGGGTCAATCTGCTCGGATAAAACACCAGTCGGCCAAGCTTGACTAGATACCCACGATATTATCCGCTGCGCCGAATTTTCGTCGCCGCACTCCAAATAATACTGAGCTAGCCACAACGAAACGATAAACCACCAGTTACTCGGAGCATCCGGAGCGCTGCGGTAATAGGCGTCATTCTCGTAGCGCGGCAGACCTGGCGCTTCCAGCTTGAAATGAAAGCGGTCGAGAGCTGTTTGTATGGCTTGATGCAAATCTTCTTTATTATCGTATAGGCCATAAATAAAAGCGCCATAAGCAGCCGACATATCAAGCGTATCATCGGGCGTGTAAGTGCCGTTTTTGTTGCGGCGCAAACCTTTGCGGAAAGCTTTCTGATGAGGATCGTACAAGCGTTTTTGCGCGGACTGTTTGATATCCTCGGCAACCGTCCGCCAAGCGACAGCCCCGACTTCGTCTCGACGCTGATCAGCCAGATTAGCCGCCGCGAACAGTGCCGCTTGAACGGTCGCTGTCGTGTACGTCGTCACCATGAAATGCTCTTCCCAGAGATCATAACTTGGTTTTGGCAAGTGCGTCCGATTATCAACATAGCTGGCCAGAAAATTCGCCATCGGTACTACCATCGACGTATAGAACCGCTGCAGCAGCGTGTCGTCGCCAGTCTTATTATAAAATTGACAGAATAAGAACAGCACCGAAGCCGTCTCGTCCTCTTGAATTGGCGCTGAGACAGTGCCATCTGGGTGTACGTACGAATGCCAGCTACTACCCAGAGCTCCGTCGGCACGGTATTTATGCGATAGATAACCTTTCGGACTTAACGCCCGGCGGCAAAAATCAAAGAAATTGTAGGCTTCCTCGGTATAACCCATACGAATTAGCGGCCAGAGAACATACACGCTATCACGCGGCCAGCAGTACGCGTAGGCATCGCGCTGATAATTAAGCGCCTCGCCATCGCTGCTAGCAATAACGGCACCGCGCTTATCAATATGCGCCTTGAGAAGCATCGTACTATTGATAAACGCCTGGCGATATTCCGGCTTGATGCGCTGCGCCACTTTCTTCGCCTGACGTAACCACAGCCGCCACCATTTAGCAGTAGCTTCAAAGCGCTTATGGATTGTCTGCGAAATAATATTTTTGTGTATGTAAAGCACTTCGCGCAAGGAAGTACCAGCAGCTAGCCAATAGTTTACCCGCGCCGAACCGTGGCCGGCCAACTCTAATTTGAAGCGGATCGTCGAGTCGACGCGACCATGCTCGGCAGTCGAATTCGATAGCTCGCCATCGTCAGCATCGCGATAAGTACCTTCGCGGCCCTCGCGGCCAAATACGCCAACTGCATATTGGTCAAAGAACTTACCGCCGTCAACTTGGCCCGACGCCGCAAAGACTCGGCGTCCACGGTAATGAATGACAGCGTTATCGTCTGGCAACACTTGAACGGTATCAGTGCTGCTACCAGAATCACCGATAATGAAGGCTTGATGCATAAATAATCGAACATCGCGCGTTTCAGGCCGCAAATTAACCACATGAATCGTCCGCAGAAGCACGTTAAAATCTGTATCGACAGCGTCGTCGAACTCTAACATAATGCCAATTTGCTCATTCACAGCCACGATATGGCCGATCAGCGCCTCGTGGTGATAGCTAAACTTGAACGACCAGCCATCATCGCTCAGCCACGATACGCGGCCATCCACCCAAACACCGACACGATGCCGAGTATTACCGCCAATTGTATGGTTTTCTAAACCAACGTAAGGGAAATAAACATCGCTAACCTCGCCATGGCGGCTCAACCCAACTTGCAGTTCGTTATTGCTAAGAATTATCGGTCGCGCCATCAATACCCCGCAATATTATGTTCATGCAATCGGTAGCGCACATCACGCAGCGCATTCATGAAATACAAGAACGCGTCATACGGCGAATCATACGGACTAAAATACGCATGCACGTCGCCATCATTAAAATACTTGGTACACATGTAGTACGGATGGTCGCTAGTCGTCAACTGCCGCCAGTCAGCAATCAAGCCAAGATCACCCGAACCAAGCACATCCTTTTCCATAGCGTAGAGATCGCGCATTGCTTCGTGCTGCATACTATTGCCTAGCCACGCTGACAAGTCGCGCTCGGTATCAGCCCAAGTAGTCGTCTGCGGGCAGTCAATCTCGTCGTGCGCTTCTAGCGATTGACAGGCGCCGCTAATCGTGTAGAAAGTATGGTTGTAACGCCCCAGCCAACGCTCAACAAAGTCAGCAAAGAACTCGAAAATGCCTGTGTCCGCCCAAATATTTTCACCAAAAGTCTCGAAATCCATAAATAAGTTAATTATTTCGCCGTCGTGGCCCATGCTTGCGTCAACCCAATCGACATAGATCGGGGAAGTCAGCGGATACGATTCCCAGTCGCGATTGCTAAAGCGAAAAGCGATATCGTCGCTCAAACGGTAATTTTTCAACAATAGTTTGACATTTTTCGTGCCAGCTGGCCGGTACATATAATTAGCGTTGCGCCAACCGAGAACCTTATCCCAGCCCTCAGCGATAATACCTTTGTAGCCTTGCTGGTCGGCCCATTCGGCTAGCTCGTTATTGTAACTCAGCTCGGTGTTGCGAAAAGCGGTGATTTCGACGCCAAACAAGTCGCGAACCTTCTGGCGATGAACATCAACTTGCCGCTGAAATTCGTCGCGGCTGTAGAAAAACGCCAAGCTATGGTAATAAGTTTCGCCGACGATTTCGACGCGGCCAGTTGCGATAATATCGCGCAGCAAATCGATCACGTCTGGCGCCCAACGCTCAGCCTGGTCTAACAATGTACCAGTCACCGATAGCGACACGCAAAAATCTGGATACGCAGCCAGCAATTTGCGCAGTAATGCCAGCATCGGCCGATACGACTTATCAGCAACTTTCTCAAAAATAAAGCGGTTGCTGCGATATTTATCATCGAAATTATCGAAATAATCATGCCGATTTGCGATATCAAACACCGAATATTCGCGTACGCGCCACGGCTGATGCATATGCAGATACAAAACCACTCCGCGTTTTTTGCTCATCATTTGGCTCCTTTCTGAGTGCGGCTATAAATTGATAAGCACTTGCTAGCAACGTCGTCCCAGCTGATACGAGCATATTCCGACTTGATACCGCGCTTCATATCGTTTAGCAATTGCGGCGATTTAGCTAAGGCCACTAGCTGATCAGCCAACTTATGCGTATCCCAAAAATCATAACGAAAAACCGTATCGAGAACTTCGCCAACACCAGACTGGTTAGTCACGATTAGCGCTGTATCATAATGTGCCGCCTCGAGCGCAGCCAAGCCAAACGGCTCGCTAACCGAGCTCATCACGAAGACGTCCGACACGCGATAAGCGTCGCGCCACTGCTTGCCGCGGACAAAACCTGTGAAATATACTTTATCAGCAACCCCATGGTCAGCAGCAATCCTAATCAGCTCGTCGCGCTGCTCGCCGTCGCCAGCTAGCAAAAAGGCAAAGCGGTCGTGCTGCTGGCAGGCCTTGGCAAAACCGCGCATCAGCTGCACCAGGCCCTTCTGCGCCGTAAAGCGCGTCACTGTCGACACCACCGTATAGCCTTCATCCTTAAGCAATTCTAAGTACTTGTAAGTCCGCCGGTCATAGTCGTAGTTAATCAGCGAGCTAGCATCGATTGCGTTGTGTACGACCTCAATTTTGTCAGCTGGAATATGGTATTTATGAACGATAATTCCCTTAGTAATATTGCTAACAGCAATGATTCGGTCAGCCATCATTAGACCGTTATATTCAATCTCGTGAATGACAGGATTGCCAAACTCGCTAGCACCAGCGCGGTCAAACTCTGTAGCGTGAACATGAACGATTAGCGGCGCGTCGGTTAACTGTTTGGCGCGCATGCCAGCTTCCATCGTTAACCAATCGTGGACATGGATAGCATCAGGCTTATCAATCCGATCGACTAGCTGCTCGACATAGCCGACATATTGCTTTTGCACGCCCCGCATGGTCGTCAAATCGCCAGCCGGGACGTCATCGAGATTACGTGCCGTCACTGCGCCGCCGCCATAAGAATTCAACGTCTTATCGCCATGAAATGGCGGCAGCTCGGTCGCCGAGTAAATATTCAAGAAATCAATATCATCGTACTTTGCAGTGTAGGGGAGCACGAAATCAATTGACGCGCCCCGCTGAGCAAGCGCCTTAGACAAGTGATAACACGCGACACCGAGACCTCCGCTGTTGTGCGGCGGGAGTTCCCACCCTAACATTAATATCTTCATAAAAATTCTACTCGGTCATGCCGTAGCCTAACCATTCCCTTATGTTGTTCATTTAACAGTATAGCGCTTTTTTGCTTATGATTGCAACAAAAATAAGCATTTTGTGAAATTTTGTGAAAAATTATCGTGAAAACATATAGATTTTTTACAGCAAACGGTGCATGATAGTAAGCATGGATAGCGCAATATCAACTTCGGTAATTAACGATCTAAAGAGCCTGCTAGTATCGCCGAATGCTTTTCGCTCGCTGCTAGTGCTAGTTTTGTCGATGATTGCTGCTTATTGGTTGAGTAAGTTCCTAGCGCGCGGCTTGATTTTCATAGCACAACGTATCGGCCGCCGCAGCGACAATGAATCAGACGAAGCGCGCGTCACTCGGTTGCGGCAAACCGAAACATACCTGAGCGTGTCTATTGCCATCATTCGCACACTAGTGGTAGTATCGGTTGGTTATATCGCTTGGCGAATCCTCAGCCCAACCGCCGCTAACTCTAGCACCTCCGGCGGGCTAGCCGCTATTGGTGCTGGTGCTATGTTTGCTTTGGTGGCCGGACAAACTATCGGTATCGTATTGCGCGACTTGACTGCTAGCGCGATTATGATTTCAGAAAACTGGTACAAGATAGGCGATTTCGTCAAGCTCGATCCATTCACGGACTTGAGCGGCGTTGTCGAGCGCTTCACGCTGACCTCGACGCGTATTCGCGCTCTCAATGGCGAAGTCATCACCGTTCACAACCAAAACATCACTGGCGCCCGCGTCACGCCACATGGTGTACGCACGATCGCTGTTGATATTTTCGTTCGCGACAAGCGAGCCGGCGTCGCTGCTATCCGCCGAATTATCGCCGCCATTCCAAAGGGCACGATGATGCTAGCGCACCCATTGCGAATTACCAATATCGATAAATGGGGCGACGAACGCTGGCGTATTACTGTCACCGGGCAAACTCCGCCGGGGCGGGAATGGCTAATTGATAAATTTTTCGTCGAAGCCGTCTCTAGCCTCGATGACGACAAAGAAAAATCCGAACGCTTACTGTCGCTGCCGCCAATTCCGCATGCTGCTGATGAAACCGCTAACCGCCGCTTCAAGCGTGCCGTTCGCGTCAAAAAAGACCAGGCCAAAGAAGTCATTATCGAGGATATCTAAAAAGCATTCCACTATGCTATAATAAAAAGGCGTAAAGGGGCATAGTACAACGGCTAGTATAACGGTCTCCAAAACCGTAGATTGAGGTTCGATTCCTCATGCCCCTGCCACAAACCACATAAGTGCATAATTGCAGTTTTAAGTTCCATTACCTATAATAATTTTATGAATCCTAGTTCTATCTCTCATCCGCACGCTATCATGATGGTTGGCTTGCCAGGCAGCGGCAAAACATTTTTCGCGCAGCAATTTTCTGAGATGTTTAATGCACCGTTTGTTGATTCGCAATTTATTAGCGAGCACAGCCTAGATAGCAATGCCAGCGAGGAGGTTTGTCAGCGATTTTTGGCCGAGATAGTACGCACCAAGCAAACTTTTATTTATGAAGACAGCAATTTAAGCCGCGTCCGCCGCGCCGAGTTTGCGCGCTGGGCCAAAGGGCATGGTTATAAGCCGCTTATTATTTGGGTGCAGACTGATGAAGCAACTTGCCGGCGCCGTATTCAAAAAGGCCACTCGCTAGATACTATAAACTTTGATGCCGCCGTCAAGAGTTTCACCGAACCAAACGCCATCGAGAAACCAGTCGTTATCAGCGGCAAACACACATACAAAACCCAAGCGCGCACCGTATTAGCCCGTCTCGGCGATAGCAATCGTCCTAGCCGGCCAATGACTAGCTTAGCCAGACAGCGACCAGAAGTTCGCCGCCGCGGCATCAGTATCCAATAATATGCCTGCCAAATCCCAGACTATCGATGATCCGGAGTTCGGCGAGATTGTTATCATGCGCCGCGCTACTCGCTACACCCGCATCAAGCTCGGCACCGACGGGCGCTTTGTCGTTACTAGCGGCCGGCTAGTACCGCTAGCGTTTATTCGCTCGTTTATTGAACAGTCGCGCGAAGACTTGCGCAAAATAGCCAAAGATTCGTCCATCGCCCAGCCGTATCGCGATGGGCAGCTCATCGGCAAAACTCATCAATTAGCTATCGTGCCAACACAGATGACCAAACAGCCGGAAGTTCGTACCATGCGCAGCAAGCTTCTAGTCAAGCTGCCGCCCGAATTTTCACTCGAAGATCAAGAACTTCAACAGCAAATTCGCAACGAAGCAATCAAGATTCTGCGCCGTGACGCCAAAAAATACTTACCGCCGCTACTAGAAGAATTAGCTGGCGCTCATGGTTTCGCTTACCAGCGCGTTCGCTTTAGCCACGCTGGCAGCCGATGGGGTAGTTGCAGCTCCAACGGAACGATTAGCCTCAACATTGCTTTGATGAAACTACCCGATGAATTGATTCGGTATGTATTGATTCACGAGCTCTGCCACACTCGCCATATGAATCACTCCGCGGCCTTTTGGCGCGAAGTTGAACACTACGATCCGCGCTACCGACTCCACCGGCAGCAGCTCAAGCGCCAAACTCCAATCGTCTAAGTCTTTTCATAAATTGCCTTTGCGGTTATACTAATAATAGCTATGGGTGGCCAAGTCAAAGATTATATAAACATCGATCCGTCAACGCATCGCATGAAGATTATTCGCTGGATAGCACTTTTGATTCCGCTGCTATTAGTGGCGTACAGCGTCTTCATGCAATTCTCGCCGCTCGGCAAGCCGACAGCAGTGAATATGTACGCTTTTTACGCGGTTAACGTCTGTTGGGTCATTATCGGCTTTTGGCAATTTTTCGCAGCGCCGCGGCAACCTATTGGCCATATTGCCGGGCTCATCGGTTATCATATTTTAGCGTTAACTTACGTATTAACGGTTTCTGGTTTCGATATGCCGCTAATTTATACATGGTCGGCGCTATTGCTAGCCAGCTCTGTTTATCTGGGCCAGTCGGGCATCAATATCAGTATCGCGACATTGTTTGCGGCTGCCTCGGGCAGTGTCATTATTCATGCTAGCGACGACAAACAAGTTGTGTCTATCGTCATCCACTTTTTGGGTACGCTCATCATCAGCTACATGGTCAAGATGGTCATTTCGGCCCAGGCGATTGATCAAGCCGAACTCTTGCGCAGCCAAACCGCCGAGCGTCTGCAGCGCGATCGCATAGTTACCATCGTCAACAACCTCTCTGACGCTATTATTAGCACCGATAGAAACGGCATCATTTCGCTATACAACGCCTCGGCGCTAAACCTATTTGATACTAATACCGATCTCGCTGGCAAATGCATTGACGATTTTATTTCGATCGTCGATAAGAATAAACAGCCATTCAAGTTCGCTGACAAACTGCATTCCGCCAAAACTACGCAATACCGCGATGATCTAACTGCCAGAATATCCAACGAAAGCATTCGCCTCGGCGCAACATACTCGCCGATTCGCAGCACCAACAGCGTCAGCGACGATGGCTATGTAATCATCTTGCGCGACATCACCAAGCAGAAATCTCTCGACGACGAGCGCGACGAGTTTATTTCGGTCGTCAGCCACGAGCTGCGCACTCCGATAACTATCGCCGAAGGATCGCTGAGCAATGTCTCGCTGATGATCAAGCGTCCCGACATTCCAAAAGAAAGATTAATCAATGGCATCAGCACTGCTCACGAGCAAATTATATTTTTGGCGCGAATGGTCAACGATCTTTCAACCTTGAGCCGTGCTGAACGCGGTGTCGCCGACGAGCCAGAGAACATTGACGTCCAATCACTAATCGACGAACTGTACGCCGAATACGCACCGCAAGCCGCCGATAAATCACTAACCTTCGACATTGATATCGCGCCGCAAATCGGCCAAGTTAGCCAAAGCCGCCTCTACCTCAAAGAAATCCTGCAAAACTTCATCACCAACGCCATCCGCTACACCGAAAAGGGCGGCGTCACCATCATCGTCAAGCCAGGCGAAAACGACACCATCAATTTTGCCGTCAAAGACACTGGCATCGGCATCAGCCGCAGCGACCAAGCACACTTATACCAAAAATTCTGGCGCAGCGAAGATTATCGCACCCGCGAAACTAGCGGCACTGGGCTTGGTCTTTACGTTGTCGCCAAACTAGCTCTCAAACTCAAAACCGAAATCAAACTCAAAAGCCGCCTCAATCACGGATCGACATTTAGCTTTTCGCTGCCTGCCGTGAAAAAGAATAAATCTTAGCGCTTTAGAAAAGACGCGAAATCGCTTGCTATTTTCGCTCGGCAGTCGTATAATTAACTTGACAGCCTGGGACATACCAGGCTATTTAATTTGGGAGGAAACACTATCGTGGCAAAATCCGCAAAAGGTAAGTCAAAGCAAAAATCACAAAGCCGCATCACTCGCATTACTGCCGGCGACAAAGCTGCAAAGCCGAAAAAGCCGAGCATTCTGGCAACCGCCAAAGAGCTAGCTGGCCGCGCGCAAACCGAGAAATCTAACGCCAAGACCGCTAGGCCATCTGGCGCCAAAACCAAAACTGCCGCCAGCAAGCCGAAGAACTCAAAAAGCCACCGCAATCCGCTCAGCGCTATCACTGGCTATTTCCGCGGCGCCTGGCAGGAAATCAAGCAGGTCCGCTGGCCAGATCGCCGTTCGACCTGGGGCATGGTCGGCGCGCTGATCGTTTTTACCGCAGCGCTGTTTCTGGTCATTATCTTGCTGGATTATGGCTTCGCTTGGCTATTCAAACTAATCATGGGAACAAAGTAGAAAGGATCTTATGGCAAAATCAAATCGTTATGACAGCTCGCGGCAATGGTATGCCATCCATACTTACAGCGGCTACGAGGAAAAAGTCGCTGAAAGCATCCGTCAGCGCGCTCAAACTATCGACATGGCTGATAAAATTTTTGACGCCATTGTGCCGAAAGAAAAGCAAGTTCAAATCAAAAATGGCAAGCGCAAAATCATCAATGCCATCATCTTTCAGGGTTACGTCTTGGTTGAGATGAAATTAACCGACGAAACCTGGTATATCGTCCGCAACACGCCAGGCGTTACCGGCTTTGTCGGCAGCGGCACATCGCCAACTCCAGTTTCCGAAGCAGAAATTACCAAAATTAAAAAGCGTATGAACATCGAGGATCCAAAACACCAAATCGACTTCACAGAAGGAGAAGTAGTTAATATCATCGACGGGCCCTTCAAAGGTTTCGACGGCGCCGTTAGCGAGATTGACGCTGCCAAAGGCACTCTTAAAGTCATGGTCAGCATGTTCGGCCGCGACACGCCAGTTGAGCTTGATGCTTTGCAAGTCAAAAAAGTCTAGGCCGCCAAGCAAAATTATTATCACAGCAAGAGAGTTGCCGCCCTGCAAAACCATACAACTCGCAGAGCTTTAGCTTGCGTAATCTCGTAAAACACGCTATACTATAGCAGTTACGCACTAAATATCAGCTTCTCAATATATTTAGTAAAGGAAAATTATGGCAAAGAAAATTATTGGTAACTTGAAGTTACGTATTCCAGCTGGCCGAGCGACTGCTGGACCTCCGGTCGGTTCAACACTTGGCCAGTGGGGCTTGAATATGATGGACTTTATCAATCCATTCAACGAAGCCACCAAAGGCATGATGGGTAAAGATGTCATCGTACACATTCAAGTCTACGAAGACCGCACTTTCACCTGGAACTGCTTGGGCCAGCCAGTCGACGACATGATCCGCAGTGCTATCGGCATCCAAAAGGGCAGCGGCAAGCCGCACGTTGATAAAGTCGGCAAAATTACTCGCGCCCAGCTAGAAGAAATCGCCAAAACCAAGATGGATCAGCTCAACGCTATTGACTTAGATGGCGCCGTCAAGGTAGTTGCTGGTACCGCTCGCAGCATGGGCGTAGAAGTTGTTGACTAACTAAATAGTTTACACACTCCGGCGCCTAGGATATAATAGGCTAAGTGTCGGGGTGTGGCGCAGCTTGGTAGCGCGCACCGTTCGGGACGGTGAGGTCGCTGGTTCAAATCCAGTCACCCCGACCATTGAGCCCGTATTCAAACCCGCGTCATGGTGAACCCGTGGCGCGGGTTTTTGTTTGCCTTATACTTGCTCCGCATCACTCAGCAGTGCTATAGTTGGAGACGAGATGTATAATTGTTTTCGTTTCTTTGCTCACTCGCCAGACTGGAATGTTATTCATCAAGCTGGTTTTCTGGGATGGTTGTTAACTCCAGTCAAACAATACCCGGCGGTCGTCCAAGAGTTTCCCATATATATCCAAATCGGTCTTAAAGCATCCGACATGTATCTCGACCTGCCTGTCTGCGCAATAAATACTGTTTTGTTTCTTGTGCTTTTTGGGCTGGGGTCTTACTTGGTTTCACTTGGTATGAAATACCGTTCATGGCGCACAACAGGAGCGATTCTCATCCTTGCTGGATTAGGATGGTATTTTACGCTGCGCAACTACTATGGCGCTATGTTTATCACCAAAGTTGTATATACGCTCGTTGCTTTAGCTTTTGCTGGCGGCGGTGTTGCTATGGGAAAATATAGACGCAGCATCATTGATACTACTCGACCATCATCGCGTCTTTAACCAATCAACTCACAAAGATTTCTATACCGCTGGCGCTTAGTTGTGGTAGAATAGAATTATAAATTATGAAGGGTGAATTTTTGAATAAGCATAAGTTTAGCGTGCTTGTGATTACGCTAGCTTTTTCAGCGACATTAGGTCTAGCTACCTTCACTGGGCTAGATTATTACAAAACCGCTAAAGATATCAGAGCTAAAGAGCAGGAAACCGCCGACAAGCTCGCTGCCGCCCAGCAAAAAGCCTGGGCCGAAAACGCCCTCCGCAAGAAAGTCTTAAAAGACTACAACAGCACGATCATTGTTATTAACAAAAAGCATTGCTTCGAGCCAAAAACTTGGCAGCCGAATGATTTGGCGCCTATCGAAAAGGGGATATCCTTGCGCAAAGAGGCCGCTGCCCAATATAACGCCATGAAAACTGCCGCCACGCAAGCAAAAATGCCGTTAGCTTCGACTAGCGGCTACCGATCTTACAACGACCAAGTCGAAACTTATAATTATTGGGTCAAACACAGCAACCAAAAAGAAGCCGACTCCGCTAGCGCCCGGCCAGGTTGCAGCGAACATCAAACTGGCTTAGCTGTCGACCTCAAAGCTGACAATTGCGTCCTGCAGTGCTTCGCCACTACGCCAACATACAAGTGGCTGGCCGAGCACGCCGCCGAGTACGGTTTCATCCAGCGCTATCCTGACAACGCCAAAAATATCACCGGCTATGTCGTCGAGTCTTGGCACTGGCGTTACGTCGGCCGCGAAATCGCTCAAGACATGAAAAAGCGCGAGATCAAAACTCTCGAAGAGTACTTCAATGTTACGGGCGGCGATTATTCAAATTAATTTTACGTAAATACGTCCTAGCCTTGATACGTACCGCACCAAAACAAGAGCGCGTTCAGAAAAAGTAGTCCGCTAACTGCCAATCTGAACAACCGAACCACCGATTTTGCGCCGGAAATAATCGTCGTGGCTAACATACAAGATTGCGCCAGCATAGCGTTCGAGCGCTGCTTCCAGCTCCTCAATTGAGGGTAAATCCAGATGGTTGGTCGGCTCGTCCAGAATGAGCAATTGCGGCTCGTTCGCTAGCATACTAATGAGCTGAAACCGAGCTTTTTGCCCGCCGCTCAAGCTAGCCAAGAGCACCGCGCCGTCGCTCTCAACAAAAAGGTAATCGCCCATCAGCTGGCGGATTTTGGTATCATTAATTTTCAGCCCGCGATCGAGATACATCTGCTCAATCGCTCGCGCCAGCGGCAAGTTCAGATAAGTCGCCGCTATCTCTTGCTCGTAAATGCCAACGCGAATGTGCGGATCGAGATAGAGAGAGCCAGCGTAAACGATCGGGGCAGATTGAACAGTATCCTTAATCAAAGCCTGAGCTAGCTGGGGCGAGACTTGAGCCGTTTTACGAAGCCGGCCAGAGGAAGCATCACTAGATAACGCGTTTGCCATCAACGCTCGAATCAACGTCGTCTTGCCAGCACCATTGCGGCCGCGCAGTTCAATAGCTTCGCCTTCGCGCAAATCGATATTAACACCTTCAAACAAAATCCGCTCATCGAAACCTAACGCCAAATCGCGAGCTTCGACAAGTTTGCGCTGCGAACGCATAGCGCCGTCTCGCATATTCAAACGAATGTTGCGAGCTTTGAATTTTTGATAGCGATCAGCTACTTTATAATCCAATTGCGCCACATTCTCTCTGTCAATCCAAAAAGTCGGCTTGTCGATTTTCTCCAGTTTCTCTAGCTCGGCCGCCGCTTGGTTCTCGCGCCGCTTGAATTGCGCAATCGTGCCAGGATCGCGGGCTTTTTCTTTCAGGCGGCGAAATTGCAGAACTTTGTCGCGCAAATTAGCAATCCGCCGTTCGGTTTGCTCATAATCCTGCATGGCATTGCCTGTCGCTGAAGCATTTTGACGCAAATAATCATCATAATTGCCGCGATAACTCACTGATGCGCCATCGCGCAGCTCAACAATTCGATCAACCTCTGACAGCACATCGCGGTCATGAGTGATGATCAACATCGCTTGGCGGGTGCTTTTCATCCAATCAATAAACTGCTTCTTGGCAATATAATCCATATGATTAGTCGGCTCGTCAATCAATGCTAGATCCGCTTGCGCATGCATGATTTTCACAACTTCGACCAAGCGTTTCTGACCGCCGCTCAAACTCGCCAATTGGCGCTCGCCAAAACCTTCCATCTGGAAATTTTTCAATTCCTCAGCCACCAGTTCTTCAACGCGATAAAAATCCTTCTGCCCAAAGCGTTCCAACGCCTGGCTGTACTCCTCGATCTTGCGCATATCGCTACCCATCGCCGCTGGATAAGTCGTCAAAATGTGCCGCAGCCGCGCATATTCCGGCAGCCCGCGCAGGATATATTCCAGCACTGTAATATCACCCAAACTATGGTGTTCCTGCGCCGTCGCTACAATCGTGCTGCCGCGCCGAAAAACAACCGACCCTCTATAGTCGCTATCCGCTCCCGCCAACATGCCAAATAGCGTCGATTTGCCAACGCCGTTGCGGCCAACCAGCCCAACTTTCTCGCCGTCATTGACGCTGAATTTAACGTCGCTCATCAACTGCTTATCGCCAAAACTTTTATCGGTAATGTGAACATCAGCTATCATTCATTCTATTGTAACAGAGAGCAACCCCGAGCACTATTGTATTTTAATCATAAATGTTGTATAATATAAGTATGGACAAACCTCCAGAGCAAGGCGCAAAAATCATAGATCTTTTCTCTAAGCGTGAAAGGCCCCCGAAGCCGCTGGGTGCAATGGGTGCGAAAGTCGTTGAGTTCTCATCTATACGCAGCAGTAGAAGCGATGAAGCGCCAGACATTTCACCAGACCACATTCAAGACGCGCAAATTATAGAAATTCCCGATATGCCGTCTGAAATCCGCCAGGAGGTTAGCGAGCTAGTCAATGATGCTATTGCGAAAAAATTTAAGTGTAAGGAAGGCGACGATCCGCAAAATTATAAAGAAATTGCCGAAAAGATCGTCGAATTATTAGACAAGGCGTATAAGCGGCCAGACGATAAACCTAGGGATAACAGTACGAAGGAATTGGGAGTATGTATACTAACACTAGCCGTTTTTAACCCTGAAACAATCGAAGTTCTCAATAAACCAAATGTTCTCGCTGAGCTTGAAAGGATTATCAGCCTCTCTAGACGCCCAGCCCATCTCGACCGTCAAGCCGCTAGCATGGCAGAGGTTGCCTGGCAACAGCTAACACACAAACCAGAGGATACCGAAGACAACACCGACCCAGAGCCGCCGAGTATTATTTAAACCTGTTATAATTAACATATGTCTAAGAAATCTAGCGCTAAGACAAAAAGGCTAGCTACTCAAACGATTGTTAACCGGCGAGCGCGGTTTGATTATGAGCTTGGCGATGAAATCGTAGCAGGCCTAAGTTTAACCGGACTCGAAGTGCGAGCAGCCAGAGAAGGCCACGTCCAGCTCAAAGGCGCTTACGTCACTATTCGCGGCGGCGAATTGTGGCTGAACAACGCTAGTTTCAGCTTGCGGCAAAACGAGCGCGGCCAACCAAATGCGCGAACTGTCGACACCAGTGCACGCAAATTGCTAGCCAGCCGCCGCCAAATCGACCAATTAGCTGCTCGCAAAAAAGAAGGCTTTACTATCGTTCCAACCAAACTGCTTACTAGCGGACGCTATATCAAATTAGTCATTGCTCTAGGCAAGGGTAAAAAACGCTACGACAAACGCCAAGCTATCAAACAGCGCGATCTAGAACGCGAACACAGCCGCATTTTGCGCAAATTTTAGCTGCGCCGAATACACCGAGTCTCGCGCCCTGAACCGCCACTATTCTTCTTCAAGTACTTGATGTGACGAAATCAAACTTTCGTATAATTCAACCATCTTTTTGGCCATCGCCGTCGAATCAAACTTCTTGGCAACGCTCAACGCGCCGCACGACAACTCCTCGATTTTCTCTGGGTGCGCGAACAGATCATTAAATACTTTTGCGAAATCTTTGCCTTCAATGCCATCAGTCAAGACAGCGTTGCGCTCAGTCAAAGCCTCGGTCATCCGTTCGTCGCAGTAAACAATCGGCAAACCGCTAGCCGCCGCCTCCAAGAAAGTCATTGGCTGGTTATCAAAATGATACGACGCCAGCGAGAACACGTCAGCTTGCTTGAGCATCGCCGCTACCTCGTCGCCCGAACGCATACCAGCGAAAATTACTCGATCACTAACATCCAGTTCTTCAACGCGCTGCCTAAGCTCCTCTTCATACGGGCCGCCACCAACCAAGACCAGCTTGACTTTTTTATCGCGGATATGCGGCATAGCCTCAATCAAAGTTCGCTGACGCTTCTCTGGGCTTAGCCGCGCCACCGAAATGATGAACTTTTCACCCGGACGCTTTTCAATTGGCGAATCAGCCGCCGACGCTTTTTTATAGCGCTTGGTGTCGATACCGTTCGGGAAAACGTAGCATGGCACCGTCAAGCCGCCATCTTCGATCAGCATCCGCTCGAGGTGTTTCGACGGCGCAATACAAGCATCGCACTTATTAGCAAACGCCGCCATCAGTCGCCAGCCCTGGCGCGACATGATGTCTTTGATAGTACTTTTGCTCATTGAGCGCAGCTGCTCGCGCGAGGCTTTCGGCAAAATCGGCCTTGTTCGTAGCACTACCGGAAACGCCGCTGTCGCCGCAATCAAGCCGGAAGTCACCATAAACGGATAATCATTAACTAATTCAACATAAAGTGTGTGAATGGTCGTCACATGCGGTATATTCTGCCGCTTAGCCACGCTGTGCGCCAGTACGCCCATATAAAATTGCATTTGGCTATGCACGATATCAAACTGGTATTCATCAAGTTTCCTGGCTAGGCCAGGGTAAATAACCGCCATTTCACGCTTATCAAAAACATAATTCTTGGCTGATGGCAAGCGAATGACGTGATCATCGTGGTCTTCGTAGCCTTCGCATTTTGGCGCTACCACGAAAACCTCATGCCCAAGCGACTCCAAAGCCTGCTTATAATTCAAAGTCGATGTTGCCACGCCATGCACCGATGGCAGGTAATCGTCAATAAAAAAAGCGATTCTCATAACTCTCCTTATTATACCACACGCGCCAACCCCAGAGACAAGAGGTAGAGCACAGCTCTTTAGCTATCCGGATAGGATTCAACTGCTTCGAACTGCAAAATATGGCCAGCTGACGGGGCGCTAATAATCTGCGTTTCAGGCAATAACTGGCGGATAATTCCAGGTGTTTTCGAAGTAATGATATTGTCTTTACCGCCCAGAATCACCGTTACGCGCCGCTGGCTATCAAGCGGCACACCTTCGACGAAAGGATTTTGCTCGTACAGCATAGTAGTCAAAATTTCAGAATCACGCAAAGTCAAATAATCCTTCTTGTAGCTCTCTGACTCACGCAGCCACTGCCAAGCTTCCTGCCGGCGGGTTTTCAACGCAAGCACAGTACGAATATTTTGGATAGGCTTGCTGTTGTAGATGTACCAACCAGGCTTTTCAGGAAAATTATTAGACAACCTTTGCAACATATTTGCAAGATGAGTAGTGTCTGGCGTCGGGCAAGCCATAACAATCTTCGCCGCCGACGGAACTCTGCCAGTGCGCAGCGCATGATAAATTATTGATGACGAAAACGAATTACTGACAATCAAATCTGGCGTTCGGCCGATTTGCTCCAGAACTTTAGTAAACCAATCGCCCAGATCTTCATAGCTTTCCAGGGACGGGCGCACCGAGCCGCCATGTCCTGGTAAATCTATCGCGTACACGGCATAGCCAAAATTAACGTACCGCTTGGCTAGCGGCATCATGTCTATTTTGCCACCAGTCACGCCGTGGAGCAGAATCGCAGTTTTATCGGCGCCAGTATTACACTCAAGCCAGCAAACTCCGTCGACTGTCTGGTCCCGGCAGCCTAATTCATCGTATAATTCTCTCAAAGTTGGAATTTCGGACATAATACCATTATACTAGTTTTATGAAAATTAGCATTATTATTCCTTGCAAGAACGAATCTGGCGTCGTCGAGAATCTCTTGGACTCGCTAGTCCGACAAACGCGCCCGGCAGACGAGGTGATCGTAGTAGACTCGAATTGCACCGACGACACCATAGCTCGAGCCAAGACATACACCAAAAAACTCCCGTTAAAAACCGCTGCCGCAACCCAAGTAGGCCCTGCGCACGCTCGCAACCGCGGTGCCAGCAAGACAACAGGCGACATGCTCATCTTTGCGGATGCTGACTTAATCCTTCCGGAATATTTTTTGCAAAAATTTGAAGAACAAATTAACAAAAAGCACCTTCAAGTAGGCAGTTTCCTTCAGCGGATGCAGTCAAACAAATTCGGTATTCGAGCTGGAGCCTACTTAATGAATGCCTATGCGCGTCTAATGCAACATACGCCGTGGCCGATCGGCTTTGGCTGCCTGTATGTCACCCGTGAAGTTTTTGACTCAGTGAATGGCTTTGACACATCTCTCTTCATCATGGAAGATTATGATCTCATCCTCAAGGCGAAACGAGCTAAGTATAAAAATGGCGTTATCAAAATAGCCTACCTCACTTCAGATCGCCGTTACCAAAACAACTCGCTGCGCCAAGCTCTCAAGGGAATATACGGCGAGCTCTACCGCTACACGCACGGGCTGCGCGTCACAAAGCCTATCTACGAATACGAAATGGGTGGCAAGCAGAAAAAGGCAACAAAATAAGCTCATCTAACTGTTTATTCTATCCACAATTTACAAGCCTACGAGTGAGTTTTCACGATTTCGGCATACAGTTCGCGGTACTGATCAACGGTGCGTTCATAAGTATGGTTATCAATAATCCACTGGCGAGCAGCCCGACCCATCTGGCGCCGGCGCGGCTCATTATTCAGCAATTCATCGATTTTATGCGCTAGATCGTTGACGTCTGGGTAATGGAAGCTGGCCCCATTCTTGCCGCCATCCAATAGCTCGGGCAGAGCAACCTGATCAGACACCACCACTGGCGTACCGCAAGCCAGCGCTTCTAGCGCCGCAATACATTGCAGCTCGGCAGGACTAGCCATCGCGAGTATATCTGCTCGCCGCAATAAAGCACGCTTTTCCTCGTCGCTAACAAAACCGGTAAAAATACAGCGATCGCCTAGACTGGCTGCTTGACTTCGCAGTTGCTTTTCTATTAAGCCTTTACCAATAATGACCAACTGCGCATCAGTTTTCAAGCGTTCCATCGCGGCAATCAGCAAGTCAATCCGCTTCTCGCCGTCAAGCCGCCCAACATAGGCCACCACCGGCCGCAACGCATCAATCGCAAAACGCTGCAAGAGCTTCTCGTCAGCCTTACCTGGTGTATAGAATACCGCATTGACACCGTTAGAAACTGCTTTCGTTGGTATATGAATCGCTGGCGTAGTCGCTAATGCCGCGCGCGTCGGCGCCGTCATATAAGCGGTTTGATTGACTAGCTTGCACATTTTGCCCTCGACTATCCGGACAAACCAGCGGGCAATAGTTTTGTTTTTGGCATTCATCACGAGATTCAGCGCCATGGTGTGATTAGTCGTGACAATCGGAATCTGCCGCCGGCTAGCTTGCTGGACAACCGCTTTGTGCAGCCATGAAATCGGCGTCATCAGATGAATGATATCAGGCTGGTTCTGTCGAAAGTATCGCCGCACGAATCTTTTTGGTAAGAATGCCACCCGGTTGTTGTCGCGATTAGCAATCCATTTTACTGCTGGCAACCGCAATACTTTCGCACCGTTTATTTCATCTACCTCTGTGAAATAGCTAAATAAACCGTCCGGCGAGCCAGTTAACACCGTCACCTCGTCGCCAGCCTCCTTCAGACCAGCAATCAGAGTATCCAGCGCTGTCTGCACGCCTCCAACACCAGGCCGATATACTTCGCTTACTATCAGGACCTTCATACCTATAAATATTAACACATCCGCTAATTGACTGCACATTTCCAGATATAACACTCTACGAAATGAGTGAGCGGTGCTCTATCTGTTCCCCTGTACGAAGTCCTCGTAGAGACCCTCATACAGCCCATCCGCCTCAGGCGGGCGCGCCGCCTGGCGCGACAGTACGACAAAGTCAGCAGCAGGCTCGCTGCACTCTATCACTATCATCGCGATAATTATCACCGCGATAATAGCAACAACAAGAGCAACAACAAGAGCAATCACAATCATGATTGCGAACAGAAAAGACATCATAGCTCCCTCTGCCCGGGCATGCGCATCCCGGAGCAGGCAATTGTACCAATAAAATATTTATAATAGTACAACAACCCGCCCCGGGATACTTCCGACAAGAGCTAGGACATATCTAAGTCCTATTTTTATTATATATCAAAAACGAATCGTCTTTAGCAACCCCACCACATTGATTTTACGTTATAATAACTACATGAAGCTCTTTTCCTGGAACGTCAATGGTATCCGCGCCGTCATCAACAAGGGTGAGTTTGACCGTTTTCTGCGAACCTACGATCCAGACATTGTATGCCTGCAAGAAACCAAAGCCGCCCGCGACCAGGTCGAAATTGACCTACCTGAGTATCACGAGCATTTTTATTCGGCTGCCAAAAAGGGTTATTCCGGCACGGCAATTTTCTCGAAAATCCGGCCGCTGCATTGGCGCGACGGGCTGCCGCCAGCTATCATCGAGCGGTTCAATTTGACCGGCGATCAGTATGGCAATCCGGCGGATGAAGGGCGCATCATCACTGCCGAGTTCGACGATTTTTGGGTGGTGACCTGCTACACGCCAAATTCGAAAGGGGATTTGAGCCGGCTGAAATTACGTCATGAGCAGTGGGATCCGGCGGTGCTGGCCTATCTGGAGGAATTGGAGCTAGTCAAGCCAGTACTATACTGCGGCGATATGAACGTGGCGCATCAAGAAATTGACCTGGCAAATCCAAAGCCTAATGTCGGCAAGCATGGCTTCACTGACGAGGAGCGGGAAGGTTTTCAGAATTACCTGGACGCTGGATTTATCGACACCTTCCGGGCGGCGTTTCCCGAAAAAACTGACGCTTACACCTGGTGGACGCACTGGGCCAACGCCCGGGCGCGTAATGTCGGCTGGCGGATCGACTATTGGCTGGCGTCGCGCGAAATCGCCGGGCGCGTTATCAACCCACAGATTCACGCCGAACAAATGGGCAGCGACCACTGCCCGGTGAGTATTGAAATAAACACCTCAACTCGCTGATATCCATAGTCCGCTGAACCTAATTCTTATCATTTTGGCGATGATCACTGCCGTACAGCGAGCGATATTCAACCGAACGCCCCTCGTCCTCAGCGCATTTAATGCCTTGTTTCATGCCTGGCGAGATGCCTCTATCTGTATAAACAACCGTCCTATCAGCTGATCGTCCTATCAGCAATCCAGCTTCAATTCCCATGCGGCGTTCGTCTTCATCAGCATCGTCAAGCATTTGCGGGTAGAGCAGGTGGCTAGCAAACGGCGCCTCCCCGCGATATAGCGAATCGCGCATTGCTTCTTTAGCATATGCTGTATTTTCGGCTTCTTCCGCGGGCGTGTTCCCCTTGAAGGGAGATTCAATGATGACAAATTCACCTTGCACTATATCTTCTTCCTGGTGTTTATCATCAATCATCACTGTCAATTCATATAGCCGCTGCACGCCGTTTTCTAGCTGGTAATAATGCCGAATATAAGCTAACTCTAGCACAAACAAAATTAGCGCCAATAGTCCCAGTAAACAATTCATCGCCAGCCCCATCGCCGCGGTTGCCAAAAATGCCGCCAGGGACGCTAAAAATAGCCCGGCGAAGAAAAATGTCACCAGTAAGTGAATCAGCCGCTCGTGCTGAAATTCTTGCACGCGCGTGCGGTGATAGTGCGCCAATTCCGCCAGATCAGTTTTCGACTTGGCCGCCGCTAGGCGCTGAGATATAGTTTGATAATGCTCGGCGATGTGTTTTTCCATAGCCTAAATTGTACGCTAGCCCGGCGGCTGCGGCAAGCGCTTGAGCTGGCATGACTGCACTTTTCGCGCTACAATACATTCATGGAATTAGCATATTGGCAGCGCCAAACACCCGAGCAGCCGCTCTTTCCCGATATCGAATGGAATAAGCCCGAACAGCGCTCGCGCGCAGGAAAACTCGGCATCATTGGCGGCAACAAACTTGGCTTTGCTGGTGTCGCCGAAGCCTACTCGACAGCGCTCGCTAGCGGAGTAGGGGAAGCTCGCGCCTTGCTACCAGATGTCCTCAAAAACACCTTGCCACACACCATGGCTGGCGTCACTTACGCGCCTAGCAATCCTAGCGGCGGTTTAGCTCAAGAGTCTATTAGTGAACTACGTGCGCTTAGCACGTGGAGCGATGGTTTACTGCTAATAGGCGACGCCGGGCGCAACAGCCAAACAGCGATTGTCTACAGCCAGCTGCTGCGCGACTATCAAGGCCCAGCAGTTATCACCCGCGACGCCGTAGATCTAGTACGCAACGACTCCGCTACACTAGCAGCACGCCCAAACACCGTGTTAATTTTGAGTTTCGCGCAGCTGCAAAAACTTTTTTGCACGCTTTATTATCCCAAAATTTTGACTTTCAGTATGCAGTTGCTGCAGTTAGTCGAAGCTTTGCACAAATTCACCGTGACATATCCAATTACCATTACTACCTTTCATCAAGACTCGTTAATCGCCGCCAGCAGCGGGGAAGTTACTACTACGCCATGGAACGATCCGATGCGCATCTGGCGCGGCACGGTAGCGACGCGCGCTAGCGTTTATTATATTTGGAATCCGTCACGGCCGCTTGAGGCTATCACCGCCAGTCTTCTCTCTAAATAATCCAACAAAAAAATCCGCCCTGATATTTCAGAGCGGATTGTTTCTAGCTGGGGGGATTGGCTAGAGGCGTTTGCGGCTAGCAATGTAAGCGCTGGCTGCAGCGGTTAAACCGCCGAGGCCGACCACCGAGGCGACTACTTCGCCAGTACCAGTCTTTGGCAATTCAACTGGATTTGATGGGGTTGGCGTTTTTGGAGTTTCCGGTGGAGTCGCTGGAGTTTCTTCGCATTTGCTCTTGTCAGTGGTGTACTGGCTGTCGCTTGACTCTTTGCGGGTAACTTCGACGATTTTCTTGTCAGCGATGCGGCAAACTTTCACCTTGTCGCAGTCAGCTTCATTCTTGGAATGTTTCTTGCTGTCAAACTCGGTCTCTTTGATGGTGATGATGTTGCCAGTCTCGAGTTCGCAGACCTTTACCTTATTACAGTCAGCGAAATTCTTAGAGTGCTTCTTGCTGTCAAATTCTTTCTCTTTGATAGTGATAATCGTATCAGTCGAGAGGTCGCAGACTTGGATTTCTTTACAGTCGTTGATGTCTTTCGAGTGCTTCTTACTATTGAACTCTTTTTCCTTGATAGTTACGATTTGCTTGCTAGTCAGGTCGCAGACCTTGATTTCTTTACAATCGTTGATATCTTTGGAATGTTTGCTGCTGTTGAACTCAGTCTCTTTGATGGTGATGATTTTCTTGCTGGTAAGATCACAGACTTGGATATCTTTCGGTTTCCAGGTTGCATCACCCCAGACTGGGTTACCGCAATCCTTGATAATGGCTGCGATAAACTTGCCGTTTTCATCAAACCAGACGAAAGCGTCAAACTGATTGTAGACAAAGCTATTCTGAGTCGTAAACTTGTAGAACGAGTGTCCGCCAACAGTCTCGCGGCCGTATGACGAGCCAGGGTAGCGCGTGTTACGCTGAACGGTCTTGGCGTTAGTTGCTACGACTTGGCCGTCGACAACGATCCGGCCATCCTTATAAACGGTACCGTTCTTCATGCCTTTGCCTTCAATCATGGCATCATTTATGTTGTTCCACTGATACAGCGCTTTGATGTCGTTGCGTCCGTAGTAAACATTTTTAAGGTCTTGATGACTTGGCGTACCGCAAGTAATCACGTTAATCCATCCGTCACAGACAGATGCTTCTGATGGCTTGGCCAACCAGATTCCGCCAGCGATAGCAGCTATAACCGCGCCGACAATCGCCAGATTCTTAATTGATAGTTTCATTGATTTCCTCCCTGCGTGCATTATCCCACGCTTATGATGCCATTGTAGCATAAACTTTTAATTATGTCAACACTTTTGCATAATATTGTTACTTATGCTTTACGCCGCTACCATAACAGAGGTAAGCGCATCAAAAAAAGACGCCCACATACGTCTATCTTATGGTACCGCGGGCCGGACTTGAACCGGCACGAGCTAATGCTCAAGAGATTTTGAGTCTCTCATGTCTACCAATTCCATCACCGCGGCAGAAAAGGTACATTTTCATTGTAACAGACCAGCGCTAACTAGTAAATAACCGCTAATTACGCTATAATTAGCATAGAAAGTATGAAGTCAGACGATCGTTCATCATTAACCGTTCCGCCCAGAGACGGAGCGCCTCATCACAGCGCACTAACCGACCAGCACCGGTCGGCAGCGGCTGATATTGTCCGCCAACAGATCAGTTCGATTATTCAAAACGATCCGCACGCCACTGCTACAGCTGGCCAGCGACCAAATTCTAACGCAAAAAAGCCTGAACAGGCCGAGGAGCCCCAAAAGAACTCGCACTCGCCGCAAACAAACGCCTATCCGCAGCCATCTGGCACCGTCGCTGATAGTGCACAGTCTAACAGCGTTACGGCCGGCCCTGGCGCCGTCGACCCAGACAAAAACCCGTATACCCGCACCATGAACCAGAGCTCCACACCTGCTGCACATGATGCTTCTTGGCAAAAATACCACACCGCCTGGCAAACATATTATCAGCAGTATTACGAGCGCTACTATGTCTCGCAGATTGACGCTACTCGCAAGTCGCTCAAAAAGCAAGCCGCTCAGCAAGCGCAAAAAAACCAAAACTCGACGCCAAACAACGGCACCGTATCGCAAGAGGAAGCTGTCAACGACTTGCGCAGTTCCATTCGCCGCAAAATCAACGACAAAGCCAAGAAGGTCCGCGGCAGCCGCCATTTTATGCCGATTATGGCAGCTTGCGCGGTGATGATTATTTTTCTATTTTTGCAGTATAATCGCGTTTTGTTCGCCTACGTCGAAGCGTATGTCTCGCCAGGCGCCGCTGACCCCGAATCAATTATCGTCTCGCCAAACACCACCAAAGTCGCCACCAACGAGTCGCGGCTGCTTATCCCGAAGATTGCCGTCGATGTGCCAATTGTTTGGGATGCTAATGCCGCCGACACCAACTCGCTCAATAAGGCCATGGACAAAGGCATCGTTTGGTTCAATATCCAAGGCGCCAACGCTAAGCCTGGCGAAAAAGGCAATTTCGTCGTTTCTGGCCATTCTTCTAACGACTGGACTGACAGCGGCGATTATAAATTTATTTTTGCTCGGCTAGAGAAGATGGCCGCTGGCGATGTGGTTTACGCCAACTACAACGGCACGCGCTATACTTATAAAATTACTGGCACTAAAGTAGTCAAACCGACCGACGTCGCGTCGCTGCAAATCGGCAACGATAAGCCGTACATCACGCTAGTCACTTGTACGCCGCTGGGCACAGCGCAGAACCGCTTGTTAGTTTTTGGCGAGCAAATCAGCCCGAATCCGAACGAAGCCAAAACCGCCGAGCAAAACAGCAATACCGCCGCCTCGACCAAGAAAATGCCAGCCAACTCGCCGACATTCTTGCAACGAATATTTGGCATCGGTAATTAGCGATAATAACCAGCACGACCGTAAATCGTTAGTAATCAGAATACAGCTACCGCACGGTATCCGAGAAAATAATCGTCTGGCAAAGACAACTTTATTTATACATCTACACTAAACTTAATCGTACATCTTGATATAAGAAGCGGTAATTTTGCCCGAAGCGTGTTTGCGGAAATAATACAGAAAACGGTTATTCGACGATTGCATTGCCGCCGAGCCAACTGCATCGGTCGCCATGGTGTGCATATTGGTACCGTCATAATCGCCGAACTCAAAAGTGCCGCCAGACACCCGCATAATATGTGAATTATCCAGCCAAGCGATTTCACTCGTAGCGGTAGTCTTCATCGAGACGTTAGCAATCGACCGCAGCTCTAGATTATAAGTCACCAAGCTAGCCCCAGCCTGCGCATAAACATACAGATGCTCGTTGGGCGAGAAGCCCGCATACGAAACGTCAGTGGCTAACGGCAGCGTCGCTAGCAATTCTTGCTGCAGTTCGTCTGTCGAATCGCTTGCTGGTAATTTTACCTTCTTGACAGCAACCATTTTGCCGTGAGTGATGAGCGCAAAATTATCATAATAATACTCCTCAATCGCTAGATTAAGACTGCGCCCGGACATATCCTTGAAAGTTTGCAAGGCCCGCGGTTTCGAAGCGCCTTTCGACAAATAGCCAATCATCCGCTCGCCGCTATTATTCGGCTTGGTGGTATAGCTAATCCAACCGTTTCTAGAAACATAAAAATCACTAGCATCGCTAATTAGCGGACCCGACAACGTTTTATCCGACAGTCTAATCCGGCGAACATCGCTATCGGCCGTCAACACATACACATTCTGCGAGTCGCTTTTATCGAAAGCTAATTTGCTGATTTGCACGCCAATATCGCGGGTGATGTTTTGCGCCTTGCCATCAAGGTCAACGATAAGATATTCTTTTGAATCATCAAAAGAATGGCTGATTAACACTCGTTTGCTATCCTTGCTCCACGATTCAATTGCAAAACTGTGATTAGCGCTGTCGGCCGTGTAACTATCAGCAGGTAGAACACGCTGCTTATGTTCGATCCGGTCGTTATCAACTTTGAGAAAATCAACCGCTGGCTGCTGCTTATTTTGGATAACCGCAAAGCGCGATTTATCAGGCGCTGCCGCTGCGCTGTCGAGGCTAGCGAGTTCCATCGCATCTTTAGCCTCAATGCTCGTCGGCACTAGCTTGACGTAATTTAACCAAAGGATTGAGCCAGCCTTGACGTTAACTTGTTTTTGCCAGGGCACAAAGCCGTCTTTCGATACCGTTACCGTGTGCTGCCCGGCAGTCGCTACAATACGCGTCGCCGTCCGGTTGGCAAGGGTGGCAGCATCTATCTGAATCGTTGCGCCATCAGGCCGCGAATCAAACTGCATCATGCCGCCTTGTCTAACCGTGCCTCGATCAAAGTCTAAACGATAGCCTTGTACTAGCATCAAACAAACCACTGCCAACGCTAGAACTGCCAGGGTCATCACAGCATAAGTAAAGGTTAATTTAATACGCTGCTTGCGCCGATTTTTTTGCTGATTCATAGTACGTATTATACCACTTGCTATTGCGCGTAATAGCAAATTAGGCTATGATAATAGTTAAGCACGAGTAGTATCGCAAACATAGGTAAGGGAAATGACAAACAACAACATAACCATCAAAGGTAATGTCTACGACGCCGAAACTGGCAATATTCTCGATGCCCAGCGATCGGAACGCACGCCAGCAGCCGCAGCTAGCAACTTTCATAGCGGTACCCAAAAATCCCACACCCTGCAGCGCAAATATATCAAGAAACAACCGCGCACCATTGATTCAGTAGCGCCAGTGCGAGCCGCCACCACAGCGGGTATTAAAGAGAATTCTGCCGCTCGCAGTTCGCAGCGCTTAGTGTCCGAGCGCAGTACGCCGCCGCAAATCATTCGCCGCAGCAAGAGAACTCGCCGCGTCCAAGATATTCGCCGATCGTCTAATATTGCGCATTTTGCCAAAGCTACAACTACCACCAAACCGCCCGCCAAGCGTCCAGCCGCCCCGGAAACCCTAGACATAGCGCCTACCACCAATCAGCTTGAACAGGCTGCTCGCCAGCGGCAAGCAATCATCAAGCAGCAGCAAACGCGCAGCGTCTTGCCATCACAAGTTATCAAGCAGCAAGCCATTCAGGAAGCTACCGACAAGATGTTGACGCGCCAACAGCGCAAAGAAGTCAAGCCAGCAAAGAATACTTCGCTTTGGCGCCGCCTGGTTAGCGTTGGCAGCACAGCTATAGCTGTCCTACTGCTAGGCGCCTACTTCACATATATCAATATGCCCGCTTTGAGCACCCGTATAGCCGCCTCGCAGGCTGGTATTAACGCTTCTTATCCGAATTATCAGCCGTCTGGCTATAGCCTCAACGGTCCAGTTGCTTACCAGCAGGGCAGCGTAATCATGAAGTTTGCCGCTAACGGCAGCAACGAGAATTTCACCTTAGCGCAAACTCGCTCCGAATGGGATTCATCGGCCGTGCTCGAAAATTACATCAAACCGAAATCTCGCGACAAATACACAACGACCGCCGCCAATGGCCTAACCATCTATTCTTACGGCACCCATGCCGCTTGGGTTAATGCTGGTATTCTTTACACCGTCGACGGCAACGCCGAGTTAGCACCAGAACAAATCCAAAAAATAGCCGCCAGTTTGTAATTTATGCGTATTTGTGGTATAATATAAGGATAGCCCTTGTTTTTGGCGATATGAGGATAACTCTTAACTTTTGCACCTGCCGGGTGCTTTTTGCTATAATTAGGCCATGGGCGACGACAAAAATTACACCAACGTCATTCTTGAAGAAATCCGTTCGCAGATGAGCGCAGTGCTAGAAATTGTGTCAGATAATCAACGCAAACTTGGTAATATGCCAACTCGCGAGGAATTCGACGACCTCAAGGCTGACGTCAATACTATCAAACGAGCTGTCGTTGATAACGACAAAACCACTCGGCACGAACTAGAATTACTTGACCGGCGCGTCACCAAACTAGAAGAGAGCGCTTCATGACCACGCGCACTCGTTTCGCACCCAGTCCAACTGGCTACATGCACGTCGGCGGTATGCGTACCGCGCTGTTTGCTTGGCTCATCGCCCGGCAATCAAATGGAAAATTCATCCTGCGCATAGAAGATACCGACCAAAAAAGGGAAGTGTCTGGCAGCGTAGAGCATATTTATGAATGCCTAAGGTGGCTCGACCTTATACCAGACGAAGGTCCAGACAATTTTGGCGGTAAATTTGGACCGTACAAGCAGTCAGAACGGCTTGACATTTACCGTAAATATGCGCAAAAACTCATTGGCGCTGGCCGCGCTTATGCCGATCCGTATACGCCGGAGCAACTAGACGCTTTTCGCGAAGAAGCCAAAGCCCATAAAAAGCCTTTTTTGTACCGTGATTACCGCCCGGAAAACCCGCCGGCCTGGGATGGCAGCCAGCCGCTGCGCTTTCGTTCAGAACCGAAACCCTACACCTGGCACGACGAAGTCATGGGCGAAATGCACGCCGGCCCAGAGGTAATTGACGATTTTATATTAGTCAAATCCGACGGCTTTCCGACGTACAACTTTGCGCACATTGTCGATGACGCCGAAATGGAAATCACCCATGTTATCCGCGGGCAAGAGTTCCTGGCCAGCACGCCCAAATACCTTAATCTCTACGATGCGCTGGATATACCTTGGCCGATATTCGCCTCGGTGCCGCCAATCATGAACGAGCAGGGCAATAAGAAGTTATCCAAACGCGACGGCGCCAAAGATATCCTAGCCTATAGAGAAGAAGGCTATCTGCCAGACGCCATGCTCAATTTCCTCGCCAGCCTGGGATGGAACGACGGCACCGAACAGGAAGTTTTCACCAGAGACGAATTGATCGAAAAGTTCAGCCTGAAACGCGTCCAAAAATCAGGCGCACGGTTTGACGAAAAACGCTTGTTATGGCTTAACGGCGCTCATATACGCAATATTCCTGTCGATAAGCTTTACGAGTACGTGTCGCCACAGGACGATAATCCGCAAAAAGACGGGGGACAAACTGGTTTCTGGCCGGAATCCGCTTACGCTCCAAATATGACTAAGGAATACCGCATGAAAGTGCTGGCTTTAGCGCAAGACCGCCTGAAAATGTTTGAAGATTTACGCGGATTTGGCTACTTTTTCGCGGAACCTGAAATTAATATGAAACTTATTGACGGCAATAAGCAGCTAAAGAAGTTGTCTGGCAGCGAGCGTCGCGAACTTTTAGAAACCGCCCGCGCTGAGCTCGCCAAACTCGCCGGCTGGACGCCAGAATCAATCCAAAACTGCCTGAATAAATTGCTGGAGATAACTGGTCAAAAGCCTGGCATCCTCTTCAGCCTGATCCGCATCGCCGTCACCTGGGCGCCGTTCAGCCCGCAGCTGAACGATACGCTGGCACTGATTGGCCGCGAACGCACACTAGCGCGGCTTCAGAGTTATCTGGACATGAAATTAGCGTAGCGGTCAGAAAGCAATAATCTTATTTTTCTACCTCTAACACACCTTCTAACTGATACGTCACTCGCTTTTTTCTCATATTACCATCAACATAAGTTATATCTTCACACAGTTTTTCGGATAAATAATTCTCAGAAAGTTTAGTCTTTAATATCCTAATAGCCTTATGAACTACCGACCTTATAGCTTCTTGTACGAGCTTCGCATCTGCTGTCCTTTCATCGCTTCCAGCGATAAATGAACTGTACTCTAGTCCTTCTTTTTCTGCAAACTCCTGGCACAAATTTTCGATGGTCATTGGTTTTTTGCTCCGTCCTAAAATACCAATTACTACTGGATACAACGCTTTCTCGCTATATCCTTCAGGATCTGACTCAATTGAAAATGCCGCCCCACCATCGGCATATTCAATAATTTGCAACCCCCAATCAGTCAGCTGCGTCGCTATTGGATCTGCTGATTCTTCAACAGGCGAGCGTAAGCCTTTTATTAAGCCTTCTTTTTCTGAATAGGAGGGTCGCCCACATTGAAGAACCGAAGTTGGCATATCTGTAGTCACATGGCTGCAACCTGGATCATCGCTATACAATGTATGATTACTATTAGTTACCTGTCTGCAAGGTAACGGGGTAAGCTTCTTCGATTTCTTTAGCTTTTTCGGTTTACTCGGCGACCCTGGCTCTGTAGATGACTCGGTGGATTCTGTTAAATCAACCGAGGATACTTTTGACAGATCAGATCCCATTATCGCATCGCTAACTGCACCATTTTCGCTAGCTGGCCGCCACGCCCAAGACTCAACTCGCGTGTCAGGATCGTAATGATAGACAACGTTCGGATCATTCTCTGCTTGCTCGGTCCACCGATTAAATCCCGCTCTATAACGCAAACCAAATACTTCTGGGTTGCGCTCCATATAACTATCAATTACCTGCCAAATTACAGAATGACCTTTATAAGCTTTTAGAAAGACAACTATTGCATTACCGAATTCATCATATATCTCGCCAGACTCCTGCCGTTCTCGATCGGCAGCGGCTATTTCTCGCTCACGCCTCAGCTTATCAGCTCTACCTGCGAGATCTCCTAGCTTTTTTGTAAGATTAGCGTCATCCAAAACCTCTAGCTCTGTCGCTGCTAGCTCACTGAGCTCTCCTCGTATGTGACCAAAATCATCACCAGCTTTTCTCACATAAATTCCATTTCTTAATTTTAATGCAAAATTGTTCAATCTGTACTACAAGGATCCTACTAGTCTAAGCGTCCCTTTCTAATAATTTACTACTTAAATCCTCGTTTTAGCCAAAAATTCTACTGATTATTTTGATTATTAAGTTCCCGACGTTCGCTTGGAGCCATGCCGCCCCAGATACCATCGTCTGTTAAATTTTAGCATCTGTAGCGAACTGCGCAAACCATAACCAATTCATGCCAATTATGCTATAATTTTACCGAGATGCAAAAGCAAAAAATACGCAGACGAAACAGACAACCGAGCCCGCTCGTAGCACAACACTACGCGGTTGATAGCAAGCAGTCACGCCTGCAACGACTGTGCGATTTCATTAATCGTCATCGTATTGCAACAATGTGCATTTGCGGCGCAATCCTGATCGCTATCGGCGGGGCGGTGGCCTTCGTATTGACATATCGCGCGCCAGTTGCCGACACTGCATATCATGCTCCTGCCAAAAAAGCTCCTAAACCTACCGAAAAATACTATTCCCACCTCAATGGCATTGAAGTTGCCTCTAAGGCCGACCTATCCAAACCAGTCACTGCCATCATGATCGAAAATTCGCCTGATGCCCGGCCGCATTCCGGACTCAAGCAGGCCGAAGTCGTCTACGAAGCCATCGCCGAAGGCGGCATCACACGCTTTCTGACACTATTTCAACAGCACAAACCTCAGCTCATCGGCCCGGTCCGCAGCCTGCGTATGTATTACGTTGATTGGCTAGCGCCATATCAGGCTAGCGTCGCTCATGTCGGCGGCAGCCACGCTTCACTGCAAGAGGTTCGCAACGGTAAATATCGCGATATCGATCAGTTCTTCAACGGCAGTTCGTACTGGCGCGCTAATGATCGGCGGCCGCCGCATAATGTCTATACCAGCTTCGAGAAGTTAGACGCGCTCAACGCTAGTAAAGGCTATAAATCATCGCAATTCACCAGCTTCGCTCGCGCTGACGGCAAGGCCAGCGACAAACCAAACGCCGTCAGTATCGACATCAATTTCTCTAGCAGTTGGTACAACACCCATTACGACTATGACAGGGCTAGCAACACCTATCTGCGCAGTATCGGCGGGCAGGCCAGCAACGACCGCGAAGAGGGCAGGCTAGCACCGAGCGTCGTCATCGCGCTGCATGTCAATGAGACTACTGTCATGGAAGACGGCTGGCGGCAAAGTATAGTTACTAATGGTACCGGTACTGCAACAGTGTTTCAGAACGGCACGGCCGCTGAATGTACTTGGCGCAAGAATGACCGATTTAGCCCGCTCGAGCTCATCGACGCTGCCGGCAAACCAGTCGCACTAAATCGCGGACAAACCTGGATCGCTGCCGTACCAAACAGCGGCGGAGGAGGTGTTTCGTGGCAGTAAGCGACGCCAAGCCAGTAGTCAAACGTACACCAGAAATGCGTGATTTTTGGCGCATTCATCGCAACAAAGTTGCAATAATATCTGTTCTTGTTCAATTATTGGTCGCTTTATCGGTTATTGCAATAATGATCATCTTGCAGGTTCGTTTGGATATCTTTCTTATTGCAACAATTGTCATTTCGCTGCTAATTATTTCTACTGCAACAAATTTCGCAGTGTTGTCTTTTGCGATGATTCCGCTGCGCGACCTCTCGGCTGCTCTAGTTAATGCTGCCGGACAAAAAATTGACCAAAAGCTACCAAACCCTAGTAATAAAGAGTACAAAGCTACCGGCTTTAGCGATATGCTGCTATCTATCTACAAAGAACATACCGAAACCAGTCCAGACAAAACTAGCGCAAGCGACGAATTAGCCAGCGCCCTCAATCTGACAAGCACCGGCATAATTATCCTTGATAAGAACAATGGCGTAATTTTCGCTAATCGCGCCGCGCCAATCTCGCTCGACGCCAAAGGCGCTTATCATTTTGACTTGCTATTTGACGACGGCACCGACCTGATTGAATGGCTCAATCAACAGCGTACCGACAATGTTCGCGCCCGCAAAATTTGGCTGCGAGTTCCCAACAAGGTCATCGGGCAGGAAGACCGCCGTATTTTCAATATCACTGTTGATTTCGAACAAGGCAACGCCGCGGATGCTATCATTACCGCCTACGACGAGACTGAAATCTACCAGCCAGAGGACGACGACCTTGACTTCATCTCGTTCGCAGCTCATGAGTTGCGCGGGCCAATCACTGTTATCCGCGGCTACCTCGACGTGCTAGCGCTCGAACTCGATAGTAAACTCGAGCCCGATCAAAAAGAGCTTTTCCAGAGATTAATCGTTAGCGGCAATCGCTTATCTGGCTACATCAACAATATACTCAACACCAGCCGTTACGACCGCCGCCATCTCAAACTCCAACTGCACGAAGATTCGTTGGCAACAATCTACGAGACTATCCGCGACGATATGGAGCTACGCGCCCGCTCGCAGCATCGTTCACTATCCGTTGACATTCCGAGCGATTTGCCGACCGTTGCCGCCGACCGCTCTAGCATTTCCGAAGTGCTATCCAACCTTATCGACAATGCTATCAAATACTCCGACGAGGGCGGCGCTGTGCGCGTCACTGCTAAAGCCAAGGATAAACATATTGAAGTTTCGGTCGCCGACAATGGTATCGGTATTCCAGCTAGCGTCATCAACAACCTCTTTCACAAGTTCTACCGCAGCCACCGCAGCCGCGAGACAGTCGCTGGCACTGGCATCGGCTTATATCTCAGCAAAGCTATCATCGAAAGTCACGGCGGCACTATCGGCGTATCAAGCACCGAAGGGCAGGGGGCAACTTTCACCTTCACGCTACCAATCTACGCCGCCGTTTCTGACAAGCTGCATGACGCCGACAATTCCAACACCGAAATCATCTCGGCAGGCAACAGCTGGATTAAAAATCACACTAAATATACAGGATAATTAGGAGAATATCATGGCAATTTCCACAATCTTAGTCATCGAAGACGACCGTTTCATCGGCGAGATGTATGTTCGCAGCCTCAAAATGGCTGGCTACAACGTCGAGTGGGCGGTGGACGGCCACGATGGCTTGGTTATGGCTACCAATCAACATTACGATTTAATTTTGCTTGATATCATGCTGCCAGAGATGCGCGGCACCGAAATCATGACCGCTATCCGCAAATTCGAAGAAAATAGCACCGAGAAGTCGCGTATCGTCGTCATGACAAATTTCGATCAAGACGAGAAAAGCCGCGCCGCTTTAGAAAACGATGCCGACGCCTACCTGATTAAGGCTGAAATCACGCCGCGCCGCCTAATCGAAATCATTCAGCAGCTCGGCAGCTAGACAATATCCAGCTCTGCTGCTATAATATCAACAGTTCGGCTCTATCGTCTAGCGGTTAGGACACCGGGTTCTCATCCCGGCAACCCGGGTTCGATTCCCGGTAGAGTCACCATAAAGGGATTATGATGCTCTTCGGAGTCTTTTTTTGTATATAGATTTAATATAATGAACCGCTGCATTACCCCCATACTACAATAATCGCCTCGGTGTTATAATGAGCGTATGCAGCAAATAGTTCTAGTTATAAAAGCGCAAACTAGTGGTGAAGTACAGGACATTTTAGATAGAATAGGAATCAATAAAGATTCTTCTGATAAATGTGAGGCTATGTCCGAACAGCTGTTTCTTGTAACAATAAAACGCAGTAAGCAAATAGATTCTCAAATATATGTTAAAATTAATGAAAATCTTAAAATAGGCATATTGAGCGATTCGAGTTCTCGCAAACGGGCAGAAGAAGTTTTCAAGGCTATCTATGAAGTGGAGATTCAATTGCGTAAATTGCTGCTGTATCTACCTGATTTAGTTGAGACGTATTATGATATTTTATTGCAGCACGGAAAATATCTAGATAAATGTAAATCAAAGGATACTGAAAATAATTTAATTTTCAAAAATAATTTAGAGACACTGGTTTCCTATTTAACCCTAGGCGAGATAATAGAAATTCTAGGATACGATTTCTCATGGTCTTCACGTCAGTTAACTGTTAGCGATCTAAATGAGTTATTAAGCAGTAGCAGCTCTTTTGATGATCTCAAAACAAAGTTTAGCGAGAAATGCAAAGCTATTATTATCTGGGATGTGATCGCCAAGGAAATCTTGCAAAAGGATATATCTTGGAAGGATATGAAAATCAAGTTAAATGAGCTGAAGGAGTATAGAGACGCCGCAGCTCACCATAATCATTTTATAGAGAAGAAAAAAGAAGGTGCTATAAAACTAGCTGAGGAAATTGAAAAAGATATTAAACTTCCAGCGAAGCTGTCATTATCTCCAGAGCAGCAGGCTCAACTACAAATTCTTAATAAACAAATAGTAGATAGTCTAAAAAATATACAGAATATATATTTTAACACCGAAGCAATTAGACAAGTAGCAGAATATCAGCAATCTTTAGTATCCAATATGATCGAAAATTTTAGTACACCAAGTTGTCTCGAAATATTATACAAAGCTTGCCCGACAATTAAAAATCTAGGTGAGTCGCAAAACGTAGCTAGGATAGCATCCAAGATTAACCGAAATGGGTAACACAATAAAATCACGAATCCTTCTAGTTGAAGACGAACCCGCCCTGCGCACTGGCACCGAGCAGTTCCTTCGCCAGCGTGGCTTTACGGTGATGACGGCGACTAGCGGCGAGGAGGCGCTAAAGAAATTTACTCAGGCGGATGTGATTATTCTCGACATTATGTTACCGGGGATGAGTGGCATCGAGACGCTGCACCAAATTCGCCAGACCAGCGACGTGCCGGTGCTGATGTTGACGGCGTTGCATGATGAGCCGACGCAAGTTACGAGTTTTGACGAGCTGGCGGATGATTATATGAGTAAGCCGTTTTCGCTGGTGATTTTGGAGAAGCGAATCAGGGCGCTGCTTCGTCGCCAACAGTCTGTCAAAAAAACCTTGTGGCGCCATGGTTTGGCTTCGGTGGATTTTGCGGCCTATCAGGGTTTTTATGATGATACTGACGCGCACCTCAAGCCCAAGGAAGTGCAGCTGCTCAAGCTGCTCGTGGATAATCCAAACATGGTCTGGAGTCGGCAGGCTATCATCGATAAGTTATGGCGTGATGACGAGGTACCGTTCGACCGGGTGATTGACGTCTACATCAAAAACCTGCGCAAAAAATTGCACCTGGACTGCATCATCACGGTGAAGGGAGTGGGGTATCGCTATGAAGAATCTTAAATTATTCCCCAAGACGTTTTTGGTATCAATCGGCTTGTTCGCGGCATTGATCATCCTGGTGCACGCGTTGGTTTACACATTGATGCCACAATTTTATTTACAGCAAAAAGAACGCGAGGCGGCGGATAATCTTACGGCGCTGACAACTGAACTGCGCGGTAAATCGACTGAGGAAATGCGCCGAATCAGCCAGGAATTTGCTCAGGTGAAAAATGTTAATATCACGCTGACAATTGACGGGCGTGATCAGTATTTTCAAGGTTTTCAATCGATCAACATCGTGACGGACAGCGGTAAATCGGTCGATACTAGCGTGGTAAAAATTGCTGATGGACAAACGGTCGATCCGCGCTCGGTGATTTTGCAGCAGGGTAGTGTGGCGAATAGCCACGGCCAAACGATCGCCGTCAAGCTGCTGGCTGATGTAGCGCCCGTTACCCAGGCCAAACTCGCCACGCTGCACGTATTGCCATATACCATGCTCGGCTCGCTGTTGGTGGCGCTGATTTTCTCGTACATTTATAGCCGCTTTGTGACGCGGCCGATTCGCCAGATGGCGGCAGTGACGACGACCATGCAGCAGCTGGAAAAGGGTGCGCATTATCCAGTGAATAGCCGTGATGAAATTGGCGTGCTGGGGCGAAATATTAATGAGCTCTATCAAAATCTGTGGCAAACGATTCGTTCGCTGGAGCATGAGAATAAGCGGATCACCCAGCTCGAGAAGGAAAAAATCGCCTTCCTGCGCGCGGCCTCGCATGAGCTAAAAACGCCGTTGGCGGCCCTCCGGATCATGCTCGAAAACATGCAACTAAATATCGGTGAGTATAAAAATCGTGATCAATACCTGGCGGAATCGGTGGCACAGGTTGACCGCTTGGCGGCGATGGTGAATGATGTCTTGCGCTCTGGCAGTGTCGCCGAGCAGGCTTTGCGTCAAGAAAAGCGACTGAGGATCGATAAGTTACTTGTTGAGGTGGTCGACGATTATATGTTGCTAGCGAAAACGCGCGGCATGACTTTCACGGTTAATACAGAGCTGGCGACCATTCGTATTAACCGCGACATGATGCGCCACGTCATCTCGAACCTGGTGTCAAACGCGGTGCGCCACGGCGACGCCGGGAGCGTGATAACGATTACTTGTGACGAGCATGAACTGGCCATCGAAAACGCTTGCAAACCGCTCACCAAAAAACAACTCCAACACGTCTTTGATCCGTTTTATCGCAGCAATGCCACCACGAAGCAACACGCCAACAGCAGCGGCATTGGTCTCTACACCGTGAAAATGCTGCTCGACGCTAAGGGTCTGGATTATGAGTTTGCGCCACACGGGCGGGGCATGCGGTTTGTGGTGAGGTTTGCTTGAAACAGATAGTGCTAAACTTATAATTATGGACTTAATTTACGCGACGACCAATAAGCACAAGCTTGCCGGCGCTAAGCAGGCGCTGGCAGGAACGAACATCAACTTGATCGCGCCATATAAAACCTTACCTGATGTGCCAGAAATCCAATCCGACGACCAACAAGCCGTCTCTATTGATAAGGCGCTAAAATACTACAATCTACTTAAGCGCCCGCTGGTGGTGATGGATTCAGGTCTGTTCATCGACGAACTGAACGGCTTTCCCGGCGTTTACACCAAATACGCGCTCGACACAATCGGTATTGACAGGATAATTCAGCTGCTCGGCGGCGCCGCTCGGGCGTACACGCAGCGTACAATTACTTACTTTGATGGCGACAAACCGCAAACCTTTACCTTAAAACTGCACGGCGCGTTATTAAAAGAACCGCGCAGCAACATTTGCATATAATTGGCAAGGACGAAAAATGGCTGCTGAGAGAAATGAAAAAGCAAGGGCTGAATGCTTATAGCGATGTGTTTTTGGGAGAGTATGTTGATGGCAAGTTAATCTTGACGGCTTATCAATAAGAATATTTACACTACAATTGCTGAGTGGGAGTATGCCGCGACATAGTAGACACAATCCCCATCCTGCCTATTCGTGCTACAATTGAATTATGAAGAGCATTGACGACTCGACCCAGCGATGCGGCAGCAAATTATCGATATCATCGCCGGAGTCGTCCGTGAGTGAACATGTCTTTGATCGGCAAAAGTGGCAGAGCTTAACGATATTTGAGCAAATGGGTAACATCGGCTCGGAGGTCGGGCGAGCGTTTGCCGCCCGGCGCCGCGGCGATACGGCTGCGATGACTGGCGCCTGGTAGCGTGGCTTGGACTTATTAGACGCCACCGCCGAGCAGCTTGCCCGCCAAAAATCTCCAAAACTCCGCGAAGTCCTGCGCGCCCGCGAACTATTCGCCGGCATGGAAGATGAATCGTTGGAGGATTACTTTATGTGGTTTGCGATAGCGGCGCGGAAGGGGCGATAATAAAAACACCACACCAGTACCTAACCCTATGACGAATCAAGATAATATGAGCTGCACAACTTTATCATCAGCTTGTAACCTAAGTTAAGTAACTTTATAATAAAACGTATGAAAATCATCGCCAAAAAATCTTACCCCGATTTATTCGAAAAAGTCCTAGCGGGCGAGAAAACATTTGATATGAGAGTGGCCGATTTTGGCATCCAACCCGGCGACATTCTGGAGCAGATTGAGATAAATTATGACGGAATGCCAACTGGCCGCAAAGTCCGTCACGTAGTCGGCGAAGTTTTACGCACGAAAGAAGTTGATTTTTGGAAACAAGAAGACATTGATCAATACGGCTATCAAGTGATGTCGCTTGCCGAGCGGGTTGATTGACATAATTTTAGAGAGTTACTGTAATAAGGAGCAAAGATGACCAAACCTATCATCTGCAAAGACGTCTTCGGCAATCAATACACCGTTCCCGTTGACGAACTAAATATCCGCGTCGGCGTGTACGCGGTGATCATTGAGGATAATAAGATCCTTTCGACCAGGCAGTGGGACGGCTATAGCCTGATTGGCGGCGGCGTCGAGAAGGGTGAAACGATCGAGGAATCAATTGTCCGCGAAGTTAAGGAAGAAACTGGACTAACCATCATGCCGGATAAAATCATTCACCAGGCAACTACTTTTTTCAAGCGCAACGCTGAGGCGCAAGCTAATCAGTCAATCCAACTGTACTTCACCCATAGCCAGCTGCACGGGCAAATCAATAACGACAACATAACCGACAGCGAGAAGACCTACACCAACGGCACGCCGGAATGGGTTGATCTGGATAAGATTGACAGTATAAACTTCCGGCATAGCGTGAGTTTGAGGACGATTCTACGGGCGTATCGCGAGGCTACTAATGGCAAATAAAGAACTGAGTTTTGGTTATGTTAAATCAGAAGGCATAGATGGCCCATGCGAGGCGGAGGTGCGCCGACAAATTGAGCAACACGATTTGGAGTTGCTCTGGACAAGAGATGTTTTTATGGACTATTTACGGCTTCGCGAGCACCAACCGATACTGTTTGACATTAAAGGGGATATAAACGATATTTGGAAAATTCAGGGAGCAGCTCGTCTGATAGGCACAACGGTGAGAACTCTTGGTGTGGTTGGTGTTGATGCAGTAGATGCTTTGATGGATGTAAAAATGACTATTCGCGATCAATTCGCAGTGCCCTGTGAATTCGATCGAGAAAGACAGGTAAGCTACCCTAATTATATGCATGCCGCAGATGATATGGAACAGGTTGAGCAAGATATCCAAAATATTAATTCCTGAAAAGCTACCGCTCGCACGCCAGTATAATGGTGTACATAAATTGACAAAGCGGGTCTGGTAGTATTTTCCAATAAATATATAAATACGCTGAGCAGGACTGATAATCAACTCTAGATTGTTCTTAGTAGTTGTGTCGTGAATTGCCGCCCGCCATTCGCCGACTTTCGGAGACTAACACACCTCTTTTTCGCAAATCATTCAGACAAGAAAAAATCTCACACGGAAGATTTCCAAATCATACGTGGAAGATTTGAAAATCATAGGCGTAAGATCTGGAAATGATACACGTAAGATTGGGCCGTCCGACGCGTGAGATTGGCTGCACGTACGCACGTAACCGTATAGCGCGCAGTTTGCATCACATAAACGCGTATATTAAGGAGTAATTATGTCTATCAAATATCGAGTTGCGAAACTAAAAAATCCAGCCAAACCAACCGAACCAGCTAAATATTATGCCCGCGAGTCGGAGTCTGGCCGCATCGACCTCCCCGAGCTCGCTGATAACATCGCCCGCCATTCTACCACCGTTAGCAAGACGGATATCCAAGCAGTCTTGACCATCCTGGGCGAGGAATTGGCAGCACTGCTCGCCAAAGGCCACAGCGTCCACTTGGGCGAGCTGGGCTATTTCCATGTCACCCTCAAATCCAAAGGCGTCCTTGAGGAAAAAGACGTCAATCCCAGCCTCATCGAAGAGGCCAAAGTCCGCTTCGTGGCAGGCTCCGTCCTAGAAAAAGAAATCAAGAACGCCAAATTCGAAAAGGCCGCCGAACCAAAGAAAGACACTCCAGCACCGAAGCCAGGTGCGTAAATAGCCGTAAAACGCCAGGCCGCTCCGTATTCTGTCGGGGCGGGGGCGGCTTAGTCTAAGCTAGCATCGTTATCTCTGCGTATGCTGCCATTATATATCAAGACATTTTGTCCTAAAGTATAATGAGTTATATCTTGCTGAGAGTTTAGTTAATGCTTTTTGGCACAGGAATATAGGAATAACCTGTATCTTTTGCGTAGTAGGATAGATAGCATATATAGTCCCTACAAAAGAAAATATTATACGTTGTTTATATAATACTCTAAAATTCTAACATCTCTTAGGACCATAAAACGTGTTCGATAAACCGAGTCATAATCAGATGATTCAAGTTTTTCTAGCGACTCTCTCATCTTTTTTAGTGCTTGTAATTTTGGTAGCCAAATATATTCAGTGCCTTCAGCTTTTTCTTTTTCAGTTAGGTTATTTGACTCCAGCTCGTCAACCTTTCTTGCCTCATAAACAAACGACAGTTGTCTGAAATTTTCTTGTGATTTATATTCAATAGCCGTTCCTAGCTCTTTGGTTATGTCGACAACACACCCTAGCTCTTCTTCACACTCACGCCTAAACGCCTCTTGAGCTTTCTCGCCGCTATCAATGCCGCCACCAGGTAATTTGTATTCATTCTTAGCTTTTTTATATATGACGGCTATTTCGCCTTTATCATTCAAAACAATTCCTCTAGACCCCAGCCGTATCGTAGTTTTCTCTTTATGATAAACAGGAGAGATATTAAAATCCTCATCGGTTACCTTAACAATTTCCTTCAGGGCATCAGACTCTTCTATGTTAAAATTGGAGCTCATCTTTCTTCCTTCATGTATAATTGATTTATAGATCATCTCTGTTATCATTATACTTTGTTTATGTAATAATAAGTCGGAGTCGTTTGAAATATTTTCAATAAAGTCGGTGAGACATTTTTCTCTTGCTTTTTCATTATATCCAATAAAGCTATTGTCTTGTACATTGTATAGATCTGCAATAGATACTTTTTCAAATGGTTTTCCGCCAATTAAGTCTGTATTGCGAAATATGTAAATATCAAAATGTTCAATATCGCCAGGCTCATGTCCACCATGAGCTTTTCTTTCTTTTGCCTCGTAAGCTTGGTAGCTATGTACCTGAATATTTAACAAAGGTCCGACATAAACATTCAGACGTTCGTGTCTTATTCTACCGTTAGATTTGTATGTATCTTCTGGTAGTTCTATCCAAGATCTCCTACTAACACCAGACTGCATTAAATTTAGAGAACAGTTCGTTATTAAATTCTTGTTGTTATAGAAATTTATAATACTATGTATATCTAACTCTCCATAAGACTCATACTGCTTCCTATTAAGTAGTAACTTAGAGAATTTATTGGTTTCCAATATTTTTTGATAATCTTGATTATTAAAATTATGAACAAAATCTAATGGACGATAACTTTCTGAATATACGCTACACTTGTTGATCTTCTTGTCGTCTTTAAGAGTAGCATTGACCTCTACTATCCATGTTAATAAGTCAATGAAGTGATAACCGCTATGAAAAAGCTTGCCGTAACCATATTTGTAAGGATGATTCTCGCGATATATGAATTCGTCTGGCATATTCCACATGCCATCACTATGAAATATATCTATGTAGCTAATTGGAATATTATACTTTCGAACCACTTCCGATAGCAACGATTTTACATAAGTATAACCCTTATGAAATCTTCGCTGGCATTGAATACTAAAGATTAATTTATCGTTATAGGCTTTTTGCATTTTATACTTTGCACATAATAAGTCGTATTCTGACTTTATCTTACTTGCCTGAACTGGGTTATTTATCACATTTATTGGAGCTGTAATTGGCTTGTCCATTAAAATATTTACGTTGTTTTTTAGTAGAAACATTGCATATGCAAAGTGAGCTTTCGGCTCAGTCGAAACTATAGCATGAGTAATGCCCATTTCTTTAATGTGCTTTGCAAGCACAGACTCCGTTTCTTTTGAGAGTCTCAAGTCATCTCTATGACGGTCATCTACAAAAACACATACAGTCTTGTCTAAATTATATTTACCGAGATATTTGCGTATTGCATTTTCTTGAGAGACAAGATCTACTATCAACGCTGGCTCTATATTATGCTTTAGTAGAAAACGTAAATATATTCTCTTGGCATGAGGGCCAAGTCCTATTAATGCTAAATTCATATTCTATAATTATACTAAAAATATATTACAAATAATTCATCCATTTCACATTCCCTTCACATACCCTTGCTACACTGACATAGAATCAAGAAAGGAGATCTATGTCATTTTTGCAACGTGCCTGGTTGTATATCACCAGGAAAAAACTCAAAACGCTGATTTTGCTGGCGATTTTGCTGTGTATGTCGACGATTATGCTGAGCGGATTTGCTATCAAGCATTCGACCGATGCGGCAGCGCAGTCGCTCGACAAAACGCTCAAGGCCGGCTTCACGCTGGGCAATAATCCGCGCACCAATCCGGGAACGGCCCGCGGCTCGGGGACGGTGTCGAACAAAGACATCGACGCGGTGAAAAATCTGGAAGGTGTGACGGATTACGTCAAACGCCAGAACGCCACGGTCGATTTTATCAATACCAAGCTAGTGCCACTACCGAGTGGCGGCAGCGGTTATGATGCCGAGAAAGATAAACAGTTTGGCAACGCCGCTACCATCATCGGCGTCAATAAATCTGAGTCCGAGAAAAAGTTCCGGGCCGAGTCGCTCAAACTCATCGCTGGCCGGCACATCACCGAGAACGATTCACACAAGATTTTGGTGCACGAAGACTTCGCCAAGGCTAACAACCTGAAGCTTGGCAGTAAAATCAAACTGAAGGCCAACCAGTACGATACTGACAACGAGCATCCATCCAAGGACGAGGTTGAGGTAGAAATCGTCGGTATATTTAACGGCAAGAACCCAAAGCAGGCGACCTACCAGGTGGAGTTGTTTGAGAATTTGTTCTTGACTGACATCGCGACGACCCGCCAGTTGAATGCGTATACCGAGCAAAATGAGATTTACCAGGACGCTACGTTCTTCACCAAAGGCACCAAGCAGCTGGACGAGGTGATGGCACGGGCAAATAAATTGCCGGTCAATTGGCAAAAGTATCAATTGAATAAGAATAGCCAGGAACTAGCCGGCGTAACTGGCGCAGTCAACGGCGTGTACGGCTTGATCGACGGTATGCTGTGGGCAACGGCGCTGGTCAGCGTCGCGATAATCGGCATGGTGCTGTACTTGTGGATGAACGAGCGCAAGCGCGAGGCGGGCGTACTCTTGGCGACGGGCGTGCCGCAGTCAAAGATTGTGCTGCAATACATCGCTGAGCTGGTGATGATCGCGGTGCTGAGTTTCGGTGCGTCGTACTTTACCGCCGGGCTGATTGCGCAACAAATGGGCGATCACGTGGTGTCGCAGGCGGCACAGAGCGCCACGCGTCAAGCTGGCAGTTCCCTCAACGGTGCGTCGCTCGGTGCTGACGCTGATTCGGTGACGTCATCGCGTACGCTAGAAAAGGTGACGGTTGGCGTGCAACCAACGGATCTGCTGGCAGTGTGGGGCGCTGGACTGGCGGTGATTATCATCGCGGTGCTCTTGGCCTCTCGACCGATTACTCAGTCAACACCAAAAGAATTACTAACCGAAGTGGACTAGGGGCGAATGATGACGATTATCAAACGAGCCTGGACGGCTGTGACGCGCAAACGGCGTCGCAGCCTGACCATCGCCCTGATCATGACGCTGATTTTCACGCTGCTGATCGGTACGCTGACAGTGCAGCAAACGATGGCGCAGCTGAAGCAATCGGTCGAGCGGAACATTCGTGCCGGTTTTAGCATCGCCAGCAAGCAGCCATCGGGCGAAGTGCCGATGGACATCGCGCAGCGAGTGCAGCGCCTGGACAAGGTCAAAGCACATAATTTCCAATCAGAAACTACCGCGGGGCTGCCGGGCAAGCAATTAATCGATACAGCAGGCAGTGGCGTACAGCTGGACGCTAACGTGGCTGGCGAGGCGAAGGTGACGGGCACGACACAGAGCGATCTGCTCGGCGAGTTCACCAGTCGGTTCTACCAACTGGAGCAGGGCAAGCACCTATCGACGAACGATCAAAACGCGGCCCTGATCCACAAAACCTTCGCCGAGAAAAATAGCATCAAGCCAGGCGACAAGCTGGACATTACCAAAGACGGCCGGCGAGTAACGGTGACTGTCATGGGCGTCTTCAGCGGCAAAGGCGAAAAGCCAGCGGTCTTGCAGTCCGACATGGCTGAGAATCATCTCATCATCAACTTGGCTGCGGCGCAGCAGCTGACAGGTAGCCAGCAATTGACGCGGGCGACATATTTTGCCGAAAATCCACATCAGTTGAAGTCGTTAACGGACCATACTAAAAGCCTACCAAACGTCGATTGGAAAAAATTCAGCCTAACTGACAACGGGGCCGTGTTCGCTGGGGTTCTCCAAAACATCTCTGGCATTCAAAACATTTTAACGGTCGCCACCATTGGCGCAGCCGCGGCGGGGCTGGCGGTGCTGTCGCTGGTGCTGGTATTCTGGGTGCGCGGCCGCTTGCATGAAATTGGCATCCTGCTGTCCATCGGTACGTCAAAGCGGCAGATCATCGGGCAGTTCTTGGCGGAACTCGCCATCATTGCCGCAGTCAGTTCGGTGTTTGCGCTCGGTGTCGGTTCGGTTGCCTCATCGCAGATTTCTACCGCCCTCACAGCGCAAACCGACCAAAGCCAGCGCATAGAAAAGACTGTGGTGCAAGCCGCGCCAATAGCGACCTACCTAGAGGCTTTCGCCTTCGGCTACATGGTCGTTCTGCTATCAGCCATCGCTGCCACCGCGCCAATCATGCGCCAATCACCAAAGCAAATTTTAGCAAAACTAAGTTAGGAGTTATTATGTCAATACTTACTTTACGCGATATCATCTACTCATACGCCGACGGCACCAGCAATGTGCTCAACGGTATTAATTATCAATTTGAAAAAGGCAAGTTCTACGCCATCATCGGTAGTTCTGGCGCCGGTAAGTCGACCCTGCTGGGACTGCTGGCGGGGCTGGATACACCAACCGATGGGCAGATTTTGTTTGATGATCAAGACATCGCCGAGCAGGGCTATTCGCATCATCGCAAGCACAATATTTCGTTGGTGTTTCAGAATTATAATCTGATCGATTATCTGACGCCGCTGGAAAACTTGAAATTGGTTAATTCCAAGGCTACCAACGAAACGCTACACGCCATGGGCCTGGACGACGATCACATTCACCGCAACGTCATGAAACTGTCTGGCGGACAGCAACAACGCGTGGCGATTGGGCGAGCGCTGGTGTCCTCCGCACCGATCATCTTGGCGGACGAGCCAACTGGCAACCTGGACGAAACCACCGCCGCCGACATCATCGACATCCTGCGCCAGGCCGCTCACGAAAATGACAAATGTGTCATCGTCGTCACTCATAGTAAACAGCTGGCCAAGCAAGCGGATGTAGTATTGAAGCTGAAGGATAAAAAACTGAAAGTGTAAAAATAGCTCCCAAAAAAATACACATTTTAAATATAGCTCGAAAGAGCTATATTTTTATAGTTCCAAACCCCTGAATAAAGTTGGTGAGTGTATAATAATTAGCATATGAGAGTTAATTATTTACAATTATCGAATATTCTAAGCTTCAAATATGAGGAGAATATAAACAACGCTTTTAAGATTAAATTTGACCCAGATCTTAGCATTATTATTGGAGGGAACGGATCCGGCAAGTCAACAGCTTTAGAGGCTATGAATCTTGTCTTTACGAGAGCTTTATTCAAGCGCATAACAAATAGATATAGCAGCCATCGCTCATATTACACAGATAGAAAAAAACACGCTTCAAATTGATGATAATTACTCCAATAGAACATTAGGCCTTAGACTTCAACCCAATTGGAGTTCAGAAGAAGAACAGCAGGGAGTAAGAGTGTCAATTAAGCTTGATAGTATTGATAGGGCTAATATAGATCATATTGTAGATAACTATAGCCGTATAAAAAAGACTCTTGACAATTACTCAATTATATCAATGCCTGATTTTTTTGCGCTAGATAGTGATATAGATATAGAAATAGATATTACATTTAAACAAGCCAAATACGACGAAGATAATACGTATGAGAGCTCTTATAATGATTCAGTACCGGATTATATAAAATTCTATTTAGAATATTACCACGCAATTAACGAGGCTATAGCAGTATACAATGAAGATAGCACTGACCACGTAGCGCCTCTTGGAAATACTTTTTCTATGCTATCAGCTTTCCGTGACTACAGTAATTATAACCCTCAAATACACCTATATAATGGCGATGATTCTTCGGGCGACACACTTCAGAACGCAAAAAATCGTCTAATCCCCCATAGCATTAACGAGCACTCCTCAGGCATGTCTGCTATCTTTGATTTCATAAAATTAAAACTCGGTGAAGACCACTTTATTCTAGTAAAAGAGGGTAAAAATATTAATGACGCCACAACTATAATCAATGGCTCTTCAATAATCAAAAAGATAAACGAAAAGCTTAGAATATTAAATCTACAACTATCTGTAGAGCCAGTAAATATACGAAGATGGTCATATGAATTTATGTTTCGCGATACAAAAAATGACCGATATATAGGCGATATTAATAGTCTTAGCGCTGGACAAAAATCGATTATACACTTAATCTTTGAAGCGTATGGTCGAGATGATATAAAAGGTGGTCTTGTTGTCATTGATGAGCCAGAGATTCATTTACACTATCAGTTCCAATCTAAATATCTAAAAATACTTGAAAATTTAGCAAAAGAACAAAAAATTCAGTGCATTCTTGTAACACATTCAGAGGGATTCATAAGCGACGACACGATAAAATACATAAAACGATTTTCACTAAACGAAGAACGTAATTCTGTAATGTATGTGCCTGAAATAACAGAAGACCAGAAGGGGCTTATAAAAATATTAAATAATACGCAGGCGGCGCGGGTACTATTCTTAAATAAGGTATTATTGGTTGAGGGTCAAGATGATGAATACTTCTTTAGAGATGTTATAAAAAGATTACAACCAGATCTCAGTCAAAATATCAATATATATGGAGTAAACGGTAAAGATAACATATCATCAGTAAATTCCCTTTCGTTCAAGGACTTTTTTGAGTCCTTTGGACTAAAAGTCTATTTTATTAAAGATTTAGATGCTACAGGGAAAGATATTTATGAAAATAAAGAGCAGAGATCATTAAAGACAGATGAAGAGAATAATAGGTATAGAGAAGAGCATCTTGATGTAGATGAGAAAATAGAATCAAGATATCCATTTGGTGAATTTTATCTGAAGAAAGGAGCCATCGAGCAGTATACTGGAAAGGAAAAAGGAATTGATCATGTAATTGATTTTTGTGAAAATGAGATGGATAATTTTCTAAACAGCGATGACGAGAAAGCGAAAGAAATTTGTAAAATCATAGGTTTAATCGCAGGGGAGGATGGCGATTCCGCACATTAGTAATATGATGTATATAGGTTAGTATAAGAATAACGCCCCAAGAATGACACAGACCGATAAACTGCTCAAAATTCACTTACTTCTACCGTTCATTTGGATGGTGGTTATCTTCATATTTTCACAGCAACCAGCCTCGATATCTAGCGGACAGAGCAACGTATTTGTAGAGCAACTACATCACATTGTTCCAAGTATCGACCAACAGCTGCTGACTTTCATGATTCGCAAGAGCGCACATATTTTCGCCTATTTCATACTCGGTATATTATTATTTAACGCTTTATGGAGAGTAGAATTAAGAAAGTTGACATTTGACCGACCAACAATGTCCTCAATTATTATTTGCGCACTTTATGCTGCCAGCGATGAATTTCATCAGCTATTCGTTAGCGGTAGAAGCGGAGAAATACGCGATATTATCATTGATGGTATAGCCGCTAGCATCGGTGTCGTGCTCATCGGTTATATATACAAACGCTCAAAGGCAGCTCGCTAAGAAGCCGCTATCACATCCACAATAAGCTACTTAGATTCTGGTTTGATAGCCCTTTTCATACAGCTAACGATAACTTTGCGCGTGCGCTGGCGGATGGCGTGGGTGGCGGTAGTTAATGAGTGTAGTGTAATTTGTTGGTTCTTTTCGGCAATGTGCTTTAGATTCTTTTCGACGATAAACGGGTCTAGTTTGCCATATATAATATCGGTGTCGATACGTGTTTCGGCCAATTTGCGGCTAGCGTTTTGGCTGATAATACCAGCTAACAGCGTATCGCGAAAGGCGCTAAAATTATCCTGAGTCAGCTGCGTTTCTGAGAAGCCAGCTAGTCCCAACTTAGAGTATAAATCGTAGCCCGCCACTACCGCCTTGGGTGTTTTTAGCGCTTGGCGATAGATTTCACGTAGTAGATTGTCCTGGCGTAATCGCGCCGCGCCTGTTTGAGAGCTATCACGGTAAATCGGTGGCGCCACCAAGATGCAGCGCTTAACAATACCCTTATACATACTAGCGAACTCAATCGCCACCAGCGAGCCAAACGAGTGTCCGACCAGCACTACCGGACCGCTCAAGCCATTCGTCAAGCAGGTAGCCAGCAGGTGGCGGGCTTGTTCACGGGCACTATACATTCGCCGTGTTTGCGCCAGATAAGAATCGCCGTGGCCCAACAAATCAACTACGATATAGTTGCAATTAGCTGGCACATTCTCGATAAAAGGCTGCCACAATTCACCAGTATCCGCCAGACCGTGGATAAAGACATAAGTTACCGCGAATGGCCGCCGCAAACGTTTAAAACGGACGCGCAATCGATAGGGAACATGCAGCATCTTGTGCAGGATTTGGTCGCGGAACTTATGCTTGGCCGCCATCAACGCCTACTTGTCTAATTCTTTCAAGCGAGCAATTCGCGCCTCGGTCGACGGGTGAGTCGAGAAGAGAGCTTGCAAGCCGCCCAGCGAGAACATATTCGAAAACATTAGATGAGCTGAAGCTTCTTGGCTTGGCGATGGTGCAATCGGCGGTACGCTAGCTTTCCAGTTTTCTAGCTTCATCAGCGCCGACGCTAAATCATCGCCAGTACCGAGAATGCTGTGACTATACTGATCAGCCGCATACTCGCGGCTGCGCGATACTGCCATCTGGATTAACATCGCAGCGATTGGTGCCAAAATTAACGAGGCAATCATCGCAAAGACATTACCGCCGTCATCGTCGTCCGACGATCCGCCGAATAGAAAGGCTAGCTGCGCCAGATAACTAATCGCACCCGCCAGCGTCGCGGCGATGGTCGAGATTAGCATATCGCGATGCTTGACATGACCTAATTCGTGCGCCAAAACAGCCCGCAGTTCATCCTCATTCAGAATGTCCATGATACCAGTCGTCACCGCTACGGCAGCATGCTGCGGCGAGCGGCCTGTCGCGAAGGCATTAGGAATCGGCGTCTCGACGTAATAAAGTTTTGGCATCGGCAAATTCGCTTGGGCTGTTAACTCGCGGACAATACGCTCGACCTGCGGGTAACGATTGCCCAGCGGTTGGGCACCTTGCATCTTAATTACCAGCGACGAACTAAAAAAATACATGAAAAAGTTAGACACCGCCGCTAATCCTAATGCTATCAGCATACCTTGCTGGCCGCCAAACGCATAGCCAACCATCATGAACAACCCTGTCAGAATTGCCATAAGTAGGGTAGTTTTGAAAATCTGCTTCATATCTGCAGCTTATTATAGCAAATTACCTTAAAGCTATCTTAAAGAACGTACCAGAGGGTTGCAGCAAAACGGCTTGTCGATATATACTAATCATAAGCAACTCTAAATTAGGGGGCATCACGTCTAACTATATTGATCGGTTTTGGCATCACCGCGCCAGCGAAGCAATTATGCTCATCCTCGCTGTTGTAGCTGGATTGTTTGCTTGGTCTATTGGCGGTGGAAAATCTCCAGAAGACCCTTTGTACGTGTCTATACTACCGGGCTCGTTAGCCGCGATTGCTTTCGTAATTACTTTGGTATCATATTTTACTGTTAAGCGAAACTTTTACCAGTCGCTGCTAATTAATTATATCTTGTTGACTGCAACGGGTTGGCTGCTAGTTTTTGCCTCCAGCAATCAAGGAGCGCCACACCTAGCGCTATTTGCGGCAATCATCGCTGTCGGGCCACTACTCGGGACTTACGGCCTCTTGACAGCTGTCATCGCCGCTGCAGCCGCGGTGGCGGAGCGTTTTATTATTGAGCAGACACCCTTGGGATCATTAGCAGCATTGGCTATGATGCTATTTACACCCTTACTAGCTGCAAGTTTACTGTGGCTGCGCCGACACCAATCTGTTGGCGCCAGCGAACCAATCCGCGAGAGTTTAGCTACCGTGGCTGGCCCTCAAGCTTCTGACATTGTTATCAGCGCTATCGGCGACGGGGTAGTAGCCGTCGATGCGAAGGGCGTCATTACCTTAATCAATCCAGCAGCCCAGCAGCTAGTTGGCTGGGGTAATCAAGACGCCATCGGCTTGTCGTACAAATCAGTCATCAGGCTGATGGACCAGGACAATAATACCATCAAAGATAACGATAACGGCGATATCATCGCTCGCGTCCTCAACACTAACAACCCGCTCAAAACTGACGATTTCAAGATCAAGACCCAATCTGACAAAAATTTTATGGCTAGCATTTCAGTTAAGCCAATCAGTAATAAGCATAACGACGGCGCAGTGATCGTCTTTCGCGATATCACCGCCGAGCGCAGCGACGAGCGCCAGCGCGCCGAGTTCATTAGCACCGCTAGCCACGAGATGCGTACGCCAGTTGCCAGCATTGAGGGTTACCTCGGCCTAGCGCTTAACCCGCAGACCGCCACCATCGATACGCGCGCTCGCGGTTATATTACCAAAGCGCATCAATCAGCCGAGCACTTGGGCCGGCTTTTTCAAGATTTGCTCGACATTAGCAAAGCTGACGACCATCGCCTCAGCAACAATCCAAAAATCGTTAATGTCATCGACTTCATCAAAGATATCGCCGACGGATTAACGCCGAAGGCTGAAGAAAAAGGCTTAAGTGTCAATTTCGTACCATCGACTAGCGATGTTTCCAGCAAGGAGGTCCAAAGCCGCCGAATCAACCCGATTTTATATGCTAATGTTGATAACGACCACCTCCGCGAAATCGTCCAAAACTTGATTGAAAACGCTATCAAGTACACGCCGTCTGGCAGTATCACCGTTGACGTAACTAGCAACAACGACCAGGTAACGATAAGTGTCGCCGACACTGGCATCGGCATCCCGCCAGAGGACGTTGGCCATCTCTTTCAGAAGTTCTACCGCGTCGATAACAGCGACACCCGCCAGATCGGCGGTACTGGGCTGGGCTTATACTTGTGCCGGCGACTAGCCGAGACTATCGGCGGACGATTGTGGGTTGAAAGCGAATATCAGCACGGCAGCACATTTTTCTTGGCTATTCCGCGGGTTGATCATGTTGCTGCCACTTTTCTAAATGATAACAGCGAAACCGAAAATAACACCAGCATTGATAAGTTATCAGCCGAAGACATGCTAGCCAGCAATGCGCCAGAAATTCTAGCGGTTGCGCCAGCGGCTGCCGAGTTTGAGCAAACGCCGCTTGACGCACCAACACCAACAGCTCCGACTCAGACCTTCACCGATACCAGCTTACTCAACTATTCGCCGCCGCCAGCACCCAAATCGAACGATTTAAACCAAAACGCGGCCAGTACAACCAAGCAATTTACCAACACGCCGCTTAGCGATATTGAGGCCGCACCCGACAAATACGCCGAACAATTGCGCAACGAAATCAGATTAAACGTCCCGCCGCGGCGAAATTAAAACTATAGGGTATAGCATTTTTAAACCATAACCGTTAAAATAGGGGTAAGATGACAAAAATATTACTAGTAGAAGACGACAAAAGCCTCAGCGAGATTTATAGCGTACGGCTGCGCGCCGAGGGCTACGACATATTATCTGCCAGCGACGGCGAACAAGCCTTGGCGCTTGCCATCAAAGAAGTACCCGACCTAATAATTAGCGACGTTATGATGCCGAATATCAGCGGCTTCGACATGCTGGATATCCTACGCAGCACCACCGAGACACGCGGTATTCACGTCATTATGATGACTGCTCTGTCAAGCGATGAGCAACGCCAACGCGGCATGGCGCTCGGCGCCGACCGCTACCTAGTCAAGTCGCAAGTCGGCATCGAGGACGTCGTTCGCACCGTCCACGAAGTTCTCGGCGACGCCTCAGTACCAGCCGATACGCCAGCGCCTCTTGTCAACGAGCCAAAACGAGCTACTATCGAGCCTGGTCCTAGCGCTAGGGCGACGGAGCCAGCGCCAGCTAACAATTCTCCAGAAAAAGCTGAAAGCGATAGCACTAAAGCGAATGAACTAAATCCAAACCCCGAAGCTCCAGGGTTCCCAGCTTCTAGTTCTAATCCAGCGACCAACTCGACCGCTCCAACACCAGCTAACCCAGCGCCGACCGATACGGCGGCAGCTACCGTTACAACGATGCCTGCCAACACTACTGCAACGACAACTCCAACCGCCCCTCAACCAGCGCAGCCAGAACCAGCAGCTAGTCCCGCAGCTCCATCGGCACAGCAACCAAATCCGCTAGTTGCCGCACCGCACGAAACTCCAGCAGCTAGCGCGCCTGCCGCCGTCACTAATATCCCAGTTACTACTCCGGTTAATCCAGTACTCAGCCAAGCTGCGCCCGCAGCTACTTTGCCGCCGCCAGCTAGCGCGGCAACTGCACCGAGAACTAGCACTTTGCCGCAACCAATCGCGCCGTTTTCAACTAACCGGCCAGGTTCGTCAGGCCGAGTGATCCAGCCAATCACCCCAACCGATCAAGAACCAATTGATTACACAGCTCGCATGAGCGAGGAGCTAGCTACCTATCAAAACCTTAACACTATCCCGGCACCACAGGCCAATCCTACGAATGTATTCCCTCAGGCCGCACCAGCAGCAACCCCTGCGGCCGCGCCAACTCCAGCGTCAGCCGCACCCGAGCCAGCTTCTATAGCAACAAACTCAGCGCCATCAGTAGCGCCAACTTCACCGTCTGCCAGTACTACCGCAGCGACAACTCCAACCGCTCCTCAACCAGCGCAGCCAGAACCAGCAATCACTCCTGCTACACCAGCGCCGACTATACCTCACATAATGCCAGGCCCAGCCGCAGTTGCTACGCCAATCAGTAATATGGCCGCATCAGCAGGGGGCGCTTTGAATAATCTTTCCGCGCAGCCTGCGCTTAATGCCACACCGCCAGCTACACCAACGCCAACAGTGCCAAACACTAGCGCACCAGAGCCAGCTGCACCATCAGCAGCACCAGACTCTTCCGATGAAGCCGGGTTAAAGTTTGAAGAAACCGCAATTTCCTCAAGCCAACCAAAATAATCGTCTTATGGCAAGCCAAAAATCAGCTAGTGGCACCAAAACGATTCGCCTCAATAAATTCTTAGCGCTCCAACTAGGCATCTCGCGGCGCGAAGCTGACGATCTAATCTCGACAGATACCGTCACTATTAACGGCGAGCTAGCGACGCTTGGCACCCGTCTATCGCCAACTGACACTGTCAAAGTCGCTGGCCGCGACATCAGCTCTCATGCTATCAAGAAAGTCTATATCGCTCTCAACAAACCAGTCGGTTACGTTTGCTCGCGGCGCCAGCAGGGTAATACGCCGACAATTTATTCATTGTTGCCGCGAGATTTAGATCACCTCAAGCCAGTCGGCCGCCTTGACAAGGATAGCTCTGGCTTGATTCTGCTGACCAACGACGGCGATTTTGCTCACCGCATGACCCACCCGAGTTTTCGCAAGACTAAAATTTACAAAGTCCGCCTCGACCGGCCGCTTGAGCCGCTGCACCAGCAGATGATTAGCGATTTTGGCGTCAACCTCGAGGACGGCCGCAGCCAGCTGGCTCTAGAGCGCCTCGACGACAGCCGCCTCAATTGGCAAGTCATCATGAGCGAAGGCCGCAACCGCCAAATCCGCCGCACCTTTGCCGCGCTCGGTTACACCGTCGTGCGGCTGCACCGCGTACAATTCGGCAATTATTCGCTTGGCGACATGAAACGAGGGAAGTGGCAAAGTGTTTCCGCAACATGCTGATACAACATTACTATCGACACTGCATAACGCCATTTCAATAGGCTTATTATAAATTCTGCTATACCGCTAGCGCTCGCCAAATCAACTCACCTCTGTTATAATTAAGTTAATTATGGCAACCAAACTTCCTACCGTCGCTATTATCGGCCGCGCCAATGCTGGTAAAAGTTCGCTATTCAACCGCATCATGCGCTCGCAGCAAGCCATTGTTGCCCGCGAAGCCGGTACTACTCGCGACAATGTCATCGGTAAAGCGTCATATCAAGGCCGCGAATTTTGGCTAGTTGACACCGCCGGCCTCAAGCCCGCCGAGGACGAATTCGAAGCCAGCATCCAAGACCAAATCACCGAGGCCGCCGAAGCCGCCGACGTCATTCTCGTGGTCGTCGACAGTACCAAATACCCCAGCGACGAAGACCGCCGTGTCGCCAAAACCGCCCTAAAGAGCCGCAAACCCGTCATTCTCATCACTAACAAAATCGATCTGAAAGGCAACCTACCAGATAGCGAATTCTTGCGCCTCGGCATCAAATCAATCATTCGCACCTCTGCCGAACACAACTCTGGTATCACCGACGTCCTTAGCGAAATTTGCCAGCACATTCCCGCCAAACAACAAGCCGAACCCAGCGAAACTCTCAAAATCGCCCTTATCGGCCGGCCAAATGTCGGTAAATCTAGCCTGTTTAATACACTGGCTGGCAAGCAGCAAGCCATCGTTGCCAGCCGCGCCGGCACCACCCGCGACGTCAACCGCGTCCGCCTGCAGTATCACGGGCAAGCGATTGAGCTGCTCGACACCGCTGGTATCCGCCGCCAAGGTAAGCAAGAGGTCGGTATCGAGAAGTTTAGCGTCTTGCGCACCCTCGCCGCCATTGAAGAGGCTGATATTTGCTTTTTGCTAATGGACGTCAATGAGCTAGGTACCGCCCTAGACCAAAAGCTAGCTGGCATTATCGCCGAAGCAGGCAAGGGGCTAGCCATCGTCGTTAGCAAATGGGACATCGCTCTCGGCAAAGATGCCTACACCCGTGACGCGCTGGCGCCAAAGATTTCGGCGCAATTCGACTTTACGCCGTGGGCGCCGTTAATATTTACCAGCTCGGCCACCGGCCAGAATGTTACTAAATTATTCGATTTAGCCCTCAGTATCAATGCGCACCGCCAGCAAAAAACTACTACTCGTAAGCTTAACGATCTCCTACAGCGATCAATTCAAAAGCATCCGCCAGCCGGCCTGAAAAACACCCACCCGAAGCTGCGCTACATCGTGCAAACCGATACCAATCCGCCATGGTTCGTCATTTACGGCAGCAATTTGAAGTTCGTCCATTGGAGCTACAAGCGTTATCTAGAGCGCCAAATTCGCGATATTTTCGATTACACTGGCACGCCGATCAAACTATCTTTCCGCGACGAAAAACAGCTCAAAGCCAACCGCGAACGCGTCGCCCGCGGCCTGGCGCCCGTCACCAAAGCCTACAAGCAAGCCAAAAACGCCGAAAAATAGCTATAAAACCGCATTTTTGACAAAAACCCTTGATGTTTTGTTCTATTAGTGATATATATATATCAGCTTTTGTTGACAGATGTTTGACGTTTTGTCCAAAAGTGTATTTTGACAAGCAGTTGTAAGCACGAGATGAGATCTTGGCTGGCGAAGAGAATAATTTTACTTAACGGCCGAGACCTCGTCTCGTGTGCATCAGAAATGCACGCGCAAGCAGTACTCCAGCTGGACGAGGAGAGAGGAGACGGCCATGGCCGTCGTCACTATCACTATGAAGTTCGAGACCAGCGACAAAGTCGTTGAGCTGCTCAATCAGCTCAACGACCGTAACATCGACGTCGACGTTGATGTTGACGTCGAACGTTAGCCCCTAGTTTGGCGAGTGCGGCAGGCGGGTATTCCCGCCGCCATTTCTGACCTGCTTGTCGCATTCGCTCCATAGATGCGTATCTATGCTGATGAGTCGGAAACGACGAAAGCGAACTCTTATCCAAACATCACTAGTTGCACTGCTAGTGCTTCGCGCGTAATTTCATCCGCCCGTTCGCCGATAAGCACGATTTTTGCCGCCTCCTCAGGCCTGGCATGAGCTATCTGAATCTGCTGCTCGGTCGCCTCCATATGCTGGCGCGCGCCGTTGTCACTAATAAAGCAGCCTTTCATTCGCCGTAGGCCATACGCCGCAAATAATTCCGGCCATATTTTCTCCAACGTCGTCGCCGTAATTTTCATGCCCGACACATCCAGCACCGCATAAGTCGGATTATCCGGCACCGCCAGCTCGCCGTCGTACGTATCAAAGAAAGCCAATAGTACCGACGGCGTAGTTACTTTACTGAGGTCAAACCGACCGTGCGGCGCGCTTAAAACCTTGGCATAGGGCAAGGCGCGCCGTTTTATTTCGTATTCAGCTCGCTCGCTATCGTTCAATAAATCTTCCTTAGTCACTAAAATCACGTCTGCGGCTTGTAGTTCAACCTCGTGCGCCGGCTCAATCCCGCGCAAAATCTCGTGCACGTCAATAACGTAAAAACTCTGCATCAACTCATACTTATTGAAGATTTGTGCATTAATCAATTTCTCGACCAAGTTCATCGTTCGCGCCACTCCCGTCGCCTCAATGAACACTGGGGCAGGCGAATTGCGGCAAAAGTCCAGCAGCATCCGCGTCAGCGCGTGTTTCGACGAGCAGCAGACACAATCGCCAGCCAACGTCGTCACCATCTCCGCCAATCCCTCCAGCCGATAACCGTCGACATTTTCATTGGCGTATTCATTTTCAATCACCCGCGCACACTTATAGTCACTTTGTTGCAATAAGAATTCCAGCACGCTGGTCTTGCCGGCACCCAGCGAGCCGTTCACCAAATAAAGCGGTACTTTGTCAATAACCGCCCGCGCTTCGTCAAATGCCGCATTAACACTAAATTCCAAATCGTCATCGCGTTTCGTCATACATCTATTATACGTCATCACAGCCAAGGTGCTATACTAAGGCTATGAAAGTCATTCTGGCACTCGGTAATCCTGGCGACAAGTACACCTACACTCGGCACAACGCTGGCTTTTTGGTGGTTGACCAATTGGCGGCAGGGCAGAGTGCACATTTTAGCAATAAGCCCAAATTTTTTGCGGATATTGCCGAGCTAAATAATGTCAAGCTAGCCTCAACCGCTAACACAAAGTCGCGCACCACTAGTCCGCAGGAAAAAGTTCTCTTGGTCAAACCAACGACGTATTACAACGAAGTTGGCGTTGCCGCGCGGGCACTACTGGATTTTTACAAGTTGACACTTGATGATATACTGATTATTCACGATGACACTGACCTTGATTTTGGTAAAATCCGCGTCCGTAAAGGCGGCCGCGACGCTGGTAGCAACGGCTTAAAATCGCTTCATGCTCACATTGGCTCCGACTTTTGGCATATTCGTATCGGCACCGACAACTTACTGCGGCGGCAAGTCTCAACCGACCGTTTTGTTATGATGAATTTTAATAGCGATGAATTAAATATTTTGAAAAATTGGACTATCCCAACGGCGCAAATAATGATTCATGACTTCTTATCCGATCAAATTTCAGCCATAAGCGTCAAGCTCTAACCCCGACACATCACTACACCACTACGCTTGCTACATCAAACCAAATAAATTCTTATTGCAACAATGTCGCAATAAGTAAACGCTCCCGCCCGAAAATAAAAATCCAAATACTAATTACTGCCGCTTCCGCGGCACAATTTTCGCCGCGCCGTGTTTCAACCGCTGCTCAGCGCTATGTAATTTCGCCGCGGCTGCTTCTTGCAAATTAATCGCTCGCGCCTCCAGCATGCTACTCCCAACCGCCAAGCTCACAAACAGCAAACCCAAGCCTCCCGTCGCCCATTCCGGCAGCTCCAGATGAAACAGCTTGGCAATCATCATCATACCCAGCGCCATGATCGCCCAGTGCGCGCCATTTTCCAGATATTTATACTTGCTGAGCATGCCCGTCCGCAGCAAATACACCGTCAGCGACCGCACCCAAATCGCTCCAGCACCCAAACCCGCCACGATCAATAGCACGCTGCTGGTGATAGCAAACGCGCCGATGACGCCGTCAAAGCTAAAGCTGGCGTCCAGCACCTCCAGATAGAGCAGGCTAGCGAAGGCTGCCCAGCCGGTCTTGACCTTGACCGACTTAGCGTCGTCCTCGTGAAAGAATGAGCCGAACAATTCCAGCCCGATGTGCAGTATAATCCCCAGCACCGACGAGATCAGCACTAGCGCTCGATGCGGCGGCTCGACCGTAAAATACAGCACCGCCGCCACGCCCAGCATCAAACACACCTTGAAATTCTCAAACCGCCCAGCCTTGGCCAGCCACGGCTCGACATGCCGCATCCAGTGCACGCGCTTGTTATAATCAATGAAATAGCTGAGGCCAATCATAATCAGAAACGCGCCGCCAAAAGCATCAATCATCGGCGAGGCCTCGTGCAAAATATGACCGTATTCCGCCGGCTTATTCAGCGCCAAATCAACCACTTCCATAAATCCATGGCCACTCGCCACCATCACGATGATAATTGGCAGCACGAACCGCACCACGAACACCGCCACGAAAATTCCAACCGTCAGGAACACCTTCTGCCAAACCTGGCTCATGCCGGCCAGCACCTTGCTGTTGATCACCGCGTTATCAAAGCTAAACGTCACTTCCAATACCACCAAAATTGCAAACAACCACAAGCCGCTCGCGCCGAAATGTCCGAAAATCAACCCGCCCAACGCTAGCGTCAACAGCGTCGAAAACCAAAAAATCCGAAATGGGTGGTGCGAATGCCAGAGATGTTTCATAATGATTTAGTATAGCACAAGCTTACTGTTATAATTTATAAGTATGGCAAAAAAACGTGTCAAAAGCTTCAACATAAATAAGCTAATTAACACAGCCAAGATACTTACCGGCTGGATAATTGCGCCAGTATTGATTGTCGTAATATACTTATACAGCCCCCAGCTTGGACTATGGCTAATCAGCGACAAATCAGACATTTGGTTCAACGAAACTGCAACAATGTTGCAAGACTTCCTAACCATCACGCTAAGCATAGTCATTGAAGCTTTACCTTTTGTTATCCTCGGAATTATCATTTCATCTTTGATTCGCCGCTTTTTGCCGCCAGCCAAACTAACTAAAGCTTTACCGCGCAACCCATTTTGGCGCCGATTTACATTATCGCTAGCCGGACTAGCATTACCAGTCTGCGAATGCGGCAACGTACCGGTCGCTCGCAGCTTACTAGCTCGCGGACTAAAACCCGCCGACGTCGTCAGTTTTCTATTCGCCGCACCGATTCTCAATCCCATCACCATTATTGCAACAATGACCGCTTTCAGTTTTCAGCCCTACATGATTTGGTGGCGAATTATTTTTGCATTGATAATCGTCCAACTGACCGCTTTGATCGTCAGCTTCATGGACGAAAATAAAATCGTTCGCCCAGCTTTCAAAGAGTATTGCCGCGCGCACGAGCACAGCTCTAAGCTCAAGGAGATGCTTGGATCCTCGCGCGACGAATTCTGGCAACTATTAACCATGCTAAGTATCGGCGCTATCATCGCTGCCGCCACTCAAGTTTTCATACCGCGCGCCATCATTAACACTGTCGGTAACGACATCATCTTATCAGTTATCGCCATGATTGGCTTGAGTTTCGTGGTCTCGATCTGTTCCAGTATCGATGCCTTTTTTGCGTTAGCCTATGCCCGCAGTTTCACAGCAGGCTCGATTCTATCATTTCTATTAGCCGGTCCGATGATCGATATCAAGCTAATCGTATTGATGCGAACCACTTTCCGTTGGCGATTTATCGCTGTGGTGATGTTAATAATTTTCGCATTGTCGTTCGCGGCAGGCATAGGAGTAAACTTGCTTTATGCGGGCTAATTTGGCGAAATCATTGGGCGGAATTGCTGCCTGCGGATACGTTTTGCTGCTAGCTTACCGCGGTCAGCTCGGTTTCTACATCCATCCGCGCTACCATCTTTTTGCTGCCATTTTGAGCACGATAGGCATCGCTTTCTTGATTATTGATATAGTGTTGCAATTAAAGAGCGGAGCACTAACCGCACACCACCGTTTCAAATTCCGCCATGTCAAGTTCGCCCCGTGTCTATCTATTCTAATTTTACTAGCAGGCTATCTGCTGCCGCCAAAACCGTTATCACCGAGCAGCGTCACTCAAAGAGAAAATTCTATCACCGCCAGCCAAACAAACTATTGCAATATTCCTAAACCTCAGGAAGGCGAGACGAGTATATCGATCAACCGCTGGCGATCTGCTTTCAACTCCTGCCAAAAACTATCGTATTTTGACAATACTAGCATAACGATAACTGGTTTCGTCTCGAGCGGCACACTACAAAACTATGGCTACGATTATTTCGAACTGGCACGCTACGTTATCAGCTGCTGCGCCGCCGATAGCATACCTATGAAAATCTTAGTAGAAAAAACTCCTGCGAATAGCTACCGCGATGGCACCTGGTTAACCGTCAAAGGGAAGTTGATGCAAAAAATAATTAACGGCAAAGCTGAATACGTCATTACCGAGGCTACCGCTACCGCGATACCGCAGCCAGAAGACCCTTACGAATTATTTGGTTTATAATCTTGCCACTTTTTAGCAGCGCCATCTTCCTGGTAATATTCATGCGCGCGCCAGTTAGATAAGAAGTTTTTATCGCGCTCGATTTCACTTAGTAGCGGAAAAATCTCACTGAGCAGCATTTCGTCGGGATATTGTTCGCTGTCTGTCAGAGGACGTTGCCCGTTACTGCACAAATGTGCATTAAGAAATATAAAGCGCTTAGTACAAATATAGCCAGGCTTTGAACAGTGCAAGCGAAAATCGTGCATCGTTCGAATCGGCTGCGCCTCGTCCTGATAAGCCTCAAATTTATACATCACCCAAATCAATGGCGTATCAAACGTCATGGTGTCAGATAGTCGTTGCTGGTCTCGCCGCAAACCGTCAAGTTTAGTTTGTACTTGTTCAACATCGCCATTCTTCAATTTCGCCAACGCCAAACGGCGCTCCGCAGCAGTAGTCTTTGCTGCCAAAGTCTTATAGTCATCATACATACTCAGCAGTCTATCAACCGCCACTCTCGCGCCATTCATCATCCCAACTCCTTCATAATTACTGCGCGCGTAATCTCACGCGCCCGCTCGCCAATGACAACTAATTTTAATGACTCGTCAGTGGCACCGCGCGTGACCCGTATTTGCTGCGGCGTTGCCTCGATGTGGTATATTTCGTTACCGCCAGCGACCGCGCCTTTCATGCGCCGCAAAGCATATTTGTCCCGCAAACTAGCCCAGATCTTTTCAATATTCTCAGCGCTAATAGCCAATTCAGCCACATCAACTACGCTATAATTTAAGGCATTCTCAGCCGCGTTTTCCGCAGGCTCGTGCAGTAGCAAATAATCCAAAATCTGCGACTTGTCACCAAGCTGCGCCAAATCAAATTTCCCGTGATCCATCCTCGCAACCTTTGTCAATCCTTGCTGCGACAATGTTGCAACTAGCTGCTTACGCTCACTCTTAGTCAACAAGTCTAGCTTACTAACCAATACCACATACGCTGCCTGAGCTTCCGCCAGCAGCGTCTCCGCCAGGCCGTCAGCCTTGGTTTCAGCTCCATCCACAACATACAACGACTGTTTCAAATCATACTGCATAAAAGTGTCACCAGCCAGCAATTTCTCGACCACCCGCAGAGTGTTGGCGACGCCAGTCGATTCAATAATCACTGGTGCTTTTCCGCTTATTGCAAAATTGTGCAAAATGTCAATCAACTCTTCGCCGCTACTGCAGCAGATACACTCGCCGGCAATTGTCGCCACCTCATCAACGCGTTGCGCCAACCTGCAGCTATCAATACTTTCCGACGCAAATTCATTCTCAATCACTCGCGCGCCAGCAAACTCAGGCTGCTGCACCAAAAAATCCACTAGCGTCGTTTTACCAGCACCCAGCGCGCCATTCACCAGATATAATGCAATCTTATCGTTCATATTAACCTTTCTTATACACATATACTGAGTTAATGATATCGTCGTCAGGATTATACTCGACCAGCAGCTGCACGCGTCGCAAACTATTCGGGTCAAACGCTGGGTATAACAACGTTTTCGCGCCATGCGCACCGCGCACAATGATCCGCCCGCCAGGCCGGAGCGCTGGCAAAATATTATCAATAATTTGCTGTTTGACTTCAACCGAATCGCCCGCCAGCCCAGCCACATAAATCACGTCGTAAGCATTATCTGGCAAAGCCACCGCCGCTCCGTCCGCCACCAAGCACTCGCCAACTGGCCAAGCAATCGCCCGTGCTAGCTCGCGCGACTGCGCCAAAGCAGCCGGCGCCACGTCCACCAAATCAACCGCCGCGCCTGTCTGATGCCACAAACACCAAGCGGTCAAAGGCAGGGGACCGCTGCCAATCATCGCCGCGCGGCTACTGCCAGTCAAGGACAAACCCGACCCGCCCAGCAGGCCAACTTCACGCCGCACCAGCTCGCGGTAATTGTCAATATACCAAAACTTTTCCAGCTCTTGCTGCGGACGGACTGAGCTGGCAATTCGCCGCGACCAATACATTTCCATCTCTGATTCCGATAGAGAACAACGGCGCTGCACTTCGCGGCACACCTCATCATTACACCACTTCGGTAACTTTGTAGCCTGCACAGCTGCCGCCACCAAGCCAGAAAAAGCCGCATTGACGTCTGGCGAGGGTGCAAAATCGTGCAAATTCATCACTGTTTTAATTGCTATATCCATAGCTTTTCATAATGCCAAACCCTCCGAATTATTGCAAATTTGTTGCAATAAGTTGTATACTTGCAATATCATGACCCTCGACGATTTATTCAAAAAGCACAATCTGCGCCTAACCAAACCGCGCCAGCAAGTCTTCGACGCGCTGCAAAAATCAGATGTTCCGCTGACTATCAGCGATATTGCAAAAAAGTGCAAGGGTATTAACCGCACTAGCGTTTATCGCGCCTTGGTCGCGTTCAACGATCTCAAAATCATTAACGTCGTCCACGTTGGTTGGAAGAACTACTACGAGCTAGCCGAGCCATTCATTCCGCATCATCACCATTTATATTGCATCCGCTGCCAAAACGCTACACCAATCCAAACCCCAGAATTAGAACAGCTCATCAATTACCTCAGCAGAAAATACAGCTTTTTGGTCATTGATCACCATTTTGAGCTTGAAGGTGTTTGCCAAAAATGCCGGCAAAAACAGCAGCTAGCTAAAAGCGCTAGTGCTAGCAAAAACAAGCCAAATTCAAAGCCAGAACCAAAATCAACAAAGTAACACTAATCGCCAATCATCGTCAACAGCATCTCGCGCTCGCGAATCAGCTCGCGGTAGCGTTTGAGTAAACTCATGATATCGTTGCGCTGCTCATTACTGAGGTCAAATACCGCCAACAACACTCCGTCAATTTCTTTGGCAGCCTTTTGCGTGTCCGACAGATTAGCTAATCCCGGCACAGTAGCCAGATATTCCGCACGAAGGTCCTCGGTCTTTTTCTCGTAGAGAGCTAGTCGCTTAGCTGGACTATTAGCTGACTTTTTACCGAGACGCGCCAAAGCTTTTTCATACTCTTGCCGCTCCGCCAACACCGACACATAATCAATTTTCAGGCCAAATAACCGCGCCACCAAGCCATTTTGCGCTTGCTCAATCTCGGCAGTAGCACCGTCGATTTCATTCAAACGCCGCCGCGCTTGGCGCGTCATCCGGCGAATCTGATGGCGCTCAACTTTCGACTGGAATGAACGCTTAATCAATCGCGCCTGCGGATCGCGGATCGTCATGCCGAATTCCTCGGCAACCGCACGGTAGAGTAAATAATCTACGTAAACTTCGACCTGCTGCGAACAAACTTCTGCCGGCTGATTAACAAACTCTAGCGCCAAACGATGCAGCTTTTTTTCGCCTTCTGCATAATGTTGCATTGCAAAACGCGCTCGTTCAATACTTTGACTCTGCTGTGCTACGTATTGCAACAATGTTGCAGTTTGCTTATCATCTGTCAAGAAATTGTCGCTCACTGTCTTGATTAGTGTCTTCTGCTGCGGCGCGCTTTCGATTTTGCGCAGCCGCGGCAGGCAATCATCGCGCCAAGACAAGAAAAATTCCAGCGCCATCGGCACGCTGCGATCAAAGCGCCGCGCCATCCGCCGCAGCGAGCGCGGGCAAGCCGCATAGACGGCCGCCGCTTGCTGCCGGAACTGCAGCGGACGCACCTCTGCTAGCTTAAGCAAACGATTGTACCGCGCTGGGAATACTTTATCGATATCATTCATAGCGTACCTGAACCTTTCTGAACGAATAATTTAATAATTTCTGCCACGACGCACCACGCTGATTAAAGCGCCGAATCTCGCCGTCAACCGATGCCACTTTGACTAATGCTGGACTATATGGCACTTTACGGCTATACATCCACACATCATCGTAGTTCCAGTGTCGCAGCGACGGATAAACCCTTTTCAAAAGCTCCACGCCATTGCGATAAAAATACTGCGGGTCGGCCTCTGGCGGCAAGAACTTTTCGGCGGTTAAACCCATATTCTTGACGATACGGCGCACGTCCTCTAGTGTCTGCTCGGCACCGTTTTCAGCAATCAACAAAGCATACACACTACCGCGGCTGCGAAAAATCACTGCGTACGAATCGCGCCCCGTCTCGATATCGTCAAACAAAAATTCATCGACTAGCATCTCGATATGAAACACCCGCGGAATCAGTTTTTGACACTCCTCGCGGCGCATCTGATCGTAGTTCAAGTCGTTAGCGGTCATACTTCCATTATACTATTTTTATGACGAAAAGTCAATATTATTAGATAACAAAAAAGCGCTAGGTAAGGGTGGGCATCACCTAGCGCCATTCTGCCCTTCGTCCCACCCTATCGGGTATACGTGATCCACCTCACACATACGGTGATCCGCTGGACAAAGGGGTTAGTATACGCTAAAAAGTTGTCTAGGCACGAAAGTGGAGGGTAGATTACTGCCGTGCGCCTTTTAGCGCAACCTAACATAAGTTAGAATAGGGGGTATAAGGTGCTTGATTCACCACCTCGGGTCAATCAATCATCCCAATATTAGCACACCTTTGACAACATGTCAATACTTTTTAACAGGAATTTGTATGAAAATCAATAAAGTATCACCAGATAGCAGCAATTATCTCAAGGTATTAGCTAATATTGACGACAAGCCGCAAGCATTATATTACTTAGGCGAGATCCCTAAACAACGCCAGCCGACCATCGCTATCGTCGGTACCCGCAAGCCAACCAGCTACGGTATCGAGGTAACCAATCAGTTTGCCAGCGGCCTGGCTAGCCGCGGCTTTATCATCGTTAGCGGACTAGCCCTAGGCACCGACGCGCTAGCGCACCGCGCCTGCTTAGACGCTGGCGGCACCACTATCGCCATCGTACCTAGCCAGTTACCGAATATTTATCCGCGCAGCAACAGCGCGCTCGCCCGGCGCATTATCGAGAAGGGCGGGGCAATCTTATCCGAACATTCTACCGACGACACCGAACCGTACATCCTCGGCCGCTGGAGCTTTTTGGAACGCAATCGCTTGGTATCTGGCTTGGCCGATGCCGTACTAATCACCGAGGCTAGTGCTCGCAGCGGCACGCTCAATACTGCTGCCCACGCGCTAGCTCAAGGCAAAGATGTCTTCGTTGTACCTGGCAACATCACCAGCCCGCAGAGCGCTGGCTGCAACGCTCTAATCAAGCAAGGCGCCACGCCCGTCACCAGCCTCGACGACATTTTGTCGGTTGTCACACCAGAATTCATGCCAGACTCGCGAACCAGCCAGACCAAGCTGCCGCTCGGCTCAACACCCGCCGAAACAGCGATCATCGAACAGCTCGCTCAAGGTATCCGCGACGGCGACCAGCTGCAAAAAGCCACTCAACTGCCAGCAACCGAGTTCAATACTGCACTAACCATGCTTGAACTGACTGGCGCTATCCGCTCGCTCGGCGCCAACCAGTGGACGCTTGTCTAATTAATATTGTTTAAGCTTTTCGCAAATTTGTCATTTTCATCGTATAATTGTAGACTTAGATATTATGCCTATTAAGTGCCGCGAAAAGATTCCAAGATTCAATCCTAGGACTGATATCCCCACCATTCCCAACGCCATGAGCATTGCTGGCGCGGTTCTAGCCTGGTGCGGCGCCAAACGCATTGATACCACTGCTGGTATCGCACAGGTTGCCGCTGGCCGGTTCATTGACGTTCTAGACGGCATCGTCGCCCGCAAAACGGGGCAGACAAGCGATTTCGGCGCTTTACTTGATGCCGGACTAGACAAAGCTGTCACTGCCATTATCCTTTATAAGATAAAAAGCAAAAAACCTCGCACCAACGGAAATAATCGCTGCCATCACAGCTTTTAATGGAATCAACGCCGTTGCTAGCGCCAAAACGATAGTTGAAGCTGGCGATGAAACTGTACGCCCGGAAATCTCTGGCAAATTGGCGCTAGCGCTCGAAACCAGCTCATTGCTAGCCCACCTAGTCGGTAGCCGTCTCGAAACCACCGGCCAGAGCCAGCTCGCCAGAGTTGCTCGCGGTATCGGCAATTTAGCGTTCGCTGTATCGCTGCCGTTCGCAGTTAAATCAACTCTTTCGTACGTCAAACGCGCCCGGCAATCAAAACGCCGAAATGATAAATAAACGGGCAAAATTGGCGACTTGCGGCTTGAAAGGGATTTTGGCTATTTTGTTGCAAAAAATAGTAAATTATTGCAAAACTATTGACACCGCCGTCCATATGTGATATATATATATATCAGCTTTTTGCTCAAAGTATTCGTAAAAAAGGGCAAGAAGTGCCCTTTTACTTTGAGTGAAAACTTCCCTGAGGAGGGGAAATGAGACACTTTTTCAAGAAGGCGGCGCGCGCCCTGCGCGCCCGCCGCGAGCTGGCAGTCGCAATCGCGACTGCCATCGCCGCCGCCACACTCACTGCAGGCGGCCAGGGCAACCTGGCCGCTGTCGTCACCATGGGCGCGGCTGGCTTCATGGCCGGCCGCGCCTGCCAGTACCGTCTGGCGGCGCAGGAACTGCGCCGCCAGACCGCTGAGCTCGGCGACGAGCTCAGTGATACCGAGAGCTGTGTATTTGTCCTGAGCCAGACAGTTCAGAAGAGAGAGGAAGATCTCTCCTGGCTCGAGAGACAAGTACGCCTGTCTCTCGCCGATAGTCGCAAGGCTATAATTGAGTACGAAGAAGAGATAGGGAAAGAGGCAACGCCCAGTCGCCCGCTCTTCCTCTTTTCTGAGTCTCTGAGGGACTGGTCTCGAGAGCTTGATGGCCTCGAGACCGTCATCAACAACATCGATCAACAAGGACTGGTCGGCGAGCAGACCCAGCTCGCCGACCTCCTTTCGCCGGAAGAGCTTGAAAAGTTCTACAGCGACACAGACGAGGAGGTGAACACCGACGCCGCCGAGGAGGAGTGATCCTCGGCAAAAAGGGCTTAAAAGCCCGTCAGAAAATAGCCCGCCAGAGCTCTAAGGCTCGGCGCGAGGCCCATCTGGCGGGCTATTTTCTTTGGCTTATTAATTCTCAGCAACCAGCACTAATTTGGCATTTTTAGCAAATCGGTTTACTATTATATAAGTATGAAGAATCTGGTTATCGTCGAGTCGCCAGCCAAGGCCAAAACTATCGAGAAATATCTCGGCAATGATTTTCATGTTTTGTCAAGCGTGGGGCATATTCGCGCTATCGCCAAAAAAACCAAAGACGGTACGCCGCCAATTGATATCCAGCACGGCTTCAAAACGACTTACGAAATCGACCCGGAAAAGAAAAAAGTAATCGCTGAATTAAAGAAAGCCGTCAAATCAGTCGGCGCGGCCAACGTCTGGCTAGCCACTGATGAAGACCGCGAGGGCGAGGCTATTGCTTGGCATTTATGCGAGGTCCTAAAGCTTGATCCCAAATCCACCAAGCGTATTACTTTTCACGAAATTACCAAATCGGCTATCGAGGAGGCAATCAAGCATCCGCGCACCGTTGATATGAAGCTAGTCGAAGCCCAGCAAGCGCGGCAGATCCTCGACCGAATTGTCGGCTTCGAACTTAGCCCGGTCGTCTGGCAAAAAGTCCCCGGCGGCAAGTCAGCTGGCCGCGTCCAGAGTCCAGCTGTACGACTGCTAGTCGAGCGCGAGCACGAAATTGACGCTTTCGCTGGCAGTTCGCAGTTCAAAGTGACCGCCATTTTCGCCGCTAGCAAACGAGAACTAAAAGCCGAGCTAAAGCAGCGCTTCGACAGCGAGGACGCAGCCCGAGCTTTTCTCGAATCGCTGGCTGGCGCTACTTTCACCGTTACCGACATCAGTACCAGCCCGTCAAGCCGCAACCCAGCCGCGCCGTTCACGACCAGCACTCTGCAGCAAGAGGCCAATAGCAAGCTCGGCATGGGCTCGCGCGCTACCATGGCCAGCGCCCAAAAACTATATCAAGAGGGCCGCATTACTTACATGCGTACCGACAGCGTCAACTTATCGAGCCAGGCCATCGCTGCTAGCGCCGATTACATCAAACGTTTATACGGCATCGAATACTCGCATGTCCGCAAATTCAAAACTAAATCCGCTGGCGCCCAAGAAGCCCACGAAGCAATTCGCCCGACCGATATTACCCGCGAATCAGTCAGCGGCAGCGACTATGACCAGCGTCTATACGACCTCATCCGCCGCCGCACGCTAGCCAGCCAAATGGCGCCAGCCAAGCTAGAGAACACGACAATTACAATTGGTATTAACGACGGGGAAAAGCAAAATAACTCAAGCAAAACCAACGACAAGCTCGTCTTTGAAGCCAAGGGTCAAGTCGTCCTCTTCGACGGTTTCCTGCGCGTCTATGGCGGCGGTAAAGATGACACGATTTTGCCAACCGTCAAATCTGGCGACCAGCTGCAGCGCCACAGCGTCGAAGCTCGCCAAGTTTTCGCCCGGCCACCAGCCCGTTATACTGAGGGTACGCTAGTCAAAAAGCTTGAAGAGCTCGGTATTGGCCGCCCGAGTACTTATGCCACCATCATGAACACTATCCAAACCCGCGGCTATGCCGAAAAAGGCGATTCCGATGGCGTACCGCGTGATGTCATCTTATTGCAACTTATCGACAATAAGGTCGAGCGCGAAATTATCCAAGAAAAGACCGGCTCCAACAAAGGCAAGCTTGTGCCGACGCCAGCCGGCGAGCTGATTAGCGGCTTTTTAACCGACCATTTCAACCGCGTCGTTGATTATGGTTTCACCGCCGACGTCGAGAAAGACTTCGACGATATTGCCGGTGACCGCTTGGCGCGCAACACTATGCTCGAGAAATTCTACGCGCCATTCCACGCGCTGATTGAGCAATCTGGCAATATTGACCGCCGAACTGTCGGCGCCAACAGGGAAGTTGGTATTGATCCGAAATCTGGCAAACCAATTATTGCTCGCTTCGGCCGCTTCGGACCAATGCTGCAACTAGGATCAAGCGACGACAAAGCCGACAAACCGCAATTCGCGCCGCTACCTAAAGGCGCCAAGATTGAAACCGTCACCCTAGAGCAAGCTTTACATGCCTTTGAGCTGCCGCGCTTAGTCGGCCAAACCGAGGACGGGCAAGATATCAAGGCTAACGTCGGCCGCTTCGGGCCATATATTCAAATCGGTAAACTCTACGTCAGCCTGAAAGATATCGACCCGCGCGAAGTCACCCAAGAGCAAGCGCGCGAACTATACTCCGCCAAGCTCAAAGCCGAAGCTGAGAAAAATATCGCTGACTTTGGCGACGGCATCAAGGTACTCAACGGCCGCTTCGGTCCATACGTTACCGACGGCAGCAAAAACGCCAAAATCCCCAAAGACACCGACCCCAAAACCATCACTCGCGACCAAGCAGTAGAATTGCTCGCTAACGCCCCGCAAAAAAGGTCGGCACGGCGCCAAATACGGCGAAAGAAGTAAGCATGGCAATCAAACTCCAACAAGTCCGACGTGTCCGCCGCTGGATGATGATTTTGCTGCTCGTAGTAATGATTATCGTTGTCTTCTCGCTAAATATTCATAGATCATACCGCACCGACGATCATCCGCGCCTGGGCAATGTCGCTAACGTCGACTCCGATATTCCATATTGTACCGGCCAAGATAAGCAGAAGTTTGATTTGTACACGCCGATCAACAGCTTGCTTAATACTTATACAACTCCATATCCGCTAGTTATTTATATCCACGGCGGCGGCTGGCACAAAGGCGATAAGCGCAATTCGCTGCTTGACTATTACGGTTCTAGCTTGACAGCGGCTGGTTTTGCGGTCGCCTCAGTCAATTACCGTCTAGCGCCCAAATACCATTATCCGACACAAAATAACGACGTTGCCTGCGCTATCGATACCATCGCCAAACTCGCCAGCTCTTATGACATCGACACCAACAATGTAATTCTTTTTGGCGACAGCGCTGGCGGGCTCTTGGCTAGCGATTATATCCTGACTCGCCAAGACAGCCCGATTACTGTCCGCGGCGTAATCAGCTTTTATGGCACCACCGACCTGGTCAACCAATTACAGCGCACCAAGCGCAACCCAAATGCTTACAAATTCCTCGGCACCCGCAATGTCGATACTGCCCGCGTCGCCAGCCCGCTGTACCAACCGATTACCAAAACGCCGCCGCCGTTTTTGTTTTTCCACGGCACCAAAGACAGTATTGTGTCGATTGAGCAAGCCTACAAGTTCTACCAGCGTATCTTGGCCTACCAGCCGAGCAGCCGCTTTATTCGCGTTGCCAATGCCGGCCACGGCTTCGACGACAGTGGACGTAGCACCAAACCGACCAGCGACGAAATTCGCCGCACACTTACGCTGTTCGCCCTCAAGCATATCAACAGCGACCAGCCAGAAACTCAAGCGCAAACCACGCCAGAAAAAGTCCAGATATTATTAGACAATGATTAAGCTGTTTAATCAGCTAATTATTCATTGGTGTTTTGAATAAGCTTTGCTCAATAAACAATTATATTTTGTGATAAACCGCTAAATCAACCAGCGCTATCGCAACCTTAACACCTTAAACTTTGACAAAAATAGGTATTATTGTTAGCCTAGACATTATTCTTTATTAAAAAAAGTAGCAAAAAAGTATTTACCATAAGCGTCTATATTGTGATACAATATAACTAGTTAGTATTTGATTTGACAATCTAACTACTATGTATTATAATCAGATACGAAATTACGATATCAAACTAAAATCACTCTCGAGGGGCGGGGAGTGGAGATAAAAGGATAAGGATCGCATGACCGAAACTACCGGTACACCTGCTGTGGAGACTATCAAGACAGCAATTGAGGATATTCTTAAGACCATAGACCAAGAACGCGAACGCGAAATCATCACGCGCCGTTTCGGCCTATATGAACGCCGGGAAACACTTGAGCAAATCGGCGAACTGCTCGGCATCACTCGCGAACGTGTACGCCAGCTTGAAAAAGCCATCCTAGCCCGCCTCAAAACCGCTGCCGCCGACGGCAAAATTCCAGCCATTAGCGACGCCGAGCGCTTGATTATCCGCGACCTTTCCGAAAACGGCCGCGTCGGCCGCGTCCAAGACGTCGCCAACCGCCTCTCGAAAGACAAAGCTTCCAATAACACCCGAGCTCACGTTGCCTTTATTGGCGAGCTGTCGCCGCGCTTCGTTATAATCAACGAAACCGACAATTACCACCAGGGCATCAGTATCGCCGAAAACGGTAATGAGAAGAAAGTCCGCGGCGATATCGACAGTATCGTTAAAACTATCAAAAACCACGGCCAGCCAATCGACATCGAGAGCTTGCATGGCATGTTAACTTTCGAAAGTCCGTCCCAAATCCGCGGCCTGGCCAGCTTATCCAAAAAACTAGCCAATCTCAAAGACGTTTGGGGCCTGGCCAAGTGGCCGACCGTCAATCCTAAAAACATCCGCGACAAAATCTACGTTATTTTGGCAGGCAATGGCAAGCCGATGCACTTCTCCGACATTTCTAAAGCCATCAAAGAAAGCGACTTCAAGCGCAGAAACGTTACCACTCAAGCTATCCACAACGAACTTATCAAAGACAAACGCTTCGTCCTAATCGGCCGCGGCATTTACGCCCTCGACAGCTGGGGCTATAGCAAAGGCACCGTTTCAGATATTATTGCCGACATTTTGCGCAAGGCAGGCGAGCCGCTTCACCGCGACGAAATTGTTAGGCGCGTGCTCAAGAGCCGCCAAGTCAAAGAAACAACTATTCTGCTCAATCTGCAAAGCAAATCGATGTTCAAGCGCGTCGCCAAAGCGACTTACACCATCGCCGAACCACAGCAATAATACACTCAGCCTCGCTACTTAACCTAGTGACTAATTTGGCTTTGCCAGGCTTAGAATAACGTGCCCGGCTAACCCGCTAATTCTTTGTTTCAATCCGCTTAATCTTGCAAAAATAACAGAGGTATGATATAATGAAAGTATAGCTATGTCATTTATCACTTCTGTTATTGCTCTATTGTTGCAATGGTATGTCTGGGGGCCGTTGGTTATTGTGCTGTTATATCTAACTTGGCGCAATTATCGCAGTATTGATGTAATAAAGAACGTTGAGAGCGTCTTGTTAACCCTCGAGATTCCAAAGACTAACGATAAGTCTGAGCTAGCCGCCGAGCAAATGTTCGCTAGCCTCCATGGTATTTTGCGCGATGCCCGCGAGCTGAAAGCTAACAATGGCTATCAGGAGCACCTAAGCTTCGAGATTGCCTCGGTGGGCGGGCGGATTCAATTCTACGTTTGGACGCCGAAATCGCTGCAAAGCTTTGTCGAAGGGCAGATTTACGCCCAATACCCGCAAGTACAAATCCATAAGGCCGAAGAAGATTATGTCGCTCACGAACGCCACCACAGCGTAGTCTACACTTCAGAGATTACCTTAACCGATAAGGAATTTTTGCCGATCAAAACCTTTCAGAGTTTTGAAGTTGACCCGCTAGCTGGCATCACCGGCACGCTCGCCAAGCTCGAAGATACCGACGAAGAAATTTGGATACAGATGCTAGTACGCCCGGTCGCCGACAGCTGGCACAAAGAAGCCGACGCTTGGATTCAATCGGTCAAAGCAGGCGGCTTCAACCTATTCGGCACCGACGGCATAGGCAAGTGGATTGCCGGCCTATTTTCTGCCCTGTGGCAACCGCCCGAGCAAGCAGGCGCCAGCGGCGGTCCAGAATTATCAGAACGCGACAAGACTCGCATATCTGAAGCTGAAAAAAAGGCGACCAAACTTGGCTATCAGGTCAAAGTCCGCGTCGCTTACCTGGGCGAGCGTACCAGCGATGCTAAATTACGTATGCAAGGCATCATTGGCACCTTTAAGCAATTTAACTCTACCAATCTCAACGGCTTTAAGATGTCGAACGATAGCTTCGCCAAAGAGGCGCTCGCCAAATACAAGACCCGCCTCTTTGCTGACCGCGGTTATCTGATGAATATCGAGGAAGTCGCCAGCGTTTATCATTTACCGCACACTAATGTCGAAACGCCAAACATTGTCTGGGCTAGCACCAAAACCGCCGAACCGCCGCCGAAGTTGCCAGTCCTAACTGGCGACCCAGCGCATGATGAGAATATCTCGGCCTTTGGTATGACTAATTTTCGCGGTATCAACCATCAATTCGGTATGCTGCGCTACGACCGCTCGCGCCATGTTTACATCATCGGCCAGACGGGAGCAGGGAAGAGCGGTTTGCTGGAGTTATTTGCCCTCAGCGATATTTTCCACGGGCAAGGCTATGCTATCATTGATCCGCACGGCGACTTTGCTATCAATAACATGCGCTTCATCCCAGGCTCGCGCCTGCAGGATGTTGTTTACTTTAACCCGGCCGACACGCAGTATCCGCTCGGTTTCAACCCGCTAGAGGTCACCAATCCGTCGCAAAAAACTAATATCTCATCAGAAGTTATCGGCGTGCTGAAGCGTATGTTCGGCGACTCTTGGGGTCCACGCCTCGAGTATATCTTGCGCTATACCATTTTAGCGCTACTAGACCGGCCCGAGACTACCATGCTCGATATTACTCGCATGCTCACTGACAAAAAGTTTCGCAAAGACACGCTCAGCTACTGCAAAGATACGGTAGTGCTGCAATTTTGGAACGTCGAGTTCGCCAGCTGGACTGATAAATTCCAAGCCGAGGCCATCGCGCCAGTCCTCAACAAAGTCGGCGCCTTCACCGCCAATCCAGTTATCCGCAACATTATTGGTCAGCCGAAATCAACGTTTAATATCCGCCAAATTATGGACGAGGGCAAGATTCTTGTCGTCAATTTGAGCAAGGGCCTCATTGGCGAGGATAACGCTGGCATTCTCGGCTCGTTTTTGGTCACCAAAATTCAGCTCGCCGCCATGAGCCGCTCTGATATCCCTGATATCAAGGATCGCCGGCCGTTTTATCTATATGTCGACGAATTTCAAAACTTTGCTACCGATTCGTTCGCTACAATTTTATCCGAGGCGCGCAAATACGGTCTCAACCTGACCGTCGCCAACCAGTACATTAGCCAGATGGAAGAAACCGTCCGCGATGCCGTTTTCGGCAACGTCGGTACCGTAATTAGCTTCCGTGTTTCTGCCGATGATAGTCCGATCCTCGCCAAGCAATTTGAACCACAATTCGAGCCAAATGACCTACTACAGATGCATAATCGTAACTTTATCATCAACATGGTCATCAACGGCGAGAAAGCTCCAGCCTTTAGCGCCAAAACGCTCAATCTGCCAACTGCGCAAGACGACAACACCGGCCGGATTATCCAGTGGACGCGCGATAATTATAGCCGCAACCGCAGCGATATTGAAGCCGATATCGCCAATCGAATCCTGCCGCCAGAAAACCTAGTCGTCAAAAAACCTGGTCCTGCCTATACGCCGCCAAAAACACCCGAACAGCGAGCCGCCGATCGTGCCGCGCGCCAAGCTGCTAAGCAGCCGCAAGAGCAAACTCAACCAATTGCCAAACAGCCATCGGTCAAACTTGACAAGGGCGCTGTTGGTTTGCTACAAATAGACCACGGTCAAAACAATAAAGACACCTCAAAGGCCGCAAAGGATAATGACACCGCGAAAACAGACATAGCAGCGGACAAACCCGCCACCAACGAAGAGCCAGAAAAAGCAGATACCGCAGCCAGCGACAAGCCAAAACGCAAACGTACTCGCAGCCGCCGACGCAAAACTCCAGCTGCGAGCGCTTCTAATTCGTAATCAACCATCGCACCATGCCTCTACCACTAGAAATAGCTACTACGCCGCATGCTCATGACGCACAAATCGATGAAGTCGTTGATTTATTATGCAAGCCGAGTATCTGCGGTCCGGCTTCAGATGCGTTAAGCCAGGAAACTTACACAGAAGCGGTCGCCGACCTATCGCGGCGTTTAGGCTTGGGCGAATGCGCCGCTGCACTGGCCAGATACATCGATGAAAGCAGCAATAGTTGGTACAGTTATCTATAGCCAAGACTCAGACGATCCTAGAATAGTAAATTTGGAACTAATCGCCGTACGAAAAAAGTATCGACTCCGGCAAGTGGGCACGCAGCTGATGGAAATAGTCAAAAGAGAAGCGAGATTACTCGGCGCAATCCAATTACAAACACAAGCACCCCAGAAAATGCCAGGCCTACAGAGCTTCTTAGCAGCAAATGGATTCTATTACATTCGCATGAAAGAGAGCGAGGGCGGGGTTTTGTTTTTGCGGTATAAAAAAGATTTGAAAGAAAAAGATAACCAACAAAAAAACGGGCCTACCGCCCGAATCTTTATAGAAACACTTTAGCTAATGCTTTATTTTAACCTGTAGTGTTATATTGAGGTACCGAAACGGTACAATAAGAATTATAGCCAATTAAAACAACGTTGTAAACCCTAAAAATAAGCGATATACTTAAAATAATTAAAGGGGATTTATGATGAAACAACCGTATTCTATTGGATTAGATATTGGCACAAACAGCGTCGGCTGGGCAGTTATAAATGAAGGTTTTGATCTGCGCAAATACGAGCACCAGAACATGTGGGGCGCCCATTTGTTTGATGAGGCGCAAAAAGCAGCCACTCGGCGGTCATTTCGCTCATCGCGCCGGCGGCTTGCCAGACGAAAGCGCCGCATCACTCTCCTTCGGCAACTATTTGACGATGAAATACAAAAGATTGATCCGCATTTCTATCTTCGCTTGTCTGAATCAATGCTTCACCTTGGCGACAAAAACTCCGCACTAGAACTAGATGCTAACATCCTATTTGCCGACCACTCTTTCACCGACAAATCATATAGAGAGAAATATCCAACAATTTATCATTTGCGCAGCAGCCTGTTTCACGACTCCGAAAAACAGGATATTCGCTTAGTCTATCTAGCTCTTCATCACATTATCAAGTACCGCGGCAATTTCTTAGTCGAGGGCGGGGTAGATAGCGTAATTTCATCGTTCAACAGCCAAAATCTACAAACATTCATGGATTTTATTGGCGCTGACGAATCAATAGCTAAAAAAGTTAAAGCTATTTTGCTTGACCGTTCTCTGTCGCGTAGTGTCAGAAAGTCAGATATTATCAAACTACTACAGCCCACTCCCGATAATAAGAAAATCGTAAGCGAAGCCGTCGGTGCAGTTATCGGTTTAAAATGGAACGCTAATAAACTATTCGAGGACGATTCTCTCGAAGCAAAAGGAGAGTTCTCGAATAAAAATTACGAGGAACAACGAGATGAAATTGCAGCTGCAATCGGCGACGATCGCTACGAACTCGTAGAGACTTTAGAATCAGTTTACCAATGGACAATTTTCAGTCAATTCATCAGGAAAGATAGCTGCCTATCTGACATCATGGTTGAGAAATACGATGATTACCGCCAAGATTTATCTGATCTCAAATCGCTATTCCATGAGTTCTTGCCTAAAGAAAGCTATAAATCATTTTTTCACGGCGACGCTGCTGAATTTGAACAATACAACAAACACAAATACAGTCTAGAAGATTTATATAAGTCAATCAAAAATCACCTGGGCAATGTAGCCAAGGAAGATCCACGATACCAACGATTCGAAAAGCGTGCCGAACTAGGCGAGTTCTTAGCCAGGCAACGTATCCGAGACAATGGCGCCATTCCGCATCAAATCCACCAATATGAGCTTGAAAGAATCATCGACAACCAAGCGCAATATTACCCGCTCTTAGCCCAAAATCGCGACAAAATCATCAGCATTTTTACTTTCAAACTGCCGTATTACATTGGGCCACTGAAGACTGGCGGTAATTTTGCTTGGTCAGTCAAAAAGAAAGACGGTGTGATCTATCCGTGGAATTTCGATGAGATGATAGATGATGAGGCTTCGGCTGAGAAGTTCATCGACCGAATGCGTAACAACTGCACCTACCTACCAGACGAAGAGGTTCTTCCTAAAAACTCGCTGCTTTATCAAGAATATGAAGTTCGAAACGAGCTGAAGAATGTGACTGTCAATGGCGAGAGATTAAGTCCTGACATTCAGAACCGCATAGTTGACGAGTTATTCGCCAAAGAGTCTTCAGTTACTTACAAAAAGCTCGTCAAATATCTCTATGACAATCAAATATACAACACCGACTCTCTCATTATTTCCGGAACCGCCAAAGAGAAATCATTTGCTTCATCGCGTAAGTCTTACCTTGATTTTACCAATAAAATCGGTATTGAGATTACGCCAAAAACTCAAAAAGCAATCGAAGAGGTCATCAAGTGGATTACCTTGTTTGAAGATAAAAAGATTCTAGCCAAAAAATTACAGAAGTACAGTGACATCTTTGACGATAATCAGCTTCGCGCTATTTTGAAGCTAAATTATAGCGGCTGGGGACGGCTATCTCGCAAACTGCTTGACGGTATTACTGCGCACACGCCTTACGGAGAGCTGACAGTCATAGAGACAATGCGCCACTCAAAAGATAACTTCATGCAAATTATTCAAAGTGATCAATACGAATTTAAGAAAATCATTGATGACATCCTATCGACCAACCAGCACACCGAGATAACCTACGAGGACATCAAGAAACTTGCTGGCTCTCCCGGCATCAAACGCGCTTTGTGGCGAAGCGTTAGGATTATTGACGAGATTATCGATACGATTGGCTACGAACCAAAGCTAATCAGCATTGAGATGGCGCGCAACGAAGACAAAAAGGTTAGAACCAAAAGCCGATACGGCCAACTGGAAAAAATGTATAAAGATCTTTACGGCAAAGAATACAACAAGTCTGACATAAAATCGCAATTAGCTGACTATAAAGATAAGCTTGATCGGAAAAAATATTACCTATATTTCCTACAGAACGGCAAATGCGCTTATACGGGCGAGCCGCTCGACATCGAAAACGACCTTAAAGACTGCGAAATTGACCATATTTTACCGCGCTCGTTGACAAAAGATGACTCACTAGACAACACCGTCCTAGTACTGCGCAAAGAAAACCAGCAAAAACTTGACGATTACCCTATCTCGCTCGATATCCAAAACCGTATGCGACCGATCTGGATGTCTCTGAAGAATGCCAAGCTTATGTCACAGCTTAAGTTCCAACGCCTAACGAGCCAAAAGCAACTGTCTGAAGACCGCGTCGCCGGCTTCGTCAATCGCCAACTCGTTGAGACGCGGCAAATCACCAAGCACCTCGCCAGAATGCTGACAGAGAAATATCATGACTCAGCCACCGAAGTATTTACCATTCGTGCTGGCATGAGTTCAGAATACCGTCGCATTCATGACTTGCCAAAATGTCGCGAGGTCAACGATTTACACCATGCCAAAGACGCCTATCTAGCCGCGGTGCTAGCTCAATATATAAAGATTCGTTATCCAAAGTTAGATAAGGCTTTCGTCTACGGTGAATACATGAAGTTCAAATCTAAAAAACAAACCGATGCAGATCGCAGTAGTTTTATCCTCGCGTCAATGAACTACGATCTTACTAATACAGAGACTGGTGAAATTATCTGGCAGAGTAAAACCACACGCGATGTCATCGACCGAACAATGAAATACAATGATTGCCTGATCACAAAGAAAACTGAAATTGGCGATAATCAATTCTATAAACAGACTATTTATAGCAAGGATTCTACTAACCCTAAACCTACAATTCCTAAAAAAGCGAATTTACCGGTTAACAGATATGGTGGCTACTCGGGCGAGAACGCAGCACATTTCATGGTAATAAGATATACAAAGAAAGATGTTCTAGTCAATGAAATCATAAGCATACCAGCCCAAGTTTACACACTAGAAAAGACCAAGCCAGGCTCAATCAATGAGTATCTCCACAACAACTATAAGCAAGCTACAGTTATTCTGTCCAAAATACCAATTAATCAAAAAATTGAATATGACGGCAATGAGCAATTCATCGTTGGCAGTAAAGAAGTTACTAATGCCAAACAACTGAAATTACCTTACGACGTTGAATACGCCGTGGCAGTCGCTCTCAAGCAGGGAATTCCGCAAATCACGATCACAGAAGAACAGGCTGTCGACGACAATAAACTACAACGCAAGCGCAATAGACAAATAGAAAGAAGAGATAGAGTTATTAGCGGAGTAGAGAGGTTCTGGGAGATTTATGCTGATAAGCTCACTAATCAGTACCAGCAGTTCGGAAATGCTGGCCCTAATGCCCAGAGCTCATTAGTTGAATACAGCAAACTGCCGCTAGATGACAAAATCAAAGTTATTAACCTGGTTTTGAAGGCTACACACGCTGGATCTGGCAGAGTAGATATGAGCAAGGAATTCCCGCAGCTGGGGTTATCAAGTAGGTTCGGACGAATGGACAATAAAGCCCTTGATCCAACTAAGTTAACCTTCGTTTACGAATCCATCACCGGACTGCACCGCCGAAAATTAGACGGAAAAACATTAGAGCAGGGCCGTTAGCATGTCTTGGCGAACTGTCATCGTCAAGAATCGTTGCAAACTAAGCTACAAAAACGACTACATGCTCATCATTAGCGATGGCAAGGAAAAAGCCCTCCATATTAGCGAAATCGGCACCCTAATAATTGAAAATACTGCCGTTAATTTGACAGCCTATTTACTGTGTGAGCTGGCTCGCTACAAGGTAAAAATAATATTCTGCGACCATCAGCGTAATCCATACGGTGAGATAATACCATATTACGGTGCCCACAACGCCAGCAAACAAATGCGCCGCCAAAGCCAATGGCCTCAGACCACCAAAGATAAAATCTGGCAGAGAATCGTTGCTCAAAAAATCATCAAGCAAGCTCAGGTGGTCTATAGAGAGACCGCCAACCAGGAATCCTGCGAAACGCTTATGAATTTTGCCGCATCAGTATTACCTGGAGATACTACCAATCGGGAAGCGCATGCCGCCAAATTCTACTTCAAAGAGTTGTTTGGTCCGCAATTTTCGCGCGATAGCTCCAGCGACATAAATGCAGCACTTAATTATGGTTATGCGATTCTACTCTCGGCTTTCAACAGAGAAATTACCTCAGCCGGCTATTCAACAACTATGGGGGTCAATCATTGCAATGAATACAATCCTTTTAATCTCACCTGTGACCTTATGGAGCCGTTTCGTCCTGTCATCGACCGTGAGGTTTATAAATGTCGCAGCTTTGCATTTGACGACTTTTTCAAGAGCCGGCTCATTGACATCCTTAATCACAAAGTTGTCATTCTCAGCAAAGAACAATTCTTATCAAACGCGATCAATATCTACGTCAAGTTATTTTTTAGAGCAATGGAAGAGGGCAGCGAAAAAGAGCTACCTGAATACAATTTAACATAATTATGAAAGTACGCTATATGAGAATGATTTTATTTTTTGACTTACCAATGGTTAGCGCTCGTGAGCGCAAAATATACGCGACATTCCGCAAACAACTTACCCAAGAGGGCTTTGTCATGATGCAACAATCCGTCTACAGCAAGCTAGTACTCAACTCCACCAATGAAAAATCAACCTACGACAGACTAAGGAAAATCATACCCGACAACGGTGTTATCCAGCTACTGACAATAACCGAGCGGCAATTCGCCTCAATGGAATATTTGGCAGGGGAGTATGAGGAGTTATCAATTCAAAGCACCGATAGGACAGTGGTTTTATGAATATTAGCATTTCAGGATTCGATAATACACTATTCATACCAAGCGATGGCGGTATCGCAACCTTAGTAATCTGCAATGACTTGTTCTTCAGGAGAGTTGTTGAAGACATTCTTGACGCATATACTAAGAAAGAAGAGAACAATCGCACCGTTATTTACGATAGCAACCACGACCCTCTGAATTTTGCAAAAGACACTCTGATTGTCACCGATATATATTCATACGATCTAGCCAATCGAACTATCACAGCGGCCCTCTACAAAAACATCCAAGACAACAGCGACATCGATGCGGCAAAGCTAGCACAGATAGAAACAGATATTTTGGATATCCTCGGCGCCATAAATACTGGATTCTCGCAAAATCTGAACTATCAAACAGAAATATCCATCAATGACCTCTTGAAAATGGCACACGTGGAACTCGAAGCCAACACAGGGAATAACTATCTTGATAAACTTTATGGTATTATAGATTCAGCGCAGCAATTATTATCAAAACGTTTAGTGATTTTGATAAACCAGCGCCAATTATTGTCGCACAGCGAGTTGCAAGCTCTTTTACAATACGTAGAAAACAATCATTTTTCAGTACTTTTTATTGAGAAAAACTGTGAAGATAAATTAGATCATGAAAACATGCTCATCATTGACGATGATTTGTATGATTTTAGTACCAATTCATAATAGTACAGAGCAAGCATTACCATGTTTACCCCTGTAAAACTTCACGATTGAGGTTTTACAGTAGTGTTATATTGAATGGTACTGAAACTGGGACTATTGATGTCGGCGGATTAGCGTTGTTTTACAGTAGTGTTATATTGAATGGTACTGAAACGTTGGGAAGTCAAACTGTAGCGTCGGGTGCGTTTTACAGTAGTGTTATATTGAATGGTACTGAAACCGGCGAAGTACGGCACTGACTATCACTACCGTTTTACAGTAGTGTTATATTGAATGGTACTGAAACTAAGGTCGTTTTGATAGTTCAGTTTACTATGTTTTACAGTAGTGTTATATTGAATGGTACTGAAACGATGGCCACATGGTTAGAACTCCGCCCTTTGTTTTACAGTAGTGTTATATTGAATGGTACTGAAACGCTCGTCCTCGTTCGGACGTTCGCAGCGCAGTTTTACAGTAGTGTTATATTGAATGGTACTGAAACCTGGAGGTTACGTGCCAACGTTATTCCGCAGTTTTACAGTAGTGTTATATTGAATGGTACTGAAACATCAATCAGGCCGACCGACGACCTCGCTGCGTTTTACAGTAGTGTTATATTGAATGGTACTGAAACACAAGAGGAAGTCGAAGGATTGAAAGCCAAGTTTTACAGTAGTGTTATATTGAATGGTACTGAAACCCAGAAGCATGCATGTAGCCAATTATGTCTGTTTTACAGTAGTGTTATATTGAATGGTACTGAAACCGCCTCGATAGCAATTCTAGGCGAGCGTCTGTTTTACAGTAGTGTTATATTGAATGGTACTGAAACGCCGTATGAAAATGCTAACGAATATAAGCAGTTTTACAGTAGTGTTATATTGAATGGTACTGAAACTCTGTTCACCAGTTACGCGGTTGAACCCGTGTTTTACAGTAGTGTTATAATAATCACGATAAGCTTTTTGGTATAATGAAGATATGGCAAGCGAGCTAAAAATCAGACAAAGTGATAGCATTTTTGAGTCTATCAAGCATGAAGATAAGCAAGGTGAGTTCTGGTATGCTAGAGAGCTCCAAGGGGTTCTCGAATATGCAAAATGGGATTCTTTCAGAAAGGTGGTTGAGCGCGCTAAGATTGCACTCCATACAACTGGCGTACCTGTGGAAAACCATTTTTCCCATGTGGGGAAAATGGTTTCGATAGGCTATGGTAACAGCAATAATATTGGTGACATTAGATTGACAAGACTGGCGTGCTATCTTATCGCTCAAAACGGTAACCCAACCAAAAAACCTAGAGTTGCGGAAGCTCAGAATTATTTTGCAACACAAACGCGCAAACAAGAAATTGCCGAGAAGTACCATCAGGATATGGATAGACTTGCGCGTCGGCGTGAATTTTCCGAATCAGACAAGAGATTATCCTCCAGCGTCATAGAAGCAGGCATTAGCCCGAGAGGGTTAGCTAGAATAAAAAGCGAGGGCGATAAGTCTTTCTTCGGCGGCAAAACTAATAAGCAGATGAAAAGAAAGCTAAACACCGGAAACAAGCCTTGGGCAAATAAAGCCCACAATGTTGTGCTAGCCGGTAAAACATTAGCAAACGAGATGACGGCAGCCAACATAGAAAACTACGGGATATCATCGCACGACTCTATACTTCATGATAATAACGATAATAATGACGCAGTTAGAACGACTATTCGCAATCAGCAAGGTATGAACCCGGAGGATTTTCCAGCAGCTGAAGATACTGAAAAAATACAGCGCCGCATTGAAAACCAGAGTACACCTAAGATTGATAGCTCTAGCATCTAACTTATGCTTATAGTAATTTGGAGTGTTATTTAGAGATCTGGTCTTTGTGATGTATAACCATATCGCATGAGTAAGCGAGACTCTACTAAAGCTAATTGATAAGTGATAAGTGATAAGGACTAGCCCTACCTATCTGTATTTTGTCCAGCAATCAACAGGTTTAGAACAAATATAGAACATTTTAATTTTAACGATTTGCTAAGAAAGCTCAAACGCAAAAGTTTGGATTTTTGTAGATATAAGTCGTTACGATAAATATATACATAGTAAAATCTAATAAAATAATCTTGAGAAAGACTAATATGAAGACGACAAAATACAAACAAATACGTACACAAAGACAAAATCTCATACATACATAAAAGGCGGGGTAAACATAAAATAACTAAAAGTTGTGAGGCAATAAATCTTTGGAATCAACCAAACAAGTAGCAAAAGGGACGCAATCTCATTCATGTTTTACATATAGACCTAACGTCGCACAATGTCCGATAGACAATTTGTCAAGTTTGTATTATAGCTAACAGAGGTAGCCTAAATTGAAAAATAAAATGTAAAATATACAACATGGTATAATACATTTATGGAAATTTTAATAACAATAATTCTTTTAATAGTCTTAGTAAAATTATTAACCAACAATCAGAAAAAGCGTCATGACAACCAAAAACCTCTATTAAAATATAATTACAAAGTCAAAAAAAGCGTCATGACAACCGCAGAGGAGAATTTTTATAAAAAACTCACCTCTGCTTTGCATGACAACTATGTTATCGTACCGCAAGCGCACCTCAGTATGATTTTTGAGCACACTGTATACGGTCAAAACTGGCGGGGCGCATTTTCAGTTATAAACGGAAAATCGATTGATTTTCTAATTATCGACCGTGGTACTTTTCAACCGCTTCTCGGTATCGAACTCGACGACTCGTCGCACGAACGACACGACCGGCAAGAACGCGATAAAATTGTAAATGCTATATTCAAACAAACTAACTTACCGCTGGTACGCTTCTCGACAGGGGAGTGGAACACGCCAGGCGATATTAGTCAAAAAGTTTTACCACTTTTGGAATCTGATACAACGCCAGATACTTATTCTGATACTCGAGATTCGCTACATCAAGCTTAATATCTAACTCCTCGACACCGTTATAGTATTTCTCTGGCTTTAATAAGTTTTTACTGCACCAATATCGCCGACGGTTAGAGACAAGTACCATATCTTTAGTGATGTATTTACACAAATACGCGACAGTTTTTAACTTATCGTCATCGAGATATTGCGCGTTCGTAAAGCCATAACGAAAGCTTGATAGGTTATATACTCGCTTATTATTCTGTATAACCTTAGTTTTCTTTAATTTGCCTTGATAACCGCCAAACAATGCATGGAAATGTATTGCACCATCTTTATGTTTTTCGGGTACTATAATATAACGAAATGGCTCAGAATACGCACGCTGCTGCCTCCAAAGCCACGATTGCATACGCAAAAAACATAAATCTAAATCGTAGCGATTAACTTTCTTCGGATTAAACGTAAAAGTGATAAATAAATCAAAATCATTCATAAGCACATAATCGTTAATAACTCGACGACTACGACGAACCGAACGCGCAATATCTTGTTCGATGTCATCGACAGTTTTATTTTTTCTACGACCAGAAAGGGCAGGTGGTAGCCTAAATTTAGGCTTGCTTAAAACTTGCACAATATACATATCTGGAAACTCCTTAACGATGTTATAAATCGGTTGATTGTCGTTCACCCTTACCCCCGTAAAAAGATTGTTAAATGTCCCTGTATCAAGTAGCCCCGCAAGCGGGGCAAACCTACGTAAACCCATCAAAAATAGCAAAGCGCGTCGTGCGCCTGCCGTGGTGGAGGGCGCGCACGACGCAACCGCCGAACAAGTCGGCGGTGCTGCGCTTTGCACGGCTATCGCTCATTAAAATCGCCTCTTTCTACGATTACCATCATAATGTACGACCTGATCAAACGACATTATTTGGTCTTTTGCCGATACCACTTTTTGATACGTATCATACGAATTTCGTAATTCTCTGTCGTGCCAAAAATAACCTTTCCGTCTAATGTCACCAATCAAACTACCATCATAATCGACCTCTAAAGTCATGCCATCATACGCCCTGTTGCGAGTAAAAACACCAAACCAAGTATCACAGCTAATCATATTATCGCACTGCTCGCGAAACGGCTTCGCAATACGCATAAACAGCTGGCTTGTACCAATAATTAACTTACGCTGCTTTCGCTGCTGTGAAATCTCTGTAAATATATACAACGGTATACCTTTACTATCGAGCGCATTAAAGTACGTATGAATCTCATCAATTAGATAAATCACACCATATTTACCATTTTGTACTTCAACCAGCAACTCTATTAATTCATCAATCGTCGAAAATTGCCTATAACCCCACTCGACATTCAAATTTAAATTCGTAACTACTACTGCTTCAGGGTAACGCTTTTTTAACTCGAGCACGTGACGCACCGCTGATATCGTTTTACCAGAACCTTGACGACCGATATAAACCTGGAAACCACTCGGCCGAAATACATCACGGTCGCGCTTTTCTTTTTGGTCGTCAATGAAAGCAGAAACATAAACTTTACGGTACTTTTTAATAAAATCCAAAAACATAACTATTTAATCCCCAATACTGGAATTTTACGTAATATCCACATAATGCCGTGATAAATCGGCTCAGACGCGAACACAGCTGCAATAACCATAACCACCACAAAAGTCAACTGCGGTGATAAAAAATATCTTATAAATTGAATAGCATTCAATAAAATACTATTAAAAGCTTCTTGCATAGATATCAATAACTCAGGCGTTGCCGGCAAATCTGGCATAACCACAAAAACGGCGGTTAATAATGCAACAGCAGCGATAATAATAAATACAATCATTTTAAGACCTCACAATACTATAATACTTAATGCGCATTAACTCGACCAAACCTACGACGACAGCAAAACGAACCACGAAAATAATTGATTTCCACAAAACCGGAAAAACAACCTCAAGCTGAGTAAACTTCAGACAAAATTCAAAATCACCAAAAACTTTCGGGACGCAAATACCTGAACAAACAGCTGGATTAATAGAGCCGTTTGTACAATGCCACTCATTCTTAACATCAGAATCCACGACTGTCATAAGCGTTTTCACAATCGAGGCTATAAAATCGAATGGAAACGTTAAAAAGCCAAGCTTTTTATGCATATAATCATTTAGATTATAGAAAGTTTTTAAAAATAAATTATCATCGCCAGGTATAAAAAGATGACTGAAAAATTCCATTAAATTTTGAACAACTTTAACAAATCCACTAAAAAATTCAGATATCGAATCACCGATAGCAGTAATGCCGTTACCAATCCAACAAGCAAAATCATGCCACTTACAACGTTCTTTCGTGGTTATATTATTAATATCGTACTGTGGAAGTCGAAGATTCGGGTCAACTTTGCTAATATGAGTAATCGTATTGTCAATTTTATACTGATAAATATGGCCAATCGTCAATGCCTTTGTATCAGGTGTACTGCCCCAAGAAGTTCCATAACTCATTTGCTCCAGAAATGTAACTTCACCATGTGCTAAAGAATAATATTCAGTAGGAGCATACACTTCGATAACATACTCTTGCTTACTAGAATCATAAAAAACGTGCATGTCATGAAAACTACCGGACCACGAAACAACCAACGCTGGCTTGCCGTTAAAAGGAGGCCCAGGCCAGTTTCTATCAATAAGAAACCACTGCGTTTTTTCTTTATTGTATTTTGGATTTTGGCGCAACCAAGATAGTAAAGGCGCGTCGAACTCAACAGGTGGTAATTGCTCACCTTTCTTCCAGGCAAAAGCAGAGGTAGCCGGTAATGTTAATGTGGTGGAAAACAAAACTAAAAAAACTACAATGAATAGAGGAAAGATTGCAATTTTTTTAAACATTACCGGCTACCTCTGCGCTCACCACTTAACCAAACTACTAATAAAAAACCAACAAAAATAGCCAACCAAAACGCAGATAGTCTAATTAAAAATTCTTGTGTTACAGGCATAAATTACACTTTCTTGCCAAAAATTAACTTATGAATCCAATCCGCTAAAAACTTTAATCCTCCGAGTAAACCAATCAGTGGTGAAAAATAAACAAGCAAATCACGGGTAAACCCGAGAATTGCATTAATGATATCGTAAATCGAAATTGTATCCATATAAATCCTAAAGGGGTGGGGGAATCTCGCAGGAAACCCCCACTCAGCTAAACGCGTACTTTACCCTTACGCGCGCCATTGATGAGCTTAGCTGCAATCATAAGACCGGCAACCGAGCCCAGCAAAACAGCAACACCAGCAAAATTTGCAGACACAACACCCCACATGCTAGTAAAGATATTGCCAGCAACCTCCGGCGTCAACAACGCAGTATTCGGCGTCGACGCTTCGTGTAAAACTGGAAACATAAGCGTTTTACCCTCCGTTAAAGTTAATATTACCCGTACAGTTTAACGACTTACTGGCTGGTCAAAGAACAAAAACCGAACTAAAGCATAGCCAGCTGATCAACGACATCAGCCAAATATAAAATTGCTTTATCTTTATCCGAAACCTTAAATTCAAGATTAAACGGCTTATCCTTAATTAAAACCTCCAAAACAAGACGTTCGTAGGCTACAGATTTACCAGAATCGTCAGTAAATGTCCGCTGCGCGAAATACACGCGAGACAGGCGAGACTTTAAATTTTCTGGTAATTGTGTCGATGGTTGCATAGGGTAAACCTCCATTAATTATTTATAAAAATACCGTATCAAAAAACAATACAAAAGTCTAACGTCGCACAATGTCCGTTTTACGTCTTATAATCTATGTTGTCAGGATGATTAATCATACGTTCGCAAATAGCGGTTTTACTTGATGCAAGCCGCAGCTTATTAATCTTGGTCTAAAATGGGGAGCCTTAACCACGCTACTAGAGTCATTTTTTACTTTTATATTTATTCGCTATATAAAAAATACCGCCAACCAGCAGTTATATAGATATAAGTCCACGCACTAGAAAACAAACTCAAAACTTAAATTGTAGTAATTAGCACATGTTTATAGACTTAAGTTATCCACAGAAAAAATCTCAGCGCTATGAGAATAAATTTGCATTTTTTCAAAAATATTGTCCCCTACTACTTTTCCCGCCTCACCTGCTTTATTTGACTTTTTGCATTTTCAATATTTTAATATAGTTTTTTCACCTAGCCTTTTTAGCTGTTTAATAGAACAAAAGTAGAACATAGCCCACCAGTGCAGGGGTAGACCTCTACCTAAAACCTCTTTCTCATTTATAAAAAGCACGCCTACTCACCCGCACATCAATATACTCTGCAGTTATTCCTCTGCTTGTTAAATAACGGATGGCACGCACCGCATCTTCGACTTGGCCAGCCGCTGGGCGGTCAACTGTCATTTTAATCGAGTACCCCACCCCGTCGAGACTGACTAGCACCTGGCGAGTAGTACTAGCTGGCAGAATCATTTTATTAACAGTAAGATTGTTTTCTTTGAAATGTCCCACAACCTTACCGATAAACTGCAGGAAACGGCCGCTAATTACTGAATTGCCAACGCTTGCACGAATTCCAGTTTGATCCTCGACGGCGATAACTGACGTGCCAAGGATATTACGTTCAAATACTACACCTGTGCTATCAACATAAGCTTTCATGTTACCAGATTGCCAATAAACCACTGGCGAGCGCAAATTAACCGAAAAATCGGCCGACCAGAGAGCACCTTTAGCTGGCGGCGACACGCTAGACACCTCTGGGCATCTACTTTGAATGGCCCGGCTAAGATTATTAGCATTGATATTTACAGCCAGCCGCTCGAGGGGATTAGCAGAGAGGTAATCTTGAATTGCTGCTGCATAATCGCGGGCGGCAGTTTGTACTTCTGAATCGTTACTAGTGCCGACAATTTGCACTTTCGGCTCGACAATAATCTGAGTAAGCAGCCACCCCAAACCAGCAATTAGCACTAATGTGCTAATCAACGCTAAGCGGATAGAGCGGCGTTTGCGCTTTAGATTGTGCGCCTGCACGCGCGGTGATTGCAAGCTAGCCGATTGTTCATTAGGGCTAGGCACCGAGGAAATGAGACTGCCAGTCAAGGTACGATTACGCCGAAATAGTGTTCCCGCACTAGGCGAGTTATCATCAACCACAGCACGGCGCCGCACAGGCTGTGCGGCGCGGCGTGATTTAGATTTTTTCGATCTCATACCAAACATGCTTGTGGTATTAATTATATCATTTTGCAGCGCTATCAGGGTTTGTTCGGCGGCTATTAGCAGCATCTAGAATCATATCAGCCATATCTTTAGCAGCACCAGGGTGCGCAAACGACAGAAAAGCCTGCCCCATTCGCCGTGCTTCTGCGGGATCGTCAATAACGTTTTTTATCTCGTCGACGAGCAACTGCGGCGTTTTTTCCATTTGCATTTCGTCGATGACTTTGACAGCGCCTTTATCTTCATACACCTTAGCATTTTTAATTTGATGACCACCGGTCAAGAAGCCGTTCGGCACTAGAATCGTTGGCTTGGCTAGCGCTGCCAGCTCGAGAATTGTGGTCGCACCAGCTCGTGCTACCACAACATCAGCCGCACCAAGCATATCAATCATGCCATCGCTAACAAAGTCATAGACTTTAACTTGATCTGTATCCTCTGGCAATCGCCGCCGAATCTCGGCATACTGGCCAGTACCAGTTATTAAAATTACGCTAGTGAACTGTGTAAGTTCGCTAATAGTATCTGCCACAGCATTATTCAACCGTTCCGCGCCCAAACCGCCACCAGTAACCAACACTAACGGCCTGTTACTTGGAAATCCTAGTTTTTCCTTAACCACGCGGCGCTGCTGCTCGCTGTACGGCTTAAATCCCTCGCGGATTGGTACGCCAACGTAACGACTAATCGCCTTGGGGTACGGATAATATTCTAGCGGAGCACCAGTACCAATGCGATCAGCCCAACGTGCCAATACGCGATTAGTTAACCCTGGATGAGCGTCTGAGTCGTGAATTACCAGCGGAATGCGCAGCACATGTGCCGCCAAGCCGACCGGCATGCAAACGTAGCCTCCTTTCGTAAATATCACATCTGGACGCCAGGCAATCAGCTTCACTAAGCTCTGAACAAAACCCACGCACACCTTCAGCGCATCAACAAAATTTGGCCACACAATCGTCCGTAAGCGTAACAGCTGACGCACAACACTAAGATTATGATATCGGCGTAATTTACCGCTAGCAATGACATCTACGCGCACCGAGTTATCAAAGCTAGCCATAACATTGCGCGCTTGCTTGCTAAATTTGCGGTCAACCCAAAACCGCAGTTCTGCATCTGGCTGCTGTTTTTTAACTTCTCGCAACACGGCGACGACTGGAGTAACGTGACCCCCCGAGCCGCCGCCTACGGCTAATATCCGCATCTTGGCCTCCTATATCTATTGGTTTATGTGCAGTATATCGCGATAACTGGAAAACAATCCCCAAAGCCGCGCCCGAAAACAGCATACTACTGCCGCCAGCACTCAAGAACGGCAGCGTTATACCTGTTAACGGCGCTAGGTGAATCATTGATGCAATATTCATGAAGAAGTGCGCAAATAACCAGCCAAAAATACCCGCCACTACCAATCGCCTGGTCATATCTGGCGAGTATTCAGCAACTCGTAAAACCCGCAGCAGCAAAGCTGCGAACAGTACTACTACCAATACCGTCCCGGCAAAACCAAAAATCTCACCAATTACAGCAAAAATCGAATCGTTAATTGCCTCTGGCAAGTAGCCTGTCGATTGAATACTCTTGCCGATACCGCGGCCAGTTAACCCGCCTGTCCCCAACGCAATCATTGCGTTTTTGATATGATAATCGTTATCGTCTTGCGAGGCTGATTTACTCGCTCCGAAAAACGTCGTAATCCGTTCCAACCGGTGCGGCGCCGTTACTGCCGTGAGTCCCAAAAACAGCACGCCCACTAATGCAATTTGCATCAGAGTTTTCATTCTTATCGTACTCACCATAAATATCGACGCCGCAGCCGCTGCTATTGCCACCCCCGAGCCCATGTCTTTTTGCAACACTACGACAATAAATAACAAAAAGCCGACCAACGCCGCTGCTGGGTAGACTGTTTCTTTCAAGTCGTTTATCTTACCCTCTTGGTAGCGTTTACCTAAAAACACCGCCATATACAAAGTCATCGCTAGTTTTAGCAGCTCGGACGGCTGAAAATTAACTGGTCCCAAGTGAAACCAGCGATAAGCGCCTAGCGTGTTCTGCGCTATTGCATCAATATGCAGAATATTTCCAATCAAAAAAAGCAAAAACGATAAGCCAATTCCAATCATCATTAACTGAAAAATATACTTCTTGAGATAATCAAACGGTACTAATACTAGCAGTACAAAACCACTAACTGCCAGGCTAATACCCATAAGCTGTTTGAAAAAGAAATACGTGCTAGAATAATCGCTGCCATAAGCACTATTCTGCAAATTAGCATACTGCGGCCCGACCGAATAAACAATTATCATTCCTACCAGCATTAACAACGCCGCACATAACACTAACCAATAATCAGGCCGGTGTTTACGCTGGATTTTGCCATCGGTAAATTGTACGTACCTGTCGCGGTGCCGAGCGCCAATCACGGAGCAATATGCCCCCCGGTCATCGCCATTGCTATACCCACGAAAGCCGCCACGCCAGCAATCACCCAAAAACGCATCGTCACTTTAGCCTCTGGCCAGCCTGATGCCTCCAGATGATGATGAATCGGCGCCGACAGGAATATCTTGCGATGGAATAATTTCTTGCTGGTCATCTGCAACAAGCTCGACCCAGCCTCGACCACGAACAATATGCCGATAATCGGCAGCAAAAACAGCGTGTTGGTCATCATCGCTACCACGCCCAAGCTCGTCCCAAAAGCAAAACTGCCAACATCGCCCATAAAGAACCGCGCTGGAAAGATATTGAACCACAGATAGCTCAGCAAAGCGCCGACCACTGTGAAGCAGAACGCCGCTAACTTCAAATGGCCTTGCAGTAGCGCAATCACACCAAATGCCGAAAATGATGTTACCAGCAAACCGCCCGCCAAGCCGTCCAGGCCGTCGCTTATATTGACCGCGTTACCCGTCGCTACCACCGCAAACACAAACAACCCGACAATCCACGCGCCCATTTGCCAATCGCCGACATATGGGATATGCACCGACGAGTAGCCGAGCTTGCAGAAGAAAAACCAGCCCAGCACCAGCCCGACGCCGATAATCATGGCAAATTTCACCCAGCTGCGCAAGCCAGCGTCCTTGCGGTTAGAGCCAAAAACATTCAAAATATCATCAATCAAACCAATCGCCGCGCCGCCAACCAAAGCCGCCAATGGCAGCCAAGTTTGCGCTCGATCCAGATTAAAGGCCAGTGTCACCGCCATAATCGCCACTACGGCAATTATTCCCGCCATAGTCGGAATATGCCGCTCGATTTTCTTCTTATGTAATAAGTTAAAAATCTTGAGTTTTTCACCAGTTACCGCTGCTGTACGCTGTGTTTTCCAGAATTTATATTTGTAAGCAAAATATGTATATACTGGCGTTAGCAGCATCGCCAGTAGAAATGCCATCAAGCTCATTAGAAAAACTGAGTTCAATTCGTTTCCAAAAGTTACAATCGACATATTACCATTATACTCCCTACCCTACTCTCTCGGGGCTAATTTTAAGTATTTTATCATCCAGTTGGATATCTCGTTGAAAATAGGCTTGGCATCCGAGCCGCCGCCCATACCGCGGCCGTCTGCCGCTATCTCTACCATGATAACGTAACGCGGAATTTTACCGTATTCGCCGCCAAAACCCAGATAGGTACCAATCGTCTCGTTATCATCATACTTGCCGTTAACAATCACCTGCGAAGTACCGGTCTTGCCGCCAACTAGCCAGCGTTCCGAGTCGTCATGCGGCTTATATGTCGCATAATGAGCCTGATGTACCATTTCGCGCACTGTCTGCGACGAAGCTTCGCTGATAGCACGAGCGCTAGTCTTCGCCGCCGTAGCCGCGAACTTACCGCCATCACCACCCATCGTGCCGTTAATAATCGTTGGCGCGTGATATACGCCGCCATTAACTACCGAACAAAAACCGCTCGCCACTTGCAGCATTGTCACATTCATACCCTGGCCAAACACCATATTACTGTAACGCACAGCATTACCTTCTTGCTGTGCTGGCGAAATAACTGTGCCGCCCGCCTCATTCGCTAGCTCAATACCAGTCAGCTGCCCCAGCCGGAAACGATTATAAAAGTAATCATAAATCGTATCGCGAGCGCCGCGAGTAATATAAGAACCATTTCCCAGCCGCTGCGCAATCGTTACCATACCAGTATTCAGCGACCAGTTCAGCGCTGTCTGCATAGTGATGTCGCCGTTCAAGAAGCTATTTTTAGAGGCGTTATTGATTGTAATGTCTTCAACCTTGATTTTGCCAGTATTGTTGTAAGTACTCTGCGGCGAGATAACGCCTTTGTCGATTCCGGTCGCTACCGTGAAAGTCTTGACATCAGAGCCCGCTTCGTACGGATGCGAAATCGTATCGTTGTTAAACACCGACACATCCGAAGTATTGATATTTGACGGATCATACGTCGGCATATTGGCCATTGCCAGCACTTTACCAGTACTTGGCTCCATGACGATAGCGCTTGCTCTAGTGGCTTTACTACGCTTAGCACCAGCCTCAAGCGCTGATTCGACTTGTGTCTGGATATTACGATCAATCGTCAAAACAATACTCTGGCCATTTACTGCCGGCTGGCGGACATTCTTATCGCCAATTGTTAGCGGTACGTCGCGAGCATCCGTCACCGTTTTGAGCATGCCGTCGCGCCCAGACAAAGTCCGGTTATTAGCTTGCTCAAAGCCATACACCCCCTTCCCTTCGTGATTAACAAAACCCAAAACCTGGCTGGCCAATCGTCCTTCGGGATAAACTCGGCGCGTTCCAACTTCGAAGCCAATACCTGATAGCTTTTTCTTCTTGATTAACTCAGCCTGAGTCCGCGTAATATATTTCGTCAAAATTTGGTAGCGGCTAGGTTTTTTGTCGATCAGCGCCGCGAAACCATCAACTACGTTGCCGCCAGCTACGCTATTCAGCGTATCTACCACCGCCTGCTTATCAGATACTTGTGTTGGATCTGCCCAAACTTTATAGACAGTCTCATTCATCACCAGCGGCTTCGGGTCGCTGCCGTCCATAGCATAAATCTCGCCGCGCTGCGCTTTGAGCGTGAACTTCTTAATCTGCTCATTATCAGCCTGTGTTACATAGTAATCATGCCGCACTACCTGCACCACGAAAAGTTGCACTACAAAAATAGCCGAAACGACCAGCACTATACTAAACAAAAAGCCAACTCTCGAGCATCGAATAAAACGAGTTGGCGATACACTCATGATCTTAAACTCCTATTTGCTTACATACTGAGTATCAGCCGGGGTAGCCATCCTTTGAGCAACACTGCTGTCTTTAACCGATTGCAGAGCTGTCAGGCGAGCATTCTCAACCGCCAGATCACTCTTCTGTTCGGTCAACGTCGAAATTTTATTACTGACGTCATTTGATTCATAATCATAGCCCGAAACACTCCCCGCTTGTGTTAAGTATAACAGACCTAGCAGCGTCAAGAGAAGTGCAATAATAATCGCATTAGAAATCGGGCCGAGTTTGATAGCCGATGCAAAAGCAACTGTATTGCGGTTGCGCCCATAATTGCCTTGGCGCCGGCTATTAAATTGTGTAGTTCGTGAATATGACATGTGGTGGATTCGTTTTTGTTATTTATTTTGACACTCAAAAGCCAGAGGAACGTTAGGAGAAAAACGAAAATTACGCTCCTCTGCCCTATAGAGTTGTGTTATTTTTGCCTAAGCGGCGCGGCGCACGACAGTGATGTCATGCTGAACGTCGGCTTGGACTTGTACTTGGATGCGGCGAGTCATGCTACATCTTCCTTTCTGTTTTTATATTTTCACAGCGACACGAAGTTTAGCACTTCGCGAACGCGGATTGTGAACATCTTTAGTGGCTCCATCGACAGGATGCTTTGTAATGATACGAAGCTCCGCCTCGTAGCCGTTCTTGGCCTGTTCGGCAAAGTATCGCTTAACGATACGATCCTCCAGGCTATGAAAGCTAATTACACCGACTCGCCCGCCCTGCGACAACAGCTCGGGTAATAATGGCATAATCGCTCGTACTTGCTCAAGCTCATCGTTTACAAAAATCCGAATCGCCTGAAAAGTACGTGTCGCCGGATGCGTTCGCTGGCGCCGTCCGACATGCGCCCTCAAGATAGCCGATGCCAAATCTTCAGTTGTCGCCAGTGGTCTAGCCTTAATAATCGCAGCAGCATAACGCCGCGCAATATTTGGCCGCTCTTCGCCGTAATCGCGAATAATCCGCTCCAGCTCGCCCTGCGAATAGGTATTGACTACTTGTTCCGCAGTTAAAGCTTGCCGCCGATCCATCCGCATATCCAGCGGACCACGATGCGAAAATGAAAATCCTCGCTCAGCCCTATCAAGCTGTGGTGACGACACCCCCAAATCAATCAATATCATATCAAACCGCTTGCCTATAGCAATCAACTGCCGGGCAGCGCTGACAAAATCAGCGTGTATTAACTCTGCCCCTTTGCCGACAAATGCCGCTAGGTTTGCTTGTGCAAATTCATCGCGGTCAACCAAAGTCATTCCGCGATAATCATGCGTTCGTTCGACAATGGCGCCCGCGTGTCCGCCGTATCCAGCCGTCAGGTCGAGATAACTCTCGCCATCTTTAGGATTTAGCAACCGCACAACGTCATCAAGTAATACTGGAACATGAAGTGGTGGATGTTCTTTAATACTCATTCCCCCATCATACCATAAGGTCTGGCGAGGGACTCGAGATCACCAATCTGATAGCGAGCTGTTTGTTTTCGCATAGGTGGTGTTTGTTTTAGTTTAGTCAAGTATGCTTAAAATCAAGAGCTGTCAAACAACTCATATCGTATTTAGCATACCTTTGAGAGACTTGTGTGTGAGGTGGAGTTTTTGGGAGGTGTTGTGTTAGAGGAAAGAACTTTCGACAATTTTAGCGTGGGTCGATATTCCACTGCTCACTATCAGGTTGTTGATCTCGAGGATGTCCAACTTCGAATTGTAAAAGTACCACAAACTATACGGCTACGCGCCCAAAGACAGCGTCGCCCGCGATACGTAAGCATCAGGTACGCAAACCAAGACGCCCGCCCTACCGTACATAGATTGGCTAATAGCTGCGTCAGTCATGACTACCCTACTTTCTTTTGTTATTTTACGCGGTGGTGTTTGTTTTGACTCGAGATTTCATCTCTTGCCTTGCCACTAGCTTTATCATACAACGTTTCATCATGCTTGTGCAATACCTTTTTTACTAAAAATGATAACTTCTTTACTTTTCCACAAAAACGTGGAAAACTATAGCGTTTCAACAAGCAAATAGACGCTATATCTAGCGTCTATAGAGGTCAGCCATGACAGAAAACGCTGCTTATGCAAAATATATCCGCATCAGCTGGCGCGCTACTGCGTCAGGGTCGTGCCGGATAAAACTGCGTACTGCCGCAATCGGGTCGCTTGATTGCGCGCCCGCCCATATATTTTTAGCTAGGATACCAGCCCCGCGAAACTCATAATGTTGGCGCTTAAGTTCGTTAATGTCATACTGTACCGTATGCTCGCCGTCATGAGAGTACTTATCCATCAATTCTGCCGACGGCTGATCAGTATTAAAAACGACATAATCAAGGAATTCGCTGCCCGCCAAACGCTCAATTTCGCTGGCAAAATCTGCCACACTCAAACCATCCGTCGGGCCGGGTTTGGTTACTAGATTACAAACAAAAACACATTTCGCCCGCGTCGCTGCCAATGCTTCCTGAATTTCGCCAATTACCAGCGCCGGCGCCAAACTACCGTAGAGATTACCCGGTGCAATCACCACCATATCAGCCTCCAGGATCGCCTGGACAGCTGCTGGGTGCGCTACTGCCTCTGGCTCTAACCATACCTTTGGCTGCTTAGATATATCGGCATGTGCGATTTTGAATTGCCCTTTGATCGGCTCGCCCGAAGCACTCTCGACGCACAGCGTAATATCGGTTAGAGTTGTCGGGATTACTCTACCTTGAATATTGAGAACTTGGCTAGCCAGCTGCACTGCCTCTCCAAAGCTACCGGTCATTTTCTCGAGCGCTGTCAAGAACAAATTGCCAAAAGCATGGCCCTTCAAGCTGCCGTCATCAAATCGATAATTAAACAAATCACGCACCCGCGGGCTATCGCTCAACGCCACCAGACATTGCCGCACATCGCCCGGCGGCAGCACGCCAAGTTCGTCGCGCAGCTGTCCCGTTGATCCGCCATCATCTGCCATATTGACCAGCGCTGTCAAATCAGACACGTATTTTTTGAGACCTGTTAGCAGCGTGAAGCTGCCAGTGCCGCCTCCGATAACTACAATTTTTGCTCCGCTGTCGCCATGTTCTTCGCTCATCATTCCCCTTCTGGCGTGCTCGCTTCGCTATCGCCGCGCAGTTCCTTCTTGCCCTTTAATTCGTATTTGATACCAGTCATATCGCTAGTCATATAGTCATCATTTAGTAGATTAACGAATTTAGCCGCATCCTTGGCATCCATAATAATAATCTGGCCAGTAGCGTCGTCAGTCATCAGTTCTAGACCCATTTCGTCGGCCTGCTCGATAACCTGCTCTTGCGTCACCAGACCAATTTCAACTTTCTGCAGCTTAGTTACTAGCGACTTAGTATCGCGCACTAACGCATCAAAAGTCATACCTTCAGGGAATTTTAACTTGAAATTTTTCTCGATTTCAGCAATTTTTTCCTCGGCAACAGCGAACTGCTTAGCGTCGTAGCCAAACAAACGGATGAATTTCGACTCATTAAAGGCAAAGATATCACCGCCGGCAATCAACACTTGATTGTCTGGCGTGATTTTCAGGCCGACATCAGCGCTAAACGGTTGAAACGAATCGCCGTTATACATCCAAGCGGTTGCACCTTTAAGCACTTGTGACTGCGGTAAAATCTTAGCCACAAAAAACGGCTCGGCCCCCTGGCGGCTGAAACGCGCTACGATTCCCTTGACCTTCTTGAACTCATGGTCGCCTTCGCGGAACACCTCTAGCGTTTCCTCACCGTAGCGAATCTGCTCAATCACCTCTTGCGCGTGATCTACCCGGTCCAGAGTAGTCCGCTCCAACACATTATCCTCAGCAGCGGCCGCTTCAAAGTCGCGCACTGTCATGCCAGTAGCAGCACCAGTCTGTACCTGGCTAATCATGTCGTAAAGGAATAACACCTTGAGCTGCGCCTTGAGCTCCTTGGCGTAATTAGTGGCATAAACAGTGTAACCCTTCGTAAATAGAAATAGGTCGATTTCGAGCTCGTCCTTATGCGCATCAGCTTGGTTCGCCCAGAGGAAAATATCAGTTGGCTCTGGCGGCTGGTCATCAGCCGGTGTTGATTGGTCATTGTTCATGATATATATTCTACTACAATTATTAGACGCTATTCTACTATTGCACGGCATCTTCGCCAAAATGTTTTTGCAAACGCATTTTGATTGAACCATGATGGCGGCCGAGTTTCTGGCTCATCGCAGCAATACTTTCGCCGTTAATGAACATTTGGCGCAATTCATCGTCATCAGCCTTAATCCATGGTTTATAAGCATTAGGATAAGTCTGGCGCATTTTAGCGATTTTGGCTGACCAGTTAGAATTGGCGCTGTTCGCTTTTTTGGCGGGTTTAAGTTCGCCGGCCGCGCGTTTGTCGGCTTTTTGTTGTAGGTGCGCGAACTTTTTAGCATTATCCTTCGCCCGCGCGCGCAACTGCTTGTCAATAGCATAGGCTTCGTCACTCATCTGCAAAGCCATGCGATTAATACCCGTCAAATACAGGTTATCGATATCGCGCACTCGGCTAAGCGCCACATAGCCCATGCCCGGCACAAAGGCTTTGCGCAGGTCAATCCGCGCGCTATCCAGCGTCATGCCTTGGCTTTTGTGGACAGTAATCGCCCACGCCAAACGCAGCGGAATTTGGCTAATGCTAGCTCGTTTGCGCGTACCGTCGCGCAACTCCCAAGTGTCAGGCTGCATAGTCACCGTCCGGCCATTACGAAACTCCACTACCGGATAATCCGTCGCTGGCTCGAAATCGACCACCATGCCGATACTGCCATTAGCATAACGCCGCGCCTGATCGTTCTTGACCGCCATCACTAATGCGCCTATTTTGAGCGTCAGCACTTCTGGCGCTAGTACGCTGCGCTGCAAATTATCAACGTAGTTGTTACTACCAGTAGTGTGGCGCTGATAAAGTACTTCGTCGCCTGGTAACTCAGCCAGCCTAGCTTGATTAATTCTATCGACATCAACGTTCACGGTATGCAGCTCTGTCAAATCTGCCCCGGCTGGCGGCTGAAATTCGGTCCGCTCTAACAGCTGTTCGGCATGGCGGCGACGCAAATCGCCAGCCCGCATCGCCGTCAAGATTTCTAACAGCGTATCGCCGTCGCGCTGGCGAAACTGCTCACTCAGATACAATACCGTCGGATCAAGCTCGCGCCATGCCGATGAATTCACTACGAACCCGCCCTCGCGGCCTTGCGCTCGATTAATTGGCGGCAACTGAAAGAAATCGCCAGAAAGTACCACTTGAATGCCGCCGAACGGCTCGTCGACTCTCTTGCGTACTAAACGGCAAACTTCGTCAACCATGTCCAGGCGGTAATCGTGCAACATGCTAATCTCATCAATAATCAAGACATCGGTTTTTTCGATAATTTCGCGGCGAGTCTTGCTAACATGCTCGGCAAAACCATTCGGCAGGCGGTCGCTGACGCCAATCCCTGACCAAGCATGGATCGTCGCGCCGCCCAGATGCGTCGCTGCTAGCCCAGTCGTCGCCGTCACCGAGACATACTTGCCGCTAGACTTGCTCAAGTTGATGAATTGATTCAGCACGAAAGTCTTGCCCGTTCCTGCCGGACCGGTCAGCAGTGCGCTTTCGCCGCTCAATAATATTTCTAAGGCTAAATCTTGCTTCACTACCCTTATTATACAACTTAAGGCGCGGGACTACTTATCCCAAGCAAAGCCGTTACCAAAATGACCGTAGCGCGCCGTTGGTTCGTATTGCGGACGAGCCAGCTGCAACTTATCAATAATACCCGCTGGACTGAGGTCATAGCCAGCAATTGGTTGCTCGACGCCGTCAACTACTGCCGTAGCCTCAACCGGCTGGTCGTGGCCAATTGCGTACGCCAAGCGCACCAACACTTCCTGAGCTGCAAACTTTTTAAGATAATCAACTGCGACCCGCCGCGCCATATAGGCACCGCTGCGATCGACCTTAGTGGCATCCTTGCCGCTAAACGCCCCGCCGCCTAGCGGAATCCGCGGGCCGTAATTATCAACTGCTAATTTGCGCCCGGTCAAACCAGCGTCCGCCGCGAAACCGCCAATTTGCCAATCGCCTGCCGGATTTATATGCAGAGAAATGCCGTCAAAATCACCTGCCACATATTTTTGCTGCGCAAACCACTGCCGTACTGCTGCTGCCAGCTCGTCGTGCGGCGCATTCTGGAAGCTGGCGACAATCGCCGCAATCTGGCCGCCATAGGTCGTCACCTGCGTTTTGCCGTCATACGGCCATTTCTCATACAAAAAGCGGTTCAAGGCCCGCGCTAAAGTATACTCTAGCGGCAACAGTTCTGGCGTCTCAGCGCAAGCATAACCAATCATCACTCCCTGATCGCCAGCACCGCCCGCGTCCACGCCCTGAGCAATCTCTGGGCTCTGGCGTGCAATCCGCTCAATAATTTCCACGTCGCCAGCCAGCCGCCGCGCAATCTGCTTGACGTCAACTAGCTCGCTCGACGATACTTCGCCAGTTAAGAACAGCGCGCCATGGCCGCCGCAAGCTTCAATCGCCACTCGAGCTTGCGGGTCTTTGGCAAGATACGCGTCCAGAATAGCATCGCTGATTTGGTCGCAAATCTTGTCCGGATGTTTCGGCGAAACGCTCTCAGCCGTACGATATACTGCTTGATTATTAGATTCTACAGACATAAAAACTCCTTTCTATCTGCCCCGCTTGAGGTCAAGAAAGGAGCCGCAAAGACAATATCTCTCCTGGTCAAGCAGGCTGGAATTAGCACCTTGCTGCAAAGGCAGGTTGCCGGCGAGTCATCAGGCCAGTCCCTCGTCGCACTCTGGATATTAAATTATTAATAAGCCCATTATAACACGCTTCATCCCGCCAAATCTAGATCGACAGTAAAACAGCCAAGGCTCTCGCTATAGACGAACGCCAGCCCGCGCTTTGTTTGCCCACTCATCCGCTAGCTCGTTTTGTTCATGACCGACGTGGCCGCGCACCCAAACCAGCTTCGGTTGCGTCGATTGGTAAAGCGCATAAGCTTGCTGCACGAGATCGAGATTTTTAATGTCGCCGCCTTTTTTGCGCCAGCCTTTAGCAGCCCAGCCTGGCGCCCACTTGGTCAACACATTGATCCAAAATTCGCTATCGCTATGAATTTCGCACGGCTCATCGCCAGCTAGCTCCATCGCTGCAATCAGCGCCATGCCCTCCATACGAATATTCGTTGTTTGACCGTCTTCGCTGCCCAAAGCTACCGGCTGGCCGTTTTCAATCACCGCGTAGCCGCCTGGGCCCGGATTTGGGCTAGCGCTGCCATCTGTAAAAAATACTCTCACTTCTTCCCTGCCTTCTAAATGTCGCGGACTGGCCGCAGCAGCTTCAGCTCGTCTGGCATATACCACTTGTTGCCACGATTATCTTGTTCATATTTATACTCTATCATGTGATCAGCCTGAAAATAGTCGCCCGTACCAACAATCTTGTACTGAATATACATTTTGCGTACTGAATCGCTCTGCGGCATCGGCCCGCGATACAAACGCAGCTCAAAAATCTCGCCTGGCTTGAGAAATTTATTCAAGTCACCTCGCTGCCCTAATATCTCATATTTATCAAGCTCCACGTCAAAGCTCGCGTGGTTGCGAATATGCGCCCACACCTCGAGGTACTTATTATCGCCCGACGGATGCGCCTCGGTGCGCTCAACCTCTATCTCGGGAATCACTTTTTGCCCGTTGGCCGAGTGATATTGATCGGGCTGAGGCTTACTGTCTGACTTCCTAGTATCTGCAGCAACCCCTGAAGTGTCTTTATCGAAGTTATTTTCGTCCCTACTGCCGCGATTATCTTGCGGCGAGACCATATCATTATTATTAAGACGCGCCAAATATTCGTCATCACCATCCGGCTCGCCAAAAATTAAATCACGCAACCATCCCATACATCTATTGTACCGTATTTAGACAAAGCTACACATACGCTATATATAGTGCCACTATATATAGCGTATGTACTGCCGTGGAAAAATCAGGGAAATCTTTGAGGCACACTAGACTACTGTTATTCTACTTATGTTTGGCACTCTTGACACGCGAGTGCCAACCAATTACAATAAAATGTAGAGCAAAAGCTCGCCAAATCATAAACGAAAGGAGTAATACAAATGAGTAAACTCGTTCGATTCGACCCGTTTGCCGAAATGGATGCCCTGCAGCGCCATTTCTTTAATGACGACAACTGGATGCCGCGCCAAGTGCGCTCGGTCGGCTTGCCTACCACTGATGTTTACATGAAAGATAATGCGCTAGTCGTCGAGGTTCACTTGCCGAAATTCGATGAAGACGACGTCAATATTTCTGTCGAAAACGGCAACTTGGTTATCCAAGCCCAACGGCACGAAAAAGAAGAAGACAAAGAAAAGAAGTACGTCGTACGCGAGTCGAGCAGCAGCTTCTACCGCAGCGTCCAGCTGCCAGAGCGCGCTGACGCCGATGCTATCGAAGCGCACCTGGACGATGGCGTCCTGAAAGTCACCGTGCCAGTCACGCCAGCGCCAGAGCCAAAGAAAATTACCGTCAAATCACGCGGTAAGAAAAAAGAGTAGGCTTCACCTGCTCCGTTCTGACTTAAAAGCCTCGGGATTACCCGAGGCCTTTTGCTAATAACGAAATTCCGCAGTCTAGCTAGAAAGCGTCAAACTATTCCGCGTATTTTTCAACGAACCGCCGCAATATCTTGACCGGCTCGGTTACCAATTCCGATTCGCAGTACGCCGCATCGATCAGATCTTGAGCCTCCTCCGGCGCGAAATAGCCGGCATGCTTATAAATATTAATCCGCAAAGCCAAACCATCAGCATCAAGCTCAGGATGAAACTGCGCCGCATAAACATTTTTCCCGGCGCGCAGCAACTGTATGCAGGCCGTAGAACGCGCTAGCACCACGCTGTTCGGCGGCGCCGTGTCTGTCCCCTCTTTATGTCCGACGAAACCGCGAAAACTAGCCGGCAAGCCAGCCAGCAGCGGATCGTCCTGCGCTTCTGGAGTCAAATTTATATCTACCGCGCAAACCGGCTCGCCATGATCGAAATCCGTCCGGCCGCCCAGCGCCGTCACCAGCGCGCCCACACCCAAACAAGTGCCTAAAAACGGCTTATCCTCGGCTGTAATCCGGCGAAGCAGCAGCATGATATAATCTTCAAACTGCAATTATTCCAGCGATTTTTCCTCTGGCGGATAAGCAAAATTAGCCGGCCCGCCGCCCATAAAAATACCGCTATAATCATCCAAATTAACTGGCGAGAACTCGCCGCGGTCAAGCCGCAAGCGCTGCAACTGCTCCGGCTGCAAACCGCCAAATTTCAAAAAAGCTGCATATTCGTCGTCAGACGCTTCGTCCTCGGGACGGGATTGTAAAAGAAGAAAAGGTTTTGTCATAAATCAAGTGTAACACGCCGAAGGCTAATCGGCCAAAGCGTCGGTGAGTTACGAATCGCATACCCTAATTGCTACTAAATTTTAAGATATTCGACGTATTTAATTTTTCAGCCTGGCGAGCCCGCACTTCAGCTGGGTGCGATATATAGCCAAAGATATAATAAACTTTTGCCAACCCGGCAACGCAAATTGAAGCCGCTGCGACAATGCCACAGTATAAACTGCATTTATCAAAACTGTTCGTAAAAGCCAAAACTTCTGCTCCAGTCGCCGCTAAAACAGCTCGGGAAGAACAATTCTCTATTCTTTCTCCAGCAGCACTGGCAAATTTTAATATAGCCGGCCGATTGTCTTCGTACAAAACACCACCTTGCTCGTCAGCCATATGCTGTAGCTCATGGCGAGCGGTCTTTGCCGCATCCTTATCGCATCTAATTTTAATATAATGCCGTCCGTTTTGGTATTGATAATATCCCGAACAACCGCTAGGTAATATTTCGCTGTGCCTTCTTGAGGCAAATACAATCTCGACTCCATCCATTTCTCGTTCGTTCAGACCGACAGCAGCTGCCGTTTCATAAATCGCCTCAATATCTACATCAATAATTTCACCAGGCTTTAAGGCTCTTCCAACTGTCGTTTCAAACGATACTAGTGGACCACAGTCTGGTAAATCGGCACCGCAAATACGCGGCTGAGGCTCGCGCTCAATACCTTGCCAAACATCACAATTTTTTCGCACTGATGAATTATATAATGCAGTATGATTTACGTCAAGAGATTTTGCTAGCTTTTTTAATATAATCGCGAGGCGTTAAATCTTCGGTCGATTCAACATCGCGAAGCCACGGAAAATACCGGAGCACGTTGTCTTGATGCAGCACTTCTGCCAAGGGTGCTGATTTAACCGTAATATCTTCGCCAGCATCAAGATGCTGCGCTGCTCGATGCAACACTCCCCCTGTAGCCAGGAACAAATAGGTAAACCACTCAATTTTCTTATCCATCTGCACGACATCAAGCAGTCTCCAATTAGCAAAAGTACAGCCTGTTTCTTCTCTCAGTTCGCGCTGTGCCGCTACTAATACCGACTCGTCGCTAGGATCAACCCGGCCGACTGGCAAATGGTTCTTGCGAACAATACCGCCCGGTTGCTTTTCGTCGATTACTAGAACATCGCCAGCCTCGTCAAGCGCAATGACCATCACAGTATCTGGACGGCGCAGCATTTCAAAAGTTTTTACGCTACCATCGGGCATCTTTTGCGGCCATTGATATACTTTGTAAATCTCACCTCCAAAAACACAATCTGCTTCCGAAGGAATCAGACGAGCACCTTTCGGCAAAACACGTTCGGTCATTACACTATGTCCCCAACTTTTTCATCAAAATATCATAACCGTCAGTCACTTCATCTTGACGGCTGATACCTAATTCCGCCATAATGCGCCACAGATCGTCGGTTATCGCGGCAGGATCGGCATTCTCGCCAGCTAATCGCTCTAATTCCATAAAGTCGCCCAAGCCTTCCACCGAGTCGATACATACTTCCACATCGTTCAGTTTGCCAGTCTGGCGAGTCTTTGATATGTCCGAAAATGGCACGAAACCTAGCTCCTTGACGATAGCGATCATGACGTCTGGATCACCAACTTCTGTTTCACGCTCAATACTATCCAGCTGCCCAGTCACTGATCGTTTTAGAGTGAATAACGTCCGCTTGGTTTCATTTTCGCCTTGTCTATGCGTTTCGGTACGCACCCGCAACCAAGGCACTGTATTACCATCGCCGCCAGCTTCTCCCGGCAGACCAAACACTTGATCGCGCTGATGCACTGGCTCGCCGAGAGCAATACCCTTACCCGCCAACGCAGCCAACAGCCCTTCTTTATCTTGCAATCTAACTTTTATCTCAATTTCTCTCATATATAAATTATATCACGTTTAGAGTACGTCCACTGGACCGATAATATCCGTATTGCCAAAGTAAAAATCGGTTAAGACCTGCCGCCATGGCGTGCTGGTTGCCGCAGCATATATCATTTTGCCAATATCGCCATGGCAAGCCAACAACACCGTTTGATCTGGATGTTGACGCGCCATGAAATCAAGCACCCGCTGGCCGCGAGCCAATAACTCAGGAAAAGTCTCAGCGCCGTCAGGATGCAAAAAATAGGTCACGTTTTCTGCTTTGATGATGTCCGGCGCACAGATTTCCTCAATATCAGAGGCTGGCCTACCGGTCATAATGCCAAAATCACGCTCGATTAAATCATCGTGAACTATCGGCTCAGCAAGCCCCAGTACTGTCGCTACAATCGCTGCCGTCTCGAAAGCTCGATCAAGCGGCGATGCATACACTGCGTCAAAAACCAGCTCCCTATCCTTGATATGACACGCCAATTGCCGCGCTTGCTGGCGTCCCAGATCAGTCAGCGGCAGGTTGCGATGGCCGTTCAAAATTCCGCGCACATTGTCTTCATTCTGGCCGTGGCGAGCGATATAGATAGTAGTCATGAACCTTAGTATATCATCTCTATCAGGCGGCGAGGAACCTCGTAGAAACCCTACTTACCACTAAAATTCCTTGTTATCAAACCATCGATACGTCCCGCGAATGACGCTCCAGCCAATCAGCAATCGCATCAATATCTAGATGATCGGTCGCGGCGCGGACGGCGAAATTTTCTAGTTCAACAGCTGCCGCGGTCATTCTCCAGCCATTTCTCGCCAAAAAGATGCCAGCAATCGTCACCGCTGTGCGCTTATTGCCATCGGTAAAGACATGGTCTGCTATACAATTACGCAAATAAACCGCCGCCTTTTCGTGAACTGACACATATTGCTCCTCACCAAAAACAACTGTTCGCGGCGCAACCACTAGCGACTTTAGCCCCAGTTCATCGCGTACGCCATGCGAGCCGCCAAAATCCTCAATTATCCAAAAATGCAGCTCTAGAATTTCGTCAATCTCCAGATAGCGAATCATCGGTCTGCCAAGTTTTTCAGCGTTTCGCCGTACTGCTTTTTGAAATCATCGTAATCCTGACGAAGCGACGGCTTATTTGTCTGCTTAATTGGCTTTACCTGCTCAACCGTTAATCGCACCTCATCGCCATCGCGAATCCCCAGCGCCCGCAAATCCCGCGCCGGCAGCGTCACGCCGCGGCTCGAACCAATCTTGATAACTTTTTGAATCGTAGTGATTTTCATGCAAACATTATAACAAAATTATAATTTTATTGCAATATTAGCGAAACCAAACCAATATTTACCGCACGATTTCGCTATGCAACTGCTGCCATTTCATATGCGCGCTATGCGCTCGAGCTGGTGCGTCAACCTCGCTCTTCTGAAGCAATAATTCCTCAGGATCAATAAACATTATTTCATCGCCCTCTTCACCTGGTATAAAATCAAAATTCTCCGGCCAGACGCGGCAATAAAAACAGATTTGATTAGCATCAAGCCGCTCAATATACATCTCGTCCGACGCATCAAACAGTTGATAGCGCAAATCACCTTTATAGCCAACTTCTTCGTACAACTCGCGTTTCAGCGATGATTCAAAATCCTCATCATAATCCATGCCCCCGCCCGGCAAATCCCAATACGTCCGATTAATTTCCTTAACGACCAATATTTGCCCAGCGTCGTTATAGATGAGAGCTTTGAGCGAAATTCGGTAGAGGTAATCGTGGCGAGTCACTCCGACTGAATCTTGCGTTACGAGATGTCCGTTGGTAAGTTTTGTCATAGAGACAATTATAACACTTTTAGCCTAAACCAATATGAATTTCTTTCGAGATTGATTATATTATTTCCTGTAGTTTATTTAGAATACAGGTGTAGTATGTTTCGAATCCACCCCCTATTGGCAATACTGTCAAGCTTCTTCCCAACTGTACCTAGAAGTAGCGATTCAATTGCATTAGCTTGCACTCGAGCTTGGGTTAGATACTTTTGAGGGCTATACATCGGCTTAATGATATCACCTAAATAATGCTCTTTTATGAATCTGTTTTTTTCTTGAAACTCTTCATACGCTTTATCAATTAATTCTTCTCGCTTTTGACTGGAATCATGACTGTTATTATTGCTGATTATCTTTCCTACCAATACATCTACATAATCAGCTACCAGTCTATGCGCGTTTACTCTTATCTGTTCTTCATTTTTCGCAAATGCCTGAGAGTTATATCGCGCATTTTGGTCATAAAATTTACATTTACTATAAAAGTTATCAATTGCTGACCATTCATCTGAACGAAAATCTTTTATAAAATCTTGTCGGTTTGTAGACCAACTTTCTATCGGCATCAAGAATATATTTTCTGGAACCTCTGCATCTTTGTCGTCCTTAGACAGTTCCCTCTTAACCTTTTCAAGATTCATATCTGCTGTTTGAATTTCGATAAAAATTGCCTTTGCAGCATTTCTCTTCTTATCCCATTTCTGTTTACTATAAACACCGAAAGCTATAAAACCAACCAATAGAGTTATGATGCTATTTGCGTCAAACGACAAAATATCCAACATCAGACTAATTCCTCCGTCTTAGCACGCCTCTGCTCTGTCGTATCCCGCTCGCGCACGGTGACGGTGTCGTCCTCCAGCGTCTGGAAGTCGATGACCACGCAGTGCGGCGTACCGATTTCGTCCTGGCGGCGATAGCGCTTGCCGATGTTGCCGTTGTCGTCCCACATCACCCGGCCGGGGTTAGCTTTGACTAGCTGAGCATAGACTTCACGGGCCTTTTCCACCAATTCTGGCTTGTTTTTGAGTAGCGGTGAAACGGCAAATCTTACTGGTGCCAAATGCTCTGGCAGCGCCAAGTACACCCGCTTCTCACCATTTTGCTCGTCCTCACGGTACGCGCCCGACAACACCGCCATCAGCGCCCGCTCGACACCAAACGACGGCTCAATAACGTGCGGAACAAATTTTGTATTCGTCCCCTTGACGGTGTATTCCATACTCTTACCACTGACCCGCTGGATGTTCATCAGGTCAAAATCAGTGCGATATGCGATACCCATCAACTCCTCGCGGCCAATTGGATAATCGTATTCGATGTCGATCGTCTTTTTGCTATAGTGCGCCCGATCCTCCGCCGGCACGTCCAGCTCGTGGATATGTTCTTGTTTCAAACCCAGTTCTGTCAAAAACGCATGCGTCGCCACAAGCAGTTCATCAAACGCTTCCTGCCAATGCTCAGGATCGACGAAATATTCAATCTCCATCTGCTCGAACTCGCGGCTGCGGAAGACGAAATCGCGCGGCGCAATTTCATTACGAAAGGCCTTACCCTGCTGAGCAATACCAAACGGCAAATTAGGATAAAAACTATCGACGACGTTTTTGAAATTGGTGAAGATACCCTGGGCGGTTTCTGGACGGAGATAAGAAATACTGTCCTCGCTCTCAGTCGCGCCAACGTGCGTTTTGAACATCATATTAAACGTCCGTGACTCACTCAGCGGATTACCATCCGGGCTTTTGATGCCGCGCTCAGCAATCACCGCATCCATCTGTTCCATGGTCATGCCATCTACATCAACGCCGTTGTCCTTGAGAATATGATCGGTGCGATAACGGCGGTGATTGACCGTGTCTTCACACAGCGGATCGACGAAGGTATCCACATGCCCACTCGCCTGCCAGACTTTCTGATTCATCAAAATCGCCGCATCCACGCCATACATGTCGTCGCGCTCGTCAACAAACCGGCGCCACCATAAATTCATGATATTACGCTTCAGCTGCACACCCAGCGGACCGTAGTCCCAGGTGCCAGAAAGACCGCCATACACATCCGAACCTTGATAAATAAAGCCGCGGCGCTTACACAGGCTAATAATTGCTTCCATTTTTGCTTGACTCACAAGAAGTCTCCTTTCTCCTCTCTACGTTGGTGAGCGCGAGTATTTAACTCTTTACGTTTTAGTATAACACGCTTTGGTTTTCAATAGTTTCGCTATAAAGCGACCAATTCAACAACTAAACGCCCGCATGTTGGCGAGCCAATAACCAGCAGCCCGGCAGTATCTGCTCGACCCCGCCAATTTGTGCCACCAGTCGCAACGGTTTATTCGCTGCTAAGCGCAAAAACTTAATATGATCAGCAGTAAGCTCTCCTTGCTCGCTCAGTCGCAAGCCTCGCTCAATCGAATCGTACATGTAGCGCTTTTGGCGATCAAGCGGTTGGCCAGCAACATCGTTCACCAAACTCAGCTCATAGCCTGTTAGCTCGGCGTAGCGCAAGTAAAACCATACTTGCACCAACTGCAAAGAAACTACATCGCCCAAGCCTGCCAGCGTCTCGCTTAGCACTTCAAACCATTCTGGAATATCGACGTCGCGGCTGGCGCGTTCAACCAGTTTGATACATTCATAACCAAATTGCAAGCGATCATAATCTTGCAAAATCTGGCGGTAAAAACGATCAAGCCGCGCCTGCGTAATCGTGTACAGGCTACCTTTGCCGCGGCGCAACACTACATCGCTAACCGCAAACAGCTCGATGCCGCCCGCCAAGCGGCTTTTTTCGCGCCGCACACCGCGCGCTATAGCACTGCGTTGCCCTAGCGGCGTTAATAGTGTCAAAATGCGATCTGCCTCGCCGTAATTCGTCCGGCGCAGCACTATCGCTTTAGTACGTTCAATAGCAGTCATGCTACCGCCTCTCGCACCGCTTTGGCAATATCATCTGGATGCATTGATACTTTATCTAATAATAATCGCACGCCGTACGGCCGCAACTGCTCGAGAGTGATGTCATTTGCACTTGTTGTACACACGACAACAGGAATGCGGCCTAGGTCGTCATGCGATTGCAACTCGTGCAGCAGTACTAAACCATTCGGGCCCGGCATGAACAAATCAAGAATAATCGCCGCGGGTCGAAAACTATCTATCAAATCAAGCGCTTCTATGGCATTTGGAGCGCTCTGTACTACCATATCGTTGTGCTCGATACGTCGCGTAAATAGCTTCGCTAGCCATTCGTCATCATCGATTATCAGTATACGCATCATAATAACCTCAGCTGCGTCGATGCCGGTACATCAACATAAAAAGTCGCACCATCACGGTGACGAATAACACCAATTTGCGCGCCAATCGCTAAGGCAAACTCATTAGCAATAAACATGCCCAGCCCGCTGCTACCTGGACGATTATGCAGCGGCAGCGGCTCGCGCAACCCTTGGCGCAACGCCCGCCAAGCTCGCGCTGGAATTGCCGGTCCAAAATCACGTACCCCGATCCGTACCCGCTGATTACTGTCGGTAGCCCGCACTGAGATCGCTACCGACGAATCATCAGCGCTATAGTGTAGTGCGTTATCAGCAAAGTTAGCAATGATTCGCCGCAATAAATCACGATTTGCCACCATTAGTCGTTGACGAGATTTTACCTGGGTTTTTAGGGATTTATTATGAGCGCGATACAGCGGTTGAAGTTCGCTCATCACTTCGTTACAAAGACCAGCCGCATCAATCGCTTCTAACGTGAATAAGGCGTTTTCTAGGCGGCGAGCTTTAGTTAAATCTGTCGTCAAGCGCAGCGCCCTTTCAGCCGTTAGTGTAATTCGCTGCGCCAAGACAGCCCGCTCAAGCGCCGTATACTCCCCTGCTTCTAGCTCAATCGCCAACTGGCGAATCAGAGCAAGTGGCGCTTTCAGCTCGTGCGCCGCCACTGTAAACGACGGTGAATCTGCCCACAAACTAGCCTGCGCCTTACCCTCCTGCATACACCTAGTTTAGCATGATGCAACAGGCTGTTCTAGCACAAGCAAAAATACTTATTCGTTGAATTTGAGAGTCTTCAGCAGCTTCTCGTAGTCAGCGGTGAAAACATCGCCGTCAGTACGCATCGTCAATGTACGATCGCGCATCTTCAACAGTACTGCCGTACCGTAAGTGTCCTTGTCGAAATTACCGACCAGCTTGGTGCCTGTATGCTTACCATCGTTGTAAACGCTGGACTTCAAGTCACCTCTTTTAATTAACGGATCGTAAGTAGACACAGATTTGTCATAAGTTTTTTGCTCTATTGTTATCCTCAGAGCGATTTTCGATTCTCTAACAATCGGCGGGATTGTCACTGGGTTCAGATAAGCTTCATATGTCACGCCGCCGCCCTTGCTAATATCGGTTGCCTGATAAGCACTCCAAGTCTTGGGATATTCAAACGTCAAGGCGCCGTAATCCGACGGCCCGTTAAACTGCCGATTCGGTTCTTTCTCGCGCTTTTCGAAGTCGCTCTCTAGCTTCTCGCTATTCTCTTTGACAGCTTGAGCTTTAGCTGTCTCGATTTTCTCGTCGACGTTTTCTTTCTGGTCGAGATATTGCATATATGACCAAATACTAAAACCGCCAAACCCCAGCACCAGCACTACCAATACCGCAATAGCGACAATACTGCCAGTGATGGCGCCTTTTTCTGTATGATGCCTGCTCTTCATGCTTACGATTATACTTTGTCGAGGCTAAATATGCAAAGGTTTAACTTTGCGGCTGTAGCAAATAGAGATTATGCGCGCCCACGGTCTTGTGCAAAGTAAACCCAGCCGCCTTGAAACCATAGCTAAGCAGCCAGACATCACGCCCAAGACGATTAGTTTCGTGCTGCAAATACTGCACCATCTTGGCGATATCACGACCGTCGCCAAAAAGATAAACGACCGTCGTCTCGTCTGGCAGCGGCGTACGCCAAAAATTAGCTAACCGCACCGACACTTTCTCGTCATGCCGCGATAACCAACGTGAAATCAGTACTAGCAGCGGTTGTAGTTCGTAACCAATCGCTCGCGCGCCGCGGCGGCTCGCTTCGCGCAGCACTACGCCGTCGCCCGAGCCAATATCCACCAACACGTCGGTTTTTTTGAGCCGATATAGCTCATCAAAAGCTTTTTGCAAATCGCGGCGCCGCGACGGTACGTACGGTGCGCCCGTGAAAGCCACAAAGCCAAACAGCAGTACCACGGCCGCAATGGCGGCGAAAATCACGCGAATTTTTCCTTGAGGACGGTAATTTTATTGCGCAAGCCGTTCAAATCTTTTTCGATATCGCTAGCTAGTTTCTCGGCTGCTTGATAGCGCTCTATCGCCTGTTCAATATCGAAGTCATCGCTTTCAAACCACGCCACCATCTGGCGCAGCTCTTCAATTTTTTGGTTGATAGTTTTCTCATTTTTGCTTGACATTTTTAACCTCCGCTTTGATAATTATTTTTTCTTCCTCAATACTAATAACTTCGCCTATTTCGGTCGAACCGCGCACAATCGCGTAACCGCGCGCCAGCGCCAACTGCGGATTGTACGCCGCCAAAATCCGCTGGAATTGCGTAATTTCACTTGTTAAGACGTCAGTTCTACTATCTAGATATAGCAACGCGCGCTGCCGTAAGCTATCAATTTCACTACCTAAATCGCTAATCGCTGACTCCGTCCGGTAAGCCATGCCGTCAACCAGCGCTTTTATTTCTCGCAGCAGTTCTCGCCGGTCTGGCACAATGATTTGCGCCGCGTTACTCGGCGTAGAAGCCCGCACATCGGCAGCCAAATCCGCCAGCGTCATATCGACTTCATGGCCAATACCAACTAATGTCGGCACACGGCTGGCAGCAATCGCTCTAACCAACAATTCATCATTAAACGTATTCAAATCGTCAGCACTGCCGCCGCCGCGAATGATCACCAGCACTTCAGGCGGCGTTTGACTCTCGTTAAAACGATTAATTGCCGCAATAATCTGATCAGCCGCTGCCTCGCCCTGCACTTGAACATGCGCTACGTCAATTTGCAAACCACCCCAGCGCTCATTTACGATTTTGATAAAGTCCGCGTAACCTGCCGCCTGAGTGCTGCTTATCACGCCGATACGCGCTGGAATTTGCGGCAAACAACGCTTGCGCTCCGCAGCAAATATTCCTTCCTTCTCGAGCTTAGCGTGCAGCAGCTGGAAGCTTTTACGCAAGCTACCCTCGCCCAGCGGACGATAGCTCTGCACAGTCACGCTAAATTTACCCCACTTCGTCACTTTGGGCTGCGCCCGCACCACCAGCTTCATGCCGTCTTCAATCGGCGTTCGCAGTTGATAAACTGGCATAAAGCAACCGACGCTCGCTTCCTCGTCTTTCAAATCAAAAAACACCCATTTGCCTTGATTTACCTTGAAACTGGCGACCTCGCCCTCAATCTCAACAGCGCTGCACGAAAACTCCAGCACTTGATTAATCAGCTCGACGAAACCGCTAACGCCGAACCTTGGAATCGGATTTTCGTCCATATTTCACTATTGTTAGCTGGTAAAATACATAGCCTAGCAGCAACGCCGTCAGCAGCACAATTACCCGGTAAAGCACAATCGCCGCAATCGACTGGCCGCTACCTATACCTGATAAAGCCAAAACACTAACCATGATTGCCTCGTAGGCACCCGTTCCGCCCGGCGTTACCACAATGAATCCAGCAATCGTCGCTATGCCATAAGCAATCAAAATCGACGCCGGATTGACGCTCATTCCCAGCGCCTGAAAAGTAATCCAGATCGGCGCAATTTCGGTAGCGGTAAATAACATCGCCCACAAAAACGGCTTCAGCAACACGCGCTTATCGCGCTTTAGCTCGTTAAAATCGTCGTGCATATCATAGAAAAACTTCTCTATCGACTCCCGCTTCAACACCACCTGCGGCCGCCGCGCAAAAAATGACGCCGTACCGTTAGTTATCATCGTAATCCTCTTGGCTAATTTTTTCATCCGGTGGACGCTATTCAAAAAGTAGGCGCCCAGCAGCGTCGCCATCACCAGCAAAAATACCAGCGTTGAGCTCATCAAAATTATCCAGCGGTTAACACGGCCGTCAATCGTCACCATCAAAACAGAAACTACCAAAAAGACCACAATCGCCATAAACCCCACCACATAACGCACAAATTGCGCCATCGTCGCCCGTCCGATTGGCACACCGTACTTGCCTAAGCGCCAGTTAGCATACGAAATACCACTGACACCGCCACTAGGAAAAGCATGATTAACAAAATTTAGCTCTAGCGATATGCGTGCCAGAGTTGCCGGATTAATATTCTTCACGAAGCCTTTCTGACGCAAATACGAAAAAATCATCTCGCCAGTCGCCAAATATCCGGCCGCAATAATTGGCAGCATCCACACAAGCTTGCCAAGGTTAATTTTACCTAGCAAACCCCAAGCATATACCAGTTCGCTTCTAGCTAAAAAAAGTATCAAAGCAATCAACAGCAACGTGGCAATACTCAACCACAATCGAAAAGACAGTCTCCTTTTCATACAATCTAGTATACTATATTTATGCATATCACAATACTTGGCCGCCAGCCAGCACTTGGAGTAGCCGAGCTAGAACAGCTCTACGGTGCTGACAATGTCCGGTGGTTTTCGGAGCAAACAGCGCTTGTAGATTCGCCTGATTTTGACTTCGAGACCCTCGGCGGCAGCCAAAAAGCCGGCCGGGTCGTTCTCGAACTCGACCGCGGCAATTGGCTAACCGCCAGCCGCCAAATCGTTCAGCACTACGCCGCCAAATGGCGCGCCAGCGAGCATAAAATAACTCTTGGCATCAGCGCTTACGGCTTCAAAATCTCGCCGCGCGATGTCCAAAAAACCGGCTTGCTTATCAAGAAAAAATTACGCGACAGCGGCACTAGCTTACGCCTTATCCCGAACCCAGAAATCGCCCTTAACACCGCTGCTAGTCATCACAACAAGCTTGGGTTATCACCAACGAAAGTTGAATTGCTAGTCGTCCGAGCACCAAATAACCGCCTCATTGTCGCTGAAAGTGTCGGCGCCCAGAACATCACCGCGCTGGCTGCCCGCGACCAAGCTCGCCCACGTACCGATGCTTTCGTCGGTATGCTGCCGCCGAAATTAGCGCGGATGATGATAAATCTATCTGGCGAGACGAAACCTGGCCGCCTCTGGGACCCTTTTTGCGGTACTGGCACTGTTCTCCAAGAAGCGCGGCTCAAAGGGATAGACGTCTACGGTAGCGACCTAAGCCAAAAAATGGTTGATTATGCCACAGAAAACATGCAGTGGCTCGATAATAAATACCAAATCAACCCCCAGTGGCAGATCTTCCAAGCTGACGCTACCACCGTCAAGCTCAACGCTGCGCAAAAATCTGAAATCACCCGCATCGTCTGCGAAGCCTACCTCGGTCAGCCCTTCTCGGCCCCGCCAAAACCTGCCAAGCTCACCGCAGTCCGCGGTAATTGTAATCATATCATCAGCCAGTTTTTAGCAAACATCCGCCTGCAAATCAATCCGAGTACAACGCTAGTCGTCGCTGCGCCCGCCTGGCGCGACCATAGCGGTAAATTTACACATTTACCGCTTATTGATCTGTTAGCAGATTTAGGCTACCGACGCCTACATCTAAACTTAGTCAGCGACGAGCAGCTACTCTACTACCGCCAGAACCAGGTAGTGGCACGAGAAATCTTACTGCTTAAACCTCTCGATGAAAATTAAAAGCAGCCCGCTCACCAAGCCCGCGCCTGTTTCATTATTCATTCTCAGAAGCTTGACATTTCCGATAGCTTCGCGTACAATAGCATAGATTGTCTTATATTAAATTAAAGGAGTTTTATGTCACACGTTAAAGCTGGCGGTTCGAGCGATAATACCCACAAAAGTGCTGGTAGGCGCAATGGCGTCAAGCGTTTCGGCGGGCAAAAAGTCAACCAGGGCGAGGTGCTAGTTCGCCAAACTGGCAGCACCAAAGTTGCCGGCCCAGGTACTTACATCAGCCGCAACTACACTATTCACGCAGCCAAGAGCGGCACCGTAGTTTTCAAACATATCAAGAAGCCATCATTTACCGGCAATACTCACCCGCGAACTCAAGTTTGTGTTGAATAAGCTAGGTTCATATTAGGTGTACTACCTTGGCTAGCGAGATACCGGTACTAGCCTTGTTCTTTGTTTTCTTGGCGCTCTACTGATACGTTCATGAGTCTTTGCAGTTCTGCGATACTTTTGTTCAGCTGTAAAGCATGCTGTGAGTATTCTTCGTCACTGATACGTCTTGAAAAGCCTTGCCCAGCAACATTATCCATTACTACCAAAGAGCGTCTAACCTGGTCTATAGCATCGCTCAGGCGAGCCGCTTCGTCCTGTGCCAAATCGCCTCCGACTTCTTCGACAGCGCCGTTGAACCTGTTGAGCATGACTAAGATACCTGACGTAAACTCTTGTATGCGCCCAAATAGCACAAGTATCTGCCGTGTTCAGTTTAGCCAAATCCTCTGCCGCGCCCGCCATATTTCGTATAGCAGACTGTGTAGTGTCCGCTTCTGCTAGCCTTTTTAACGCCTCGGAGGCCTTAGGAGACTGCTTATCTGATACTTCTGACGATTCATTTGGATCTTGCTCATCTGGGTTCCCCGGCTCATCTTGATTTTCTGGCGCGACAGATTCGCTTTCAGCACCAGTAATAGACGAATCGCCGTCTGGACTATCCTCTCCAGCAGCCGGCGAAGGATGTTCACCTCTAAGCGCAGCTAACACCTCTTCGCGGGTTTGCGGTCGTGGTCTTGGATCTGACTGGCCAGTTTCCGCCGCTCCATGTTTTGATGTATCAGATACAGCTTCATTAGTCGACGACTCTGACTCTGTTATTGAGTTTAACTTGCCAGCCGCTCTTAGTCTAGCACGCAACTTTTCACGCTGATCAACTGGCTGCTGCCCTAGAGGCTGATCATCACCAGGTCCAGACTCGTAAAACCGCCTACCAGTAGCTAATCTGCCTAATTCAGCACCTATTCTACCTAATCGTTCCCCGCTAGCCTCTTCTTCAGGCTTAGTAACTAAATCTTCAGTGCTTGGAGGTTCGCCGTCTGGCGCTGTATCTTTTGATGTATGTGTTTTTGGCATATACTACTATTATATCAAAACATAAGCGAAATGTCAACTACAACACCACAAATAAGTAAACTAAGCAATTCTACAAGCGGCTACTTGCTCATGCCGAGATGGTAGCGCACGCGCTCGACAACGTCGCCAATAACTACCTGCGATTTCACTAAATAATCGTCAACACCGAGCTGCTCGGCGCGTTCTTTGTCTTTGGGCTGGCTAAGCGCGGTTAGCATAATCACCCGGATATTGGTAGTCTCCGGTGTATTACGCAAAATGTCCAAAACGTCAAAACCGCTAATTTTCGGCATCATCACGTCCAACAAAATCAAGTCAGGATGTTCAGACACCGCCAACGACAGTGCATCCTCGCCATTATTTGCTTCACAGACGTCAAAACCCTCTAGCTCAAGACGCGACCGATATACTGATGCTAGCGCAGTGTCATCTTCTACTAGCAAAATCTTGCGTTTGCGTGTATCCATAGTTTATATAGTATACCAGCCTGGCAATAAGCACAAGGGCTATGACGCTAATTCTTTAGCGCGCGCCATTTGCGGGTCGCGCCCAGCGTTATTATCATCCGAGCTCATCTTGACTGTCTGATTAGGCTGGATGCCTTCTTTGGTGATATTTCTATCCTGCGGCGTGTACCAGCGGGCTACTGTCACCTTGAGGATACGATCGTCGGATAGGTTGATTACCTTTTGTACCGTTCCCTTACCGAAGGTTTTTTCGCCGACCAAGGTGGCTGCTTGATAATCTTTCAGCGCGCCAGCCACAATCTCGCTAGCACTGGCTGAGCTACCGTTGACGAGAACGACAGTTTTCTTGCCTTTGAGCGTCGGATTGCCTGATGTTTTGACAGTTTCAGTCACCTGGCCGCGGCTTTTCTCGGTAACGACTGTCTTGCCGCTATCTAGCCATAGACTCGCTACTTCTTGCGCTGCCGTCAAATAGCCGCCGCCGTTGTTACGCAAATCAATAATCACACCTTTAACACCTTTGTCAATGAATTCTTTAGCGGCTTTGCGGACTAGCGAACCGGTATTATCGTCAAATCGCGAGATCGTCAAGACACCAATATCATCGCTAACCGACCAACGAACGCTAGGATCGCTAATCTGGGCCCGGGTAATCGAGAAGTCTAGCGATTCGCTGCCGCGGCGCATAGTTAGCTTGACGGTCGTACCCGCTTCGCCAGTAACCTTATCAGCCACGCCGCTAGCCGTTTCGCCCGCTACTGACGTACCGTTCACAGCCACAAAGATATCGCCCGTTTTAAGGCCAGCTTTCTTGGCTGGAGAATCATCGAGAACTCTGAGTACCGTCGGCTGCAAATTACGCACGCCGATTTCGGCACCAATACCAGAAACTTCGCCGTTTAGACTTTTGTTAAATTCTGCCGCTTCTTCCTTATCTAGAAATGTCGTGTAGTCGTCGCCGACCGCTTTAACCATGCCGCGAGCCGCCCCGTCAGACAGCTTATTAGCATCCAAATCACCGTCATAATTCGCTGCTAGTTGACGATAAGCTTCTTTCATCACCTCGGTATCAAGCGGCTGCTTAGCCACCTTGATGCCAAAAATCGGCGCTGCTATCTGATAGATTTCTTCGCTGCGCGTACCGGCTGCAAACGATACGATTATCGCCAAGACCAACGACGCCAAGAAAACACCCTGTGAAACCTTCCGCTGCCGAGGCTTCCGTCCCTTATCTTCAACTCCCTGTTCGTTTGCCATAATCATAATTATAGCGCACTCTGGCTGAGTACGCTATAATTTACTGATTATTATATTAATCTCGCTAGAAATATATATAAGTTAGCCCAGCACTTGAACGCGTGTAGTAGTGATAGCGACCCCAGCCTAAACCGTCGATATTGTTGTTGTAGTCGCTAACAGTAATCGTACCATCACCATTAACTGCTTCGACATACATAGCGTGACCGTAAGCGCCAACATACTGAATAGCTACCGAGCCAGCTTTTGGCGTTGGGCCGTTTGCAATACCATAGCGAGACGTTGTGCTCGGCCACTGATTAGCGTTACCCGCCCCACCAAAATGCGGCACATAACGGCCAGTGCTGGCTACTTTCCAGGCGGTGTAGCTGACGCATTCGCGGTTATAGAGACCCCAGTTATCAACGATCGTATCTTGCTCGGCATTAGCCCAAACCGACGGATATCCGCCACCGCTAGCCGAGCCAGTACCAATATTAGTAGATCCTGAAGCACGGGCAGCTGCAGCCATAGCGGCAGCCTGTTGAGCGCGGACACTGCTGATTTCGCTGTTACGCTTGGCAACTAAGCTATTGTAAGCTGATTCTTCGCCGCGCGTGTCCGAAACTAATTTAGCCTGTTCAGCCTCTTTGGCAGCTAGCGCGGCTTTTTGCGACTTCTGGTCGCGTAGTACGTTCTCGACTTGCTTTTTCTGCTTTTCGAGCTGCGCTTTGAGCGATTTAATCTGTTTAATCTTGGTGCTCAGATTGTCCTGCATTGACGAGCGGTATTCTTGCTTGTCAACGTAATCGCCGATGTTTTTGCTGCTAGCCAGCATCTCGAGCGGCGAGATTGAGCTATCAACGTACATATCGGCAACAATTTCACCAAGAGCTTCTTTGTTAATCTCGATTTTCTTTTCGGTAGCAGCGATATCTTTCTCAAGCTTATCGCGCTTAGCCTGGCTAGTATTAATTTGCGCTTGGATTTCATTTTTTTGCTTGGTTAATACATCAAGCTGCGCTTGCAGCGTTGACGCCAGCGCGCCAAGCGTCGCCGCCTGCTGCTGATATGAATCAGCTTCTGATTGAAGTTTTTTGACCTGTTCGTCGTACTGGTCGGCCAACACGTTTTGCGCGAAGGCAACCGGTATACTTGCGCTCACCAAAACAGCTGCTGCGACGATTGACGACTTCGCAACGTGCCGCCTTGACGAAACTGGTGTGGTGGACCTATGTTTCATACCTCTAGCGTAACAAAGCATTACCGCTTTGTCAATAAAGCTACGTCGAATAAGCACCCCCTTTCGTAAATTACTCTACAATTTGAGATAACGGCGAGTAGCCAGTGTCGAGGAAATAATCCCAATCAACGAGCCTAACAACATCATACTTAGCAAGACCAGCAGCAAATTATTTACCAGAAAGTGCGACGTAGCTACAGCAGCAATTCCATAAGCCTGTAATTTGCCAGAAATCGTCGCAAAAACCCCTACCCCTATAGCGGTCGCTACAACAGCAGCAATACAACCATACACCATCGCTTCTACCAAAAACGGGCCGCGGATAAAGCTTTTATCAGCACCGATGAGTTTCATCATCTCGATCTCGCTTTTACGGTTGAATATTGCCATTCTAATGGTATTAAAAACAATCAACGAAGATATTACGACGAAGAGAACGCTCGCCGCTAAACCAGCCCGCTGCGCAAAATCTGTCCAGCGGCCGATATTTTCGATAGCGTCGCGCCGGTCGCCAGCAAACGACGGTTCGCGCTTATCATCGATAATTTTTTTGAGCGGCTTATTAGTTTTGACAAAGTCGCTAAGACTGTCGGTGTCATTGATATTCTCTAGATTAACGCGAATCACTGCTGGCATTTTATTGGCAGCTTGATTAAGGGCATCTAGTATATCTTGGTCGGCTTTGTTGTCTTCGGCGCTTTGTTGGCGCGCTTTTTCCGAGGAAACGAATTCAACGCGCTCGACATTATGCAGTTTGCGCAAATCGGCAATAATCGGTTTAGCCTGCTCTTCGGTGGTACCCGTTTTGAGATAAATTGACATATCGACTTTTTTGCTCAGCTCTGTTACCGAGTCTGCCAAAATATTACGCGCCACCACTGTAGTAAAGATAATCAACAGTGTAATCGTCATCACCGCGGTAGCCGCAATGGTTAGCCAAGCATTACGAGTGAAATTATTGACGCCGTAGCGGCACATTCGCACGAAAGTCAGCCATTTGCGCTGGCGGCTGCGCCTTTGTCTGGTCAAGGCGCGCGCACCGGTATTTTTTTTGTCCTCGCGGCGGCTTTTCTTTTTGGCAGCCGCTGTCTTGACTTTGTCTCGTCTCATTGCCGATAACTCCCCTGCGCTTGGTCGCTAGTAATCTTGCCGTGGTCAACAGTGATAACGCGGCGCTTTAACCTATTGACAATCTCGACATTATGTGTTGTAAGTATAACAGTCGTGCCATACCGGTTAATCTTCTCAAGCAGGCGGACAATATCCCAACTGTGCTTTGGATCGAGATTACCCGTTGGCTCGTCAGCGATTAGAATCTTTGGCTGGCGCACTACCGCTCGGGCAATCGCTACTCGTTGGCGTTCGCCGCCCGACAACTGGTGCGGGAACTGCTTTTCCTTACCCTTTAGACCCACCAGGTCAATCACTTTTGGTACAGTATTTTTAATTTCGCGGTTAGTCATGCCGGCGATTTCTAGCGCAAAAGCCACATTTTCGAATACCGTCCGGTTCGGTAGTAACTTAAAATCCTGAAAAACTACGCCAATTTTGCGGCGCAGCAACGGGATATGCTTGTCCTTGAGCTGGTCGTAATCAATACCGCCAACGACAATCTTGCCGCTAGTCGGCTTTTCTTCGCGCGTCAATAATTTGAGCAAGGTCGATTTGCCAGCTCCACTCGTCCCAACGATGATCACGAACTCGTTCGGCTCAACATGCAGATTAACGCGGTCGAGCGCTGGCTTGCTGCCCTTACCATACACCTTGGTCACTCTATCTAACAGAATCATCACTACCTATTGTAGCATAAGCTAGTTTATAGCGATAGCCAGCTACTCGGTCGCTGCTTGCTGCTCGAGATATGCTTCGATAAAACCGTCAATGTCGCCATCTAGCACGCCGCGGGCGTTATGCGTCTCGAACTTAGTACGCGTATCCTTGACTAATGTGTAAGGGTGAAGCACGTAATTACGGATCTGCGCACCCCAACTAGCCGACTCGCCTGCCCGCAGATCAGCTAGCGTTTCGGCGCGTTGTTCTAACTGCATTTGCGCTAAGCGGCTTTTGAGGATTTTTAGCGCGGTTTCTTTGTTTTGGAGCTGGCTGCGCTCGTTTTGGATCGCCACTACCGTACCTGTCGGCAAGTGGGTGATGCGCACTGCGGAATCAGTTGTATTGACTCCTTGCCCGCCGTTGCCGCCGCTGCGATAAATATCAATTCGCAAATCTTTGTCGTCGATTTCGACCTCGCCTGGCGCGTCCATTTCCGGCATGATTTCGACCAGTGCAAAACTAGTCTGCCGCAAATTATCAGCGTTAAACGGACTGAGACGCACCAGCCGGTGCACCCCGTGTTCACTGCGCAATTTGCCGTAAGCGAAAGTACCGCGGATAATGTATGTCGCATTCTTGATGCCGGCCTCCTCGCCTGTCGAACGCTCGACTAGCTCGGTCTGCATATCATGCTTTTCAGCCCAGCGCAGATACATTCGCTCTAGCATTTCTGCCCAATCCTGCGCATCCGTACCACCAGCGCCAGCGCTCAACTTGAGAATCGCCGCTCGATTATCGTATTCGCCTGAGAATAGCAAATCTTTGCGACGCTCCTGGTATTCTGCTTCGAGAGCTGCTAGCTGCTCGGTGAATTCTGTCAGCATCGAATCGTCACCTAGATCCATCAGTTCGATTATATCCGAGACTTGTGAACGCAAAATCTGCCACGGCTCAATTTGCGAACGCAAGCTCGCCGCCTGCCGCGTCAGCATCTGCGCCCGCTCGACATTCGCCCAGACATTCGAATCGGCCAGCTGTTCATCAAGCACTGCCAGCTCTTCAGCGCGAGCGTCAATATGCAAAGCCTGGCAAGCACTAGCCACGCGGGCGCGGAGATCCTCAGCTTGTTTTCGTAACGGCTGCATAGAACCTAGGCAGTAGTCTCGTCTTGATTTTGGCTGGTGTCACCTGATTTGCGGCGAGTTGATTTCTTGGTAGAAGTTGACTCTACGGTTGTCGGCTCGGTAGTAGGTTCTGATTCAGCGGGTTCAGAAACATTAGGCTGAGCAGCAGCTGGCACAACGCTCTGCGGCTGATTTTGCGGCTCAACCACACCCTTCCAATAGTCAATCTGGCTCAACCGGCGCACCAAAAACGGATGATCGCTAAAGGTTTGCGCAAAATGATTCATCGGACGCTCGGCCGTGTACTGCATCCACTGTCGCGCCACTTCGTTCATGCTGTCTGCCGCATCAGGTCCGACATGCACCTTGATCAGCGATTTCTTGACCAATTCGCTGTCGCCTAGATACATCAAAGCTAAGCGGTCGGCAGTCAGCTCGGCGCGGCGGTGCCAGAATCCAGAAATCCAACTACCCAATACGCTGATAATCGGAATCGACAAAAACGGCATCAAATACACGTTAGCGTTAGCATGGCGGTATTTGATATGTGCCATTTCATGTACAACAATCACCTTTAATTCATCTTCGGTCAAATAACGAATTGATCCAGAATGCAGCACGATAGAATATGGCCTAGCAAAACCAAAAGCATAAGCATTCATCACTGGATTCTGGGTGATGAAGATCTCGACTTGCGGCATCTCTAAATCAGCCGATACCTGGTTAGCCCAATCGCGTAACCACGCGTAAGCGCTATATTCAACCTGCAAGGCATTACCCAGCATTTGCTGGCGCATCATCCGCACCATGAACATGCCAATACCTAGCAGCATACCCAATCCCATAATCATAAAAACTATCGCCAGCAATACAGCAATCACGCCATCGCTGAACGATAACTCAACGTGGTGTCCAGCATTGTCTGTTGACATTTCCTGGAATGTTGTATAGATAAAATAGCTAGCCGCAAAGAAACAAAAGATAATGATAGTTATTGTCAGAACGACATTATCTTGCGCATTGCGAGCCCGCGCTACGGCAAGCTGGCCTTTGGTTTGTGCCTGCGATTGCAGCGGCTGCTGATACTGTTGGTATTGCTGGTACGGCTGTTGATCCATAAACCCTCCGATTAGATACTATCTCAAGACTCGCGCCTATTCCTGCTTATTATAGCAGTATTAACAGCAATAAGCAGCAATTTCGGCGTTTCAAATCTGCCAAAACTGCGAGCTCTGGCATTGTCGTAGATATCGTTACGGCGGTTTTGCTATACTTTTTGTATGAAGATCGGCATATTTGATACGGGAACTGGCGGCAAATTAGTAGCAAAGAGGCTGAAAAAATTACTACCGCAGCATTCGTACATCACGGCGATCGACCGCGAGCACGCACCGTACGGCAATCGTTCACCGGAAGAGATTATCACGCTAACCGATGCCGCCATCCAGCCGATACTATCATGCGACATTATTGTTATAGCATGCAATACCGCCACGACTAACGCGATTAGCTCGCTGCGGCAACGTTACACAGACGTATGCTTTATGGGCTTTGAACCGATGATCAAATCGGCCGTCATCCTGACCAAATCACATCATATTACCATGCTGGCGACAAACGCCACCAAACACAGCCAGCGTCTGCGCGCGCTTATCAGTGAATATGCTACTGGCGTTCGCATCGACACGCCAGACACTCACGCGTGGGCGCAGATGATCGATCAAGGTTTGGCCGACGACATTATACTTGATGAGGTATCGGCCAGTGTTGCGGAAGGCAGCGATGTTATTGTTCTAGGCTGCACGCATTATCTGGCGCTTAAGAGACGGTTACAACGCCTTTTCCCGCAATGCCGCATTCTTGAACCTACTGCAATTATTACCAAGCGGATTAGCGATTTTGCTAAGTTAGCTTAGCTATCTAGCCCCCGCTAGCAATACTAGAATTTACCATATATTGGCATATAACGGTACTAAAGCTTCTCCACCGCCGCCACGAACTGCTCGCCGCGATCATTATAGCTCTTGAACATATCGAAGCTAGCGGCGGCTGGGCTGAGAATCACCACATCGCCAGATTGCACCTGATTGGCTGCCGTTTCGACAACCGCTAGCATCGGCGCCATTTCCAGATGGACAACCCGGCAAGATACCTTATTTTTATGCAAAATTTCGATAATTTCACTGGCATTAGCGCCGTTGACAATCACCGCTCGCATTTGCTGCCTGGCGATTTCCTGCGCTAATTCCGTATAGTCCGCACCCTTGTCAGAGCCGCCCAAAATCAAAATTTTTGGCTCCGTGAAAGCTTTTAACGCGGCGATGGCGCTACCGGGCGTGGTCGAAATACTATCGTCGTAATATTTCACGCCATTTTTCTCGGCAACGAATTTCAGACGGTGCGGCAATCCTGTAAAACTCTCCAGTCCGGCAGCATATTGCTCATCGGTCACGGCGATCGGCAGTTCCGTCACCGCGCTCATTGCTGCGCAGGCGTTCTCGAGGTTGTGCGCGCCCGGCAAGCGCAAATGATCGGTGCTGCAAATCTGCCGATTCTGCACGCAAAAGTAGCCATCCTGGACATAAACTTGGTCATCGTCGGGAATAGCATAGCGCTGCGCGAAATCTAGCGCATCATCTCCGCAGTATTCACACATTGCATGACCTTGCCTATCTAATAGCCCGTCAAATGGCATAGCAGCCACTTCCTGTGAATATTTATTCATTGGGTGATATAAACAAACATCGCCAAGACGCTGGTGGCGGCGAATATTTTTCTTGGCATTGAGATAGTCGGCGAAATCCGTATGGACATTCAGATGATCCGGCTCGATCATTAGCACCACCGCAATGTGCGGCGATTTTTCTAGATCCCACAGCTGAAAGCTAGACAATTCATAAACGACAATGTCAGTTTTTTTAATCTTCGGCAAGACGTCCAGCGCCGGCACGCCGATGTTGCCGACCAGATGTACCGTTTGCCCGGCTTGCTGCAAAACCGAGGCAATCAAACTGCACGTTGTCCCCTTGCCCTTCGTTCCCGTTACACCAATAATCGGCGCTGGACATTTATCAAAAAACTCGTTGGTTGCCGACCAAATCTTGCCGCTAGTCTTGATGTTACGCGGCGGCAAACTAGCCGTCCGCACCACCAAATCAGCATCGCCCAGCTGTTCGCTGAAGGCATTTTTGCCAGAAATCAACCTAACGCCACTCGGAATAGCCGGCAGTTTATCCGCCGGACGTTCATCAGCCACCACAAACTCCGCGTCAGGAAATTTCTGCCGGAAATATATCAGATTTGATATACCTTCTACGCCGTAGCCAGCGATAATAATCTTCATATCGACTATTATAGCACGCGCCCAACCCGCTAAAATACCAGTATTTCACGCGTTGATTTGACAACAAAATCATTTATTGATATATATATATTAATCTTTTGCGCCGACCCGCGAGAGATAGAACGTTTCCGTTTATCATAGGAAGGAGGGCTGCCATGTGGTGGCTCCTCACAGCGGTGGTTTGTACCATCGTTGGATTCTTTCTCGCAATCTGTGTCGCCACTGTTACATCTAACGAAGGCGACGGGTTCGCCAGATTTACTACTATCACGGCATTCATCATAATCGTGCTCTATGTATTGGCAAACCTCGCCGTGTATGGCGAGACGATGCCGTACACTGAGAGAGAACGAACAGCAACCTTTGCAGAAGCCGCCTCGTTCTATGGCATGGACAGTGGAGTTTCTTACCCACTGTCCGTAGGTGACAAGTCATTAACCCTGTCGGGAAATATGACCGTTAACGGAAGCCTGTTCCACGTCAGTGGACAGGCGCAATTCCAGGGTGGTATCGCCCTCTTGGTAGGCTTCCAACATGACAATGGAGCCAGCGAGATTATTGAAATTCCACTGGCTAACATTGAGTTCGTTATCATTCCTGATAACGAAGCGTCGACTATGACGCTCAGTCTCGATAATACCTCGTGGTCCGCCGCGGGGTACAAGGTTGACGAGAAGTTTAGCCGCGACTGCCGGCCATCGTTTCGATTTGGCTGGTGGCCAGCGAAATGTACCACGAGCCTGCAGGAATTCACTGTCACACCCTCAGTGAACGAGGGCTTGGCGGGAGTATTGCAGAAGGTCCTCGCCAACGGCAATGCCGGCAAGTTCGTCCTGATGAGGGTCCACAGACCCGACTATGATCGGATTGTCGGCTCTGCCAGCACCCCAGAGACGGAGACGCCAACTCCGTCGCCCACCCAACGTTGAGCAAGTAAAATGCTTCGCTGGGTCGGCGGCGGAGCATTTTACTTTTGATTGAAATTATTATTCTAAAACAGCTTTTCTAGCTTATCATTTAGCCGCGTCAGTGATTTCTGATCGCTAGCACTGACACCAGCCAGCACCCAGGTGTCCGCGCCGATAAATTCGCGCGCTGTCGCGATCATCCGTTCGCGAGTGATGTTGCGGATTGCTTCGGGCACGCGCTCATAATCCTTGACAAAACCATCGCCGAAATAGCGCCCGCTATAGAAATTGCTAATCTGCGCAACCGTCTGCGCCCCCATCTGGTGACGCCCTAGCGCGTAGGACTGCGCTGCCGACAGTTCTTCTTCGCTAATCTGCCCGTCGAGCACCGCCCGCACTTCGCAAGCGATAATGTCGAAAAGCTGGTCGGCGGTCTCGACATTGACCTGCCCGCCAAAATCCCAGCTACTATCATAAAAACCGGCGCTAGCTTCACTAAACATGCCGTAAGCCAAACCCTTTTTGCGGGCAGCACCGAAGATACGCGAGTGCATCGTTCCGGTCAAGATATGATTCAAGCACGACATCGCCTCTAGTTCAGCGTCATTGATTTCGCGCGGCAGCGACATGCTCCAACCAAAGGTCAGATTAGTCGCTTCCTTGCGCTTAATCAGAGTCGGGTCAGCCTTTTTCAAAACATCGCGCGGCACTGTGAAACGTTCGCCGCGCGGCAACTCCCAGCCCTCAAGCATATTTTTAATCTGCTCGCGCCGGCCATCGAGCTTGCCCGCAATCACAAAGCGCATATTATCCGAGGTGTGAGTTTTTTGGTGGTGACGCTGAATATCCTCAAGCGTGATATTGTTAATCGTCCGCAAACGCTGCCAAAACGTATAAACGTCCTCGCCCAGCAGCTGCTGAACTTTCGGCCAAAGCACACGGCCGTGATTATTCAAATACCCAGTTAGTTCGCTGCGAACATTACCCTTTTCAGCCTCTAGCGATTCTTGCTGAAAGTGAGGCTGGCAAATCGCCACTTGCTGCAATTCTAAAATCCGGTCCCATTCAAAATCAGCGCAATCAGCTACATACACCATTGATAAGTCGCTTGTCCAAGCATTATGATACGCGCCATTTTTGGTGAATTCTGCTTCGTAAGCATGCTCGCTAGAGAACTTAGCATTAGCGCCAAACGACATATGCTCCATCACATGAGCGGTTTCATAAATATTTTTGCGTCCAACATAGCGGTTGCCAGCGCGGAATTGAAATTGGAAGCTCATCACTGTTGCGCCAGGCACGTCAATAAGCAGCCCACGCGAACCATTGTCGAGCCGTACTTCTGTTACTGTGTGTTTCATCTAGCGGCTCTTTTTTCGATTCTGGCGCTTGGCCTTTTTCTTTTTGCGGGCAACGTTGCGCCTATGATTAGTTTCGGCGGTCGAGGCAGCTCTTTTTATTGAACCGCCGAAATCGTGATCGCGATTCTCTTCGCCGCCAGTGATTTCGTTGACTCCATGCTCGACCGAAGTCTCGGCAAGCTTCGTCAATTCCGTTTGGTGGTCATCGTCAATTGATTCGCGGCTAATAGCGTCAGTGGCGCGCACATGATAAATAGCACGCAAGACTTCCTCGCGCAATGTCGCTTGCAAGCTATCAAACAGCTTCTGCGACTCGCTGCGGTATTCAACCAGCGGGTCGCGCTGGCCGACGCTGCGCCAGTGAATACCTTCGCGCAAATGCTGCATATTTTCGAGGTGCTGCATCCATAGCGTATCAAGTACTTGCAGATAAACTTCGCGCTCAACCCCGCGGATTAGATCGTCGCCGAGCTCTCTTTCTTTGGCTGTATACATTTTTTGTGCAGCAGCTAACGCTTTATCGCGGCGCTGACTATCTTTTTTGATCGCGCCAATTTTTTCAATTTCGTCGACCTCCAGCGGGATAATCTCTGCGAATTCTTCGACAAATTTTGGATTATTCTTGGCCGGCACCTCTGTTAATTTATTAACCATCGCCCGCAGCAAACGCTGAATTTCTGGTTTGATATTATCGCCTTCAAGGATTTTGCGGCGCACCGTGTAAACAACTTTGCGATGGCGATTAATAACATTATCGTACTGAACAACATTTTTGCGCGTATCAAAGTTATAGCCTTCGACTCGCTTCTGCGCTGCCTCCAATGTCTTGCTGACGGCACGATTCTGGATTGCCGTTTCTTCATCGACACCTAAACGTTCTAACACATTAGCAATCCGCTCGCCCTGAAAGATACGCATCAAATCGTCCTCGGTCGAAACATAAAACTGCGTATCGCCCGGGTCTCCCTGCCGGCCGCCGCGGCCGCGCAGCTGATTATCAATCCGGCGCGATTCGTGGCGCTCTGAACCAATGACTACTAGACCGCCCAGTTCTTTGACGCCCGGCCCAAGTTTAATATCGGTGCCGCGCCCAGCAATATTAGTAGCTAGCGTAATCGCGCCCTTTTCGCCAGCATGCGAGATAATCTCTGCTTCGCGCTCGTTGTTCTTGGCATTTAGAATTTCGTACTTAATACCTTCGCTATCCAAATATTTGGCGATCATTTCGTTTTTAGCGATTGAACCAGAGCCGACCAACACCGGACGGCCTTCATCGTGATATTCTTTAATCGCTTGGGCCACCGCCTTCAGCTTACCTTTCTCAGTCTTGTAAATTAGGTCCTGGTGGTCCTGGCGAGTAATTGGTTTGTTCGGCGGCACCACCACTACGTCAAGCGAATAAATTTGTTGAAACTCTTCAGCCTCAGTGAAAGCAGTACCAGTCATGCCGCTAAGTTTTTTGTACAGTCGGAAGTAATTCTGAAAGGAAATCGTCGCCAGCGTCATGCTTTCCTGCAATACTGGTACGCCTTCTTTGGCTTCAATCGCCTGGTGCAAACCTTCGCTATAACGGTTGCCTTGCTTGAGCCGACCAGTGTGCTCGTCGACGATTATCACCTCGCCGTCGTTTGTCACCACATAGTCTTTGTCGCGATGAAACAGCGTTTGCGCCCGCAAAGCTTGATCCATGTGATAAACGCTGCGCACATACTCTGGCGTGTATAAGTTTTTTATACCTAGCATTTTTTGGACTTTCTCGACGCCTTCGTCAGTAAGAGCTACCTGCTTGCGCTTCTCTTCCAAGGTATAATCCTCTGGCGTCAACTTCGCCGCAATCTTGGCAAATTGATAATAGCTATCGGGGTTTTCGGCTGCTGGCGCGCTAATAATCAGCGGCGTTCGCGCTTCGTCAATCAGAATCGAGTCCACCTCGTCGACAATCGCAAAATTCAAATCGCGCTGGCGCACAAGCTCGATATCGTTAACCATGTTGTCGCGCAAATAATCAAAGCCGAATTCATTATTAGTACCATAAGTAACATCTGCCTGGTAAGCTTCTTTACGGGTGCACGGACGAAGCTTCTTCATGCGCGGATCAGTATGCGCTTCATTGTCATAATTTTCGTCGTACAAGAATGAAGCCTCATTGATGATCACGCCGGTCGATAAACCTAACGCATTATAAATTTGCCCCATCCAGCCAGCATCACGCTGCGCTAGATAATCATTGACAGTTACAACATGTACACCTTTGCCTTCAAGCGCATTCAAATAAGCCGCCAGCGTCGACATCAAAGTTTTACCCTCGCCAGTCTTCAGCTCGGCCACACTACCCTCATGCAGCACCATTGAACCAATCAGCTGCACATCGTAATGGCGCTCGCCGATTGTTCGATCGGCCATCTCGCGCACCACCGCAAAAGCGTCTGGCAAAATCGTATCAAGCGTCACAGATTTCTTCTGCAAACGCTTGCGCAAAACATCGGTTTGGCCAGCCAATTCCTCGTCAGATAGTTTCTTGTATTTCGGGCCAAGCGCATTAATTTCGTCGACTTTCTTTTGTAAACGCCGCAAAATCCGCTTCTGCGGGTCACCGAAAACCTTCGTCAGCACCTTCTGTTGTGTTATCGCCATAACGTCAAATTTCCCTCACTTTCAGGTATTTTCCAAAAACTCCCCTAATTATAACTGTTTTCGGGGAGTTTTGGAAGAGGCTGCTACTAAATCGCTACTGTGTTTCGCGGTCAAAACCGCGTTTGAACCGCGCCAGTATATCGCGCCGGCCAACATGAGCTAACAAATTTTGCTTGTACTTGCGAAGCTGCCCGGCTAGCTTGCGCTCGACGATATCAGTTGCTGCCATAACATTCATTGTCGAATCTTTGGCTTTAATAACCTGATCCGGCACGTTAATAATCACTTCGACTTCATATTTGTTGCCGTTATCGCGATTAACTTCCTCGATCTTCACCGAAGCACTCATAGTTTTGCGAGCATGCCGCGTCACTAAGCGATCTAATCTGCCGATTTTCTTACTAATATACTTTTTCGTCGGTTCATCCAAAACGTAACCGCCTACGCCAGTTATATCAATATCTGCAATCACTTTGACCCCTTTCGTTAAACCGATAATGTATTTTAATTATAGCATTTAGCCGCGGTGAGCGCTACCAATCGCCTCAGTAATATTCTGAAAGCCATCGCGATCAAGCAACTTAACTAGGCCTTCGTTAATTTCGCCGACAACCTGCGGCCCCTCAAACATTAGCGCCGTCACCATAGCTACTAGGCTCGCACCAGCACAAATCTTCTCGTAAGCATCCTCGGCAGTAAACACGCCGCCGACACCGATAATCACAAAACGATCGCGGTATTTAGCATAAGTTTTGAAAATTAAGCCAGTAGTAAGTTCCCGCGCCGGCTGGCCGCTGAGATTTCCCCTAACCTCGTTATCCAGCAATTTTGAATTACGCAGCGCCGAGCGGTCCTTGACTAGATTACCAATCGTTAAGCCAGCGACCTCATGCCGATCAATTACTGCTAGCAGCTTCATAAATTCCGGCCACTTTTTATCTGTCGGCATCTTAACGAAAATTGGCCGCGTTAAGCGCAAGTCATCTACCGCCGTCAATAATTTATCCAGCCGTGCTGGCGTCGTAAACGGCTCGCCGCCATAAGTATTCGGACAGCTAATATTGATTTCGTACAACGGCGCGCAACCAGCTGCCTCTAGCTGGCGCAAACTTTGGCAATAGTCGGCAATCGCTTCGGTATCGCTAACATTTTCGGGGTTATTGGTTTTAGCAACTGACACGCTCAACGGGAAATCGCGCCACAGCCGCCGCGGATACCGCTTAATCCGTTGTATATTGCGAGCGACTCCGTTATTTGCCAAGCCGACGTTAACTACAATCGATTTCTCGCTCGGTAAGCGGCGAAACCACGGCCGCGGATTGCCCGCGCAAACCTGCGCAGTAGTTGAGCCGCCAATTTCGAAACCTAAGCCAATCCGCTTAGCTATTGGCGGCAAGTCGAAGTTCTTGTCCAGCCCAGCTGACATTCCTAGCGGATTTTTGAATTTTAGGCCTAAAATCTCCTGCTCGAGCCGCGAATTTCGATAATTCCAGACCCGCAAAATATTCTCGCCACGCACTCGGTGCAACATTCGCGCTGCTTTGATCATACCCTCATGCGCTTTGTCTGGGTGTTGTCGAAAAAGCAACGGTTTAGCAAGTTTCTGGTAACCGCTGCGCGAGACTTGGCGAACCACTCGCTTCATCACAATTCCTCGCGATTACCCAGATATGGCCGCAGTACCTCTGGCACGCGCAGCTTACCGTCATCGGTCTGGTAATTCTCGATGATTGCTACTAGCGAGCGCGCCAAGCTCACCGCTGTACCGTTAAGCGTGTGCAGTACCTGCAGCGAGCCGTCGCTGCGGCGCACGCGAATATTGAGGTTACGCGCCTGAAAATCAGTACAGTTCGAGCAGCTAGTCAATTCGCGATACTGGTTATCGACTGGCGACCAGTACTCGACATCATACTTTTTGGCTGCTGGCGCACCGAGGTCGCCCGCCGCAATATTCACCACATGGTACGGCACACCTAGGTTTTGCCAAATTTCCTCCTCGATCGACAAGATCTTTTCGTGCATTTGAGCTGATTGTTCTGGCGTACAGAAAATATACATTTCCAACTTATTGAACTGGTGCACGCGGAACAGTCCGCGGCTAAACTTACCAGCTGCACCCGCTTCCTTACGATAGCAAGGACTATAGCCAGCATAGAGCAGCGGCAGTTTTTTCTCATCGATGATTTCATCGGCATGAAAGCCAGTCAGCGGCGCCTCGGCCGTGCCGATCAACATGACGTCTTCGCCGTCGATGAAATACTCATTACTTTCCTTGTGGCTCTTCGGGGCAAAACCAGAACCACGCGCCACCCGGCCCGACACCATATGCGGCACCGTCATCGGCGTAAATCCTTTAGAAATCAACAAATTCAGCGCATACTGATAAATCGCGTTCTCTAGCAGCATCAAATCGCCCTTGATGTAGTAGAATTTCGTACCGGCTACCTTGGCACCGCGCTCAAAATCAAGCCAACCGCGGCCAGTTGCAAAATCTAAATGATCCTCGGCAGATTGGCGCTTATCACCCCACGTTTTAATCTCCACGCTATCTTCCTCGCCGCCCAGCGGTACGTCCTCGAGCGTTACATTAGGCACGGCGTCCATCTGCGCTTGGAAATCAGCGTCAACATCATGCAATTCGCTTTCTAATTCTGCTAGCTTTCCCTTCAGCGACCGGCCTTTTTCGACTAATTCTGGCGCTGGCTTGCCGCCCTTCATCTGGCTAGCAATTTCGTTGCGCTGCGTGCGCAGTTCATCAACCTGCTGCTGCAGTTCGCGACGGCGCTTATCCGTTTCTAGCAAGCTGGCAATTGATATATCGTAACCTTTATTTTTTGCCGATTCTTGCACGCGATCGGCGTTTTCTCGAATATAGCGAATATCTAGCATAGCTTTAGTATATCATCTCACGATAAGGCGCGCTACAGCTTTATTATTTACAACCAGCGCACTATCACGAGAACTTTACTCCGTTCGCAGCGCCTCAATCGGGTCAAGTTTCGCCGCCTTGCGGCTCGGCAGCCAGCCAGCGACGATCGCCACCAGCATCAGCGCCAACACTACAACGGCGGCGTTTATCGGCTGGAAAATCAGCAAACTATATTTGCCCAGACTCAACGCATTAGAAATTGCCGGATTAGCCAGCATACCAGCTCCCCAGGCACCCAGCACGCCAAGCATACCGCCCAAGAAACCGACCCATGCCGCCTCGTAACGGAACAGCCGGGCAATGTCGCGTTTCGACGCGCCCAGAGCCTTCATCAAACCAATCTGCTGCGTCCGCTCTAACACCGAGATATACATCGTATTAACAATACCGAACACGCTGACTACCAATGCCAAGATACCAAACCCCATGACAATGGTTTGCAATATATTCACAAAAGTAAAAATCATACTCTGCACGTCTTTCGAAGTCATCGACGGATAACCGGCATTTTTCAAGCTGTCGCGAACCTCCTCGGGAGTTTTACCGCCAGTGGCAGTCGCATTAGCAAAAATATATTTCTGATAAGAATCCGTTCCGGCGGTGCTAAAATCAGTTAACTCCTTAGCAGCACTCGAGTCAATGTACAAATTCGGCCGGTTAACCATCTGATCTGGCGATTTCTTGATAACTGCCGCAATTTTAAACTGTTTATTTAGCGTTTTACCGCTTAGCAACTCTTTCACGCCAGTTTCGCCTTCCTCGGCATATACCCGCTGAATTGTCGCACTATCTACCTGCTGAGGTTGCTGACTAACGGTAATTGTTAGTGTCGAACCAACCACTTCTGCCGCTGTTTTACCTAATTTTTCAGTGTAGCTCTCTGGTATGACCGCTTCGTCTGGCGCTAGTTTTGTCCCCGATTTGATCTCGCGACCAGCCGCAGTCTCTAGCTGCAAGCTATTATCGCGCATCATGACTTGAGCGACGTATTTTTTGTCGCCTTTTACGCTAAAAGTCACGTATTTCGGCTGCAGCTGGTAGCCCGGCTCAACATTTTTGAGATCCTTGCGCTGGCGCAGCTTTTCGATATCGCTTTGAGTGAGCGTGTCGTAATCTTGGCCATAGTACGATTTTGCATTCGGATTGTAATCAGTTAGTTCATTTCTGCTGCCAGTAGCTGCGCCAGCGGTAACAACCCGCTTATCTTTGGCAATAATCAAGCCATTCGGATCAATATTACTGCTAATTATCCGATCAACGTACTGCCTAGCGCCCTCTCCAACCATCAAGCTAGCCATAATCGCAAAACCGCCCACCGCAATAGCTACGCTAGTCAAAATCGTTCGCATTTTAGCACGGCGCAAATTGCGGCCAGCTCTGGCGATAATATCAGTTGTTTTCATTGTTTTGTCTCCTTTGCTGGCTTGCTGACCGATTTATTTTTGGCAGCAGTTTTGGTTAATGCTTTGCTTTGGTTTTTAGCGGCCAGTTTCCTAGCGGCAGAGTCCGATTCGATTTTACCATCTTTGATATGAATCACCCGCTGACATTTTTGTGCTAAATCTTCATCGTGGGTCACGATAATTAGCGTAGCGTTGTTTTCTTTACAATAATTAAACAACAAATCCTCAATCACTTTTGAAGTTGCCGAGTCAAGATTACCAGTCGGCTCATCAGCAAATAAGATTTGCGGCCGACCGACAATCGCCCGAGCAATCGCCAAACGCTGTTTTTGCCCGCCTGAAAGGTCTTTGGCGCGCGACCTGATCTTGTCACCCAAATCAACCGCTTTCAGAGCTTCAATGATCCGTTTCTTGCGGCCGATTCTCGCCACACCTGCCGTCTCTAACGCCAAACTGACATTATCGTAACAGCTCTCGCCGCCTTCGACGAAGAAACTCTGGAAGATAAAACCCATCTTCTGCGCCCGAAACCTGTCGGTAGCCCGCGGCTTCAACCGCAAAATATCCTCGCCGTCAATTAGCACCCTGCCCTTTTGCGGCTTGTCTAACCCAGAAATCGCATGCATCAGCGTCGATTTACCACTGCCAGATTTACCCAGAACCGCCACGCTCGAACCCTCTTCGATATTCAGACTGACTCTATCCAGCGCCGTAAAAGCATTTTTCTTTTTACCGTATATTTTAGTAATGTTTTTGACTTCAATCATTCAGCCCTCCTGCTTATATTGCCGTTATCGCGCCAGTCATTAGCAATAACATAATTATCACACCCAAACCGATGCGGTACCGGATGAACAACGAAAAGTCATTGCCGGCGACAAATTTCAACAGCCAAGCAATCGACCAATAGCCAACCGCAAAAGCCACCGCTGTCGCCAAAATTGTTGGCGCCCAGCCGACGCCGCCGCCAATGTATTTGTAAGCGGTCATCGCCTCTAGCAAACCTGCTGCCACCAAGGCTGGAATACCCAGAAAGAAGCTTAATTTCGTCACTGTTACCCGATCAAAACCGCGGAATAGTCCCACCGAAATCGTCGCCCCTGAGCGCGACACGCCTGGAATCAGCGCTAAGCACTGGCCTAAGCCAATCGCCAGCGTATCCCGCCAAGTTGTCTGCCGCTCGCCGCGCCGCACAGCGCTGCATTTGTCAGCTAACCACATCACCAGGCTCCAACCAATCAACGCAAAGGCCACAAACCATAAACTGCGCAGCACTGTTTCGACCTCATTCTTGAGAGCATAACCGATAGCCGCAATCGGCAGCGATCCAATAATAATCGCCCAGCCGTACTTGTAATCAAACTGCCGCCGCGCCCGTTTCCACCACAAACCGCGCCACCAAGCGCTTAGCACTCGCCAAATATCATCTCGGAAATAAATTATCGCTGCAGCGATAGCGCCAATTTGAATAATAGCCGTAAAAGCCGTCAAACTCGGGTCGTTGATCCGCATACCCATCAACTTCTCGACAATCGTCAAATGGCCGGTCGACGACACTGGCAAAAACTCCGTTACTCCCTCGACAATACCCAATATGATAGCCTGCCACCATTCCATAATATTTAATAGTATAGCATTTGCAACCGCCTCAGCAAAAATCTCAGCTATTTTTGCCTATTTTACACTAAAAATATTGACATAAGCGTGATTTTTTGCTATAAGTTGTATAGAAAGTCAGACAAAAATAAAAAGGAATAAAAAAAATGCGCGCGAAATCATTTGAGGTAAATGCAGGCGGAAGCCCAAGACCGACAGATTCAGAGCTACCGCCAGTACCAGAAGACCAAGCCAAACAGCTTGAAAAAGACATAGAAGAATTCACTGGCGGCACCGAATTTGACGAGTCGCTCAGACCTAGGCATGAATCTGGCGATAGCACCGATCCTGAATCTGGTCAAGAAAGCGGTGCCGAATACGGAGACGTCGAGCCTGGCCAAGAAAGCGCTGAAAACGCCGCCGAAGTGCAAGCTAACGAGACGCTGCGTACTGACGCTGAAATTCTAGGCAATCGCTACCCAGTTAGTCAAATGATAAAAGGCGCTGGCAATACACTGCAATGGGGCAAGGAAAGAATTGCAGCGGGTTGGAATAACGCCAAGGAGCAGCCAGGCCTCTTGAAAGATAAATTTATGCACAGCTTAGCCCAAAGCTCGTATGACCGGCGCAAGGCAAAGCTTGACGAGGTTGCTCATCTCAGTGACAACCACCCGCTTAAAAGACGTCGCATGAGAAGGGCTGAAAAAGCTAAAGCCCGTTTGTATAAATATCAAGCTAGAATAGACAAACGACAGAATCGGATGACTGGGCGCATAGAAGCCGTCAAAAACGCCTACGAAGCGCGCCGCGAGGCCACTATTGCCGAATTATCGGAACGTGCAGACAAAGCCCGCGCCCGCAAAGCTCTTCGTAAAGAAATGCGTAGTAAACGTAAAGAACAAAATGAAAATGTTAATGTTGGTTGGTTTGAGGCTTGGGTAGTAGCCAAAGAACACGTCGACTCTATGCCAAAAGATCAACGCCGCCGCATCGCTAGCGCCATCATGAATGCTGCCGAAGCTAGCAAAAACTCACAAGAGGCCAGCTGGCAAGCACGATACGCCGAGCGAGCTTCTGCTGACGCGCAAAATCGAGTTGAATCAATTGGCGGACAGCTTCAGCAGACCAGAACCGAGCTAAATAGTATGCGCCAGCAAGCTGGAGAAATCGCCAACATGGAGTCAGACCTGGTTTCGGTCAGAGAGAATGCGGCTAAGCTTCAAGAAAAAGCCGACTCGCTATCCGATGATAGCGCCAACAAATTTGCAGCAATGTACGAAGCCATCAAGGCTCAGCAACAACAAGAAAATATGGAGAAAGCAATCGCCGACTACAATAAGCGTCTAGCTGAGCTGCAGCGACAGGAGACGCAACTTGCGCAGTCGCTGATTCAAGCTCAAAAAGACGTCGAAAATACCGGTAAAGCCCTTGAAGCCAGCGTGCAAAACGAGATTGCTGCAAAGAAGAAAGCCGAAGCAACCCAGCAAGCTAGAGACCGTAGCGTCGAAAATACCTTTGTCTAAACTTAAAACAGAAAAAGAAAGGATAACATTATGCCAATTTTAAGCCGCAGCCTCCTCGCAGATTTAGGAATCAATCTATCAGACGAAGATTTCCAATCGCTTGCCGACCATTTTGAATCGACGTTAGAGGAACGCGTCATCAACGAAATCGTCCTCGAGCTATCGCCAGAGCAAGCCGAAGAACTATCGCACATGCAAGAAGCCAGCGACGACCAAATCGTCGATTGGGTGCGTGCCAATGTGCCAGACTTTGCAGATATTGTGTCTGATGAAATCGATATCTTGCTCGGCGAGCTAGCTGAAGATAGCGAGAAAATGGCCGCCTAAGCCAAGATACCGATAGTATCGACAACTCAAAAGCTATAACTTCATTTCTGGATAAATCGCCCGCGTCGTCTCGTCAATCTCGCTTCTTAGCTGTGGGAACGGCACGCCCTCGCGGGCAGTTACGCCTTCAAAAATCCAAAATACCCGCTCAGAATAACCCCAACCGCACGCTGGCGGCATACCGTATTCCAACATCTCGACATAATCGATATCTAGCATCATCGCTTCCTCGTCGCCAGCGTCGCGCATCTGCTGTTGTTCAACAAAACGATTCAGCTGATCAATCGGGTCATTCAGCTCAGAAAAACCATTTCCTAGCTCTGACCCGGCAATAATTGGCTGGAAACGCTCCACTGTCTGCGGATTGTCAGGATTGGTCTTAGAAAGTGGACTGATGAACTTCGGCGTATTCACCAACCACACCGGCCCCGCCACATCTTTACGGATATTCTTCCACAATTTATCAATACTGCGCGGAATGGAATCGGTCTTTTCTACTTCCAAACCATGTGCTTTCAACTTGGCAGCTACCTCTTCAATCGTTGTATTATACACATCAATTCCATAGTGCTTGTTGATCACCTCGGCATAATCCCAGACTTCCCACTCGCCGCTCATATCAACCTTAAATTTACCTAGCTGAAATTGCAGCGTGCCAAACGTCTTTTGAAGCACATCTTTATACATCGCCTCCATAAAGCGCATGCCCTGCTTCCAGTCCCAGTACGCAGCATACCACTCCATGGCGATGTGCTCCGGCAAATGCTCGTCTGAATAATTCTCATTGCGAAAACGCGGCCCGAGGTCATATACCTTTTCAAAGCCAGCGCCAACCAACCGCTTCAACGGCAGCTCGTGAGAAATGCGCAGGTAAAACTGCTGATTATCCAGCGCGTCCATATGCGTCACAAATGGATTAGCGTCAGCGCCGCCAGTCGTATGCTCCAATACTGGCACATTAACCTCAGTAAAGCCGTGGCTATTCAGATAATCGCGCGTCGCCTGCCAAAACTTACTGCGGCGAACAAACCGTTCGCGTACCTCTGGATTGACATTCATATCGACATAGCGGCGACGGAAGCGTTCTTCTTTGTTTTCCAACTTTTCAGGCATCGGTCTGAGCGACTTGGTTAGTAGCCTTAGCTCATGCACGCCAACCGACTTTTCGCCAGTCTGCGTCGTCGTCATCACTCCGCGCGCCTCGACAAAATCACCCGTATCCAAAAGCTTCAGCTGCTTCATGCCCAATACGCCGCGGCTAGCGTCCAATTCAGCTACATCATCACGCTGCAAATATAGCTGCACCTCACCGCTCCCGTCGCGCAGTTTGATGAACGCCAGCTTACCAAAACTGCGGATTGAAGCGATGCGACCCGCCACAACCACTTCCTGGCCCGCCAGCTCATCATAATGCGCTAAAACCTCGCCGCAGCCATGCGTCCGCTCCGACCGCGCCGGATACGGATCAACGCCTAATTCACGCAGGGTTTCTAATTTTCGCAAACGTTCATTTCGATAATCTTGCAGTGTAGCCATAATTATTTATTATAGCACACCCCTGTTAGTAGCTATGAAATTGCTTTTATTGCGTAGATAGTCTCGCCTTTGGGTGTGTTAATAGCGGCGGTATCACCCACTACCTTATCGATTAGTGCCACGCCCAGCGGCGACTCATCGCTAATTTTGCCATTTAGCGGATCAGCTTCAACCGGGCCAACAATCGTATATTCAAATATTTTACCGCCAGATTCAAGCGTCACTCGACTGCCCAAACTAACTTTGTGAGTGGTGCCGCCCTTGATATCCTCGGCGTTCTGCAAAATATCCTCAATCTCGGCAATACGCGTCTCGACTAGGCCTTGCTCTTCGCGCGCCTGATCATACTCGGCATTCTCGCTCAGATCGCCATAACCGCGCGCTTCAGCGATTTTCTCGGCAATCTCGCCGCGGCGACCCTTCAAGGCAGCTAGCTCTTCTTCAAGCTCTTTTCTTCCATCCTCGGTGATCTGATATGCTTTTTTCATGAGTTTTACTCCTTTCGTTATACCGCCCGAAACTTTCTCTGTCTAGAGAAACCCCAGCCCTCCAATACAAAATACTCAGATTAGTTCAGTGTAGCAAGCAACTCATCTGCCGTCAAGAGTCGTTGTTCGCCAGTCTGACGCGTTGACACCTCCCATTTACCATCATCAAGCAAGCGATCGCTGACCGTCACCCGATACGGAATGCCCAGCAGTTCGGCATCAGCAAATTTAACCCCTGGACGCTCGTCGCGATCGTCATAGATAGTTTCGATTCCGGCAGATTGCAACTTCTGGTAGAGTTCGTCAGCTGTAGCGCGCGACTGGCTGCCAATTTGCACCAGATATACTTTGGCGGGCGCAATATTCTCCGGCCAAACCAGCCCCTTGTCATCAGCAAATTTTTCAACAATCACGCCCATCACCCGGGTAATGCCGATACCGTAGCTACCCATGTAAGCGTACTGCTCCACCCCGTCAGCATCAGTAAAGACCAGGCGCATTTCCTCGGACTTTTGCGTACCGAAGTTAAAGATATTGCCAACCTCAGCAGTTTTAACCCGTTCTAGTTCGCTGCGGTCAATGCCCAGCTCCTTGACAGCGTCATCCAAAACTTCCTCGTTCACGGCAATTTTTTTGCCGCGATGCAGATAAATATAATCCTCGCCAGCATCACAAATCGTCTGGAATTCGTGGCTAAATTTAGTGAAAGCGCCACCTGAAGCAAACGTCACATATGTCTCATCGCCGATACCAAAGCGGTCGTAGCAGCGCTTGTAAGCATCGATCGCAGCTTTATAATACTCATCCAAGCCGTCTTTGCTAGCATGCACCGAGTACATATCTTTCATAACGAACTCGCGGCCGCGCATAATACCGCTTTTGGCGCGCAGCTCGTTGCGCAGCTTGTTCTGGAACTGGTAAACGCTAATCGGCAAATCCTTGTAGCTCTTCAAATAATTACGCAGCAAATCAACGATCGGCTCTTCGTGCGTCCAGCCGAAACCAACCTCAGTACCGTCTTGCAATTTAGACTTAAACCAAACATCAACCAACTCGTCACTCCAGCGCCCAGTCTCCTGCCATAATTCCTTACTCTGCAGCGTACTCATCACCAATTCTTGGCTGCTAATTTTATTCATCTCTTCGCGGACAATTTGCTTGATATTCTCAACCACTTTTAGTCCCAGTGGCAAGTATGAATAAACGCCCGCCATCGTTTTATGCACGTAGCCAGCGCGAATCAGCAGCTGGGCGTTACGCGCCACCTCGTCAGCTGGCGCCTGCTTGATAGTTCGAGTAAAATTCTTACTTAGTCTCATAATATCCTCATTTTACCGTGAATCACGCATATCAACAAATTACCAAAACGCCGCCGCAACATAAACCGCATAAAAAGCCACGCTATTTTTGATTGCGTGCAGCAAAAAGCCAGACCAAATCGATCCAGTGTATTCGCGCAGCGTACAAAGCACCAAACTCAGCGCAAACGTATCAATACCAACATTCCACTGCCCATGCGCTACCCCAAAAAGCAAGCTAACAAAAAATACGTTAGCTGCTACTGGCAGCTTCGCCGAACGCAGTTTGCCATACAGTATACCGCGAAAAATTAACTCCTCGCATAATGGCACCACTATCACCAGCACCACAAAAGCTATCGCTAGATCTAACGAAAACAGCCTATCCGACACCCCGACATCCTGAGCTTGGTTTGGGTTAAACCCTGGTATAATGGCTTGCGCAACAAATGACAAGCTCACTGTCAAAGCAACATAAGCCACCGCGCCAACGATTGCCATACCGATATCGCGCCACTCAATCAACCGCTGTACGCCGGCCTGTTTGGCTGATATCGCTTTTTTGATACGCCAAGCTACCGTGCAAACGGCGACAATTGTCAAGATATGAACAAAACATTGCAAAATTAGATTAACCACCGATACGTTAGCTTGTGCCAACCAACCTGTCCGCAATAGCAATCGCCCAACGCCAGCTACCGCATAAGCAGCCGCTACCATCGATATCGCCACCAGCAGCGTCCAGCCGATCCACGATAGTATCTGCCGCCGGGAAAAACGAAGCTTTTTTAGATTACCCACCCGCCAGCGTTTCATTTGAATAGTTTCCCGACGTCAGAAATCGTTACTAATATTATCAATACTATCAAAACCAAGAAGCCAGTACCATGAATTTTCTCCTCGGTATCTTTGCGGAGCGGTTTCTTTATTAAGCGGAACAAAGCCGTCACAAACCACCGCCCGCCATCAAGCGCCGGAATTGGCAAGATATTCATCACTGCCAGTGACAAAGCGATTAGTCCAGCAATCATCAAGACATAGCGGCCGCCAGCCTCGCCAGCTGCCGGAAACAACATGCCAAATATCGTTACCGGACCACCGACACTATTACCAACTGTCGTTAATTTTTGATTAGCCTGCCGCTGCGCCTGATCGTTCGGCACGATTTTCATAGCCAGCCCCGTCAAACCGTCATAAACAACTTGCCCAAGCCCTTGAATAGTTATCCCAGTCAATTGAGTAGTCAGCCCTACGCCGACAATTGGCGCCGACCAAGTCGAACGCATCAAGACCTCTTGAGATAAACTGGCGCCCAGATAACCGCGCTTGTCATCATTGCTAGACCGCAATGTTACAGGCAGCACTGCCTCTCGGCCGTTTCGCGAGTAGCGGATCTTAACTGTTTTGCCTTTGTCGCGAACTAATCTCTTGGTCAGCTCATCTGGAGTTTTAATCTTATCGCCATCAACCGACAGAATATCGTCGCCAGTTTTTAATCCGCTTTTTTGCGCTGGCAAGTCGTTCTCGACACCAGCTATCTTGACTTCTTTGCCTGAAGTTGTCGTGTCGCTAGCCACGGTGAATTGATTAGCGACAAGCGGTGGCATACCCCACCACGCCAAAATCGTAAATATCAACACCGCACTCAGCCAATTCACTGCTACGCCAGCCAGCAAGATTTGTGTTTTTTGCCAAAATGTCGCTGCACCGTAATCGCCAGGCTGCTTATCATCGTCATGCTCGCCTTGTAACTTAACGAAACCGCCTAGCGGCAGCCAGTTAATACTGTAATCAACATTTTTGCCCAAAAAGCTTTTCTTGACCTTCTTCTTATAAGCTGCCGGCGGGAAGCCAATACCAAACTCCTCAACACGCACGCCGTAACGCCGCGCCACCAAAGCATGGCCCAACTCGTGCGTCACCACTAAAATAGTCAACACAATTATACCAACAATGATACCAAAAACTAAACTCATTTTACCCTCCAAACCGCCGCGAACGTTTCGCGTACTCATTTAGTATAGCGGTTATGTCGCGTTTTGTCATATCTGGCCACGATTTTTTAACAAAAATTAGCTCGCTATAAGCACTGCGCCACAGCATAAAATTACTTAGCCGCTGTTCGCCGCTGGTGCGCACTATCAAGTCGCATGGCGGCACATCTGGCGTATACAAAAATTGCTCAAAGATTTGCGCTGTTACTTTTTTATGTGTTGAAAGCGTTTTGCGCAAGGTATTGACTGCATCTATAATTTCCTGGTGCCCGCCATAATTAAGTGACAAAATTGCCGTGCCGTGCGTCAAATCTTTGGTGGCCGCTTCAGCCTCGTCAATCGCTTTTTTGACTCGGCGGCTGAGGCGCACACGCGTTCCTGCTACTCTTAACCGTATACCGTGTTCAACGAAAATATGCAAATCACGCGTCAACATTTGCACCACCAAGTTCATCAAGTGCTTAACCTCTGGGCCGCTACGATGCCAATTCTCGGTACTAAAAATATACGCGCTAACATACGGCACGCCGCGATCGATAGTATCGATGATAATTTCGCGCAACTTTTCATAACCAGCGCTATGCCCTTCTTGCGCCGACAAACCCTGAGCTTTTGCCCAGCGGCGATTGCCGTCGACAATGAAGCCGACGTGTACTGGCAATATTTTCTCGCTCATTAGATGGTTAGAATATCCTTTTCTTTGTCCTTGAAAGCGGCCTCTAGCTTGTCTTGGAATTCATTCATCAAGCGATCAAACTCTTTTTCGATCATTTTGAGATCGTCCTCGCTCAGTTCTTTAGCTTCCTTCATTTTTTTGGCGTCCTTGATACCGTCTTGGCGAATGTTGCGCAAAGCGATTCGCGCTTCTTCTAATTTTTCTGACGCTTGACGAACCAGCTGCTTGCGGCGTTCCTCAGTCAAGGCTGGCACTGGCACGCGCACCACCCGGCCATCGTCGCTCGGATTAAAACCAAGGCTCTGATCATTGCGAATCGCCGCCGCGATATTTTGCAAATTGCTCGGATCAAAAGGTGTCACCAGCAACATTTGTGCCTCGGGAGCTGTCACGTTGGCCACCTGATTGAGCGGCATGTTAGCTCCATAAGCTTCAACCATCACGCCCGCTAGCATACCTGGATGCGCCCGGCCAGTGCGAATCTTGCGCAGCTCCTCGCCGAAGTGCTCAAATGCGCCTGTCATTTTTGCTTCATATTCATCTGTACTAAACATATATTCTCCTTTACTTTATTGTACCATTAAACGCTAATTTATCTGCGCCACTCCTAGCAAACTAGCCCGCCGGTCAAATCCCCGGCGCAAGCGATACGCTTGGCGAAAATCTGGCGAGCCATCGACTTCTTGATAAGCATTTTCATCAAAAATCAACCACACGTCTAGCGGATAGTGCGGCCGTTCGGCTACCCGTGGCATCACTGTATGATACAAGCGAAAAAACGCATCAGTCGTATGGTATGGCATATACGGCACGAATGCTCGCCCCAAAACTTCTGGCTCGCTACCATCTTGGTTTAGCGGCAAGCCGCCGGTCTCGCGAATCCGTTTAATAAACGCCGCCCGCCCTATCTCGTTGGTAAATTTGCGCGATTGCAGCCCGCAAACAATAATCTCTTGGTACATGAAACGATGCAAAAACACTATATCCACATAGCGCGAAATCTCGTAAGTCTTGGTGCGATTCGGCCCCATGCCAACGAAAGGATTGTCGGCAAAATCATATCTATAAGCTGGAATATCAATATGAATAATTCCGCCTGTATCTTCGCTTAGCTGGTCTCGCAAAGCAATCAGCCGATCGTCAAGATCCTTGCTATCAATCCGCTCGTGGTCTTGAAAAACCTCACTTTCTGGCCGCAAATCAATATCATCCAGCTCACTCGCACGCTCCCGCTCGCCGCCGCTTGGCTTTTCGCGATTGCTATAAAAGTCAAAACTACCAGATTCAAAATTGCGCATCCACATTCCGCCGTTGATTGCTCATGTCTTTATCATACCAAAATAACCGCCATATTTCAGCGGTTATATTGGCTGTATAAGACGCAGGCTTATTCGCCGCCAAGCTCGATACGCTTGAATTGGCTAACGCGCACATTCTCGCCGCGCAGCGCTACTTGCTCTTTGATCAGCTCGCCGACGGTTTTGTTGTCGTCAAGTACGAAAGCTTGTTCAGACAAGACTTGTTCGGCAAAATATTTTTTGAGTTGTCCTTCGACAATTTGCTCGCGCATATTCTCTGGCTTATCTTGTAAACTGTCGCTTGCCAAAAACTCCTGCTTTTTCGCTTCGTAAACGTCGCTTGGAATATCCTCGACCGTTGCGTACTTTGGTGCCATCGCTGCGATCTGCATAGCAATTTGGTGCGCAAACTCCTTGAATTCTGGCAAGCGCGCCACGAAATCAGTTTCGCAGTTAACCTCGACAACCACGCCGATACGACCCGAGTGCACGTAGCTCTCGATCAGACCTTCGCGCGTCTCGCGGTCGCCTTTTTTCTCGGCCTTGGTCAAGCCTTTCTTACGCAGCGCCTCGAGGGCTTTGTCAAAGTCGCCCTCGGCTTCAACTAGCGCTTTTTTGGCATCGGTCAGGCCAATACCGCTTAATTCTTTCAGCTTTTTAATGTCTTCAATTGATACGCCCATCCTATTTCTCCTCTTTTTTAGTCTTGCCTTCGTTCACTGCTGCTACAAAGTAATCTAGCAACAATTGCAAACCTTTAATCGCATCGTCGTTGCCTGGGATTGGATATTCAACTTTGCTCGGGTCGGCATTAGTATCAGCAATTGCCACCACTGGGATTCCGAGATTTTCTGCTTCAGCAATAGCATTTTTATCAACCAGCATATCGAGCACGATTAAAGCGCCAGGCTTACCATTCAATTCTTTGATACCGCCGTATTTGAAGTTCAAACTATCGATTTCTTCTTGGTAGCGCTGAACTTCTAGCTTATTGTAGCGCTTCTCGAGATCGCCGTTGTCCATGCGGCGCTCGAGGTCGCGCAGCTTTTTGATTTGCGCGTTAGTAGTGGTGACATTGGTTAGCATACCGCCGATCCAGCGATTCACCACAAACGGCTGGCCAGCTGACTCGGCAGCCGCCTTGACGATATCTTTGGCCTGCTTTTTGGTGCCAACAAACAAAACTTTTTTGCCGCTCGCTACCGTCTTGGTGATGAACGGTAAGGCTTTGTCTAGCGCCTCAACTGTCTTCGCTAAATCAATAATATGGCTATCCTGGCGTTTTGAGTGAATATACGGCGCCATCTTTGGGTGCCAGCGGCTAGTTTTGTGCCCAAAATGAACACCAGCTTCAAACAAAGCTTTCATGTCTACTGCTACAGACATCAGTTTACTCCTTTTCCTCGCCCGCTGCTTTTGGAGCTACAACGAGCTGTGTCGTTAAAATTATTACTATAGTAGTATAACATTACACAAGGTTAATGTAAAGCTATCTTTACATTAAACTGACTTTACTAATGTCGCTTATTTTTGTTATGCTTATAATCATGAAAGAGCGTTTTCGCAAGATTTCGTCGCGCGCTTCGACGCTGGCTGGGTCGGCTGGCGTGTTTATCCTAGCAGCCGCTTCAATAGCTGTTTGGTTTATCACCGGGCCGATTTTCAACTTCTCTGACACCTGGCAGTTGGTTATCAACACTGGTACGACGATTGTCACTTTTTTGATGGTATTCTTGATCCAAAATACTCAAAACCGCGATAGTCGCGCTATTCAGCTTAAACTTGATGAACTGATCCGCTCCACCAAGGGCGCTCGTATGCGTTATGTTGGATTAGAAGATTTCAGTGACGAGGACTTGGCTGACATCGAGGAAGAAATTCGCGCTATTACCCAGCTACCGGCCTCGCAGCGCGCACTGCGCAAACTTCACGACAAAATCAGCAGCGAGAAGGAACGCCGTAGCAACGAAAAGCGCCGCAAAACTCATTTTTGACAGACAGATAGATTTTTGTTAAAATACTACAGTTATGAAAAGCAGTATTCACCCACAGGACTATCGCCTGGTCGTATTTAGCGACGAACAAGCAGGCTTCGCGTTCTTGACTCGCTCAACAGCGCAATCTACCGAAACAATCAAGTGGAAAGACGGCCAGACTTACCCGTTGGTCAAAGTCCACATTTCAAGTAAATCGCATCCATTCTTCACTGGCGAAGAAAAGATTATCGACACCGAAGGCCGCGTTGACCGCTTCAAGGCCCGCCAAGCCGCCGCGAAGGCCCGCCGCGAAGCTCTCGTCAACAAAGCAAAAAAGGCTAACGCCGCCGCTGCCGCCAAGGCTCAGCAGGCTGCCGACGACAAAACTGGCGACAACAACGCCAAACCAGCCAAAACCTCCAAAAAAGCTAAGAAACAGGTCAACAAGAAAAACTAGACACCATCAATCGCATAACAAAACATCGCTGCTATCTATCAGCGATGTTTTATTTTTCTTGCTCGCCAGCTTCCTCATACCCAAATGCGTCTATCAGAATATGCTCTCTAGTCTCACTATACGGCATGATGATTCGATTGCCAGCGGCATCAGTTAGCGCAATAAACTGATTATCAGAGTCCTCGCCTGCTCCAGGAAAAGTTATGGTCTCTTTAGCGTATAAACCTATTCCACGCGCTCGTCTTTCAATATCAGCAGGATCACTCAATTCATCGCCGCCAGACAGTACTAGTCCTACATTTGCAAGCGATCCCGTAGCCAGCACTTCAGAAAAACCAGCCGATTCCAACAATCTTTTACTATCAGCTGCCATACTGATCACATCTGGTATGGTTAACCCCATATCGCGGGCAACTGCACCGTAATATAGCGATCGTACAAAATCTATATCACCTTTCCCTTCTTCGTTCCCATCACCTTCTCCGAGGACCGTTTTTCTTAAATAACTCTCCAGAGCTGGATGTTGGAAATTAGTTAGTCTATTACCATCCGCTAAAAATACCGTTACATCTAGGCTATCTACCTCACCCTTAGCTCTAATATGTCCCCCGCCAACATTTACAATTTGCCACGGCTCTAACGGCAATAGGCCTTCCGGTATTTTGTAAGTTTTAACAGGAGCAGCTACTGGCAACAAAGTTGTGCATAACAACTCGCCCGCAGCAGGCTCCGACGGTTTATCAATCGACCTACTCATCTCTTTATTATACATTAAAACGCTTATTTCGTCAATATATGCTATAATTTTATAAGTTATGGCAAAGATTTCTCTCGATTTAGACGCTTTGAAAGCCGAACGCGCTCGCCTCGGCGATTTTCTGGCGCAGCCTGATGCCTACAACTCGCCAGATTTCACCGCCAATAACAAACGTTTCGCCGAGTTAGAGACCATTATCGCTACCGCCAGCGAACGCGATACTGTAGAAAAACAGCTAGCGGAGGCAAAAAATCTAGCCCAGGGCAACGATGAATTAGCCGAACTAGCCAAAGCAGAGATTCCTGAGGACGAAGCTAAGATTGCTGAGCTCGACGATAAGTTATTCATATTACTAACACCTAAAGATCCAAACGATGAGAAAAATATCATCATAGAAATCCGTGCTGGCGCTGGTGGCGACGAAGCCTCGTTATTTGCGGCGGAGCTGTACCGCATGTATCTACGCTGGTGCGAAGCCAATGGCTATAAAACCGAGCTTATCAACGAGTCCGCTAACGATTCCGGCGGGTACAAAGAAGTAATTTTCATGGTCAAGGGCGACGCGCCATATGCCAAATTGAAATTTGAAGGCGGCGTCCACCGCGTCCAACGCGTCCCAGTTACCGAAAGTCAAGGCCGTATTCATACCAGCACTGCCACTGTCGCCGTCTTACCCGAAGCCGAAGAAACTGATATTGATATCAACCCGAATGACCTGCGCGTCGATATTTACCGCTCCAGCGGCCACGGCGGCCAGAGCGTCAACACCACCGACTCGGCAGTACGGATCGCTCACCTGCCGACCGGTATCATCGTTACTAACCAAGACGAGAAGTCGCAGATCAAAAACCGCGAAAAAGCCATGAGCGTGCTGCGGTCGCGCTTGCTGCAGATGAAAATTGACGAAGAAAATGCCAAATTGACTGCCGAACGGCGCTCGCTGGTCGGTACTGGCGACCGCTCCGAAAAGATCCGTACCTATAACTTCCCGCAAGACCGCATCACCGACCACCGCATCCACTACAGTCGCAGCAATATCCCCGCGGCAATGAACGGGGATATTAACGATTTGATTGAACACCTGCAAGCATACGAACGAGAGTTAAAAGCGCAAAACACCGACCAGCAATAACCTATCGCCCGTCTCACCCCTGATCATATTAATTTAGTTTGACCGCTACAAATTTGCATTTTATACTATTCGTATGAATATATCGGCATGGCTTGATCACGCAATCAAACAATTACGAGAAATTGGCGTCGATTCTGCCAGGTTGGATGCAGAACTTATCTTGGCTAATACGCTGCGGAAAAATCGCACCTACCTGCACGCTCACCCCGAAAACGACATCGACCCGCGGCGTGTTGATATTGCTAATGCTCGGCTGCGTCTGCGATTAGAACACGTACCGCTTGCTTATATTTTAGGTTACCGCGATTTTTACGGCCGAAGATTTACAGTGTCGCCGCAAGTTTTAGTACCTCGTCCAGAGTCAGAAGCCATCATAGAACTGCTAAAAGAACTTGGTGTTTCTGGCAAGCTGCTAGATATTGGCACTGGTAGCGGCTGCTTGGGCATCACCGCAAAATTAGAGATCCCGAAACTTAACGTAATTTTATCTGATATTAACCAACCAGCTTTACGCGTTGCCCATCAAAATGCTGAAAAATTTCAAGCCGACGTCGCTCTGATAAAAAGTAATTTGTTGCGCGCCGTACCCGGCAAATTCGATATAATTATCGCTAATTTGCCATATGTCGACCGTTCGTGGCAGCGCTCGCCCGAGACTAATCATGAACCAGCATTAGCACTCTTCGCCAAAGACGAGGGCTTGGCGCTAATCTACCAGCTGATAGACCAGCTACCAGTACACTTAAATCCTGGCGCACTAATTTTTTTAGAAGCCGACCCGCGGCAGCACGGCGCAATAATAGCTTACGCTGGTTCGCGCCAGCTGCAGCATAAACTAACACGCGGCTTTATCGTCGTACTGCAAGCATAATTTACTATTCTTGATAGGCCGCTAGCGTCGCTTTGATATTTATCGTTTTACCGCTGCGCATCACCGTCAAATCAATAGTATCGCCCGGCTGATACTGCCCGAGAACGCTTGATAAATTACCTCGCGCGCCCAATTCAGTACCATTAACCTTGGTAATGATGTCCTTGTCTTGAATACCAGCTTTAGCGGCCGGGCTGTTAGCGGTAACACCAACGTCTTCGCTGCGGCCGCCAGTCACGTACGCGCCATATTTTGATGGCAAACTATAATGCTTGGCTATTTCCGGCGTGATATCCGTGTAGTTGACGCCCAGATACGCTCGCTGCACGCCTTTGCCAGCCAAAACTTGCTGGATTGTACCTTTTGCTGCGTTAATCGGAATCGAAAAGCCAATTCCTTCAGCATTCGAAGCTACCGCTGTATTAATACCGATAACCTGCCCGCTGTAGTTAATTAACGGCCCACCAGAATTGCCAGAATTAATAGCCGTATCAGTCTGCAGCATATCGGTCAGAGATTCCCGCGAGTTACCACTGCTATCGCTCGCCGAAACCGCCCGGCCCTTACCAGAAATAATACCTTTAGAGACAGTGTTTTGGTACTGTCCTAGCGCATTACCGATAGCAATAACGTTCTGCCCGACTCGTGCTGTCGACGAGTCGCCTAGAGCTGCTGGTGTCAAGTTATTAACGTCTTTAATCTTTAAGTAAGCCAAATCATTCAACGGATCGGTACCAACTAGCGATACCGCGTCGTAAGTCGACCCGTCCGAGGCCACAATCGTAACCGACTGCGCGCCTTCTACAACATGCTTATTAGTAAGAACGAAGCCGTCTTTACTGATAATAATACCCGTACCGGCCGCCTGCACCTGGCGGGAACCGCCAAATAGCGATTGTGACTTAGTATTGGTGACTATCGACACCACGCTTGGCGAAACTTTGTCAATAATATCAGAAACAGAAGCTTCCTTACTATCAGCCGCCAGATTACCGTCAACGAAAGTATTCAGAGAATTGCGGCCTCCTCGCATTAGCAGCGTACAAGTTATGCCGCCAGCCGCCAAAATAATCGCCGCAATCACGATAGAGATCGCTAACCAAATCGTCTTCTTCTGGCAAGGTTTAGTAGACGCAACAACTCGAGGCGGCAGCGGCTGTGAGTCTGACGATCGCGGCGTAGCATTTTCCTGCTTATCATTCATCAGAAACCTCCTCTATTCGATAATTTGATCATATCCATTATACTTACTATGCGCATACAGTCTTAAAGAATCCTTAAAAATCCGCTTAACGCCCTACAAAGCATCGCTGCCGCTCAAAACCGCAAAGATATACGCCACAACCATCGTCATTGCCGTTAATAATATCGGCATTGCAATATCAGCGAAGCGAACTTCGCCGTGTTTATGATAGCTGCGCGCTGTCCGCTCGGCCACGAAACCCATCAATACTGCAAATATAGCGAATTGCGATACCTTGATAGCAGCTAAACCAGGAACAGTATAAGCAATCATCCAATAATACGAAATCCAGCCGAGTTCAGCGCACACTGTTGCTGCTGCTATCGCGTAAAGATTAGTGCTGATTCCCTCGTAGCGGCTAGCTACATGCCGCGCTGACGCATAAGCAATCACCCAAACAACTGCTACGAAATAAAACGAATCCCATGAATAAGCTGTCAACGACAGTGTCACTAGCCCCAAGAACAGCGCAATACCAGCCTGAATAACCGCGTACGTGTATTTTGAGCGCTGCTTGATAAATAGCAGCCAGACAATATGCAACGCTGTTAGCCCCAGCTGAAGTATCATGTACCCGCCCGACAGCCAAATTAACAGCGCAAAACTAACGCCAACTATAATATCCACCAAATTAGACAAAACATTAGCCGCCCAAAAACGCGGCCTTACCGACAAAATCCGCCATTTGCCAAGCGCCACCAGCAGCAAAGCAAAAATTGGCGAATTAGTCACATAAACAGTTCCAAACACCGCCAGCGCCAGCAAAATATTAAGCGATGCATAAGCCAGCGAGCTTGCCTTAGAGCTATACTTATGCTTTTTTGTTGAACTCATACCGCTTAATTATACCACCTTTAGTATTGTTTCTATAACCCGCCTACTCGCCGGCATTCGGCTTGACTGCTATGATAATAACGTAGTCTACCTCTGCATTATATTTGACGCCTGGCACGCTCTGTACCGCTTCTGGGGCAGCGCCGTAAAGCGACTGCAGTTTTACAGACGTAGCTGTCTTGGCGCGCGTTGAGACTTTATATATCTTGTTGCTAGAATACAAGCCGTTTTGCGGCGCATTACCGACAGTACTAACCGTCATGCCAAGCTCAGTTAATTTATCAGCTTGTTTTTGCGCCACGCCTGATACGCCAGTAGCATTAAGTACAACGACGTTAGCATTTTCTTTAGTGATATCTGTCGCATAGAGGTTTTTCTTAACGAAAGCCCGCAGCTGACTGTAGTCATACGTTCCGGCCGTCGGCACCACCGAACTAGCGCCGCCGTACGTGCCAGTTGTCAAGATAGCTGGCTCGGCATCAATTAAGCTGACGCTTTTGATATTATCGCTTTTGATGTCGTGTACTAGCTCGACCAGCGTACGTACTTCGCTCTTTTCGAAATTAGTTCGTAAATTCTTGCCAATCGCGTCGATAATACCAGAAATTTTAGTAAAATCTGCCAGCGTGCCGGCACTTAAGGCCTTGTCGCGAATAGCAACCATAATCTTTTGCTGATTTTTTTCGCGGTCGAAATTAGACTGTTCGAAACCGTACGTTGGCGCTCGGTCGCCGCGCGCCATCGCCAAATACAGCGCGTGCTCGGCATCTAATTCTACTTCACCGTTTGGATAGCTAATATAGTGGCCGCGCGGACAGCGCTGAGACTTCTCGGCAGACGTCGTACCGCACTTCCAGTCAAAATTACTATCCATCACACCATTCGGATTGCGGCTGTCAATGGTAATCTTGATGCCGCCAAGCGCCCCCACCAAATCGCGCATCACGCTATAATTCAGGTGAACCGAATATTGCACATCAATGCCAAATATATTACCAACAAAAGCTCTAGTTGCCGTCTGGCGCTCTTCCTCGGCGCTGTCGCTCGACCAATTATCGTTGACGCAGTTAAAATAAGCGTTAATCTTACCAGAATAACCCGCTTGGCAGCTCTTACCATATTTGACGTATAAGTCTCGAGGCACGCTAATCATATAAGCATTCTTTTTGTTCTGGTCAACGCTAAGAATCATCATCGAGTCGGTTAGATATCCCGCTTCGTGGCCAGCGTCGTCTTCTGAGGTGCCAAGTATTAGAATATTGCTGCGGCCATGAGCATCTTGCTTGAGCGGCTTCTTCTGTACGAAACCGAATATATCGCCCTTAAAAACAGCATTGCCTGCCATCAAAGCCCGCACCCCCAGGAAAATACCAATACCAAGTACGATAACAGTTATTGCGATTGCCGCACGCTTGGCGATTTTTTTCCAATCGCGCTTTTTTTGGCCATTTTTTGGCGCGCCTTTGCCAGAATGTTTGGATGGAGATAAATCAAGATTATTACTAATCTCGCGTAAAGACTCGTCAATATCGCTGCGAACACCTCTATTTGGCGCCGAAGTAATCGGCCGCAGCGGCAATTGCTGCTGGCGCCGTACAGACACAGTATGCCCCATATCGCCGAAATTAACCGCTGGTTTTTTCTGGCTATCAACAGGCGCTCTGCGCGCAGGAGTATTTCGCGGTACAAAACCGTCTATCGCTCGCTTCACCATATCTATGTACTATAAAGGATTTTAGCTAAAAAATAAATATCGCGCTTATTGTTTCGTTGGTTTTTACAGCGTATAATACGTGTAATGGAAGCTAGCTATCTCACCCGCCATCCGCGTCTTCGAGATTTTCTAAGTTTTAGCGGATTTGTTATTGCAGTGCTAATTGGCACTTTGCTATTAAATGCTTACGTTTTTCGCAGTTTTTCCGTCTCTGGACACAGCATGGATAATACTCTCGCCGACGGCGACCGGTTAATCATTAACCGAATACCTGTAACCATGGCACAGATACAAAATAAACCGTATTTGCCAGAACGTGGAAAGATTGTTGTTTTTGTTAATCCCGTCTATAGGCCTGGAGCGCCAGATCGCTATATCATCAAACGCGTAATCGCCTTCCCCGGCGAACGCGTCGTTGTCAAGGACGGCGTGCTAACAGTTTACAATAATAAATATCCCGAAGGCTTTCATCCAGACGACAGCACACGCAAGAACAACATCGGTCCAAAATCACCGACTAGCCACAGCGGCGAATGGACAGTGCCAGAAGGCTCTATTTTCGTAGCGGGCGATAATCGAGTCGGCGACAACTCATTCGACTCGCGTAGCGGACTGGGCTTCATTCCGACTTATGATATCGTCGGACCAGTAGCTCTGAGAATCTTTCCACTAGGCAATGTAGACTCGTTTTGATTTTGAGATTAAGACTACAAACTAACAGCCTAAAAAATTGAATATAGTTATTTTTACAACGTTGGATTAGTGTAATTAGGCGGTTATTCACCCAGCAGCTTGGCAATTCGCTCGAAATCTGCTTGATCTTTGAATGAAATAATAATCCGTCCGGCGCCTTTCCGAGTCTCTTTGACGGCGACTGGCGTTCCGAAACGCTTAGCAAAACACTCCTCTTCGCGAATAAATCTCGAACTGCGAACAGCTTTTCTGCCTTTAGTCGATGCTGTGCCATGCAACTTTTTATAATTCGAGACATAGTGCTCAATCGTCCGCGCACTCCATTGCTCTTTTATAATTCTCGGGACAACCCGCAAAATTTCTTCTTCCGGCAGGCTCGTCAGCGACCTCGCTTGACCTTCGCTTAATTCGCCGCGCGCTACTACATCGCGCACCGCCCCCGGCAAGCGCAACAAGCGCATAGTATTAGCAATCGCCGCCGACGTTTTACCGACACGCTTACCAATATCATCTAAAGTCAGATTAAATTGATCGCGCAGCTTTAAATACGCCGTCGCTGTTTCTAGCGGATTAAGGTCGCGGCGCTGGATATTCTCGATCAGCGACAGTTCTAACCGATGCTGGCCCGATAGCGTCCGCACCAGCGCTGGAATCCGATCAAGCTTCGCTAGTTTAGAAGCTCGGAAACGGCGTTCGCCAGCCACAATCATATAGCCGTCGCCATGCGGCCGCACCACCACTGGCTGTAATACGCCATGCTCCTTGATCGATTTACTCAATTCAACCAACGCATCGTCATCAAATTCGCGGCGCGGCTGATCTGGATCGGGCATAATTGACGCTAATTTAATATAGCGCAAATCGCTAACGCGTTCATCTTGCTCGGCTGTCGGATCGAACGATTCGTCTAGCAGCTCTGTCGGAATAAGCGAGTCAAAACCTCGCCCTAGGCCCTTTTTAGCCGGCACGCTCAATCACCTCCTTGGCTAGCGCTTTATAAGCGCGAGCGCCTTTACTAAACCTATCATACGCGCCAATTGGTAAGCCGTGGCTCGGTGCCTCAGCCAAGCGGACATTGCGCGGAATCTTCGTTTTGAACACTTTAGCTGGAAAATGCTTAGAAATCTCGTCTAACACTTGCGTTGATAGCGACGTGCGGTTATCAACCATTGTCGGCAACACACCTACCAAATCAAGCGTTGGATTGAGATTTTTGCGCACTAGTTTCATCGTTTCCAGTAACTGACCCAGACCCTCCAACGCATAAAATTCTGCTTGTACCGGCAGCAAAACATACTGAGCGGCAATTAATGCATTAACCGTCAACAAGCTCAAACTTGGCGGACAATCAATGATAATGTAATCGTACTCTATGGTGCAAGCCTTGATAGCATATTTCAGGCGGCTGAAACGATAATCAGTCTGAGCCAGCTCTACTTCGGTATTAGCTAAGGTTGGCACAGCAGGCACCAACGATAGGTTATCAAACTCGGTTGGGATTGTTACTTCTACTAATTTTTTACGGCCGAGAATAGCATCAGCAATAGTCACTTCTAAACTCTGCTTATCAATACCTAAGCCGCTAGTTGCATTGCCCTGCGGATCGAAATCAATCAATAGAGTCCGCTTGCCCATCTTCGCCAGATAGTAAGCCAGATTGATTGACGTTGTTGTCTTGCCCACGCCGCCTTTCTGATTGGTAACCGTTATGATAGATGCCACTGTTTATCTGCCCTCTCTGCTTACGTTTAATTATACCACAAACATCTAGTAAATATGAAATTGCCCTGCTTCAGAGAACAGGGTAATTTATCAAGTTTGTATCTACTATTTAATCGACGTAATCTCGATACGGCTATATTTTTGACGATGGCCGTTTTCTTTGTGAACGCGTTTTTTAGCTTTGTAGCGAATGACGCGGATTTTATCGCCTTTGACTTCCGCCTCAACGACTTTCGCTTTTACCACTGCGCCTTTCACGGTCGGCGTACCAACTTTTGTTTTATCACCATCAATCACTAAAAGTGCGTCGAGAGTGAGTTCTTTTGTGCCTTCAGGGAGGAGATCCACCAAGAGGGACTCTTTTTCGCTGACAACGTATTGCTTGCCAGAGATTTTTACGACTGCTTTCATTTCGTTCCTTAAAATATATTTACTATCAGTGACCAATTATAACAGAGATGGATAATACGTGCAACTAATTTGCCTGCAACTCGGCCATGGTGTTATTCGCCCGCAGCCAACCGCTGGGCGAGCCGCATTCCATGTAGTCACCCTTGGCCTCACCGACAGCGATGATACCGCCACCCGCAATATACGCATTGATGGCATCAGTCAGCTCAAATTCGCCGCGCTGCGGATTGGCGGGCAATGTCCGTGCTAACTCAAAAATTTCTTTATTAAGGACGTAGAAGCTTGAATTACTGAGGTTACTTGGCGCGTCTTCCAGCTTCGGCTTCTCAATGATGCGCACAAAATTACCCTGCTGGTCGGTTTCGATAATGCCCGTTTGTGGGATAAGTGCCTCCTCAACAGGATTACCCAATAACCCAGCCGACAAGCCGCGCGCCTCCACCAACTCTGCCAGATCAGCCGCATTTGAACCGCCGTCAACACGCCAGAAAAATTGGTCGCCCATCACCACAAACGCCGACTCGCCTGGCTCAATAAATTCGCTAGCCAAGCCCACTGGAATGCTAGTGCCGTAACCACCCGTACCAGGCTGAGTTAAAAAATGTATTCGCACATCGCGCAGCGGCGCCACCAGAGGTAATTTATCTTGCTTGCCAGCGCGCCGCAAATAATCGTTCAACTGGATATTTGACCGATAGTAGCTTTGTACCTGAGTGCTTTGCTCGCCAACCACGAAATAAATATCCTTGACACCCGCCCGAATAATATCCTGCACGATATAGTCAACCACCGGACGCGTTCCCACCGGCAACATACATTTTTCGATTGATTTGGTAATCGGCAGCATCCGCGTGCCCCAACCGGCGACTGGAATGATAGCTTTGGTAATCATATTTCCTCCTTACATCTTCAGTTCTTTATGCGATTTCTGTAAAATATCCGTCATTTTCGCATAGCGCATCTCACCCTCGGCAATCCTGGAATAGAGATAGACGACATTATCTACCGCCCCAATATTAACCTTACTTTTTCACTTCATCGAAGAAATAATCGCGACGATAAATACCAACAGCACCAGAGCTACTCCGGAAACTGTACCAACAACCATAGCCGTTACTCCCAAGTTGCCAGATTTTGCATACGGAGCATACAGGCGCAAGTTTTCGTACCACCAATGAATGCCTTTATCATTAGCTGCATTTCCCTGCGCAGCCAAGGTGGTAAAGCCAATAACCGGACTAACAGCCGCACTAGCCAAAAGAAACAGACTTTCCCGACTATTAAAATTAAGATTTAGACGTCTGCCAGCAGCTGTAATATACAAATGATCAAAGTTAATTTTAACTTTCGTAATTTGGCTAGGATCAACATCAAGCTCAAGCCCCAGCGGCCGGTTGGTATTCTCATCAATCCGAACCAGCCGAATTCTGTTAGCTGTCGTCCATTCCAGCATACACGCTGGCGAATCATTGAATATCGTTACGCCATAACTGATAACTTTTACATAGTTAACCAAAGGCATATTATCAAGAGCACTGACCATCGATGTCGGCTGGACCGGCACTTGAGCTGGCTGCTGCACTTGCATAATTTGGTTTTGCTGCGGATTCATTTCATTATCCTTTCTAATTTCTATAGCATTGCACCAAATATGTTAATTATGTTTTCTCAAGTAGATTTCCACCAGTTTGCCGTCAACTTTAACGTCGTACTTTTCCATATCATCCGCCGCCGCAGAGCCTAGCTTTACAGCCAGCGTCTCGGCCTTGATAGTATCAGCAAACATATCGACAGCTTGGGTGATTTCTGCATCGCTGCTGGCGATATCCAATTCAATCCTATCATCCACCTGCAATCCCGCCTTTTTACGCGCGCTCTGGACGTGGCGAATGATCTCGCGCATTAGGCCTTCGCGTTTGAGCTCGGGAGTGATAGTGAGATCGTAGGTAACACTTGGCTGAGCGGACGCTTCAGGACTATCAAGCTCCGAACCAGTAAAGACCTCTACGGTTTTAACATTCAACTCGTCCCGTGCAATATCGACTAGAAACTGAGCAACTTCCTCTGGCGTATTTTGGGAAATAGTGCTGACAAGCTTCGCGGAAGCCAGCGGTTGGCGAACCTTGATTCCCTCGGCGGCACGCTTCGATAGACCATCATTGACAGCAGCACGCAGTGCGTTCATATCGCGCAGCATTGCCTTATTCACCTCACCCGCCGGCAACCAGTCCTTCAAATGAATCGATTCATCATCGCCCGTCAGATTATGGTACAACTCCTCAGCCAAAAACGGCGTAAACGGCGCCAAAATATAGCTCAGACGCACCAGAACATAATGCAGCGTGTGGTAAGCATCGTTTTTATCGCCATCATCTTCAGACTTCCAGAAGCGGCGGCGGCTGCGGCGGACGTACCAGTTGGATGCGTCGTCCAGGAATGGCAAAATTGGGCTCAGCGCATCAGGAATATTGTAGGCATCCATCTGCTTCTCGACCTCCGCCACCAGCTCGTGCAAACGACTGATAATCCAAATATCGAGAGGGTTAGATAATTTATCAATATCGACGCTAATCTGGAACGAGTTCTCAGTTCCAGTGCGAGACAAGGATTCGGGAGTATCGGAGTGAGACGTATTGGTGATACGGTGAACGAGAAACGCATCCGAAGACGCCGTATCGTACGGAAATGTGAACTCGTCAACTTCCGCATACATGGTGAAGAAATCATACATATTCCAAATCATACTCAGCTTACGCGCCACGTCACCAACGTCTTTGTCGTGCAAAGCAAAGTCCTCACCGTTGAGCAGCGGGCTGCTCAGCAGCAGGAAGCGTAGGGAATCAGCACTGAATTTATCCATCAGCTCGTTCGGGTCGGTGAAGTTACCGAGGGATTTACTCATCTTGCGACCGTCATTGCCCGCCACCACACCAGTGGTAATGACGTTGCTGTAAGCGTTTTTATGCTGCTCACCAGCCTCACCAAAGGCACCGATTTCTGCCAAAGCGACGTTGACGGCATGCACATAGTAGAACCACGCCCGCACCTGGCCAATGTATTCAACGATGAAGTCCGCCGGGTAATTCTGCTCAAACTTGGCCTGGTTTTCAAACGGATAATGCAACTGCGCGAACGGCATGCTGCCACTCTCGAACCAGCAATCGAGTACCTTATCAATGCGGGTAAACTTTTCGCCGTCAACTTCAAAGGTGATATCATCCACCCACGGGCGGTGGTAATCATCCAGCTCTACGCCGCTGAGCTCCTTCAGCTCCGCGTACGAGCCAACGACTTTGACCGTACCACGGTCACCCTTCCACACCGGCATGGCCGTCGCCCAGAAGCGGTCGCGACTCAAATTCCAGTCTGGCGCTTGCTCAATGTTTTTGGCAAAGCGGCCGTGCTTCAGATGAGCCGGAAACCAATTGATATGCTTGTTCTCATCCAGCATCAGCGGCTTCTGGCCCTGGATATCAAAGAACCACGACGGAATCGCCCGGTACATGATGCGCTGCTTGCTTCTCGGATTGAACGGATATTCGTGGCGAATATACTCAATCTTCCACACCACACCCTTTTCTTTCAGGTCTTTGGCGATGAATTTATTATTTTCCCACACCTCCAGGCCTTTGTAATTGGTATCGGTGTAGTAGCCATTATCATCAATCACATGGAAAGGCGCGATACCATTGGCTTTACCAAGCTCAAAGTCATCCTCGCCATAGGCCGACGCAATGTGCACGATACCCGTACCCGACTCGTGCGAAACGAAATCCGCCGCGTAAATGGTGTGAATCTTGTCATTCTCTGGCCAGGTCGAGCCAGTATCGAGCGGCTGATATTTCTTACCCACCAATTCGCTACCCGGGAATGTTCGCAGCACTTCATAATCAAGCGGTTGGTGCTTTTCATCCTGCAGAGTGCGCTCGAGAGATTCTTCGGCAAGGATAAGCTTTTCGCCATCCACTAATACTTCACAATACGTCATCTCTGGATTGACGGCCAACATCAGGTTAGCTGGCAACGTCCATGGCGTGGTGGTCCAAGCGAGAATATGGGTAGCGTTTTGTGCTTCGACAAATGCTTCAATCGCCTGCTGAGTTACAGTCGTCACGGGACGGTTTAGCATCTCTTCTGGTGTACCTGTAGCAAAGCTTGCACCCTCGTGTAGTTTGAGTTTTCCAGCGTCCACACCAGTAACAATATAGATGGAGCATGCGACATTCGTTCCATTTTCGTGCTTGACGGTCTGCAGCAATAGATTGTTCGAATTTACTTCAAGCTCAAGCTCCTCCTGAAGCTCACGGCGCAGTGTCTCAATTGGCGACTCACCCTCATGGCTCGTCCCGCCAAAGAGGCTCACCATACCCGGATTCGTGATACCTGGCTTATCGTATCGTTGTTGCGCAATGAGTTTGCCATTTGTATCCACCAACAAAGCACCGACATAACTCCTCTCGCATTCGTCGAAGCCTACTGGCTTTTGAGTATCATCAACTACTTCACCGCCAATCAACTTCTTGACTCGCTTTTCGATTTCGTCGCACGCCAATTCTGCCAGCTCTCGACTTTCGGCATGAGGGTCCTCAATCTTCCACCAAACGACATTATCGCCTTTTAGCCAATCCGGTGTCTGGTTGCGATTAGCGATATTGATAACTAGGTCGTAATCACGCAGCATATCCTTCGTCAATTGTGTCCGTTGGCTAGCTCCAACTTCGATGCCTTTCTCTCGCATTAAGTCAATAACCGCCAGCGGATCAAGATTTTTAGCAACGAGATGAGCATCAAAATCCGCAACTGTCGGTATCTTAGCGGTAGGATACTTCTCTGCGTTAACGCCAGCCGAATCGGCATTCTGCGTCTTGGTGAAGTGATTATAAAAAGCCTGCGCCATCTGTGAACGAACAACATTTGCATTGCACACAAACAAGACTTTTGAGTGCTCATTTAATACTATTTTGTGGCTCGTCTTACTATCTTTTAGCTTAAACTTCACATACACACTCGGATCAGTCACCGTCTGGTAGGCGTCATTATCCATAGTCACTTCGGCCTTGCTGACAGGGGTAGCAAACTTGGTATCGTACATCAGCACCTTTTCGCCTTCGTAGATTTTGCCCGCCTCATACAGCTGCTTAAACGCCCACCAGACGCTCTCCATAAAATCCTTATCCATGGTACGATAAGCGCCTTTGAAGTCCACCCAGCGGCCAATGCGGTCGATCACACCCTGCCACGTCTCGCTATTCGCCACCATGCTTTCGCGCGCCTTGGTGATGTATTTTTCCAGGCTGATGGTTGGCAGTGGCTGGCCGTCCTTATCCAGCGGTGCTGGCTGATCACTATTCGTCATAATCTGCCGCCGATCCACAATATTCATCTGCTTTTCGACGAAATTCTCTGCCGGCAACCCATGGCAGTCCCAACCCCAGCGGCGCTCCACACGCTTACCTTTCATCGTCCAGTAGCGCGGCACCGCATCCTTAACGATTGAGCTCAGCAGCGTACCGTGATGTGGCACGCCAGTGATAAACGGCGGCCCGTCGTAAAAAACGTAGGCATTATCCGCCGGCCGCTGCGCTACCGACTTCTCAAACGTCTGGTCATCCTTCCAGCGCTGCACCCAATCTTTTTCGTATTCTGCCGCCCGGCGGCGTGTTCCGTGTTTGAATTTCATTAAGCTTCCTCCTTTTTTATAAACATTGATTTCTGTCCAGCAACAATGGCTGCCGTATCAACTATAATCATGAAAAATAATACTATTCCGCTAACTATTTTCAATAGCCAGCCTATGATACTAGTAATACTAATTGATATAAACCATAAAATAACGAGATATGTTACAAAACCTAAAACTATTGACATAAACAACATCGCAAACAGACCTCCAGGATCCAGTTCTCTATCAGCCTGCTCTTTCAAAACCTTAGTCTCTTTCATTAGTACATTTTCAATATTTTTCTTAGATTCTTTGTTATTTCTACTTAGACTCGCTGAAATTACACACAGTTTTTCTATTCTTTCTAGCCTCTTATTTCTCATATCGAAAAACCCTATGGATTTTAGCGCCGAAAGAATTGACACTAGAACTCCTATGATTGCAGGTAATTTCTCTAATAACTCATTCATAAGCACTCCTCGTCTCTGACAAAATAAAATCACCTCTCTTGACCTCGAGAATCCGCGAAAGGTTGTCAGCGGACGGTACCATCTCGATTCCAAAAGAAGTGATTCTTTTAGCTCTTTCTTATGCTATTTACGCAAGCTCACGGCGGGGTCTAATATCAGCTTATAAAACCGATTTCTTCCCGCAGGCTTCACGGTTGATAGCCGCTCACTTCACGCTAGCCCTGCCAGAGAATACCTCATCAAGCACACGCGAAAACGCCCTACTCACATTCTACTACATAAAATTAAAATACGCTATATCTAGCGTAAGCATACTAGATATAGCGTTATCTCGAGCCAATCCAAACTAAATCATTTTACTTCCAAACCGCCCAAAACGCACTCGCCGCGCAGATAGATTGTCTTTTTGGCGGAAGATTTAGATACTGTTTTATCCTCGCTGCCGCCCAAAATGCCGTGAACTTCGTTTTTAACGATTACGTCGTCAGGCATATTGATGTTGACGCCGCCGCAAAACGTAAAGACGTCGATGACCGTGCCGTCCTTAATTTTCGCTTGACGCAAATCCAACTCCACGCCGCCAAATATCGCCGTTACCGAACCGCCAGTATAATCGCCTTTCACCCGCGACTCTTCACCGTAAAAAATTGCAATTTTTTCATTACCACTAACATCAGCAGGCGATTTTTTAGACCGCTTGCGGCCGCCTGAACCGACACTTACCGTCAAGCCGATAGTAATCAACATCACTGGCCAAAATATTTTCCAAACGCTAATATTAATTACACCGTAAGCGCCCAAGCCAATGGACACACCGATAGTCATTAGCAGTAATCCCCACACCCGCAGCGAGGCCCTGCGGGAGCTAAATATCGTCATCAGACCAGCCAAAATCAGACCGGTCGCCCAAACCGTTCCCCAAAATACGTGCCAGCTATCAAACTTGATAATCTCGAGATTCTTTAGTAACAGAACCCCGCCGAACGCCGCAATGGTAACGCCAAAGAACGCTCTAACAAGAAAATTTTTCTTCATACCATCATTATGGCATATCAATCACAGCTAGTAAAATCATCGCTTCCGGCAACAACTTCTTCATTGCCATAACCAACCGCTAAATTATCTGAACTAGACAATCTGACTACCAAACTTCGCTAAAATCGCCATAATTATCAGCGCCGCCACCGAGGCCAACACTAGCGTATCATAACCCTGATCAACAAATCGGCGCAACCCGCGGTGTTCAATTATTTTGTTCAAAACATTGTGCCTGGTTAGTCCATAAAAAATTAGCAGCATACCCGCGTCCAGCGTCAAGCACCACGGACACAACGCACCAATCTCAACATAACTCATATAAAACATCCAACCAGCAAACAACAAGCCAGCCACCGCGCCAAGCTGCGCGCCCCACATAAACCACTTTGGGAACTTCGCACCCGCCAGTAACGCCACCGCAATTGTCACCATCACCGGCAGCGTCATCATACCAATAAAACTATTAGGAAAGCCAAGCGGCGCTGCCGACCAATGGTTCGCCACCGTCGAACAACTCATCGCCGCGTTCAAGTCGCAGTTCAACACGGCATGCGAATTTTTAGCGAGCGTCAACGACTCAATCGACAACACAAACGAAGCCAACAAGCCCAAGCCGCTGCCAACCAGTATCAATAGCGCCGCTAATTGCTGGCGCTTTGACTCTTTGCCCGGCAGCCGCTTGCGCAACTTCTCAAACATAAAAACTTACCTCGCTAATCGTTGGCAGAGGTAGTCCGCGCCACATATTTTGCATCTGGCTATCAGCGCTTAGCGCGATAATCGTCGGATACTCAACGATATCATACGTCCGGCAAAAATCACTGCCCTCAGCCGAATCTGGGTCAATTTCCTCAATCGTATGCCCTGTCTGCCGATTAAAGTCATGCAAAAAATCTATAACTCGGCGCGCGTAATCGCTTTCCGTCCGGTACACTACGACTACCCGCATTATTCCTGCCCTTTCTGGCGGCGCTGCTCTAATATTTTGACGAAATCATCTAGCGTCTTAAATTTTTGAAACACGCTAGCAAACCGCACGTACGCCACTTCGTTGCGCTTGGCCAACTCGTCAAGCACAAACTCACCAATCAAACGAGACTCAATTTCGCTCTCACCCAAGCTATGAGCGCGATCTTCCACGGCATCAATTATTTCCTCCAGTTCAACTTCCGATTTGAAGAACTTACCAACTGAACGGCGGATAGAATTTGCTAACTTGGCCCGCTCAAACAATTCGCGAGCTCCGCTAGATTTAATAACTGCCAAATTCGGACGTTCGATTCGCTCATACGTCGTAAAACGCTTGCCATCGGGGGTTTCTCGGCGGCGGCGAATCGTAATACCGTCAGCCGATTCTCTCGACTCTAGTACGCGACTGTTGCCGATTTTAATCCCTTTCATTTAGTCCTCGTCGTTGTGCTTATTTTTTCGGCGACGCCGCAAAAAGGCTGGCGTATCGTCTTCGTCATCCTCATCAACCGAACTGCCCCATATATCTGCTGTATCCTCGCTAGCAAATTGTGCTGCTGCCGACTGATGCGACAAGTCCATATCAATGTCATCTACAGCTTCGCTAATTGATTGCGTTTGAACAGCTGGCGCTTGTTCTGCTGGCGCCGTTAATTCCTCTGCCTGCTGCTGATAGTACGCATTATCAAAGCCAGTCGCGATCACGGTGATAATTAACTCGTCTTCTAATTCCGGCTTCAATGTGGCGCCGAATATAATATTAGCATCTGGGCTAACAGCACTAGTGATAATTTCGGCAGCCTCTTGAATTTCCGCCATACTCATATCGTAACCGCCAGTGACATTAAAGAGTACGCCCTTAGCACCATCAATCGATACCTCAATCAGCGGCGATTCAATTGCTTGCTGCGCTGCCTGTGCCGCCCGGCCTTCACCACTAGCCCGGCCGATACCCATTAACGCTGATCCAGCATTACTCATGATGGCCTTGACATCGGCAAAGTCGAGATTAATCAAACCATGCTCAGTTATCAGCTCTGAAATACCCTGCACACCTTGGCGTAGTACATCATCGGCAATCTTGAAAGTCTCAAGCAACGGAGTCCGCCGGTCAATAGTCTGCAGCAGCCGATCATTCGGGATAGAAATTAGCGTATCGACTTGCCGGCCCAACTGAGCAATCGCCCACTCAGCATTAGCCCGGCGCTTTTCGCCTTCGAAGCTAAACGGCTTGGTAGCCACGCCAACAGTCAAAATACCGAGATCGCGCGCTACTTCAGCTACCACATGACCCGCTCCCGAGCCAGTTCCACCACCAGCACCAATCGTCACAAACACCATATCAGCTCCCTCTAGCGATTCGCGAATTTCATCAATCGACTCGCGGGCTGCTGCTTCACCAACGGCTGGATCGGCACCAGCTCCCAAACCATTCGTGGTATTATGGCCCAAGTGAATTTTAACATCAGCTTTTGAATTATGCAAAGCCTGCGCGTCTGTATTCATAGCTATAAACTGGACGCCATTTAGCCCTGCGTCTTTCATACGGTTAACCGCCGAACCGCCGGCGCCGCCGACGCCAACGACTTTGATGCTTGCGAATGTTTGGATTTCGCTCGGTTTTACCTCTGGCATTACAACTCCTTACCCCTTATTCTCTGGATCTTATTTCTAGTATATCACCTATGGCCGAAACCTGTTAAATAGCGAACGGAAAAGCCCGCCTTTACTGCCCGACTTGCTAGAATCAACCGCAGCACTATGATAGCCGTCAGGATTAATATCAACCAACATTAAGCCAATTGCCGCCGCAAATTCAGGTTTATCAACATTATCGACTACGCCGCCATAACCCTTAGCTTTACCTTTACGAACAGCTACGCCGAGCTGGGCTTTGGCAAACTCAACGATACCTTTCATATTAGCTGTCCCGCCCGTTAGGACAGCACCGCTCGGCAGGCGTTCGGCACGACCAGCTTTCTTCAATTCTTTGTTGACCGCTTCAAAAATCTCTTCTAACCGCGCCTCAACAATTTCATCAATATCGGCAATATCAAATTCTAGACTCTCGCCATCATGTTTAATCGAAACTTTGCTAGATTTGTTGCGGTTAGTGGCCGATGCATGTTTTAGCTTTACTTCTTCAGCTATTTCTGGATCAATTTTCAGTCCAATCGCCAAGTCGTTCGTTATATTAATGCCGCCATACGGTACCACGCCAATATATTGCAGATCACCCTCTTCATAGATTGCTACGCCAGTAGTCGCCCCACCGAGATCGATCACTGCCACGCCATTTTCCATCTGAGAATCGTCTAGCACAGCCTTAGCCGCTGCCATCACCGACGGTACCACGTCATTCGGCCGCACAGTAGCGCCCTCAACCGCCTTTTCGAGATTTACTACATACGGCGCCATCGCCGACACCACATTAGCGCTAATCTCGAGGCGCGTGCCCGTCATGCCTAGCGGGTTCTTAACTCCGCCCTGCCCATCAATCGTGTAGCTAAACGGTACGACTTTCAATATTTTGCGGTTAGCTGGTACTTTACCAGTCGTTGCAACATCTTCTATGCGATAAAGATCGTCTTCGTTAACTTCGTGGTCAGCCATACCAACGGCAATCATACCGTCAGTACGCGTACTCATAATGTGCGAACCATTTATACTAACAGTCGCATCATTGACTTGGTAGCCGCTCATTCGCTCAGCATCGCCCAGAGCCTTATCAATCGCCTCGGACGGTCCGTTCAAGTTCGAGACCGAACCTTTGCGCATACCACTGTTCGGGTATTCGCCAACGCCAACGATTGTCGGCGTGCCAGTCGTCGTATCCACATGCCCGACCACGCACCGAATCATCGTAGTTCCGACATCTATACCAACTGCATATCGAGATTGTTCTTGCATATAGGGATATTATAGCATAACCCGTATAGTTATTTACAACTGCGTAATAATTTCAGCGCCGTTTTCGGTAATCAAAACTGTGTGTTCAAAGTGTGCAGCCAAACTACCATCGCGCGTACGAATCGTCCAACCGTCATCTTTATCAGTAACAATTTTCTCGCCGCCCAGCGTCGCCATCGGTTCGATAGCAATCGTATCGCCCGGGTGCAACAGTACGCCAGTGTGTTTGCGGCCGTAGTTCGGCACATCTGGCGGCATATGCATTTTCAAACCGACACCGTGCCCAACTAATTCACGGATAATTCCTAATTTACCATCTTTCAAAACTTTTTCAATCGCAGCTGCGATGTCGCCAGTACGAACATCGCCTTTAATTGCATCAATCCCGGCATACAAACTTCTCTCGGTGGTCGTTAACAGATGTTTGACTGCGCCTTTCGGCTTATCGTCAACCACCATCGTGAAAGCGCTATCTGTCTTCATGCCTTTATAAGTAATCACCAAGTCAAAACTCACCACATCGCCCTTTTGAAAGATATAATCGCTCGCCGGGCTATGCACGATTTCGTCGTTAGTACTGATACAAATAACCCCCGGGAAGTTCACCTCATCTGTTTTGTAAGTAGCCGAAGCGCCATATTCTTTTATCTTGCCGTCAACGAACGCATCAACATCCTTTTCGCTCATACCAGCATGAATATAATCGCGAATGTCTTGGAAAATCTGCGCTAATTTCTTGCCGCCATCGCGCATAGCCTGAATTTGCTCGGGAGTTTTCTCGCCAGTGATTAAACGATCCTGCATGCTTGCAGCTCCTCCATAATCCGATCGTGAACCTGCCCAACCGTACCTGTTCCGTCAAGGTGCGCAATATTCACTCCATGCTCCGTCAAATAATCAAGAACTGGATACATCTCGTGCCGATAAATCCGTAAGCGCTCATCAATTACCTCGGGCGTATCGTCGATACGGCCGCGCACCTTCAGGCGGTGCAGCAACTCAGCACGCGGCACCTCCAAGACAATCACCAACGCAACGTCCCGACCATGCTCAGGACGATGCTCAATCAACCATTTTGCTTGTGCTAATTGCCGCGGATAACCGTCTAGCACCACACGATCAATATCTTTGGCTCGGTCTAACGCTTCACCGATTAGTTTATTCACCTTTTCTGGATCAACCAAGCCGCCAGTCCGCATCTGCGCAAATAGCTCGGGATCGCGCGTGTCGCGCAGCAGCTGGCCCGCGCTCAACCAGCGCCAGCCATTACGCGCTGCCAGCATTTGCCCTTGGACACTTTTACCTGCGCCAGCCGGGCCAAAAAATACAATCATGATACCTTCTTTCTGTTAATCCAACTTTTGTTTTACAATACGAGCAATCGCCGCACCATCTGCCGCGTTGCCAACTTGCTTTTTAACTGCGCCAATAACCTGGCCCATTGCCTGCGGCCCAGTTACGCTAAGTTCGGCTATTTTCGCCTCAATAATCGCCGCCAGCTCAGTTTCATCTAACTGCTTCGGCAAATATGCCTGCAGAATCTCAATTTCCCGCTCTTCTGGTTCGGCCAAATCTGGACGGTTGTTATCTCGGTAGATTTTAGCCGATTCATTGCGTTTTTTGACTTCGCGGGCAACGACTTTTTCGATTTCTTCATCGCTCAGGCCTTCATCGCGCTTGCCTAGCTTAACCTCTTCATCCAGAATTGCTGCCGTCAGATTACGCAGCGTCTCGCCAACAAAACGATCGCCGCTAAGTAAAGCGGCTTTCATTTCATCTTTAATTCGCGCCTTCAGCGCCATTGGCTAGCGAACTCCCAAACGCAACTTCTGCGTCTTTTCCGCCTTGCGCATACGGCGAACAATTGCCCTGCTGCGCCGTACTGTTTTGCTAATCGGTTTTTCAAAGCGCATTGACGCTCTGGCTTTCTGCATCACGCCGCTTTGCAAAAGCCGGCGGTTGAAACGGCGAAGAACGTTTTCATTCGCCTCTTTCTCGTCTTTACGTGTAACTCGTACCATATCGTTATGCATTATATCAGATGAGGAATACTTTTGCAAAGCAAAATTTTACCCGGCCAAGTATCAATCCAGTAAAATAATATGCAGCAGTCGCCCCTCAACCGTCCGCACCCCCTGCCACTCATTGACAGTTGGCTGGAACCACGCCGTTACCTCGTCGCCTGGCTCGCGGAAAAATTCCTCTGATGCGTTGAACGCCAGCATCTGCAACACTTTACCATTTTTATCACGCAGCGCTAATTTAACGTGTTGCCCGTCCGCGCCCATTCGTCGCATGCTCAAAACTGATGCCCTGGTAATTTTTAGCACTGGTTCGGGATTACCATTACCAAATGGCTCCATTTTCGCTAGATTCTCTACTAATTCCTCATCAATTTCCGAAAAATCATCAATTTCTACATCAGCTCGCGGCAGCAAATATCGCTCTTGGTTCGTTAGTTGCAGCGAATCATAAAACTCATTCACCCGCCTCCGAAAATCACCAATCTTTTTAGTTGCTAGCGTCACGCCCGCTGCCGCCCCATGCCCGCCGCCTTTGATAATGATATCGTCCGCCGCCCGCACTGCATCTGCTGCTGAAAAATCACCAAAACTTCGCGCCGAACCTGTGGCTTCGTCGCCACGCTCGCCAATGATAAACACAGGCTTTTTATATTTCTCCACCAATTTCGACGCCACGATGCCGATGATGCCGTGATTCCAGCCACCACTACTGACTACCAGTACCCGGTCATCAGCCAACTCCTCAGCTTGTACGCATGCTTCCTCAAAAATCGTATCCTGAATGCCACGCCGCTTACCGTTCAATTCCTCCAACTTCTCACTCGCCTCTAGCGCCGCCAGTCCATCACGTGCCACCAACATGTCCAGCGCGTGCTGCGCCGTCTCCAAGCGCCCAGCTGCATTCATGCGCGGCCCCAAGCCGAATCCCAGATGCCTGGCATTGACCTGCTCTGGTTCAATACCCGCCACCGCCATCAACGCTTTTAACCCTGGGCGTTGTTGTTTCTTCAACACCTCCAAGCCCCAATACACATTTGCCCGATTTTCATCAGCCAACGTCACAATATCGCACACCGTCCCCAGCGCCACCAAATCCAGCAGCCATTTTTCATAGCCGTCAGGCAACCCATCCAGTTCAGTCTGCAGTGCCTGCACCAACTTAAACGCCACGCCCGCACCACACAAATCACGAAATGGATAAGTATGTCCTGGAAATTTCGGATTCACCGCTGCCACGCTCGGCGGCGGCGTCTCGGCCACGTTATGATGATCCGTCACTACCGTATCAATTCCCAGGCTAGCGGCATACGCAATCTCCGCATGGCACAAGCTGCCGGTATCCACTGTCACGATCAAATCCGCGCCCATGTCGCGTACCTTATCAACCGCGCCCATGGTCATGCCATAGCCCTCAACAAACCGGTTTGGAATGAAAGCATCGACGTTCTCAAAACCAAACTTACCAAACGCATCCAGCAGCAGCGCCGTAGCGCTCAGTCCGTCAATGTCATAATCGCCGTAAATGACGATTTTTTCGCCCTGCTGCCGCGCCTGTTTCAACCGCGCCACTGCCTTCTTCATGTCTGGCAGCAAAAACGGATCATGTTTCACCGCCATATAATCTGGCTGCAAAAAAGCCTGGCGCGCTGCCCGCGTCATCAGACCGCGCGCCGTCAAAATCTGCTCGAATAAGGTCATCTACTAATCTCGGAAGTTGTACGTTTCGGCCGATTGCTATTAGCGTGCTGCTGCGACTTAATGACAATACTTTGCAATTCTTTGAAAATCGGGAATTGTTTATTAGTCGAGTAAATCCGTGTATTACCCTGCTTTTCGGCATGCAAAAAACCGACCTTTTCCAGCCGGCGCAATTCGCGCTGGATATTACCGGGGTCTTCCTTGATCAGCTTGGCCAAACCGCGGACATGCGTCCGAAAATCTGGATATTTGGCATAGACGACAACTATCTTACGACGCACCCGCGAGGTAATGAACACATCAAGCATCTAGCCAAGCCCCTTTCTTCCAGTTTAGTTTGTTCTGTTGCTTTTTATTCTACATTCTTTTCATAACCAATTCAAGACCATTTATCGCCAATTCAATATGATTTGGCTAATCTTATCAATTGATTGCTGTAGTGTTGGTACATTGTTATCCTCATAATAATGATTGACTCCCAAGAAATTCTCTTTAACGTCCAGCAAATGTAGCTCATCAGCAGTAATGTGCAGCCGATCAACCACCGCCACCGACGCCACTGGCGATGCTACGACCAACCTCAGAATCCTAATCGGCTTCAAGAAGTCTAAAGCCACTCCAACGCTAGCAGTATTAGCAAAGCCATCCGATACCAGCACCACCACGCGATCTTTCAGCATATCTTTATCGACTGTACCGCCATCGCCGATCAAGCGATTGAGACTACTATATGTTTCGCGTCTCTTCTCGGCCAAATAACCGTGAAATTCGCTCGTATACTCATCAATCTCGCCTGCCGAAAATTCATCATTATATGTGAAATCGCCAGTTTGCGACACCGCTCCAAAATTCATTCCTTCGCCTGGTATCTCGATATCCTGCGATACCAACAACATCAACACGCAGTGCAGCTGCGCCGCAATTTGCTCGCCCACCACTACGCCGCCGTTGCTTAGCGCTACCACAGCGCAGTTTTCGTAGCGATATTTGGCTACCAATTGATCAGCCAAAATCTTTCCCGCTTGCGATCTACTCTCGAAATACATATGCTTATAGTAGCGTGTTAAACTGCCGTAGACAAGGTATAATTAGGCGATGCATTATTATGAAGTAGCGCCCACCAAAATCGTTAAAGCCGACGCTTGCGTATTCACTTACAGCAGCCAGCAACCTCTGGCTATCGGCGCTGTTGTCATTATATCAATCGGTCAGCAATTGCTCACCGGTATAGTTGTAAAAAAAACAACTAAACCTGATTTTGCTACTAAAGAAATTACAACAATCCTCGATCTACCCCCGTTACCGCGTCCGTTGTTGCAAACTGCACAATGGATGAGTAATTACTACGTCGCTCATCTGGCATTAGTTTTACAAACAATCTTGCCAAGCGGCCTCACCAAGAAACGCCGCACTCTAAGCCCAAACAGCACTGCAACAACACGAAGAGATAGAACACATTTTGTACTCAACAAAGACCAGTCGGCCGCCATTGACAGCCTGCTAAACGCCAAAAGCGGCACCGTTATTCTGCACGGCGTCACTGGCAGCGGCAAAACCGCCGTCTACATTGAATACGCCAAAAGACTAATCGCTACCGGCAAATCTGTCATCGTAATTGTTCCAGAAATTGCCTTAACCGCTCAGCTAATCGCCGAATTTCAACACTCTTTTCCTAACCTCATCACCACGCATTCGCAACAAACCGAAGCCCAGCGCCACCACGCTTGGCTGCAAGCACTCAATGCTACCCAGCCAAATGTCGTTATTGGTCCGCGCTCAGCCTTGTTTATGCCATTTAACAACATCGGCGCGATCATTATCGACGAAGCCCACGAACCAGCGCTCAAACAAGACCAAACACCGCGCTACTCTGCCTTGCGGACAGCCGCCATTCTAGCTCGGTATCACCATGCTACTGTAGTACAAGGTTCAGCCACGCCGCTGGTCAGCGAATATTACCTCGCTGCCAAAACTGGCCGGCCCATCATCAATTTACCAGCCCGTGCCAACCCAAACATCATCACTCCCTCTATAAACGTTGTAGATATGACATCGAAAAACGGCTTTTTGCGCCATCGTTTTCTATCCGACTTATTATTAAATACTATCAACCAAAATCTCGAGAACAACAAACAAACGTTAATTTACCACAATCGCCGCGGCACCGCCAGCACCACTCTTTGTCAGAATTGCGGCTGGAGCGCTTTATGCCCGCGCTGCTTTATTCCAATGACTTTGCATGCCGACCAGCACGCGCTAATTTGCCACATTTGCGGATACCGCGAACGCGTGCCCACCGCCTGCCCTGATTGCGGCAGCACTGATATTGTCCACAAGGGCATCGGCACCAAGCTAATTGAGAGCGAACTGCAAAAGCTCTTCCTGCAAGCCGCCATCGCCCGCTTCGACGGCGATATTACCAGCAAAAATAGCCTCAATCAGCGCTATCAAGAACTCTACGACGGCCGCATCGATATCATCATTGGCACCCAAGTTGTCGCCAAAGGCCTCGACCTGCCCCGTCTGGCGTCTGTCGGTATTATTCAGGCTGACGCTGGCCTGGCTCTACCCGACTTTACCACTCGCGAACGCACCTTTCAGCTGTTAGCCCAAGTTATCGGCCGAGTTGGACGGAATGATCAGCCAACATCAATTATCGTTCAAACTTATCAGCCGCAAAACCCAACCATTGTCCAAGGTATCCGCCAGGATTACGCTAGCTTCTACGCCAGCGAACTAGCCGAACGCCGCCGCGGCATTTTTCCGCCGTTTGTTTATTTACTCAAACTAACTTGCATTTACAAAACCGAAGCCACTGCCATTCGCAACGCCCAAAAATTCGCCGCCAAACTCCGCAGCGAATACCCCGATACTACATTCTTTGGGCCGGCACCAGCTTTCTACGAGCGAGTCCGCGACACCTACCGCTGGCAAATTGTTGTCAAATCGACCAACCGCGCCAAACTGCTCGCCATCGCCAGCCAATTACCCCGAACACACTGGCAATACGACATCGATCCGGCAAATCTGTTATAATATAGAGTTGTGAAGAAAGAAGCTATTATTACCCTGCCAAATCCGCACCTGCGCCAGAAATCGCAGCGGGTTCATATCGTCTCTGATGAAACCCGCCAGCTTATCAAGGATATGACTGATGCCAGTATCGACTGGGAGAACTCCCGGCCGCACGAAATTAGCGCTGCCCTGGCTGCCGTGCAAATTGACCGCCTCGAGCGCGTCGTTATCGTTCGCGCCGATTTCGAGGACAAAGACAACCAAGAATTTATCCCGCTAATCAATCCAGAAATCGTCAAGTATGAAGGCGAAATCACCTACGATTACGAAGGCTGCCTCAGTGTCAAGGATTTTTACGGCAAAGTCCCCCGCTACAGCAAAATCCGCGTTAAAGCCATCAATATCGACGGCAACGAAATTCGTATCAAGGCCAACGGCTTTCTGGCACGCGTCTTGCAGCACGAAATCGACCATTGCAACGGCATCGTTTTCGTCGACCATATCCGCGATGATCACCAGGCTTTTTACCGCTTAAACGACGAAGGCGAGCTCGATCCGCTCGACTACGAAAGATATGTCAAAGACAACGCCGACCTCTGGGATTAGCCGCCAGCCGATAGTATTCTTCGGCACCGAAGACTTTAGCTTGTATAGCCTGCGCGCGCTCGTTGAAGCTGGTTTTAATATCGTAGCCGTTATCACCAAGCCAGACTCCCGCCGCGGCCGCAGCAACAAGCTTATCCAGCCTGCCGTCAAACAATTTGCTAGCCAGCACCGCATTCCAGTCTGGCAGCCAAAACGACTAAAAGATATCATAAGTGATATAAAAAATATTACGCCGCGGCCAACTGGCGTCTTGGTTAGCTACGGCAAGATTATCCCGCAAACAATCATCGACCTATTCCAGCCTGGTATCATCAACGTTCATCCGTCGCTGTTGCCAAAATACCGCGGCCCGTCGCCCATCGAATCAGCTATCGCTAACAGAGATAAAAACACCGGCGTAACCATCATGCGGTTAGAACAAGCGATGGACGCCGGCCCGATATACTACCAAGAAACTTACCCGCTAGACTTTACCGAGACCCAGCCCGAGCTTTATCAAACCCTCGGACAGCTCGGTGCGCAATTATTAACGCAGAAGTTACCTAACATCATAAACGGCATACTACAGCCAACACCGCAAGACAATAATAGCCGCGCCACCTATTGCTCGCTGCTCAGCAAAGACGGCAGCCGCCTCGATCCGCAACAGCTAACCGCAGACCAAGCGGAAGCCAAAATTCGCGCCCACCTGACTTATCCGCGTTCGCGCCTGAAAATCGGCCAATACGATCTGATCATCACCAAAGCCCGCGCCGTCTCTACTCCAGAAACACCGCTTGACATCAAATGCGCCGACGGCACCTACCTATCAATTGACGAGCTAATCGCTCCTAGCGGCAAAACTATCAGCGCCGAGGCTTTCTTGCGCGGCTACCCGCTACAAAGATAGTAGCAACCATCAACCGCGACAATTGCAATTGCTTGCAAGCACCTAAATCCGCAACCGCGGCCGTAGCCTATGCTCCCGCGTCGCCTAGAAGAATCATATCGCGGTTCGCGATAACTTCTTCCTTGAGAGCCTTGACCGTTTGCATCACCACCTCGCGATAGTTCGGACGATGCTGGCCCAACCACTTCAGCGACGCGTACTCTGCTAGTATCGCATTTTGCGGCACGTTGGCTGGCGCATTAGCTTTCAATTGTACATAAATCTGATCATTTTCGAAATCCGGCGCGTTAGCGTCCAGCCAGGACATCACCCGCACCATATCGCGATCCATAAAACTCTCAAACTCCGCCAGCTGCATATCGCTCAAACCCTCGCTAAGCTGCAAACCAACACGCAGCTCTAGCTGCTCGCGAAAGTGGTCGAGAAACAGTTTTTTCTGGTCGTCTGGCAAGCTGCCCAGACCCACCTCTTCGAGAAACTTATCGTCTAATTGAAACATTTCACCCCCTCTTGCCTATGCATTTAGTATACCGATTATAGTGCTGCTACGCAATACCGAGCTGCTCATTGACAGCGCGGCGCATATCGGCCAATTCTTCGACATATTCATTCATGACTTCTTGCATGATTTTGCCGTAATCTGGCACAGCATAACGCATCCACAGCGCAGACGCGTAGAAACTCATCGCATCTTCGTCAGTTTCAAACAGTTCACGGATAGCCTGGTAATCCTGGCGGCTAGCATAATCACCATGAAACTCAGCCAACCAGCGCCGCGTTCGGTCTGGGTTACTGTTGACATCTTCGAATTCTAGCGCCTCTTGTTTGGACAATCGCGCCAAGACTTCTGTAGAAGCCCGTTGATTGAGCTCTTCGGATATCTCGCGCCGATATTGATTTTTCTTCTCCTCTGACAGCGTCGCGACATTATAGCCGATTGCCGCTAGCAAATTATCGTCAACGTTAAACACTTATTCATCCCTCCTTTTTATTTATACCACCGGATCATTTGTAATTGTTCAAAATCTCCAAGACTGTTTTTGTATCGCTATTACTGTCTATCGACAGCCATTGGGTATCGCCGTAGCCATGCCACTGGATATTGTGGCCATCCCGCGCGGCAGCATCAGCTAATTCGTACAATTTAGACATGGCATTATTCTCGCCAAACTGATCAACCGCCCAATCCCACGGATATTTATCAGTGTAACCGCTGAAATCAACTTCTGTTGGTGCTGGTGGCGGACCACCCTGATTATCACCTGAACCACCGCCTCCTGAACTAGAAGCTGCAGCAGCCTCAGCCTTATCGCCCGTTATTTTATCACGCAAGCTATCGGCCATATGGCCTACTGGCGTATGGTCGTGGAGCTGCTGACCAACCCAGCGGCCGCCAAGTCCGCCAACAGCACCGCCGGCAAGCCTACCGAGAGCCAGAGCCACCCCGTTATCTTTTATTCGCTGCTCGACTTCTCTCGATATTTTATCTCGGTCTTCTTCGGCCGCTTTACGGGTTCGCTTAAACAATTCGTCGGCAACATGCTGTTGACCTTGCAATCCGCCAATTCTGCCAGCCGCTTCTTTAATCTGACTAAATTCATCATCGCCAGCAACTTCCCTTATCCCGCGTTTTTTGCGGCGTTGTTGCATAGCGTCTAGACGAACACCACGCCTAATAGCAGCATCGCCAGCAAACGAGGCAACCGCGCCAGCAGCCATTGATATCGGCCAGACGGCACCAAAGAGGCCTGAAATTACGCCAACTGCCGTACCTTTGACAGCGCCATGCGCAAAACCAACTGCACCAGCCTTCAGATTACTCTTCTTCTTAGATCCTCTAGCAGCGATGAAGCTGCCCAATTTCGCCAAGACGCGGTTATGCCACTTACCAGCTTCTTCTTCTAGAGCCTCATTCTTCTTCCTCTGTATCATGCCGAATATTCTGCGTTGCTCATCAAACATCTCGTCGGACATTTGCTGCGCAATTTCGTCGTCGGTACCGTTATATTCGCCTCTCTGGCGCTTAGCATTGACCTTCTCGGACAAATGCTCCATGACTTGCTCTCGCAAATCATCCTCTACGTCGCGCATATAGCTGAGGCGCTCTGCCCGCCGCCTATTCTCTCGGCTAGTCCAAATACGGCTAATGATGCCTCTATTGCCACCTTTAGATTCCTCGAGAGCCAAAAGACGAGCGTACCTATCGAGATCCTCAAAGAACGGAAGTTTTTCTGGGTTAGGTTGACGGTTGAGATTTTGTCCTGGCTGGCTGGTGCCTTCAGGGCCATCGTTTGCTGGGCGAGGAGCGCCAGGATTGGTGCCTTCAGGGCCATCGTTTGCTGGGCGAGGAGCGCCAGGATTGGTGCCTTC
>CAURUO010000002.1:0-126434 GCA_963528515.1 uncultured Candidatus Saccharibacteria bacterium
CCGACTAACCCTGAGATGATTACCATAGCTCAGGAAACCTTGCTCTTACGGCCGAGAGGATTCTCACCTCTCTTATGGTTACTCATTCCAGCATTCTCACTTCCTACCGCTCCACAGCACTTTACAATGCTGCTTCACTGCCGATAGGAACGCTCCTCTACCGCCCATGCTAATGCATAGACCCATGTCTTCGGTATTACGTTTAGCCCCGTTACATTTTCCACGCAAGATCTCTTGACTAGTGAGCTGTTACGCACTCTTTAAATGAATGGCTGCTTCTAAGCCAACATCCTAGCTGTTTAAGAAATCTCACCTTGTTTCCCACTTAACGTAAATTTAGGGACCTTAGACGATGGTCTGGGCTGTTTCCCTTTTGAGCGACGAACTTAGCTCCGCCGTTCTAACTGCCATGATTCCACAGCCGGTATTCGTAGTTTGTTAAGGGTGGGTAGGATTGCTCCCCCCAGTCCTTTACAGAGCTCTACCCCCGACTGCTACCACATGACGCCAGTCCTAAAACTGTTTCGAGGAGAACCAGCTATCTCCGAGTTCGATTGGCATTTCACCGCTAACCACAAGTCATCCAAACACTTTGCTGCGTATCCTGGTTCGGTCCTTCACTACCTGTTACAGTAGCTTCAACCTGCTCATGGTTAGGTCACCCGGTTTCGGGTCTAATTCCGTACACTAAACGCCCTATTCAGGCTCGCTTTCACTGTGGCTCCGTTAACTAACTTAACCTTGCGCACGAAATTAACTCGCTGGATCGTTCTACAAAAAGCACGCCGTCACCGGACAAGCCGGCTCCGACTCCTTGTAGGCACTAAATTTCAGGATCTATTTCACTCCCCTCCCGGGGTTCTTTTCACCTTTCCATCACTGTACTTGTTCACTATCGATCGTATATTATATTTAGCCTTGGCTGGTGGTCCAGCCAGATTCAAACAGGGTTTCTCGTGCCCCGTCCTACTCGATAAAACACATATAAGGTCAGCGTCGTTTTTGCGTACACGGCTTTCACGTTCTTTGGCTAGCCATTCAAACTATTCTGCTAACCACGCTGTTTTCTTACCTTACCTACCGTCGATAGCCAGTAGTCGCAAACCAGATACCTCGAACGAATTCAAGTTCTCTGGCTTGGTCGTGTGTAATATCACAACCCCTTGTAAGCATTCGCCTATCAGCTTATTTGCCTGCGAACAGGCAAAAACTTATAAGGTTTGGGCTCTTCCCGTTTCGCTCGCCACTACTCCGAGAATCGTTATTTACTTTCTTTTCCTCATCCTACTAAGATGTTTCAGTTCAGATGGTTCCCGCCTCATGTCCTATGTATTCAGACAAGGGTAACACGACATGACTCGTGTTGGGTTTCCCCATTCGGAAATCTCCGGATCAAAGCTTGTTGACAGCTACCCGAAGCTTATCGCAGTCTTCCACGTCCTTCATCGGTAATATACGTCTAGGCATCCATTTAGTGCCCTTGAGTACCTTTTTATGCATTGACTTAACTAGTAATTGCTATCCGCAAATGATAATCTACCCTGCTAAATGAATAGCTCGCTATTATTTGGCCGGTATATACGCAACTGCTATGCAATCACTTGCCGTCAATCTTTCTTTTACATCACTGAATTGTTAAGCAGCCTGCGTCCGTCTCGTTTCTATAAACTTGAACGCACATTTCGTCGCATCAACTAGAAGTTGATGACACTCGTCTGCGTTCAAGACGTGGTGGATTAGACTTTACTCATCATAACACTGCCAGACTGATTTGTCTACACTGTCATGCAAGCAAAATTGATGTTTTTTCGACCACAATCTCGCACATATGCCGTCGATCTTTGCCATTGGTTCATTACTGAACATCAGCTAACTGACAGTTGATTATAGCAGCTATCCCGTCCAATTACAATACCGAATTTACAAAAAATTACACAAAATAAAAACTTGCCTACCGGCAAGTCTAATGGTGGGCGGCGAGGGACTCGAACCCCCGACCCTCTCGGTGTAAACGAGATGCTCTAGCCAACTGAGCTAGCCGCCCGCAAACAATCCTACTTTTCAGCTAAAACCATGGTGGGCGATGAGGGACTTGAACCTCCGACCTCGTCATTATCAGTGACGCGCTCTAACCAGCTGAGCTAATCGCCCATATTTTGGTGGAGTGTCCTGGACCAAAAGCCCAGTCCACCCCATGCTTATAATGGTGGAGATACAGGGACTCAAACCCTGGACCCCCTGCTTGCAAAGCAGGTGCTCTAATCAACTGAGCTATATCCCCATTAAATTGTTAACAAACCATTAACTGTGTACATTTTACACTATGATTACGCGATTATCAAGTGTATACTATTAGGTATGGTATACGAATTTAGTTGGTTTTCATTTCTTATTGGCATAATAATTCTAATCTGCGGCGCTGCCTTGACAGTCTGGTATCAACAAATTGCTGACAACTTTGGCAGCGGCGTCGGCAGCTACGAGCGCTACCGTTTATGCGGACTAATAGGCTGCGCGTTAGGATTTGTCGTTATGCTTAACCTGCATACACTTTTGCTAAAATTATTCTTCAGCTTATTCTTCAGCGGCATCTCGCGAGAATAAGCGCAACTCGGCGTCTTGGAAATCACTTACCAACCCCTTACAGCGTGATGACCGCGAGCATTTTTTCTTTCGCATGGCCATAACCTAAATTTTAAACCATAAAACCCTCTGCAAACAGAGGGTTTTATAAAGTTTAACAACTTGATTGTGCAATCTATCTCAATCTGTGGTAAATTTTAGCCTTGCCCCTAAGGGCTGAATTCGAAAGCGAAATTTACTAAAACTTTCGAAAAGACCGACCTAGCTTCAAAGGCTGATTTCTCGAGCCTTTGGCATAACTCTCCCTAGAAAGGAGGTAATCCATCCGCACCTTCCGGTACGGATACCTTGTTACGACTTAACCCCAATCATGCCCCCCACCTTAGGCCGACGAATCGGACTTCGGGTGTTGGTCACTTTCATGGCTTGACGGGCGGTGTGTACAAGACCCGGGAACGTATTCACCGCAGTATGCTGACCTGCGATTACTAGCGATTCCGACTTCATGGAGGCGAGTTTCAGCCTCCAATCCGAACTGGGACAAGCTTTGGTGCGATTTGCTTCACCTCGCGGCTTCGCTGCGCATTGTACTTGCCATTGTATCACGTTTCTAGCCCAGGATGTAAGAGAAATACTGACCTGACATCATCCCCTCCTTCCTCCCCGTTGCCGGGGCAGTCTGAATAGAAAAATTCAACTATTCACAAGGGTTGCGCTCGTTGATGGACTTAACCAAACATCTCACGACACGAGCTGACGACGGCCATGCATCATCTGTCACCGAGTTCCAAAAGGCACAATTTACTTTCGTAAATCTTCTCGGGATGTCAAACCCTGGTAAGGTTCTTCGTTTATCATCGAATTAAAGAACATGATCCACCGCTTGTGCGGGTCCCCGTCAATTCCTTTATGTTTTAGCCTTGCGGCCGTACTCCACAGGCGGGATACTTAACGCGTTAGCTTCGCTACTGAAGGGGTCGATACCTCCAACAGCCAGTATCCATCGTTTACGGCGTGGACTACCCGGGTATCTAATCCGGTTCGCTCCCCACGCTTTCGTGCCTTAGCGTCAGAAATGGTCCAGTCACCTGCCTACGCCATCGGTGTTCCTTCTTATATCTACGGATTTCACTCCTACACAAGAAATTCCAGTGACCTCTACCACTCTCGAGTTTGCCAGTTTGAATAATAGCCTGTATGGTTGAGCCACCAGATTTCACTATTCACTTAACAAACCGCCTACGCAACTCTTTACGCCCAGTCACTCCGGATAACGCTCGGATCCTACGTATGACCGCGGCTGCTGGCACGTAGTTAGCCGATCCTTATTCATGATCTACTGTCAAATTCCTCAATCATAAAAGCAGTTTACAACCCGAAGGCCTTCATCCTGCACGCGGCGTTGCTCCATCAGGCTTTCGCCCATTGTGGAAGATTCCTCACTGCTGCCTCCCGTAGGAGTCTGGACCGTGTCTCAGTTCCAGTCTGGCTGGTCATCCTCTCAGACCAGCTACGGATCGTCGGCTTGGTGAGCCATTACCTCACCAACTACCTAATCCGACGCGGGCTTCTCCCAAAGCGGATAAATCCTTTAATCCGAAGATCATATGCGGCATTAGCCACCCTTTCGGGCAGTTATTCCTCACTTTGGGGCAAATTCCCACGCGTTACTCAGCCGTTCGCCGCTCGCCGCCAAGTAGTAAACTACTCGCGCTGCCGCTCGACTTGCATGTGTTAGGCACGCCGCCAGCGTTCATCCTGAGCCAGGATCAAACTCTCCATAAAGATGCTTCATTTGAAGCGTCTACTCAAAAATAGACTGACGATGATAATTGCACAATCAAATTGTTAAATTACTTAACCTGACTGCTAAGATGCAATTTGTAAGTTTACCTCTCGCAACCAGACTGTTCACTATTGTAGCGCTCTAACCTAATCAAGTCAACACCTTATCGCTAGTTTTTTGTAGCTAAAAACACAACGATACCCGCTAGCAAGCCAATTACAGCACCGACTACCACTTCCAAAGGGGTATGCCCCTTAGCGCTACGCGGCTTTGACACATCAAATTTCGAGATATCAATAACTTGCTTGATAGCCTCGCCCTGCTCGCCAACAGATCGCCGTACCATCAATGCGTCGTACATCACAATCGCTGCTAGAGCTAATGCCAAACCAAACAAACCACTGCCGACTCCGTCTTTCAAACCGATAATCGATACTAGCGACATCATCGTAGCACTATGAGCGCTTGGCATATTTCCCGATATGTACAGATGATCAAACACTTTCAAGGTACGCATCTTAATAGCAGCAACGACATACTTACCGCACTGCGCCATAGCCCAACCGACAGCAAAAGCTATTATATAAGGGGATACTACCATCCGCTATTTTTCTCCTTCGTCTGTATCACGTATAATCCCCATTGACGAAACTGTATCTCCGTCATTAATACGCATCACTCGAACACCCTGAGTAGTACGGCCAAGTGCTGGAATATCGTCAAGCGACACCCGGATAGTCTGTCCATTTTGACTAATCATAATTGCCTCAATCGCATCCTTCTCAAGCGTTTGAACAGCAACTATCGGACCAGTTTTTGCCGTAACAACAGCAGCCTTCACACCAACGCCGCCGCGGCGGTGACTCGGAAAATTAGCTACCTTGGTTACTTTGCCGAACCCGTTTGCGCTCATCACCAGCAATTTTTGATCAGCTGAAGTTACAATATCCATACCTACAACACTATCGTCCGTTCGTAGTCGCACACCACGCACACCGCGAGCAGCACGTCCCATCGGACGACACTCCTCCTCGCTAAAGCGAACCGCTTGTCCAGCTGAAGTCGAGATAATCACATCGTTCTTGCCAGTAGTTTGCTTGATCCAACGCAACTCATCGCCTTCATCCAAATTAATAGCAATTAAACCATTGGTGCGAATATTTGAATAGTCAGCAATCGCTGTCTTCTTGACTGTACCCTTGGTCGTCGCCATAAATAGGTAACCTTCATCAACATTTACATCTTTAGCTAGATTGATAATTGAAGTAATTTTTTCCTCTGGTTGCAGCTGCAATAAATTGACCGCCGCTACTCCCTTCGCCGCTAAGCTAGCTGCCGGCACCTCGTAGGCCTTCAGACGAAACACTCTACCCCTGTTCGTGAAAAACAACAGCCAATCATGTGTTCCAGCTGGTACTAGCTGATCAATAACGTCTTCCTCTTTAGTGGTCATACCGCGTTTACCCTTGCCGCCGCGGTTTTGACGGCGATAATCGCTGGCCAAGGTGCGTTTGATGTAATTTTCCGTTGTCAACAGTACAACAGTATCCTCTTCTGGGATTAGTTCTTCATCGCTAAACTTACCAACTTCGGTGTTGATAATTTTACTACAACGGTCATCGCCATATTTATCTTTAATTTCTAGTAATTCCTCTTTGATGATGCGAAGGATTTCGTTTTCGTCAGCCAAAACTTTTTCAAAATACGCGATCTTTTTCATTAACTCAGCTAGCTCATTCTCGATAGCTTCGCGTTCTAGACCCGTCAGTCGGCGCAATTGCATTGCCAGAATCGCCTTGGCCTGGATAACGCTCAGCGAGAACTTTTCGATGAGCGCCTTTTCGGCTTCATCTTGCGTCTTGCTAGCCCGGATGATTCTAATTACCTCGTCGATATTGTCCAGTGCAATTTTGTAACCTTCCAGAATATGCGCTCGCTCCTTAGCCTTGCGTAGCTCGTACTCTGTGCGGCGGCGTACCACTTGGCAGCGATGTTTGATAAACTCATTCAGAATATCATGCAAACCCAAAACGCGCGGCTGCAGACGTGTCGCATCGTCAGCACTCGGCACCAAAGCTAGCATATTGTAATGGAAGTTAGTCTGTAACGCCGTCAATTTGTATAATTGGTTAAGTACTTTCTTCGGATAAGAGTCTTTTTTGAGCTCAATAACTACCCGCACATTGCCGCGAGCCGACTCATCGCGCAAAGCGCTAATCGCCGTAATCTTTTTCTCGTGCACCAAATCGGCAATTTTTTCGATAAGTGTTGCTTTATTCACGCCATAAGGCATCTCAGAAACTATAATTTGATGACGGCCGCGTTTGGTTTCTTCAATGTTTGCCACCGCCCGTATCGTCACGCTGCCGCGGCCGGTCGCATAAGCTTGGCGCATCGGCGCGCCGCCATAAACCACCGCGCCAGTTGGGAAATCTGGCCCCTTAATACACTTCATAAGGTCATCAAGCGTTGCTTCCGGATTATCAATCAGCGTAACCGTTGCATCAACCACCTCGCCTAGATTATGCGTCGGAATATTAGTTGCCATACCAACAGCAATACCAACTTGCCCATTCAACAGTAAATTCGGCAATTTAGCAGGCAAAACAATCGGTTCTTGGCGCGTAGAGTCATATGTATCGCGAAAATCAACCGTCTCTTTATCAATATCTGCCAAAAGCGACTCTGACACCCGAGTCATTTTTGCTTCGGTATAACGCATAGCTGCTGGCGGGTCGCCGTCCATTGAACCAAAGTTACCTTGGCCCTGAACCAACGGATAGCGCTCAACCCAATCTTGAGCCATACGTACCATCGCATCATAAATCGAGCTGTCGCCGTGCGGATGGTATTTACCCATTACTTCACCGACAATCTGCGCACTTTTCACGGTCTTAGCCGTCGGCCCGATACCCATTTTATCCATTACGTACACAATACGGCGATGAACTGGCTTCATACCGTCGCGCACATCCGGCAAAGCACGGTCAACGATGACCGACATTGAATACCGGATAAAGCTATCCTCCATAACATCTTCTACTGTTCGAATCTCGACAGACTTTGAATGGCTAACGTCGTTAGTCTGCTTGATAATCTCGCCTTCGACTGGTTTTTTTGACTCTGGTTTCATATTCCTATCCTTCTTCTCGTCCATTTACACATCTAGCTCATCAAGACTGACTTTATTAGCATTAGCTTGAATAAAATTCTTGCGCACTTCGACATCATCGCCCATTAACTTCGTAAAGATAGCATCAGCGCGCTCAGCATCCTCGAGCTTAACCTGTACCAGCACTCGATTTTCCGGGTTCATAGTCGTTTCCCAGAGTTGACTAGCATCCATTTCACCGAGACCCTTATAGCGTTGTAGGGCCGACTCGCTCAGGCCAGCTTGTTTTGCCCGCGAATCGTTTAAATCAATCTGAACACCTTTCTCTTTGCGTGCCGCAATTAGCTCATCGTACCGCGCTTCAAGCGCCTCCTCATTATATAAATACTCTTGTTTGCTTTGGGATAATTTCAGCTTAAACAGTGGCGGTTTAGCTAGATATATGTGCCCACCCTCCACAACTGGCCGCATATAGCGGAAGAAAAACGTCATCAGCAGAGTCGCGATGTGGCTGCCATCGACATCGGCATCAGTCATGATGATAATTCTATGATAGCGCAATCCGCGAATATCAAAAGCATCGCCAATACCTACACCTACCCCTTTGATCAAGCTCAAGATCTCTCGATTGGCATACATTTTGTCTAAGCGAGCCCGCTCGGTATTGAGCACTTTACCGCGCAGAGGCAAAATCGCCTGCGTACGGCTATCGCGGCCAGTTTTTGCTGAACCGCCAGCCGAATCTCCCTCAACTATATACAATTCGCATTCCGACGGATCTTTACTAGAACAATCAGCTAATTTACCAGGCAAACTAGCACCGTCAAGCGCTCCTTTGCGAATTACATTATCCCGCGCTGCCCGCGCTGCCTTGCGTGCTCGCGCCGCCAACAAGGCTTTATTGATAATTTTTTTAGCAATAGCTGGATTTTCCTCTAGGTAATAAGCGAAGTACTCATTCATTACTTGCTCGACATAGCGACGCACCTCTGGATTACCTAGTTTATTTTTAGTCTGGCCCTCAAACTGCGGATCTGGCAATTTTACTAATATCACCGCTGTCAGGCCCTCGCGGATATCATCGCCAGTCAAGTTATCTTCTTTTTCTTTGAGCAAGTTATTTTTACGAGCATAATCATTGATCACCCTGGTAAGCGCTGACCTAAATCCAACCAAATGTGTACCGCCATCCGGTGTCAAAACGTTATTTGCAAACGGTTTAACGGTTTCGATGTAGGAATCGTTGTATTGTACTGCTATTTCAACAACCGAATCGCTGACTTGCTTATCGACATAGAATATCTCATCGCCAAGCACATCTTTACCCTTATTCAAATTCTTGACATAGCTCTTGATACCACCCTCGAAGTAGAACGCCTGGCGCTCGTGAGTACGCTCATCATAAACAGAAGTATAAACACCTTTAGTTAGATATGCCTGATGGCGTAAATAATTTACCACCCATTTATAATCAAATTTAATTGTCTCCTTAAAGATTTCAGCATCTGGATAGAACGTGATACAGGTGCCATCTGGCCGATCGGTTTTTCCTATTTTCTTGAGCGGTGCCACAGTTTTACCGCGAGAAAATTCGATACGATATAGCATACCGCCTCTAACAACTTCAGCAATCAGCTTAGTAGATAGAGCATTAACCACGCTAGAACCAACACCATGCAAACCGCTTGACACCTTGTAGCCGCCGCCGCCGAATTTACCGCCAGCATGCAACACAGTCAGGACTGTCTCAAGCGTACTAATGCCAGTCTTAGGGTGCTTATCTACTGGAATACCACGACCATTATCAATTACTGTCACGCCGCCGTCCGCTAACAATCTCACATCAACTCGCGACCCATAACCAGCTATAGCTTCGTCTACCGAGTTGTCGGCGATTTCTTTAATTAAATGATGTATGCCGTCATATCCCGTACTGCCAATATACATTCCTGGACGCTTACGTACTGGCTCGAGACCCTCAAGAACTTGAATCTGCGAACTATCATACGAACCACCATTTTTTTGTTTGCTCATAACGAAATCACTCCCTATTTACAGTCGCTCAGATTGTCTATTAATACCCACATTATACCATAAAAAAAATTGTTCATTCAAGGTATTGCTGCAGTTGCCATAAGTATGATATTATAAAAGAGAGGAAAATATATCTCAAAATAACACAAAAAGGTAAGCAAAATGTTTAGAAAGCTAGTATCAAATCTCGCCTTTAGCCCCGCACTAGTCGGACAATTAGGTTTTTATGCAAAACGGTTACGCAAAGAAGAATCGGTGCGCAGATTAGGACTTATTTTTACAGCTTTTGCGCTCGTTGTACAGTTTTTTGCCGTATTTCAGGCACCAGAGCCAGCTACCGCTGCCGACGCTACTGATATGGTTTATGGCGGCGTATGGAGTAAGCAAGCCTTACTAAGCACCTATGACAGCAACGTCAACAATATCCGCGACCTCTACGATGCCGTCGGCATTTCTCGCAGCGATATTGACCAAGCTGGTAATAATTTGGAGTATCACAGGAGCAACGAAGGCTTATATTCTTGGGGTATGAAACCTGTATTCGGTGCAAGCCAAGGCGAAGGCGGCTACACCGTAAAAACTGGCGGTGGTACACGAACGTTTTATTACAGACCGCAGCGACTTTGGGGTAATTCTGGAGCTTATTCGGCATACGTCGCTCGCTCATCAAAAACGGGAATGTGGTTCGGAATTATGCGCAGCTGCGGCAACCTAATCACACTAACCGTCCCGCCAGCTCCTGCTTGCCCTCCTGGACAATCAGGGACCTATCCAAATTGCTATACTCCGATGTGCACCGTCCCCGGCAAGACTAACCTGCCTGCGAACGACCCGAGGTGCAAAGCTGACCCTGTCGCAGTATGTTCGTCGCTAGCAATCGTTAACAACAAGAATACCTATCAATACACCGCCTCCGGCAACACCAGCAATGGCGCTTCAATTACCGGTTATAGATTTGTTGTCTATCGAGATGGTAAACAATTAAAAACCATCGAAAGCAAGACTCGAACTGTCACCGACAAAGAAACTGAAGCTGGTAAATATACAGTTAAAGCTATCCTGAAAACATCTCTAGGCGACCGTACCAGTGATAGCTGTACCAAGGAATTTCAGATTGTAGAGCCAGCTAAGTGTCCGCAAAATCCTGCCTTGCTTGCCACAGATCCTAACTGTCAACCATGCCCAGGCGACACAACTTTGTGGATAAAAGATGCTAAGTGTAAAGAAGATATCATTCAAACAAAAACCGCCCAAAACACCTCGCAAGGCAACGCCGATGCTTCGACAACTACCGCCAAGGCGTCCGATCAAATTATTTACAAAATTACTGTGACCAACAAAGGATTGAAAGCTACCGATTACACCATCACCGAGAATCTCGCCGACGTCCTCCAATACTCTTCGCTAGAGAACAAAGGAGGAGCTACCTTAACCAAGGACACCTCTGGCAGCCAAGACACAGAAACTCTATTGGTATGGCCAAAAGTCACGCTAAAGCCTGGTGAAACTCAAACTCGCGTATTCAGCGTGAAACTCCAAAGCACGATCTCACCAAAAGCCACTGGCACCGGCAACCCTAATTCATACGACTGCAAGATGACCAATACTTTCGGCAATTCCGTAACCATTAATGTAGACTGTCCGGCACAAAAGCAAGCAATTGAACAAACTGTTGCTCAACTTCCACACACCGGACCTGGCGAAAACATGCTATTTGCCGGAATCACCTTTGCTGTCGTCGCATTCTTCTACGCACGATCGCGTCAGCTGAAAAAGGAAGTCCGCTTAATCCGTCGAGATTTTAACTCAGGCACTATATAAAGTTTAAAAATCAAGGTAGTTATCGCATGAATAATGAAAAAATACCGTCGTCTAATAGCAAGCATGAAAAACAATATTTTAACCCTGAAACAACCCACCAAGAAGTTAAGGAGAATATTGATACTAAGAAAAAGGAGAGAGAACCTGCTAGCGCCGAAAAATCTCGAGAGCTAAACGAAGCTCGCCACGAGGCGCTCAATGAGGCTAGAGAAATCGCCCAAGAACGTAAAGAAAACAAAATAAAAACCAATGAAGTCAGTCCAGAGAAGAAACGCCGCGGCCCTACCTCTAAACAAGAGCGCAAAGCCGCCTTCGACAAGACTATGACCGAGATTCAATCCGAAATGTCACCTGCCAGCAGAACTTTCAGTAAAGTTATTCATAACCCCGCCGTCGAAAAGAGCAGCGAAGTGATTGGTAATACTGTAGCACGTCCTAATGCCATATTGTCAGGGTCAGCTGCAGCTTTTATCCTTACAGCTGGTATATATTTAGTCGCTAAGCACTTCGGATATTCGCTATCTGGCACAGAGACCATTGCCACCTTCGTCTTAGGGTGGGTTATCGGCTTGATTTACGATTACATTCGCGTCCTAATATTCGGTAAATCCAAGTAACTCTTGCCAACTAACGTAATTTTATCGAAACTTCGCCGCTATTGTCGCTGTCGCGCATATTTAGAGTATTACTAGCAGACTGTTGTGGCGTCGAAATCGGACCATTATTTGCAATTGGCTCTGTCGGCAAATTGGCACTTTGCGTGACAGAATTAACATTAGGAGATTCACCAACTTGCGGCGGTACAGTAACTGCTGGCGGTACTGCACCAAGCTGTGACTGTGCCAAATTTATTGGATTATTTCGAGACGGCTGCTGCGGAAGCTGTTGTAGCTGTGGCTGAGCTGGCAAGGTACTGCTAGAAGCACGAGAATAAGCGTCAGTATAATTTTGAGATTGAGCGAGTCCAGCAGCCGCTGCATTGCCAGTCGAAGACATCGGCGGTTTGGTATTAGCTGGTAGCGGCGAAGATACTGGACGCGGCGTAGTGCTATTTCTACCGGTTACTTGCTTGCGTTTCGCTAACCATTCATCCAAAAAAGATGAACTGCTACTCGGTGCTATTTTATTAGGGGCGTTAGCAGCGGCTCCAGCCGTATTTTTCAACTGTTTATTATTTCCAGAAGATTGATTCATGCTAGTACGCGCCGCTATCTCACGCTCAACTTGAGCCCGCGGATGTCCGTATTTTGCAGCCGACAGTCTACGCAAGGCATCGCCCAACTGAGCATTTTGGTGGCCCATCGGGGGAATCCATGCCATACTAAACGGCGCAGACGGTACACCTTCAATCTGGGCGACACAGACAGATTCAAAGTTTGGCAATTTCGTCAAATCTTCTGCATCAAACACTGGTGTATAGCGCTTAACCATAATTTCTGCGTCGGTTATACCAATCCGACCAGTGATAGTTGTACCAACGTTACCGAGAATAGCCTCGCGCAGTTCTTCCTTCAACTGCGTCATGAACTGGTTAGCTAATACCAAACTCAATCGATACTTGCGAGCCTCGCTCAAAATAGTCTCGAAGCTATCAGTCGCAAAGTTCTGAAACTCATCAACATACAGCGTAAAATCTTTGCGCTCATCCTCTGGAATCTTAGCCCGCGCCATCGCTGCAGCCTGAAACTTCATCACAAAGACTATACCAAGCAATTTAGAGTTAAGATCGCCTAATTTACCTTTCGATAAGTTCACCAGCAAAATCTTGTTATTATTCATAATGTCTTGAAAGTCAAAGCCGCTTTTTGTCTGGCCAATAATATTACGCATAGCATCATTGCTAATAAACGGGCCAAATTTAGCAATAACCCAGCTGATGACCTCGCCTGCCTCGCTTGATCGCTGCGATGCCGGAAACTCCTTTGTCCAAAAATCTAACACCTGCTGGTCGGTAACATATTTCAGCTTGTTATTTCTGAAACTATCATCAACCAAGAGCTTCGGTATATCGACAAAAGTACCGCCCGCCGGATCGCTCATTAATAACAGCGCGCAGTTGCGGAATATATGTTCCAACCGCGGACCAACGATACCAGTGTGTCCTGGGTCATACAAACCATAAAGCATACCGATAGCCTCTTGTACCAAAAAGTCTTTTTGGTCTGGGTGGTCAAACTCAAACATATTTAGACCAATCGGATTGTCCATATCGCTTGGGTTGAAATAAATAATGTCTTCAACGCGCTCCTTTGGCACCTTTTCTAGCAAATGCTCCGCAAGGTCCCCGTGCGGATCAACCAGGGCAAAACCCCGCCCATCCAGCATATCTTGGTAGGCTAAATTTTCCTGCAAAACTGATTTACCAACACCCGTCTGTCCAATAATATGTATATGGCGGCGGCGGTCTTTATCACTTAATCTAATTGGCTTCTTAACACCGCGAAATTCGTTGTATCCTAACAGCAAACCAGTCTCCATCACCTGCGTCGGCCCATCGACTTGCTTACTCATCTGGCGCTTGACTTGCGAGCTTGGAATACTATTCTGATCCGGCAAATGAAAAATCGTCGCCAGCTCTACGCTATTTAATATATTTTTATTAACCTGCTGCGGGAAGAAACGAAAAATATAAGACGAAGTTAGTTCTTCGATGTTTTTTGCTAACGTGAATTTAAATCCGTTAAACGTCGGCGAGTCAAATAATGCAAATGCTGCAACAATATTTTTCAATATTACCTGAGAACGGGCTGCTGTATTAGACGAAACAACAGCCCGTATCAGTACCTCGTACCCCGGATAACGGGTTTTTTCTTGGATAGCATCAACGGTCGCCTGTTCAACGGAGTTAAGCGGCTTTTTATCCTCTGGCTTTTTGTCATCGCTCTCTGGCGGCTTCCATAGAGACTCCATAATTTCGCTCGGCGAGAAGAACACCGAAAGTCCGGTCTTTTTTTTGTCTTTGTCTTCTATGATTTTTTCAGAGACAGAAACTGCCGACTTGGCCCATCGCTCATTAGCTGGACGAATTAATATTTGGATACCTATACCATCTTCGCGAGTTGCTGCTGATAAAGCATTCAGCAATGCGCGCGATGCATCACGTTTAGATTCCATGTATGTTGCAATAGGATAAGCAAAGTTCTTCCTCAAAGTAAACTCGCCACCAATCGTACCGCTCATCTTACCGACCTTGCTAAAAACAGTATGCTCCGACACCTCTTCTAGCCGAGCCGATGGGTAGGCTGCTGCAATTGCCTGGCGAACTACCTCGGTGAGCACTGTAGGTACAACAGCATAATAGAACACCAAGCCATCGCGAGCCACTATTTCAAACGACAAATGTCTCTGCCCATAAATCTTACTCTTAAAACCTTTAGTGGCAGTACTGGATATAATATTGTACATAACCTGAGCTTGTGACAACACTTCTTCCGTCAAATCTCGTTTATCACGCCCGTCGCTAACAATATCATCGCTAGCTGGCGGTAGATGAATTAATATCGGCACCATCTTAAGCCCGCGCTCATAGTTCTTCGCCTCACGAAGAGTATTACGATAGACCATAAACACAACAAAAGACCCTAGCCCGATCACCAAAGCTATTGCAAACAATGTTACAAGAGTGCCTATCCCGCCGCCAGACACTACCTAATCCTCTACTTTCCCTATTTCGCGCCCGTAGCGTTTCCTTATATATTCTATCTGAAGTTTGCCGATCTCAACCTCGCGACGATACGGGTCGTCTTTGGTCTCTGCGATAATTTTCTTAGCTTTATCAACCCACTCCTTTTCAATAAGGTCATCATCATTGGCTATCAGCGCTGCAGCGCCACCAGATGTCGCAGACTGAGCAGCGCCAGGATCCACGGTTGGCTGAACTATAGGAATTGGCTGAGGTAGCACAATTTGAGGAACCGCATTAGCAACAGCCTCTGCAGAAGCAGTATTCATCACCTCTCTAGAAGTATTTTGCTTCTCAAGATTACCGCCATCTATGCCAAAAGTAGGTGTCTCGTAACTATTCTGCGGCAGCACCTCTCTCTGCACAGGAACTTGTTCTCTTATACCCGGTTCCATATTAAGTAAATTATACCATATGCGTTTACAATTTTTCTAGGCCTCAGCCCTCACTTCACACGCTTCTGATGCCGAACATACAAAAGAGCCAACAATACAAAGAGCGTAATTAATACATACGTACCTGCTTGAATTTGTCCTATTGATTGCATAGCAACAATCACAGTCGGCGCCAACGCTAACACTGCACCATACATTAGGGCATACATGTCATCAGCACTCCGCTTAGACGACTCAGAGTTATACTTACTCACAATCTTGTTTATAAATAGAAGCAAGAGAGTCAATGTGCACGTAAGAAAAATATGTATTAATACAAACACAACAACTACAATAGCCGGACCAACTTTGGACGGCGCGGTCGTCTGGGTTATCGCTAGCAACACCACTAACGACAAAAACATCAAAAATGCAATTAAGCGTTTATACATGATTTAAATAATAACACCTAGGAGGCAAAAGCAGCGTCGCAATATAACGAAGCACCTTTGTAAACAACTATTAGGGTCGCTGCAACAACTGCTTTTTGCCCGATTGACCGCTCGCACTTAGCGAGCAAAAGACTTGCGATCGCGCGGACCTGCACCACACACCTGATGGTCACTGACATCGCAATCTCAAGGATTAATCAGGTGTGTAATGCGCGCACATATCGCGCGCTCAACGCTTTTGTTTAATAGGCGGAGCTTAGGTGGAACCACAATTATTTGGCGCCACCTAGTTTCCGTCGATTATTGTTGTGGAGGCTTATTTGGTTGGTATTGTTTTGCTTTTTTTGTTTTTCTAAAAGCTTACTCACACTATAGCAAATCAATGATAAAAAGTCAACGTCTATCGTAATATAAATATTGTTATTTATACTACAGCTCACTATTTTATTATACGTACCTCTGTTATTATTGTAATGTTGCGTTTTTATCTACAGTGTAATAATTACAATGATAGCTATTTTATCAAGTTATTATTAATTATTTATTACAACAAATAGACTTTAGATTGTATCGAATTTAAAAAATACAACACTACATCAGGCTCTACACTGCGAATTTAACTTATAACAACCAGCTAACTGCGATACATTTATACAAACTATTTTTCATTAAAATTCATTACACTATTTGTGTTCAAAGATCCTTTATATAATTAACGTTTATACAAAAACTAAGCAAAATCTTGAGTACATTTTATGGCATCCGAAATGCGACAACTATACATACGGCATGGCAAAAATTATATTAATGCCATTCCACACGATGAAAAATCTACTATATAATCTATCCTGCAATGTACCGTATTTACAGCAAAATAATCCAGCAACAAACCAGAATCAGAGACAACCCAGCACGTCGAGCTATGTGCATGCAAGCAACAATATACTTTAGCTGCAAAAACAAAAATTCAACAACTTAATTCATAAGAATCCTTTTAATAGACACAACACAACTTACACGCAAATACGTAATATCTATTGGGCTAATAGCGCCAATGATTGATATCTAGCCGTCAAACTTCGTCTGCCAAAAAATAGTCACCGTCAGTTTCAGTATCGCCTTCTATAACCTGTCTATGAAACCGGAAGAGCTTGGCCTGAGCCTCCTTAGCCAATCGCTAACATTTGGACACGATAAGCATAGAATTATTTTTATTTTGCCGACGCCACATTTATGCTGCCAGCACCAGCTTAAGGTGCAGATTTCCTTGCCTCCGCATTCCTTACACGTTAGACCTCCCTGCACCATACGATAAAATTTCTGGTAATAATTCTGTTAAGCTATTCACCAGAAACAGCCCTCTCTACATTCAGTCGTTAGTTGCTAACCGATATTTACAGAATTACAAATCAACATATCTATCGTATCGTTTCAAGGCATAAAACACATTTATTTGCTCTAATTATCCCATTATCTAGTGTGGTATTTTTTACCTAGCAATCTTGCTAAAAAACATTGACACAAGCAGATTTTCACATTACTATAGAGATAGTTCCTGAATAAAAAAATTATACAGGAACCAGAAATAAACACTTCAGAAAACTCCACAACCATTAGAATGACTACTACTCGCAGGTAGTCATTCTTTTTTATCGCATAAATCAAAAAGAGCTCGAAAGGCTCTACAGCAAACGATGTGGTGGAGCTGCCGGGTACTACCCCCGGGTCCGCAGAGTAACCTGTTGTTTGTCTACGCACATAGTCTAACTCGTTAAATAATCGCTTATCCGCTCAAAGCTAGACAAACATACGAACTAGCGATCTGCTTAAAATCTTAATTAATGATATAGCAGAAATATCAATTAACCGATCTTGCTAGATATGACACACCTAGCCTATAGCAAGAGTCTAGGCGGATGCGGCTGCCAGTAATATTACGCAGCTAGCGCAAAGGCTGTCTGCCGTGGCATCAATGATGCAACAAACGCCTTCGCTTTGTTTGCAAATTTTGCAACTATTAATTCTGATAACGTCAGAAGTCGGTACGCAAAACAACCTGTTAAATTCTCTACGTCGAACGCTATATCAGCCCCGCGTTACTCTTGACATTATATCACTTATTTACATCATCCGTATAGTATGATTAACTTTTAACTATATGGTCATGGCATCAACCGCTAAAATCCTTACGGTTTCACCCGTTGGATACGATGGCAGTATCGTAGAAGTAGAAAGTGACATATCAAATGGGCTGCCTAGTATACGCATAGTTGGTCTCGGTAATAAATCAATCGACGAATCTAAAGAACGAGTCCGCAGCGCCATCGTCAATTCTGGCCTAGAATACCCAACTAAACGTATCACCATCAACCTTGCGCCTGCCGAAATTCCAAAGGAGGGTACACATTATGATCTACCTATAGCCTTGTCTATCTTATTATCAGCCGGACAACTCCGCGAACAGGATATTGCAAATTCTATATTCGCTGGCGAGCTAGCGCTCAACGGAGACATCCGCCCCACTAGCGGCGCTATCAATATCGCCGAAACCGCAAAAAAATCTGGTATTAATACTATATACTTACCTTCTAATAACGCCAATCAAGCGTCTCTCGTAGGCGGCATAAATATCATACCTGTAGATAATATCAAGCAGCTTTACCTACATTTAAAGAAAGAAAAAATCATCACCAAGGATGCTGTTTGTCCGCACATTTATTCAGAAGAAAGCGAGCCCAACAAACAAACCCTGCTCGATGAAGTGGCTGGTCAAGAACAAGCAAAACGCGCCCTCATAATCGCAGCGGCAGGACATCATAATATACTGTTATCCGGACCTCCAGGAGCCGGAAAATCAATGCTAGCAAAAACCCTGCCCAACCTGCTACCTCCGCTCTCGCCTGAAGAAATGCTAGCAGCTACAAAAATATACAGCATAGAGGGTTCCTCGACAGAATCTATTATCCGTCAGCGTCCGTTTCGTTCCCCGCATCACACAGCTAGCCAGACATCGCTTATCGGCGGCGGATCAAGTCCGAAACCTGGCGAGATTAGCCTAGCGCACCTAGGAGTACTTTACTTAGATGAAATACCTGAGTTTTCGCATTCGTCTATTGAAGCCCTGAGACAACCCCTGGAAGACAAGAAAGTCACTATTACCAGATCGCGTATGCGTGCCACCTACCCCGCCAACTTTATGCTGGTTGCTACCATGAACCCTTGTCCTTGCGGGTATTTTGGCGATCAAACCAAAGAATGCTCCTGCACTCCAGCGCAAATAGCTAATTATCAACGCAAACTATCGGGTCCGCTTATGGATAGAATTGATTTAGTCGTACACGTCTCACGCGTACCGAACAGTACATTGTCTTCGTATAATTCGTTGTCTTGTAAACAACATAAAACTGCATCAAACTTGATTCAGAGTGCCCTCAATATCCAATCAATAAGATACAATTGTAGCGATAAATACAACAGTAACTTAACAAATAGAGAAATAAATACGTTTGCTAAACTTGATGAAAAATCAAAAAATATGTTGTCACAGGCTTCGGATAAACTGAGCTTGAGTCCGCGTAGCTACTTCAAAATCATCCGTGTCGCCCGCACTATTGCAGATCTAGACAATAGCGCCAAAATACAAGCTGCACATATCGCAGAAGCTCTCCAATACCGATAACGAGCTTGATTTATTATCGGTAATTTGTTACCATGTACAGCGAGTATAGACTCAGTAAAACAACTGTTCTAAAGGAGAACTACGATTAATAATTCAACTCGCATAAATAACGCTATCCGCAGCAATGAGCTTCGCGTGATCGGGGCTGATGGTAAGCAGCTTGGCGTTATGTCTTTAAGAGAAGCTCTAGATATTGCACAAAAAGCAGGCGTTGATTTAGTAGAAATATCGCCTAAAGCTAACCCTCCTGTAGCTAAGATTGTTGATTGGGGAAAATATCAATATCAGAAGATGAAGGAGCAGCAAAAAGCACGGCGCAATAATAAAGCCAACGAGCTAAAGCAAATGCGATTTGGTTTGAAAATCGGTAGTAACGATCTAGAGATCAAGCTGCGCAAAATACGCGCTTTCTTGTCGGACGGACATAAAGTAAAAATCCTTATTTTCTTCCGCGGTCGAGAAATAGCCCATAAAAACTTAGGTTATGACTTGATAGACAAGATGATGGAACAGCTAAAAGACGAAGCTACGCTCGAGCAAAAACCAACGATGGCCGGGAGAAATCTCAGCATAGTAATAAGGAGTAAATAATGCCAAAAATGAAGACCCATAAGGGCACTGCTAAGCGCATAAAGCTAACCAGTACCGGCAAACTTACCCGTCGCCGCGCATTCGGGAACCACATGCTATCCAAAAAAAGCAAGTCGCGCAAGCGAAATATTAATACCAGCGCTATTATTAAAGGCGGCATAGCAAAAAACGTTAAGCGAGCATTGGGAGTCTAATATATGCGAGTCAAACGAGGAGTCGCCGCTTCGGCAAAACATAAGAAAACCTTAAAATTAGCCAAGGGAATGCAGCATAACCACACCCGCAGCTTTCGCTTAGCTAGGCAAGCCGTGATTCGCGCCTTGCAGTACGCATATCGCGACCGCCGCAACAAAAAGCGCGATCTGCGCAGCCTGTGGATTGCTCGTATCAATGCAGCTGCCCGCCAAAATGGCACAACCTACGGTAAATTGATAGCAGGTCTTCGCGCGACCAACATTGAAATCAACCGTAAGGTCCTCGCTGACTTAGCCGTCAACGAGCCGGAAGCTTTTTCTGAGATCGTCAAAGAAGCAACAAAGCAATAAAAATTCTTCTTCTACTTAGAATTAAGCCTAATAAAACCTAATAAAAGACCGCGAGATCAACTAGCGGTCTTTTATTAGGCTATCTATAAGCCGGGTTCTGTTATCGGTAATCATCTATCTAGGCTGTACATTGCTGTACAGCTCAAGCGGATGTTAGTATTATCAAGCGAACAACTTATACGATAATACACCTTGCAGCTGGCAGGGTTTACCCTCCTTCTATGTCACCATAGTCGGCTACGGTCTCTTACACCGCTCTTTTCACCCTTACTATCAGTCATCGTACATTAAAGCAGATTTGAGATAGCGGTATCGTTTCTGTGGCACTTTCCCTAGAGTTACCTCTGGTCGCCGTTAGCGACTGCCATGTCCTACGCTGCCCGGACTTTCCTCTTGTTCTGTAAAGAACCAGCGATTACCCGATAGCCTAGCGTAATTATATCACAAAAAGCCTCCAGGCTAGCGACTGATATTCCCCGCTTATTGCAAGGTGGGTTCTCTCACAATATTCCCACGAGAATACTGCTGTTGAGATCCCTATCAATGATTTGTTAGGAAAATCATATACGCTGGTGCCTAAGAGGCTAATTATATTGTACCACGACTACCCGCCAAAAACGATAGAGAATCCTTTTAGCATGTTTACGATTATAAAGTTCATATAAGTAACTATTAACGAACCGCCAACCATAACTATGGCAAAAATCAATAAAACACCATATCTCTCTATGGTATCGAAAATACTCCTCACAAAGTCAGGGGCAAGCGCATACAGTACCCGCGATCCATCCAATGGTGGTATGGGAATTATATTGAAAGCAAAAAACCCTAAATTCACCATTGTAAAAGCCGTTAGTACAGAGCTCGACAAAGAACCCGCCTCGGACTTAGAGACCACAAGTATTGCGTACGCTACAAACGCTAAAAAGAAGTTCACCAACGGACCGCTTATAGCTACCAATGCCACTCCAATCTCGCCATGCTTTATATTGCTTGGGTTAAAAGGTACTGGTTTTGCACCACCAAAGATTGGCACACTAGCCCCAGTTGTCATGTTTGTGATAATTATTATCATCGGCAGTAATATAGTCATATACGGATCTATATGTTTTATCGGATTCAAAGTTAATCTGCCAAAATCATACGCAGTTCGATCACCCAAACTATTTGCCACCAAGCCGTGAGCTAATTCATGCAACGTCATCGACACAAATATCACCACCAAAACAATAATTATATACAGAACATCCATCTAATTTATCATTGTACCAGCTCTTGACGAAGAATCAAAACCAGAGTATACTAGGACAGATTGATAATAACCGTAATTAAGAAGTGGAATCTACAATGGCAGCACGATGTGAGCTGACTGGCAAAGGCAAGCAGTTCGGAAACAAAGTAAGTTTCTCTCTGCAGCGCAACAAGCGAGTGTTCAAACCCAACCTTCAAAGAAAGACTTTCGTTGTTAATGGTAAAAAAATCACCATGGTACTTTCAACGAAGGCTATACGCACACTCAAGAAAAAAGGTATCATAGCTTCAGCCTAAGCCACAAAGTAAAATCCCCCTACAACAGGGGGATTTTATTATTTAACCTTAGACTATATTATCTCGTTCGCGACAATATATACGTCGTTAATACCGTTGGTAGCGAGGAGTCATTCTTTACTTTTAGTTTAGATACATTTTCGACAGGCGCACCCATTTCTTTAACAAAAACTTCGGCCGAGTCCTGTGGCACTTCGTAAGATATACCGCTATCAGCATAATGTATCGGCACGACAACCTTCGGGCTAATAGTGCGGACCAGAGCCACGGCGCTCGTGGCGTCAAGCGTATAGCCAGATCCACCGACTGGAACTATTAGGATATCTATCACTCCAAGATTTTCTAATTGATCATCGTTTAATTTTGGTTCGATGTTACCAATAACACCTATAGCAACATTACCGCATTCTACCCGATAAATTGTATCTAGTTCTTCATTGCTACCGCTATCAAGATGTCGAACAGCAGCAATTCCTTTTATAACAAAATCTCCTATTTCGTATTCGCCAGGACCATTAACTACGAGCTTTGCGCCATCCGCCTTAACAGCGAAGCGATCCTCGGTAGCAAGTTCAACGCAACCGGTAGTTTTAGCATCTTTTAGTCCGATCAACGACAATTTCGGATCTGTAATAATAGTAGTCTTTTTACCCGAAAGTACAATCGTGTTTCCGCCTTTGTATTCTATGTCAAACACTCTTTTTTCCTCCTTCATTTTTATCGCTGCAGAATATTTTCACTATCTACTACAACTTCGTGTCTGCTTGATAATATATCATTAATGAACCTATCGTGCACGCTCAAGCGATAATAGAATTCGTCGTACAGCATTCTACTGAACGTTAGCTGCCTACCAACTTTTATTTCTATTTTATTTACTACATCCGCTACACGTTTAGATTCGACATTACCGACAATCAATAAATCAACCTTGCTCGCTGAACCGCGAACCAATGCGCCTGCTGCTATCACAATTTTTGCTTTAGGCAAAGCCGCCAGAGCAATTCGCCAATCGTCTGTCTCGCTACTAGCAGATTGTTTTGAAAATCTTTTTGGTTTTTGCTTGCTAACATCATTATTAGTAAAAATCTCTTTGAGCGGTTTGTAGTGAATGTAAGAGCGGTTAATCTCGTAATATAGTTTATTATCGTTTGTATTACTCAGCAGCACGCCAGCATCAAGCATATTAGATAGCTCTCTGCGCACAGAATTTATCTGCTCGCCAATCAACCGCGTAATCTCGCGAACATAAAACGACTTTCCAGGATTGTTAAGAAAGAGATGCAGAAGTTTTACCCTCGTTTTTGAACCAAATAATGCGTCAATCATACTGTAAACCCTTTAGTATAAGAGTATCATATCTAAGAGCTCTTATCTAGATTGTTCACGATGTAGGTCCATGCTTCACCAATACTAAACCATTTAATATCCTTATTCCGCCTCAGCCAAGTAAGCTGGCGTTTAGCCAACCGCCAATCTAGCACACAAAGTTTTCGCTCAAGTTCAATCTCGTTAATTGTGCCATCTAGATATTGTTTGATAAGCGGATAGACATTCCCAGTCATTGCCTCGTTGTACCAGCCCCACTTCTCTGCCGCGCGTATAGCTTCATTTATTGTTGTATTACCTACAATATTTTTTGCCCGCTCTTCAATTCTGCTTCTTAGGATATCTCTGTCTGTCGCTATACCTACTAGTATAGTATTGCTAATTATTTTATCATTTTTGAGAGGATCTTCCCCCCTGCGTAGAATAGCGTTAATAATATGTCGCTTATTTTTTATATTTTTTGGCAATTTAATGTTGTTTTTTTCGCAATGATATATAAGCTGCTCTAACGATTTATCCTCAAGTTTACGCCGTTCATCAAGATTGTTTGAACATGCCGTAAATTTAAAATCGTACAGTACGCTATCGATATACAAACCAGTACCGCCAGCTATAATCGGCAGATGCCCGCGTGAACGAATTTCGCTAATCTTTTGCTGAGCATACACCTTAAAATTTGCTGCCGTAAACCTCTCTCCTGGATCGACCATATCAATGCCCCAATGCGGTATCCCTTGTTGTTCTTCAGACGTAGGTTTAGCTGTACCGATATCGAGTCCGCGATAAATTGCTCGCGAGTCAGCCGAGATGACCTCACCGTTAAATTTTTTAGCGATCCGAATCGCTAGCTCAGTTTTGCCGCTAGCAGTCGGACCAGCAATAACGACTAGCGGCAAATCTATTACGTCAGCTGCTGCTAGCAATTTATTATCGCGCTCAACAGCGGCAGCTAATTTTTTCATTATTGGATGCTCTGAATGTATTCAGCTAGTTGATCAATAGAAACCTGCTCCTCGCCCGCGCGAGTACGAACGCTAACGACACGTGCAGCCTTATCCTTTGGACCAACTATAATTTGTACTGGAATTTTTACAACAGTCGCCTCACGGATTTTTTTGCCTAACGACTCATTACGCGTATCTGCTGTGAATCTTACTTCGTTGTATTTTATAGGACGCATCAATACCTCTGTTTTTAGCACTGATGTAATTTCATCAACATAGTCATTTACTGTATCATTGACTGTAAGAATACGAACCTGTTCAGGTGCAATCCAGAATGGAAACCAGCCAGCCGTATGCTCAATGAACACGCTCAAAAAGCGTTCAATTGAACCGAGCAATGCACTGTGAATCATTACTGGACGCTCCGAATCGCCAGACTCATTTATGTATTCAAGGCCAAAACGTTCAGGCTGGACAAAGTCTAACTGCACTGTCGCAACCTGATGTTCTCGTCCAATCGCATCGGTCGCCATGAAGTCTATTTTTGGCCCATAGAAAGCTGCTTCGCCTTCCTGCTCAAAATAGTCAAGACCTTTAGCGACAACCGCAGCTTTGAGTTGCGATTGGGCTGATTGCCACAATTCTAACTCGCCCAAATAACCTTCGCCATCGTCGCGGTAACTTAACCGCACGCGTAATTTCATACCAACGATATCGTACAATTCTTGCGCGCAAGCTAGCAAATTATTAATTTCTTGTTCAATTTGGTCAGGTCGGCAAAAGACGTGGCTGTCGTCCTGAGTTAACGAACGCACGCGGCTCAAACCGCCTAATTCACCAGTTTTCTCGTCGCGGTAGTCGGTCGTTGTTTCTAAATAACGTATCGGCATCTCGCGATAACTGCGCGGCTGCGAGGCAAAAATCTGAGTGTGATGCGGACAGTTCATCGGCTTGAGCGCCATCTTGTCGCTAGTCTCTTGGCTAGTTACCAAAAAAAGTTCGTCACCAAATTTTGCCCAATGTCCTGATGCTTCGTATAAATCCTTCTTGGTGATATGTGGTGTCCAAACTTTCGTGAAACCGTATTTTTGGCGCAGTTCGTTCGATAACTGCGCTGCCTTTTCGCGCAGAACCGTACCGCGCGGTGTAAACAACGGCAAGCCGATGCCAACAAGCGGCGACATAGTATAAAGATCGAGTTCTTTACCGAGCTTACGATGGTCGCGCTTCTTTGCCTCTTCTAGCATATCCAAGTAACCGTCCAGTTCAGCTTGAGTCGCAAAAGCGACACCGTACAAACGCTGCATCTGCGGGTTGTTCTCATTACCGCGCCAATACGCACCAGCAACGCGCATTAACTTGAAAGCTCCAACCTTGCCAGTGCTTTCAACGTGACCGCCACGACATAAGTCAGTATAATCACCCTGCGAATACAACGATACAGTGTCAACCTTGCTTTCATCATCGCTGGCAGAACCAAGCTTCTGGCCCGCTAGATCTTTCGCTATTGTTGTACCTGACCGTTTCAAGTCGTTAAGCAATTCAATTTTGTAAGGCTGATTGTTTTCTTTCGCCCAAGTTATCGCCTCATCAACCGGCACATCTTGACGCGTAAACGGCAGATCGCGTGCAATAATACTTCGCATTTCTTTCTCGATTCGGCTAAAATCATCCTCCGATATCTTTACATCACCAAGATCAATATCGTAGTAAAAACCATTATCGATAGCTGGCCCAACACCGAATTTAGCCTGCGGCCATAAATGCTGCACCGCCTGCGCCATAATATGCGCTAAACTGTGCCGCATTGATTGTAGTTGCTGTTCGTTCATAATGAACCTCCTTTTTAGAAAATATAAAAGCACGCAAGCGTTTTTACGCGCGTGCCTCGGTCCCAAAAACGGGAGGTTCCACCTTGGCTATTACTCTTGCTCCGACTTTTTACGTGCGCCGCAACCGCCAACACGAGACTCAAGAGGTGGTTAGACTCCGTCAACGTCTACTTAGTATATTACTGGCTATTCTGTCATATTGCAATACGTATTGATTTCTGCTACCATTAAGTGCAGCTGGGCGATTAGCTCATTTGGCTAGAGCGCTTCATTGACGTTGAAGAGGTGAGAGGTTCGAATCCTCTATTGCCCACCAGAGCAATCATGTAACTTGCCGTAATTTAGACGGCAAGTTTTTTATTTTGCATAATATTTTATGCACAAATACTAAAAGTTTTCCACGTCGTTATTCGGTGTCTAATCAACATTTCTATGCGTCTGGTGATATATTTTCGTAGATTATCTAATTTGACAAAAAATAATACTTATGCTAATATAAAAGCATGGCTAAACAACATACCAAAACAAAATCTACAACATATAAAAAACAATCTCGGCTAAGCCGCTATACCATTTACTACGAGCTCAAATAATACAACAAGCCGAACTGCTTCGCTTGGTATTGTAATCACGTAAAGTAATTCAGTGTCTCGCGATCAGTGTTGGTAGTCTCAGCTAAAAGATTAATTTTCCGTTTACTATAATAATTTGTTTTTAATATAAACTCACCCATCACCCATTTTTATTTAGCTTAAAATTTAATGATAATTTTATAATTTTGATTTACGTCTAGCTTTCTTGAGAGCGTTCTTCTTGGCCTTTGTTTTAGCACGCGACGATAGTGTTGCCTTGTCGGTTACATCAAATTTCTCAAGATATTTACCTAACAACAAATGCGTCTGCGCTGCCATTGATGCTGCAGAGCTATAACAGATTGATGTAACAGGCATCAGAAACCATTGCAAAACCATAAAAACGGTTCGCGAACGCTTATAGCGTTCTGGACGAGGAGGCAGCATCTTCAGCATCAGTAAAATCGTAATAAATATTCCGATAACTGCTACCTGTTGAATGTGGCTAACTATTAGCGGCAGAGCATGCGCAGAAATATTTCTGGAGGCTTCGGGATTGGTTAATAATGGCACCCACGCGCCAAAAGCAACCAATATTGACATCGTAGCCAAGCTAACATGATTATCAATTAGTCGTATGAATCTTGCCAGTGTTTCCCAAAAAGGAGCTGTTCGCTGGCGCGTAAATAATCTGACTGCTACATATGGTATATCCGAAGCACCATACCCCCAGCGCCGCAACTGTTTAAACTGGCTGATAAGTGTTGCTTTAAATGTGTCTGATAACACGGCATCTTGATATACAGGAACATGGATTGGCATAACACTATAATCGCCTTTAAAGTAAAAATAACTGCGCCAATACTGATGCCCATCCTCAACGATACTGCGCTTACTCCAGAAATCCATACTCACAAGCGCCGAAAGCGGCTGGCTATGAGCTGCAAAATTACGCAAAGCATGCGGCCGCATACTACCAATAATAGTCCAAAATGAATTGCCCGTTGCTAGCACCCGCATTGGCGCTGGCGCATCCCAAATATTGCCAAAATACAAAGCCACCGGCTGATATGATAGTCTTTCGCGGTTAGGGGTAACAGCATATTTATACGCCACATAATCAAAATAGGTTGAGTAAGGCCGATTATCGCTATCAAGGGTTGTAACAATTACTTGGTTATATTTGATCTTTTTATTGTCGCACCACTGTTTGAGGTCATAGCCTGCATACGTAATATTTGGACCCTTGCCTGGTATCTCGTCCGGCAAATCTTTAGGGTGTTGAATAGTCCGAAAGTCGCAAAATACGCCAGCGTATTCATCACGAAGACGTCTGGCAGTCTCTGCCATCTGCTCGCCGCCGCGTTCTTCGTAAGCCAAATATACAATCAACCTCTCGTTCGGATATGTTGTATTATTTACTGACTCTACCGTCGGCTTCAATACTTCGTAAGACTCGTTATAAGCAGCAATTAGTACTGCATGATAAATATCTCTGGGATCTATGATCTGCAACTCACCTTTTTCGATAGACAGAATAGTTTGCTGATGCACATCAGCTTCAAAATCTTTTTTATTAATTTTAATTTCGGGCGACTTGCCCGCGGCAGCCTGCGATAGATCATCAAGTCGAGCACTCCAATCAATTTTCTCGGCCCGAACAAGTTGCCGGTGACCCAGCAAAGTTCTATAAGAAATGCCTATAGCCTTAACAAACGTAGTTAACACCAATAACAATAAGTAAATAGCTGCCAGAAAAGGACTAACTACTGATAAAACTACTAACAAAATTAACATGCCATAGCTTATTAACGCTGGCAACATCTCAAAAAAACGATAAAGCTTCGACCTTTTACCAAGAGGAATTTCTAAGTCTGGACAACTCATGCCGCCCGTCCTAAAGATAGGACGCCGAAAGCGTACATAGCAGCAATCAGCATAATAACAAACGCGCACCATCCAATTGCCTTAGCAGTTGTTGTTTTTTCCAACAGATAAAACTTTATCATTAGCGCGCCGTGGATGACAGTTACTAACGTGAAAAATCCAGAAAATAATAATAAATATTGCCAGTGATCTTTGTAAAAATGTACTTGCCCGAAAGCAGTATAACGCGAATAAACCGTAATCTCGCTGGGCGTAATCTGCATAGACACGGCAATTGAACAAACTATATCTAAAATTAGCATCGCTACGAGAAAAAGAACAAGAGTCCTATTCTTGAGAACACCTAATAACGACTTAATGATTTCGCTTTTCATAACTTATAAACTATGGAGCCGTCTGCCGGGATTGAACCGGCGACCTGCGCGTTACGAATGCGCCGCTCTACCAACTGAGCTAAGACGGCAATACGTTTATATTATAACAAAAGCCAAACAATCCTACCATAGAAAAAGCCCCACTTCGTGGGACGCTTTCTATGGCGCGCCCGACCGGATTCGAACCGGCGATCTCCTCCGTGACAGGGAGGCGTGATAGACCAGCTTCACTACGAGCGCAAACTATTCAGTGTGCATTATATATCATTACCTAGTTATGTGCAAGCGAAAAACGCCTACTGGTTAACTACCGCGCCGCCAGTTTGGCTGTTATCTGGAATGGTTATATATTCGCTAATCTTACCACTCTTTTTTAGCTGCTCAAATTGCGACTTAAAAGCCGTCAAAGGTATATGAATATATTCAAAGGTTATCTTCTTGTCAGTTTTCGCAACAACTTTTACTATATAATAACCATCGTCATTAGTGCTCCTTGTAATACCGGATAGGCTGCCGACTGGAGTTTTTGAAATATCCGAAACTCTAAGTCCATTAAATTTACTGCTAATATCAACCGATCCGCTATTGCCAGCTGATAACTTGCCCTCGGTCGATTGTTTATTGATAGTTTCAACCGTTTTGGCAAAGTCGCCATTAGACTTCAGTAAAGATAAGGCTTTATCAGCCTGATCTTTTGCAGTTGTATCCATAGCAAAGGCAACTTTATTTTTTAGCAGCCCGTTTTCAACAATTAGCCGATAGTCATCAGCGCTCTCTCCGTAAAGCATACGAATCGACGCATCATATGTTTCTTGCGACACGCGGCCGTTAATCGTCGTGCGTTCCTGGTCAATAAAATCGTTAACGTCTTTTCGCGAAATACTAACATTATAGCGCTTAGCCAGTTTGCGAGCGTAAGCTGCTTGTTGAGCTAGATTCATTGAACGATATTTAATGTCGTCAAGCTGAACATACCAGTCTTTGGAGTTGACCTTAACCTCACCATATTTATTTAAGTAATATTCAGAAGCTCGGTACTGAACCAAATAATCGCTATACCGGACTGGCTCGCCGTCAACACTGCCAACTGGCAACATTGCAATGCGAGAAATTCGATAAGCTATAGTGCTAGTATTCTGCATCGGATACATTACCACCCAGCAACCAACTAATAGCAGAATGATACTGGCCATCGAAATAAGTATTGTATTAATAATCAGCTTATGCTTGGTGTATTGAATCGGATATTTAAACCTGCGGCCGCCAGCTAAAATCTGTTCGCGATGCTCAGCGATAGTCTCATTAGTAATACGGCTCGCCGCTGGAGCCGGTTGTTTTTTACTTCGCTTCAACTTTATTTTCTTCATATATTTTCTGTCTCCTTAGTTCGGCTTCGTGAACTGCATCTTGCAACTCATTATATATCTTGCTAGGATGCTCGACTAGCCGAATAACCAGATCGCCAACGTAAGTACGCATGATGATGGTGCCAAACTTGAACACTTCGCCGCTAAACCCAGGTATATTATAACTTATACTTTGGACCTTATCTAGATTTATTTCTACAACATCCCGGCCAAAGAAGCCGCGCTGAGTAATCTGGCGAATACGCTCGTTAGTCACCGCGTACACAGTATAAAACCACATCAAGAAGTGATAAATAAACAAGATTAAGCCAAGCACAAAACCGCCAAAAAATATCCAAAGCAAATCAAGATTAGTCTGCCAGATCAAGAACGGTATTGCGCCAACAGTCATCGGAATTAGCAGCGAATAGAAACCCTTCCGCATAGCAATGATGTGCCGTCGAAAAACTAGCAATACTTTCTCGCCGTCGTGTAATCCTTCAAATTCTGCTGCCATAGTAATATCCTGGTACCCCGGACAGGAGTCGAACCTACAACCATTTCCTTAGGACGGAACTGCTCTATCCAATTGAGCTACCGGGGCCCTGGGATTAGTGTAACATCGCAAGCACTAGCGAGTAAAGCGCTCGCTAGTTCGATGATAACTATATAACTCATCATCGCTAAACCAATGCGATATTTCTTCTGCAGCTTCCTCGATGTTACCGCTAGCATGAATTAGATTAGGCACTCCCTTGCCTTCGCTATCAGCATACTGGAAGCTCATGTGCGAAAAGTCACCGCGAATGGTACCAGGGGCAGCACTTTTTGGTTCTGTCGCACCGACAAGTTTGCGAACCAGATCAACCGCTTCAACGCCCTCAAGTACCATCGCGATAACCGGCCCCTGAACCATCATTTCTAACGTAACGTCAAACTTTTCTTTACCGCGGCGAGTAATCATTTTGCCAATTTCTTCGTAGTGGCGGTAGTAGTGTTGCTTGTCGGGCGCAATCATTTTAGTAGCGACTATTTTCAGTCCAACCTGCTCGAAACGCGTCAAAATACGCCCAACTAAGCCCCGCTGCACCGAATCCGGCTTAAAGACAATTAGTGTTTTTTCTACATCACCCATCATTTATACCTCCTATTTATACAGTTGCTTTACCGCTATTATATCAGATATATCTAAGTTATTTACTATAAATATTTTGAATAACTTTTTTGTTCGATATATTGTTTATCTACCCTTAACGACGTACAATGTTCTTATGGATATGTCAGAGCTGATTGAAGATTTCATGGAGTATCTCCAAATTGAACGCGGACGATCGATCAAGACTAGCGAGGCGTATCGCCACTATCTAGAGCGTTTTCTAGAATTCGCTGGGTTCGACTTAAAGGTTGATAATATCCGCCCAGAACTGGTCAGAAAATATCGCTTATGGCTCAATCGCTATCAGACAGATCGCGGCGGCACTTTATCGCTTATTACTCAGAATTATCACCTCATTGCCCTGCGAGGTTTCCTGGATTACCTAAGTAAGCGCGATATCAAAAGTATGGCGCCGAACAAAATAGAATTGCCGAGAGTTCACCGCAAACAAGTCACTTTTTTGTACAGCGACGAGGTGCAGCGTATGCTTGATGTAGTACCTAATGATGATAGCTTGCCAGCACTTCGCGATAGAGCCATTCTCGAACTTCTCTTTTCTAGCGGACTGCGCGTATCGGAACTCGTTGGGCTTAATAAAGATCACGTCAATATGCAGCGCCGCGAGTTTACTGTCCGCGGTAAAGGACAGAAGGACCGCCCAGTTTTTATCAGCAAACGGGCAGCTGAACGCGTCCAGGATTACTTATCGGCGCGAACCGATTCTTTACAACCTCTATTCCTAAGCTATAGCCGCAATAGCGGCACGACTAGCACTTCTGGCGATTATCGGCGGCTATCGCAGCGCAGCATTCAGCGAATCATCGAAAAATACGCTAAGCTAGCTGGCATCACCAAACACGTCAGTCCGCACACTATGCGGCATAGCTTTGCGACCGATTTGCTAATGAACGGCGCCGATATCAGAAGCGTACAAAGTATGCTCGGACACAGCAGTATCGCTACCACTCAAGTATATACCCATGTAACCGACCAGCATCTCAAAGACGTTTACGAGCAATTTCACACCGACACTGAATAAATTTTTTATTCAATTATCTCTATTATTCTATGGTTTTACTGCTCTTCTGGAATAACTTTGCATGTTAATGCCGAAGGTACTCCTTGATTAGTTACCGAGAAGTCTTTACAAAGACTGCCTGTAATATCAACTGCATACTCAGGATAATTGATATTGCTAGACGAGCTAATCCGGCTAGATACGCGACGATATACATCACCGGCTCGGCCAGTTGAATCGACTTTTGGCTGCACGCCGTCAAATTTAATTGTACCATCGCCGATATTATCAAACGATAATCTAACATCAGTGTCGTTATAAATACTGGTGATTCGCAAAAAAGCCATTGGATTGCCAGCAACAAGATTGCGCGGCAATGTGACATAGGCCGAACAAGCATACTGATGATTATCAAAAGCTTCCGCTGAACACGTAATTGGCGAGACGCCTGCCGTCGCGTTTGTAGCGCTACCAGCAGCACGAACCGATTGCGGCGCCACTACATTAAACGTAGTACTATCTAACAAATTTCTCGGCGCGCGAATACCAGACGGACGCAAGAAGGCAGTCGAGACAATTGAGCTATCAAAACTTTGTTGCCCATTAACTGCCGTGCTCTCTGGAACAACCGCTTGAATGCGCAATAGCGCTGGCGCATCAGCCGGCCATTCCACGCGTTTTGGTAAAGTGTCGCCGCCATCAGCAGACGATATTGTCGACACTTTATCATTTTTCATCATCCATTGAAGCCTAATCATAGAGGTATCTTTGTTGACGCGCAGCGGCACAACGCGCGAACTGCCCTCCTTGAGACTATACACCACATCGCTTGTTTGCGAATCAATCAATACACAAGTATAAGCCTGTCCGCTAATGTATTGTAAGTTAGTACCACTCTTGATAGTGATAGCGGTATTACTTATGCTACTAATTATGCCAGCATCTTGTATTGTACTGCAACGTTTAGCAGCAATCGCCTTACAAGCAGCGCTAGCCGAGCCGCTGCGCTGGCAAGCCATAATCGCCCGCTTGCCATCCTCGATGCCCGCCACCGCAGATTCGTAGGCAGTGCGCGACAAGTTATTATTGGAAGCGCGCGATTCTTCTTGAACCATGATGCGAATAAAGCCAGTTGACACTACCATTAATAATATGGCTGTAAACATTACAACAATAATTGAAACTAGGCCGGATTGCTTGGAATGCGTCATGATGCCCTCTCTGTAATTATAGTTTCCGCGAACTGATTAATCGCGCAAAAAGTATAGTTATTAGTCTCTTCAGACTGTGCTAAGCACTGCGCATCGCTAGAATTAATTATGCCATTACGATAGGTATCCTCTTCATAAGTACCAAGCGTATAACCAATCGTATAACCAGCCCGGCTATTACTATCGACAAATAGATCGGTCAAAGAAATATTGTGAATTGCTAGACCGGTATCTTTATCGCCTAGTACCTCTACGGCATTCATCGGAGCACCCTTAGTGATCACTTTTGGGTATTGCCCTCTCGTCGCCTTGCATAGAGAGCCATCCGGGTCAGCCACGCGGGCAAAAACGATTTTGCTGTGGCTAGGATCATCGTTGTAAACCACGCCAGCACTAGCGTCCCTTGACCTCAAGTTCTCTGGCGTATTCCAAACATAAGTATACGAGCCAAAACACAATCGGCCCAAACCACCGGTACCACTATCGCTAGGAGCCACCTGAACGATGTCTCGGCCCTTTGCCGACAAACCATCACGCTTTATCATATCGCCAACCTCGCGGCCAGCAGAATTAATCGTTTTAATCGTGATACCTTTGTGATACATGTTCATCAGCTGTATTGTAGTAGTTGCCACCGCCACCAAAAGTATCGCTACTCCAGTCATAGCTAAAAGCAATTCTACTAAAGTAAAACCCTGTATCTGATTTGCATTCTTATTACTTGTCATATATCCTCGTCACCGTTCCTATGGTTAACGGCGCTGCCGCGCCAACACTATCCCAACAAGCATTCACATACACATCGTAAGCTTTAGCAGTATTTACGCCTGAGTTCTGCTCGGCTCGAACAATTTGAGCAAAAACACCGTATGTTTTAGCATTAATTAAATCAACATTAGCATAGACTGAAGGCGCCGAATATGTTGTATTCAAAACTCGAACCGGAAGAACTGTATCATTCTTTTGATCAACCGACATAAAAAAGGCATTTGTGCCAGTGGCTAAATCAACACGGCCGCCAGGCGCAGGGCAGCCATCTGAGCTGGCGCTCACAACGTCAAGTGGATTATTGACCAAAAATTTGCTGCTAGTTAGCTCCGCCCACTGCGCAGGATTAGTATCTTTAACATACCTAATAAGGGACACTTGAGCGTCAAGTTGCTGGCGGACAAGCGTAATCTCAAGCGAACGCTGGGCAATCTGCGTACCGCGATTCATAACTATGTAAGTTCCTACAGTCAACAAGCTGAATACCACAAAACTAAACATTACCTCGATAATGGTGTCACCGCGACTATAACGCATCTAGCAGCCCTCCCCGACAACTTGTACTGAGCTTTCTAGCGCTGCATCGCGGTCAATCCGCACGCCTAACCGCGCGCCAGTTAGCCAGCCGCTAGGGTCAACGCAAAGCCTCGCCTGATTTAATCCGCCTGCCGTTATCGTGTCGCTAACGCTTGTCTTGTTAGAAAAGTACGTGTGGATAACACCGCTGACTGGCGACCGTACGATGGCGATCGAGATTATTCGATCAGTTTTACTCTCATCAATTCGAGTATCCCAGCCAAGCGCATAATTATCAACAGAGTGTCCAGTATTTGATGTGGTTAACAGCGCCGACTTAGTAGCCGACAACGCGCTCCTATCGGCTGCCCTCTGCAAAAAATCGTAATCGCCTTGCGATAATAAAGCCTTGTTCATTTGGTCTTCGTTTTCTGTCGCTATATACAACGGCCGTGCTGTAAAGTTAACGCCATCAACCGACGATATAAAACGTCCAACAATCATGCACACGCGGCTAGTGCCTGCCAATACTGTACTGCTATCGCTAACGACTATCCGGTCTTTATCGGCATTAAGCCCGCATTCATTGTGATTTTCTGTATCATTTTGAACATTCACGGTTTTGTCATATTGGCCTTGGATAAAATCAGCAAACGAGTCAACGGCATCGCGATAACGCTGAGCGCCAATAGTACCGCCGACTGTCGCCAATATACCAGCAGCCAACACCCCCGAAACAGCCAGGAACAACATTACCTCGATAATTGTGAAGCCCCCCGACAACTTATTCATATCACTATTTTAGCATAAGCATCATAACATTGATACTAGAAAAACGATGCAATCACTAGCCAGTCCATAATTCGCGCACCAACAAAGAACGAAATAAACGATCCTAAGGCCAACAACGGACCAAAAGCAATCTCGCTATTAGCTTTGAGTTTCTTGCTAGCAAGTCCTGGAATCACCAAGACGCAGCCAATTAAGTTAGCTAGAAACAGCCCGACAAAAGCCGACTGCCACGAAGCCAATATCAACCCCAAGCCAACACCTAATTTCACGTCGCCTAGACCGATCCACTTACCTTTCGATATCAAGTAGAGCACGCCATAAACACCCGACATAATTATTAGCGCTATTGCCAAACTATATAATTTAACATCATTAACTATAAAATAACGCAACACCACAAAGACTAGCGAGACCAGGCCATACGAAACAGTAAGAAAGTCTGGCAGAATTCGCCACTTGATATCGTAAGCAACTAACATGATTAGAGCTACCAACGATGCACACCAAACAGCAAACAATACCCACTGCAGCCCCGCCAGGTGCCATGGCCAGGCCAAGAACGACACCGTAAATGCCACCGCGAGAGATAATTCCATCAACGGCTCAAAGTAGCCGATGCGCTTACCGCAATATCGGCAACGACCACGTGTCGATAGCCAGCTGATTAGCGGAATCAAATCGCGTAAACCGAGTTGGTGCCCGCAGCTCAAGCAGCGCGAGCGGTCTTGCTGCTTCTTGCCCTTCAGGAGCGGCGATAATTTTTTGTATTCGGCCTTGTTGTACGATTCGCCGGCCTTTTTGTCAGCAACAAGTTGGCGAGCTCGCAGCCGCCAGACTTGCGCTCCAGCAAAGCTGCCAAGCACCAGCCCAAATACCCCGCACACTATAGCAATTGATACAACTATCATACGTCTAGTATAGCAAAAAGGTTACGCTTTTGCGCAACCTTTTCAAAAAAATGTAGATATTACAGACTTACGAGTCTAAACAATACGCAGCATGATTGCCAGCCTCTAAGCGCGTAAACGTAGCATACTGACGACGAGTACCTCTAATTAGATCCTGCTGCCCGTTAGGGTTTGATGTACCACACCTAGCCCCTAAAACTACAATGATTTGTGCATCGTTAACAGTTATCTGACCACTAAAGTCAGCGATGTTTATATTATCAATACTAGTATTTTCCGATACGCCATTAACGAACCTTCGAAGCACATCTTGGCTTATAGCAGTACCGCCACGGTTGTTGCTCAAAGCGCTATTATACGCAGCCGATACTATACTGACATCGCTCTTACGAGCTGTATCGCGCTGGCTAGCCTGCAGTGCCGGCAACGCAATAAACACCATCAAGAAAATCAGTGCAGCAATCGCCAGCACCAAAACGACCTCGATGATTGTAAAACCACGGTCTTTAATCTGTTGTTTTGTCATAATTTAGTTCCACCTTTCCCTTTGAACTTATGCTCAACTGTACCCAGTATAACGTAGGTTTTTTCAGTTGTCTAGACCTATCGTACGCTGCCGACTAGGCTGTAAATTGGGAATAATACCGCCCCAATCAACACGCCAGCGAATATAGCCAGAATTACCATCATAATCGGCTCAATCATTGTTGAAATCGCTTGAATTTCTTCGTCGAGTTCGTCCTCATAAGCTTGTGCTGTCTTGCCCATCATCTCGTCAATCCTGCCCGATTGTTCGCCGATTTTGATCATCTGCGGCACCATCGGCAAAATATAATCCTCTGTCTGCAAAGCAGCCGAAAGTGCTTTACCGCTCTGCACCTTACCGGCAGCTCTAGTAATCTCTTCGGCTACAACAGCGTTATTAACACCCTCAGCGGCAATAGCCAGCATATCCAGCATCGGTACGCCAGTAACTAGCAAAGTCTGTCCCATACGCGTAAACCGCGCCATATAAAGACGGCGGAACATACCTTTAAACGGCGGCATATTAAGCTTAAGATTGTCCAATAAGCGAGAACCCGCTTCGGTACGAACATATTGCCGCGCAAAAAAGATTGCTAGCGCTAATAGGATTAAGGTTAACCACCAAAAATTAATCACAAAATTAGATATTCCGATTAAAATTGATGTCAAAACTGGCAAGGTCTTCTTCATATCAGAGTACAACTTGGCAACCTGCGGCACGATTGTTACCATCATAAATACGCCAACTGCAACCATTACTGCCAGGACAATACCAGGATATACCATAGCACCGCGAATTTTGCTAACCATTGCCGCATCCTTTTCTTGCTGGTCGGCAATCCGCTTTAACGCATCATCAAGCGTACCTGATGCTTCGCCAGCGGTAACCAGCGCAATGAAAATTTTATTAAACACTTCTGGATGTTTGCCAAAAGCCGAAGATAATGTCTTACCGCCTTCAACGTCGGCAATGATTTCTTGGACTATCTCCTGCATTTTTTTGTTGGCAGTCTGCTCAAATACCGTATGTAGGCTTTGTGTCAACGGTAATCCAGCACCAATCAATGTTGCCAGCTGGCGCGAGAAAACAATCTTATCCTTGCTAGAAATTCGGTTGGTAAAGCGCGCTAGCCAGCCGCCCTCGACTTCCTCCTTGATTGATAGCGGCATATAGCCCTGAGCAGTCAGCGCTTTAGCGGCTTCGCTCTCGGATTCAGCTTGAACCAGCGATTTGACAATGTTCCCCGTCGCTTTATCGCGTGCTTCGTAGGTAAACTTTTTCATTAACTATCCCCTGATTAACCTTTCAAATTCGGTCAAGTCAACAGCGAATTCCCGCGCGCTATCATAAGTAATCGTGCCGCTTTGGACCAACTGCACCAATGTGCGATCCATCGTCTGCATACCTTGGTCGGCACCAGTTTGGATAATCGCGTCAAGCTGATGAGTCTTGCCTTCGCGAATAACGTTACGAACAGCTGGATTGGCAATCAAAATTTCGGCCGACACCACCCGGCCCCCGCCAATTGCCGGTACTAACCGCTGCGAGCAAATTGCCATCAAAATATTACTGAGCTGCGCGCGGATTTGCGGCTGCTGATGCGGCGGGAAGACGTCAATCATACGGTCAATCGACTGCGCCGCCGAGTTGGTGTGCAACGTCGCAAACACTAAGTGTCCGGTCTCGGCAATGGTAATCGCTGCCGAGATCGTTTCCAGGTCGCGCATCTCGCCGATCAGTACCACGTCTGGGTCTTGGCGCAGGCTAGAGCGCAGCGCCGCCGAGAATGAATAGGTATCATAATGAACCTCGCGCTGCACCACTACCGATTTTTTCGACTTATGCGTAAACTCAATCGGGTCTTCGATAGTAATGATGTGCTGCGATTTTTCAGAGTTGATCTTATCAACCAGCGCTGCCAAAGTTGTCGACTTGCCCGAGCCAGTCGGCCCAGTCACTAATACCAAACCGCGCGGATAATCAGCAAAATTCATCACTACTGGCGGCATACCGAGCTCGGTCACCGACTTAATCTCATTTGGAATTAAGCGCAGCGCTGCTGCTAGGTTACCGCGCTCATGGAAAGCATTAACCCGGAATCGTCCGAGCGTACCGAAAGCAAACGAGAAGTCAAATTCTTTGTCCTTGAGAAGGATCTGCTGCTGATCTTCATCGAGGATCGCGAATACCAGCGACTCAACTTGCGCTTCATCGAGAGCATCAAAACCAGCAATAGCTATCAATGTGCCGTCAATCCGCAGCATCGGCGGCAAACCAACTTGAATATGCAAGTCGCTAGCTCGGCGCTTGATGACTTCCTCTAGTAAAACTTCAATCCGTAATTCTTGTTCTGGCATTGTCCCCTCCTTTTATGCTGTGTCTGCCGACGTTACGCGGTTTACTTCTTCTAGTGTAGTGATTCCTTGCAAGGCTTTCAAGTAGCCATCTTGGCGCATTGTAATCATACCATCCTCGACTGCTTTGCGCTGGATCTCGTTGCTAGTGGCCCGGCGAACAATTAAGTCTTGGATACCTTCATTTACATCCATTACCTCGTACAGCCCAGCTCGACCACTATAGCCATGCGGCGTAGCTGGCGTATCGCGACCTTTGACCAGCACGTAGGCTCGTTGATTGGCTAATGGCAAGTCCTTGTAGCCCAAATCCTCGGACACGCGCGCTACGTCTTCTTTGGTCTTCGGCAATAAATGCCCCACCGTCTCGAGAATCATCTGCGTCTCAAGCGGGTTCGACCAGTAAGCATCGCGATGCGGCGACACGCGGCGCACTAGCCGCTGGCCAATTACTGTATTGACCGTGCTAGCAATCAGGAACGGCTCGACATCCATATCGAGTAAGCGCGGCAACACTCCGGCCGCCGAATTGGTATGCAGTGTCGAGAACACCAGATGTCCCGTCAGTGCTGCTTGCACGCCAAGGTTAGCTGTCTCGCTATCGCGCATCTCGCCGACCATCACTACGTCTGGATCTTGGCGCAAGATACTGCGCAGGCCATTAGCAAACGTCAAACCAACGTCGTTATTAACCTGGATCTGGTTAACGCCGTCTATCTTATACTCAACCGGATCCTCAAGCGTCACAATGTTAATCGCGTCAGTTTTGATCTCTTTAATCAGCGCGTATAAGCTGGTCGATTTACCGCTACCAGTCGGGCCGCTTGTTAGAATCATGCCGTTAGGACGTTTGATGCCTTTGCGAATCATTCGTAAGGCTCGACCGACATAGCCCATTTGCTCGAGATCGAACGTGTTGCCAGTTTTGTCAAGCAGGCGAATCACTACCTGCTCGCCCCAAACAACCGGGCTAACAGCAATGCGCAGATCGACTTCCTTGCCAGCCACATTAACTGCAAATTGACCGTCCTGCGGAATGCGATGTTCGTCGATTTTCAAATTGGATAAAATTTTGATGCGGCTAACTAGCGCCGGCTCAATACTCTTCGGCAGCTGCATGACCTCGCGCAATACACCATCGACGCGGCAGCGTATTTTCAGCGATTTTTCGAGCGGTTCAATATGCACATCGCTAGCGCGGCTCTTGACCGCATACTCTAGGATAGTGCTCAATGCCCGGCTAATCGGCGAATCCTGAACGATAGTTTTGATATCGCTTGACGATTGAATAGCCTCGGCCTGAGTAGCCTGCGCCGCTTCGTCAACGGTCGACAAGTCGGTTTTATACTGGTCAAGAACATGACGAACACCTGCTTCCGATGCCATAAAGACCTTGAGCGGCCGCTGAATACGGTTAGCTAAATAATCTACCGCCTGGACGTTATTGGCATCAATCATCGCTACTGCCAGGCGGTTATTCACCTCGGCTAGCGGCACTGCCATGAAGCGCTCGGCAATATCGCTCGGTAGCAGCGATAGGATACTCTGGTCAATGATACTAGCCGTCAAATTAACATACGGCACACCCGAAACGTGAGCAATAGCATGAGTCAACAGCTCGTCGTCTATCTCGCCGATGTCTTCCAAAACCGTCAACAACGGCTTATTCGTTTTAGCCGACTGCTTAGTGGCTCTATCAATAACCCCGCGAGAAACCAAGCCCTCGTCAACCAAGAGCTTGATGAGCTTCTCCTGAATGTCATCGGTCATCAACGCCACTAGAAAGACTCCTACCTATTTTGATTCTGACTACGATCCCGGTTTTGGCTCTGGTTGGCTGCGGCATCAGATGAATTAGGCGAACTAGATGAACCAATTATTGTTTCTACTGTCGGATTTATGGCATTAGAATTAAAAACTTCCGAGCTTGGCTCTTTAACATCACTGCTCATTTTCTCGATAGTACTAACACTAGTGCCAACCCGCGGCGCCTTAAGTGCAGGAATATTGTTACCAATAGTAAACGCTATTAGCATAGATAAACCGGCAATCAGCACAATCATCGCTATATCGCTCTTCTTCACGGCTTTATCCCCTTCTTGTTAAGTTGAACTGTTTTACCTGGCAAGTAATAAGCGTGTCCAGAAATTGACATCGTAAACTTAGAATCTGACGCTTCAATCGTCGATTCATCGATATCAATTACGCGAATCGACTTTTCAAAATTTCGCAAAACGTCTCGTAAAATATCTGCGCTACTAGCTGACAACTCCATAGTAAAGGCTATCTGTTGAACACTTCTAGAATTATCGGCATTGTTGTCGCTTGACGAGCTGTTATTTTTGTTACTGTCAGAGGAATTTTCGTTCGAAGAAACTGTTTGAAAAGACTCAAGCTTAGCGCCAGGCACTCGGCCAACTAAATTCTGCACAGAGGCGCCAAGTGCTAGCGAATTGTCGTCAGCTGGCAAAGCATCCAAGATAACACGCAGCGGATCTTCCTTGTCGTTAAGTTTTGCAGAGCCGAGCGCCGAGTTGGTGTTTAACACACGGATATTGTCGCGCAAACCATCATACGTCTTAATATTACTATCAAGCGTCGATGTCGTTTGATTCTTTTCAGCTAGAACTTTCGTCTCAAAAACTATGCGCTGTACTAGAAAACCGCCAATAACCAGCGCAAAGCCAACCAAAACCGACGCGCCTGCCACCCAGCCAAACATTACGCGGCCGCTACGATCAATTTGCCGGCGCTTATTTAGCGAGGTATCTTTCTTTGCTTCCGCCATTATTTATCCTCCTTTTTGTTTGAAGTCTTTGCCTCAAACAGCGAATCTGGCACGTGCTTTTTTGAATCAGTCACGTCTACCGAGCCAGTCGGCGAAACGATTACTAAGCTTTTAACGCTGTTCGACAACAATTCTTCGGGATAAGAAAACGTCAGAGTAAACGTCAGTTTCTTCTCTCCGCCAGAATCTTCGGCATACGCCGTGTTGGTAATTCTCACAGAGCTAGATAGCGGCGTTTCTGCAGATTCCGAATCTTTTGTGTATTTCAATTTAGTATTAAGAATGGTTTTTTTAAGCGCGTCTACCGCATTAAAACCGCCAGCTGTTGAGCCTTCTATGGTAATGGTCTTCTCTGAAGCATTATAACGTACCGTTGACATGGTCACATTATTTGGCGCCTGCGGGTTAACCGCGCTCAAGGTATCAAAGATGCGTGAATTAACACCTCGATTACTACTAATCATATCAATCTGAGTTAGTTGATTCTGAATAGTCAAAAGATCATTAATATCTGGTTTATCGCTAAGTTCTTTATATTTGCTTTTAATGGCATTATCAGCCTGGCCGCTAGCAAACTGCAGCGACCCCAAAGCAAGCCCCAGCACAATCACAGTACCTGCCGCAGCTGCAGCCACTAACATTGATACCGATATCACCGTATTACGAACCCGCTGAGCGTGCAAATATTCCCGCTTAACGTCTGGTATTAAGTTTACTTCAATCATGACAAGTTTCTCCGTTTCGCCAGGCCAACCGCCGTAGCAAACTCGTTAGCAATCGGCGCTAGCTGCTGCTGCATGCTCTGCGAGACATTTATATTTTGCCAAGGGCTAGTTGCAACCGCTGATATATTAATCTTGCCCGCCAAATACGAATCAATTTGCGGCACAGTCGCGCCGTATCCAGACAACAAAGCTTGAGAAACGGCCACATCTTCATACCTATTCTGGAAGAATTTAATCGATTTTGACAATTCAGAAGCAAAATTATCAAGCGTCATCTCGACAGCACGGAAAACTTGCCCTTCGAGACGACTTTGATCTAGACCAAATTTCAGGATAAACTGGCGAGCCTGATCCTCTTGGACACTCAGGTTCTGAGCCACAGCCTTAACTAGCGAATTCAGCCCAGTCGGAATCGTCCTGATTAACCGCGGCGTATCGCCATAAGTCAAAGCGATATCTGTCGATAACTCGCCCATATCGACCAGCATATAAGCTGAATTGCTAGCAGTCGCTGGCACTAACGCTCGCACCATCGCTAACGGATCTGGCTCTTCAGCTATCACATTCAGGCCAAGCGATTCAATTAATTCCAAACGTTCTTCGCTATATTGCTTGGACACGCTAGTGATTAATACTTCATTTTGGTTTTGCGACTTTAGCGAACCGCCTAGCAATGCCCAGTCAACTTTCGCCTCGTCACTGCTCATCGGAATATACTGATCGACTTGGTATTTCATAGTCGCCCGCAGTTCTGCTTCGCTCATTGCTGGTACATCAATAACCGTAGTGAAGGTCTTGCTCGACGGCAAGCCAATCGCCACATTTTTAGTACGAATACCAGACTGGCCTACTGCCGTCATCGTGGCCTCGCCGAGCCGGCGCCGTGCTTCTGGCGAGTCGCTCGCGGTAATTTTGTGATCGACAGGCACATATCCGTATGCAACTAGATTCCAACTGCCCTGGCCAGAAGCAGCTAGCTGCAATACTCGCACCGCGTTGGTACCGATGTCGAGTGCAAAGAAATCGCCCATCCCTTTTTGAATTTTCATATACCTTATATTATGCATAAGCAAAGTAAAAAACGCAAGCTTTTTAGATAATTACTTTTCGGACAATACCCTTTAAATGCTATAATGTAGGATTATGAGTTTATCTATCGGAATTGTCGGTTTGCCGAATGTCGGCAAATCCACGCTTTTTAATGCTTTAACTAATAATAATATTTTGGCGGCCAATTATCCTTTTGCCACTATCGAACCAAATACTGGCATCGTACCGGTACCCGACGAGCGCTTAAACGTCCTCGCCAAAATGTACCACGCCGAGAAAATTACCCCAGCTACCGTGACTTTTGTCGATATTGCCGGGCTAGTCGCTGGCGCTTCCAAAGGCGAAGGCTTAGGCAATAAATTCTTAGCCAACATCCGCCAATGCGATGCCATTGTCCACATCGTCCGCGCTTTTGAAAGCGACGATATCGTTCATGTCGAGAATGTTATTGACCCAAAACGCGATATCGATACTATCAATACCGAACTAATTCTGGCTGATCTGCAAACGCTAGAAACTCGCCTGACTCGCCTTGCCAAAGAAGCCAAAGCCAACCCCAAAGCTAGCGCTATCAAAAATCGTTTAGAAGTGCTTGCTGAAAAACTGCGCGCTGGCACGCCAATTAACGAAATTTCCGGCGTCGATCCCGACGATATCGCTGATTTACACCTTTTGACCGCCAAGCCAGTAATTTATGTGTTCAACGTCAATGAAGAAACCCTGGCTAGCGAAGACAAGAAGCAGAGCCTGCGCAATCTCGTGCCACACGCTCGCAGCCTATTCATCTGCGCCAAGCTTGAGGACGAGATTAAAGGCCTTAACCCCAGCGATACACTCGAACTCTTACAAAGTTACGACGTGCCAGAAGCCGGACTAACGCAAATGATTCGCGCCGCCTACGATATACTCGGACTGCAAAGCTACTTAACTGCCGGACCGAAAGAAGTTCGCGCCTGGACAATCCACCAGGGCTGGACAGCGCCGCAAGCCGCCGGCGTCATTCACACCGATTTCGAAAAGGGCTTTATCGCTGCTCAAGTTGTTAATTACGATGATTTAGTCGCTGCCGGCTCAGAGGCTAACGCTCGCGCCGCTGGCAAAATCCGCACCGAAGGTAAAACTTACGTCATGCAGCCAGACGATGTGGTTGAATTTAGATTTAACGTTAGCAAATAATTTAGCATTTAATCGCTTAAATTTGATATAGCTTAGGCTAATTTGCCAGCGAATCACCGGCCAGCCGCATAAGCCGCTAACAACTTCAAGCTTTTCTCAATATATAAAACCGCTCCAAGTTGCCGTGCGCGCCTTTCACTTCGCTATCTGCTTTATTAATAATTATGAAATTAGCACGCGCCCACTGTTCGAACTCGCGCAAGATTGCCCGCCGCACGCCGTCATTCTTGACGACACCGCCGCGAGTCAGCTGTTGGCGTTGCGCCTCAAACTGCGGTTTAACCATTGCTACTATCATTGTATTTTTATCAACAATTTTCGCAAGGTACGGTAAAATTTGCCGCAAGCTAATAAACGATACATCAATCACTACCATATCCGGAGTCTCACTTGGTACAAAATCCCGAATGTCAGTTTTTTCGTGCAACTCAATTCGTTTGTCGCCGCGCAAGCTCGGATGTAGTTGATCGGTGCCAACATCCACAGCGTATACTTTCTTCGCGCCGTGCTGCAATGCAAAGTCGGTAAAGCCGCCGGTGCTGCTGCCGACATCCAAAACCATCTTATCACGAAAATTCAAATTAAAAGCTTTCGCCGCGCCCGCCAATTTTAGTCCGGCCCGCGACACATAACGCTCTGACGCTGCTAATTCAATCGACGCCGATTCATCAACGAACAATCCCGGTTTGGCTGCTACCCGCCCGCCAACGCGCACACGTCCCAAACGAATCCAATTCTCAGCTTCCGAGCGCGAACCTACCAACCCACGCGCCAGCATCAATTTATCTAACCGTTGCTTCATCTCTCAATTCTACTATGGATACATAATCCGCTCAATGTCGCGGGTCATCGCCGCAATTGCCGCGTAGGATTTTCCTTGAGTCATAATTGTCATCACATAAGTACCGCGCGGATGCCGGACAATCGCCGTGTCGTGCACGTAGTTCCACAAAAAGCCAACCTTATCATAAACTTCGCGCGCTTGGCTACCCGTCGGTATACCATAACGGTAAGGATGGTGCGACAAAGAATACAACAGCCGCTCGCACTGCTCTCCGCCAATTAGCGAGCCAGTCTCCAATCCGACCATGAACTTCGTCAGATCACCCGCCGACACATGAGTTGCCTGCGCGTGCGTGAAAGTCACTGCTCGCGAAAACCCTAGTCGGTAAACAAAATCGTTCAGATTTTGCCGGCCAAATCTATCTAGCCACGCCACCGCGCATGGATTAGTACTGGCAATAGTCATCCGATCAAAACAGCCCGACACTGTCGTGTCAAGCATCGGGTCGCTCCAGCTAATTCCCCCGGCATTTATCTCATCAAACAAGCGTTTAGCAACAAATAACTTATAAGTACTAGCACTAACGACACTCTCATCGGCATCGGCATCCGCCGACCAACCGCTGCCGCCCAACTGGCGAATCGAAAACCAAGTACCATTACGCGCCTTATCACGTACATAAGCTCGTAAGCCATCTTCGGTAGGAGTATAGCGGTTATTATAAATTACGCTCGGCTCTAAATCAGTCATCGCCGCCAAGATCACGCTACTACCTTGACCTCTCAGCAGATAATCAGTGATTGGTTGCACTATTGAAGTCGCGTCCACCTGGCTACCCTTCTCACCAGTGGTTCGCGAGACTTCTCGCCCGTTCTCAATATTGATATTTGTCTGGCCAGCTGGATGCCCAGCTGCTTTTGACCAATTATCAATTGAGCTTTGTAGTTTTTGCCTGTTAATCACCAGGTTCGTGCCACCTTCTGTTGTTTCGCCAAACTCTAGCCACGAAGCTTTCTCAGCATCGCCAATCACAAACGTCTGATCGGCGGCAAGAATTGTCAAGGGACGCGCCAATGCTTGCTCGGCTTGATTACGGATAGAAGCGAACGCCGTACTGCGCCGCGACGCCTCTTGCAACTTAGCATCAATTCGAAGCTCCGTCATGCCAGCAAATGAATACTTGGTTGTTTGCAGCACGTTTTTGATAGCTTGCGCGCTCACCAAATGTCCCGGCACATCATTAACCGCCGTTAGCTGACCATCTTTAAACGCCACGCCAGCGTTTATTGGCGGCCGCGATAGTTGCGAACTAGTTTTTTGTGCAAAAACCTCTAATGTCGACTGTGCGAAGGCTATATCTAGCGTCTGCACATTTGGCAGCTGCCAAAATATCGAAAACGGCACCAAACGCAGCCAAAAGGGATAGTTCGCCAGTCGACTCGCCATCTCTTCAGCCTTGATATCAGCACCAGCTTCACTTAGCGTATAAATACCGCTCGGTTTGCCGCCAATAATAAATTTAATTTTCGATCGCTGGAATACTAACGTCGCTTGGTTAGCCAAATCTGTCTCGTTCTGCCAACCAACCCAACGGCCATTCATCCGCGCTAGCGGCAGCGCTCGATCAAGCGGATACAATATTTGCACAGCCAAAATCACCGCTACAACAAAAAACGCCGCCCAAATTAATATCCGGTGGCGTTTTTGCTCGGGCATTGCCGAACGATATGTTTGTTTAACTTTTTTGTGCAGGCGTTTAGCACTACTTGCAGCGGCACGCACTCGCTTGTTAGTCATAGTTACATTTTAGCACGCTGCGAAACACTTATTTTAGTTTAATAAGCTATTTCTTGCGTTCGCGATACTCGCCTGTAGAGGTGTCAACCGAAATAATATCGCCAACCTTTATAAAAGCCGGCACCTTGACAATTGCGCCCGTCTCAAGTGTCGCATCTTTCAAAACGCTGCTAGTCGTATCACCTTTAACCACTGCCTCTGTATAGGTCACTTCCAAATAAACATTTTTTGGCATCTCGACGGTAATCACCTTACCGTCAAAGAATTGCAAAGCCAGCTCGTCGCCCTCTTTCATGAAGTTTTTAGCTTCGTCAACCAAATCGGCCGACAGCTCAAACTGCTCAAAACTATTCGGATCCATGAAAAAGAAAGCTGAACCGTCATTGTATAAATATTGGACAGTTTTGCTAGTCACCTCGGCTGATTCAATCTTATCTTGGCCTTTAAAAGTTTTGGGAATAACCGCACCAGTAATTAAATTCTTCAATTTGACATTAACGATAGAACCGCCGCGGCCCATAACTTTCTGGTTGTAGTCAATCACTCGATACGGTTGACTGTCGATTTGGCATACTACGCCTTTTTTCAAATCAGTTGGCTGATACATTTCATCTCCTTTTGCGTCTTTAGAAATACCCTTCAGCGCACGACAAAGCATTTCGTACGCTGGAAAATTCCCTAATCTCGCGTCACAAACGGTAGCAGCGCCAGATGACGCGCCCGCTTTACCTCGCGAGCCAGCATCCGCTGCAATTTAGCACTCAAGCCCGTCTTGGAGATTGGCTCGATTTGGCCGCTCACTGGACTAATATAGCGCAACAGTGTCTTCACCTCTTTATACGAGAATACTACTGGAGCATCCTTGCGCATTTTTTTTGCCATATTTTATAATCCTTTCTAATCGTTAAAATGGGATCTCGCTTAAGTCGATCGGCTTATCGTCGATATCCTCGACGACCACATCTTTGGTGCTAGTCGCTGGCGGCGGTGTCGATGCCGGTGCATTACTGTCGTTGCGACCGCCAACAAAGTTGAAGTCTTCGACAACCACCTCGACAGCCGACCGCTTATTACCATCTTTATCTTCGTAGCTACGCTGGTCGAGCCGGCCACTCACCAAAAGTGGCGCGCCTTTTTTGACATATTGCGAGATAATCTCGCCCGGCTTACCCCATGCTACGCAGTTAATGAAGCTGGTCTGGTCTTGCTGCTGGCCGTCTTGGTTGCGCCAACTCCGGCTGACCGCCAAACTAAAATTAGCTACGCTCTGGCCGCTCGTCGTTGTTCGCAATTCAACATCGCGCGTCAGATTTCCCATTAATATTACTTTGTTAAACCCCTTTGCCATGATAGATTTCCCTCCTATTTATGGCTTAATCTTCGCTGTTTTCAGCCTCGCGCTCAGCCGCGCGCTTCTTAGCCTCCGCCAGAGCGGCACGCGCTTTGTGATCTATCTTAACCAATAAATACCGGATAACTTCGTCGCTAATATTCAGCGCATTGTTAATCTTGAGCGGCGCGTCTGCTGGCAGCTCGACATCCATCGACACATATACCGCAAAATCTTCGCCTTTGATGCTGTAAGCGAGGCGATTTTTGCCCCAATTGTACTCGGCCTTAACTGAACCGCCGTTATCGGCGATCAGCTGCTTGACCTTGCTAAGCACCGCATCCAAATTCGCCTCCAAATCAGGCCGAATAAGAACCGTCAGCTCGTATTCTCTCATACATTACCTCCTTGGTATCCGTACGGATGGTTACGTTATCTCACGCAACCTTAGGTTTAATATCACTAGTATTATAACCTATCCGCCGCAAAAAAGCTAGCCGCCCGCAGCCCCCATCGCCTCTGCAGCAAAAAGCAGGCTCCGCATGCTATATATACTACCCAATTTACAAAAAAGAGACCTGCTATGGCTAATTGCTAAGTATGGTTAGCGGCATATTCGTCGCCATACATCATGCTACCCAGAATATTTCGATCGATAACCTCGACAAACTCCGCCGCTGTTTCTTTAATATTTTCTCTAACTTCTAAACTATCGCCAGCTTCTCGGCAGCTCTGTACGTTTTCCCACAATTCCTCAACAATATCAGATCGGATAGTCTTCATCACAGTATACGGATTATTTATCGCTAATATCGTATCAACATCCATCTGAGCAATATGTTCCGCCAATTTTATAATAGCAGCATTATCTGAATTCTGAAATGCTCGGCGAAAACGTTCCATACCGAGACCACCCGGCTCATCTTTATACTCTTCGGCAGCCTGGCAAATTCCATCTAAGTTCTCGTCTATGATACTAAACAAGCGCCGCGTGCTACCTTCCAAATCTGATTCCCTGTCGTCAACAGTCGAAACATATTTCGATAGCTCTCCTTTTGCCTGCACTAGAAAATCCCGGATTAGCATTCGGTTGCCAATTCCCTCAAGAACTACATTATGCGGCAGCTTTTCTGACGCATCCTTAATCCTTGCAGAATCTTTTTCATCTAGTCCAGCGCGAAAATCAGCAGACAAATGATTAACGGCTTTTTCAGCGATCCCTCCCATATCCTCATAGTATAGCATGGCTGCCCCCTTGCTTTGCTACCAGACGCCCGCGCCGGTACTGGCGGGCTCTTTCGATATTGGTTAGATTAGCTCTTGTCACCCCGTCTTTGCGATACGGACGCACAATATTCGTTCCCGGAGGCATAGATACCTTTCCTTTTAGCTCAGGCCTATCCTCTCTATATTCAACTTCCCTAAGCATTCTTCGTATCAACGTCTCGAAATCATAGTCAACAGAAGAATGAAAACCAGTAATATAAGCTCCGTTCTCTGCCGTTTTAGCTTCATGCGCCGAGAAATATGCTCTAAGGGGGATTCTCTTTTCATTGCCCATCCACCGGTCAATCAAAAATCCTTTCTCTATCCTTTGTTTATTAGCCACAATCAATTGCACTTCGATTCGATCTTTTATTTCGGGATATTGCTCAACTAGCAAATTATAAACATTTTTAAGCTGCATGCCGCTAATAGTCCAATCATCCAAAAACACGACTCGCAGATTCTCTTTTTTCTGCTGCACCTGCGCAATATCATCTCTATCGACAATAATTCTACCACCGTACTTTTTCCAATCTTCTTCAGTGAAGTCAGCTAGTATATTATCAAGCAGATATTCACCACTCTTTATCTTTTCTCTACCAATCTCGCCAGCGATAGTGCAAATCTGCAAATCGGTATTCGCCTCGAGAGCCGCCTTCCAGCTGGCGGCAATACCAGCCGCCGCTTCTTTGTATTCTTTTTCGCCAATAAACGTCAAATTCTCGCGCATAGATTTAGCTTTAGCTGCACATTCACCGTTTAAGGATTCTATATAGACAAGAAAGTCGTCAAGCTGGCGCAGTGTTTCGTATTCCGTCAACTCTGCTCTATTGTCTCTGTATCGATCTTTCGGTGTAACAGTTTCCGGAGAACTGTGCGTCTCAGCAATATATGTGATGAGATTGCTTCTAGTCTCTTCATCCGCCAATTGGTCGGTTAAACGCGGAGCAGTCCTAACAAATCTTCTCGACTCTAATAGCCGAGCGGCGTCTTCAGGGCTAACTTCGCCGGTTGGCGCAGCTTGGTCGATTTCTGGCTCATATTCAGATTCATCATTCGTTGATTGTGCTGATGTGAGTCGATAATTATCGGCATACGGACTACCTTCCTGTGGTACACCTGCGCCGATCTCAGACCCAGTATGTTCAACACCGACTGGCGCTAAATTTTCCTGCGACATGTCTGTATTTGCCCTATCATACTCATCTGCCGAATATTCTGACATGATTTTAGGACTTCCATTCTCAGGAATAACCAGCACTGGCGTAAGCTTTCTTTTGAGACGCCTAAGCCTTCCCATCGCTGCCCAAATCAAGCCAACTATCGAATGTTCTTTAGGAGCTTGCTCGGCATTATTATCTGGACCGTATTCAATATCTTTGCGCATAAAACTTATTCGCCTATTAACTTCCCTAATTTTTATTCTCTAGTAGTCCCAGTTTGCAACAAACGAGATTTTTAGCCAAATAGTTAATCATTTCAGTCGTTAATTTATCTTATACTTAATAGGCAATAGTAGCACAATATGCTAATAATGTCAATAAGGCAATTTTCCGCCTCAGCCCAAATAAAACGCCCGTTGTTACAAGGGTGTTTTATTCTTGTACATTCTTTTGGAAACTTTTAGTTGTCCCAACGATCTTCGACCTCAGCGAGCAACTCACCCACCCGACGAACTGCGGCTCTACCTGAGTAGACACCTTCCTTTCTCTTATCTACACCATCATCTTTATTTACATAAATAGTCCAGCTCAGATCACCCCCACATTCTTTCCCTGGATGACATTCAAAAGGTTCAACGCGCCCGTTTCTGTCGGAATCCCAGGAGTAATAAATCCTGCTAACACTAGCATCATCACTTTTTACGAATTTTATAGCTTTATCAGGATCAACTTTACCGTCCTTTGTTTTTATACTCCTCAATACTGAACCGTCCTCCGAGCTAAAAGTAGCGCATAAATATGAACCTTGACCAACTTTGCCATATTTAGGGTCTCTTTCTTCTCGTAAACATAGTTCAACACTCATTCCCTCATCTCTATTATAATCCGCAGTTTCACCGACACCAGTCCCTGATGTATTGCTAGCTGGCATTCCAGCATCTACATCAATACGAAGTGATCTGCCGTCGCCAGTTGTATAAGAATCTCCCTCCCTAGAACCGTCTTCTCTAATTTCTTCAGCCTCATTCAAAACGACTGCACGCACGTTATTTGTCATATCGCGCATTTGCTCATCGTTTATCGCGGGCTTATGTGCTTCATGGTAGAGACCAATAGCTACCGCAACAGATAGAGCAAGAGCACCTAGTCCCCTCGCGTGGCGTTTCAACTTTTCCCCTCTGCCAGGCCGTTCAGTGCCTGCAATAGAGCTAAACTCTCTAGTTTTACCCATATATTTATCGTAGCCTCTCTAACTACAGATAATTAATTATGTAAATATCTCGCTATTTTACTTTATATTTGATAACTTGTCAAGTATATCGCCGCAATTATCTAGCCGTTGCAATCCTTAAATGCCCTGCTAGCAGATTTTAATACTTTTGCCATCTAGTTTTGCGGTCAAAATCGTAATTGTGCTATGATGCTAGAATGCATGTTGCTATCCAGGGCCAAGCTGGCTCGTTTCACAACCAAGCCGCCCGCCAATGGTACGGAACTGGTGCTGAGATCGTTCCCTGTACAACCTTTAGCGAAGTTTTCGCCGCCTACGACGACGGTAGTGCCGACGCGATCATTACAGCGGTCGAAAACACCCTATTTGGCAGCATTAACGAAGTTTACCGTTATATCGAGGAATGTAGTGCGCCGATCGTCGGCGAGATCAAACTGCCGGTCGAGCAAATGTTAATCGGCTTGCCAGGTGCCAAAATCAGCGATATCACTGAGGTTTACTCGCACCCGGTAGCTCTTTCTCAATGCCGCCGTTTCCTACAAAGACGCTTGCCGCGGGCGACGCCAATTGAGTTTTTTGACACTGCCGGCGCTGTCGAATTTATCAAGCAAAATGGTTCTCGGCACTGCGCCGCTATCGCTAGCCAGACTGCCGCTGAATTATATAATTTGCCAATACTACAGCGTTCCATCCACGACAATCCTGATAATATCACCCGCTTTTTGGTAATTGAACCGTCTAATGCGCCTGCTGATGCTAATCGTGCTTCTCTGGTCATCACCACCGACCATCAGCCTGGCGCCCTCGTCGAGGTATTACAGATATTCGCCAAGCGCCGTATCAATCTCGCCAAATTACAATCGCAGCCAATCGTCGGTCAGCCTTGGAAATATAAGTTTTTTATTGTCGTCGACTGCGCTGGACAACCGCTTTATCAAGCTATCCGCGACATTGAGCGCAGCAATCACGAGGTTACTATACTAGGTGAATATGTTGGCGCCTAGTAATCCTAGAAATCACCGCCAGCGCTAATCTCGTCCACGCTAGATATCAATACCTCGCGCGGCCGCGAACCATCAGCTGGACCAATAATTCCTTGCTCTTCCATTTCTTCAATGATCCGTGCTGCTCGCGAGTAGCCGATTCGTAGCTTCCTCTGCAATAACGACGTCGAGGCTTTGCGCATCTGCACTACCACTTGCACTGCATCTTTGAACATATCGTCGCTACCATTACTACCGAAGTCCATCACTACCCCGCCTTTACCATTCAATTGCACTGGCTGGCTAACGATTTCATCATTGTACTGCGGCGGCGCCTGCATCCGCAGTTGATCAGTAATTTTATTCACCTCGCTGTCCATCACCCAAGCGCCCTGAATACGCTTCGGTTTCGGCATGCTAGCAGTTTTAATCAGCATATCTCCCTGGCCCAGCAATTTCTCGGCGCCAGCCTGGTCGAGAATTGTCTGGCTGTCAGTCTGGCTGGCCACCGTAAAGGCAATCCGCGCCGGTACGTTTGCCTTGATGAGGCCGGTAATCACATCAACGCTCGGACGCTGCGTCGCCAGCACCAGGTGAATACCAACCGCCCGCGCCTTCTGCGCCAGGCGAACTATCAGTCCCTCGACATCACGCTTAGCTACCATCATCAGATCGGCCATCTCGTCAATCACAATCACGATATATGGCATTGTACCTTCATCAACTTGCTGTACATTGCCCTTTTCATCGGCAACGCCGATTTTCTTGCCTTTTGCTTTAGCCCGTTCATTGTAAGTCTTGATATCGCGTACCCGCTCTTCGGCTAGTAAGCTATAACGGCGCTCCATTTCGTTAACTGCCCATTTCAGCGCGCTCATTGTCTTTTCTGGCTCGACAATCACCGGCGTCAACAGGTGCGGAATATCCTGATACGGCGCCATCTCGACCTGCTTCGGATCGACGAGAATTAATTTCATATCGCTCGGTGCGTTACGATACAGCAAACTACTTAGCAGCGTATTAATCATTACCGATTTACCCGATCCAGTTTGACCAGCCACTAGCAAGTGCGGCATTTTGTTAAGTTCGCCGACAAACGGCAGTCCTGAAATGTCTTTACCAATCGCAAAACTCAGCGGCTCTTTGCGGCGGCGCCATTCAGCGCTTTCTAAAATTGAACGGATACGTACGTCAGCCGCTTTCTTGTTTGGCACTTCGATACCGACAGCTTTTTTACCTGGAATCGGCGCTTCCATGCGCAAGCTCGACGCTGCCAGATTCAGCGCAATATTGGTTTCTAGCGCTGTAATTTTGCTCAACTTAATGCCCGCTGGCGGACGCAGCGTATACTGAGTCACTTTCGGGCCGATATTAGCACCTTCCATATCGACATTAATGTTAAATTCACGCAAAGTATCTTGAATAATGCGCGCATTCTGCTTGATATCGCCCGCATCAGCTGGCGCTTCCTTCTTCTCTAGCAAATCAAGGCTCGGAAATTGCCAGTTCGGGTCGCTAACCGCCAGCATCGCTGTTTTGTCGTCGCGATCGGCTTCGGCTTTTTTAGCTTGCGGTTTGATTTTAAGCTTCGCACTTTGCTTACTGTCATCTTGCGATACTGTTGGCACGCCTTCATTAAGCTTGAAATCGTCCATCTTGCCGTGATCATCTTCGGCAGCTTTGCGCATAACCTGGACATTAGCTTCGTTCTCTGCCTTTTCGTTGCTGGCTACTGCCGTCTTGAACATTGCTGCAATATCGCTAAACCGCAGTTGCAACACAAACAATAGCGTAATCGCAATCAGCAAAATATAAATAAAAACACCGACTGGTATATTAACCAGCGATAAGACGACCGAATTCAAACCATCGCCAACAACACCGCCAGTCGACGGCGCACCCTTTTCACGAAACAGTCCGAATAAGCCGCTGAACCAAATAACTATCAAAATTGAGGCAAATTTCATGACTGCTGGCAATCGGTTGTTTTCGGCGCCAAATATTCTAACAGCTACATACAAACCGACAACTGGCACTATATAAACCGCCCAGCCAATCGTTCGCTTAGACACTTCTAGCATTTGATTAAGCAACGGACCGCCCGCACCGAACCACGACACCACCAGCAATGCCGATAGCGCCATCAACAGCACCGCCGCAACTTGCGGCCAAAACCCAGAGGGTACTTCATGCTGCGGTGCTGGTGCTTTCGCTGCTTTGCTAGCGCGTGCTGTACGAGTTGTTTTAGTCGATTTTCGAGTTCGCGTCGTCTTTTTCTTTGCCATAACCGTTACCTATTGTACTCTGTTTATATCTAAAAGGATATACTACTATTGTAGCATAAATTACTACAAAAAGCAATAGCGCTATCTGTTAGTACGAGCGGCTGTCTGAGCGGTCGCGCGGCACTACTGTCTCGGTATCAGGGGTCTGTTTGCGCGGGAAACGCTTGCCTGACGGCTGCGGCATCAACGGCTGGCCAGCAGATTTAGTTTGCGGGGCGCGGCCGTGTGCTTTCGCTGCGCCGCCAACTTCATTAACCACTGGAATAACAATTGGCGTTCGCCGCGTCTGATCATACAAAATATGCGTTACTTCATCTTTGATTTCTTTTTTGACCACCTCTATGTCATACTTACCAGAGAAACTGCGCGCCGCTTTTTGCTTGAGATATTGGCGAATCATTCCCATTAGCTCTTCATTATCGCGCATGTAGATAAACCCGCGGCTGATAATGTCTGGGCTAGTCAAGAGCCGCCCCGTACCGCGCTGAACCGTCAATATGACTATAAATATACCTTCTTGACTCATGTGGATACGGTCTTTGAGCACCACTTCGCTGACTACCGCGCCGGCATCATCATACATCGTACCGCCAGAGTGAATAATGCGGCCAATTTTATGCGCGCCATCGCTAGTAAACTCAATAATATCGCCCGGATCACAAACAAATATATTTTGCCGCGGAATACCGCATTCTTTCTCGGCCAAGCGTGCATTATGCACTAGCATATGAAACTCGCCGTGATTAGGCAGATAATACTTCGGTTTAACCGCATTAATCACCCGCACGTGGTCATCGTAATAGCCGTGACCCGATAGGTGCAGCGGCCCGATACCAGTTAGGTGTGTTTTGCCATTTTGGATAATCTCGCCGCCCTCGCGCATTAAGCCGTCAACCGTCCGCACCACATATTTTTCATTGCCAGGAATTGGATTCGAGCTCAGCACTACCACATCCGAACCCTTAATTTTAACGTATTTGTGCGCCCCCGTCGCCATCCGGTTAAGCACCGCATTGAACTCGCCTTGGCTGCCAGTACAGACAATTGTTACCTTATTATCAGGCAGTTTGATCAAATCCTCCATCTTGACGACGGTATCTTTCGGCACTTTAATCACGCCCGAACGCAACGCCACCTCTAGGTTCTGAATCATGCTAAAGCCAGCAAACGCTACTTTGCGGTCGTGTTTCTTCGCTTCCTCGAGAAGTAGCTGAATTCGATGCAACTGGCTAGAAAAGCTACTGACAATAATCCGGCTTTTTGACCATTTATCCATCACCTCGCCCATACTGTGCTGAATATCGAATTCACCGTGCGTATGGGTACCGTCGCTTTCACAGTTAGTCGACTCGTTCATAAACAGTAAGAAGCCTTCTTTCTCGGCGATTTCGCTAATCCGATTGAAATCGAATTTCTTGCCATCGACCGGATTTTCTTCAATACGCCAGTCGCCGCTCGAGAGGATATTACCAACTGGCGTCCGCACCACTACGGCAGCTGCATCTGGAATCGAGTGATTAACGCGTACCAGCTCAACACTAAATGAATCACAAAGTTGTACAGTATCATGATTTTCTGGATTTAATTCGTGATATTCTGGCGTGAAAGCGCCGTCTGTCTCTTCCATCGTCCGCTGCAGCATGCCAAGCGTGAACTTCGTGCCATAAACTGGTGCTGGCAATTTCGGTATGATATGCCGGAATGCGCCAATGTGGTCGAGATGGCCATGCGTAAAGACGTGCGCTCGAATCCGATGCTTATTTTCTTCCAGCCACTGAGTATCAGGAATTATATAATTTATACCCGGATAATCGCTGCCTGGAAACAAAAAACCCATATCAATGACGATGATATCGTTGTCGTATTCAATCGCCGTCATGTTCTTGCCGATACCCATCTCGCCGACACCACCAATCGGAATCACCTTCAGCGTTGGCCGTGGCGCCCGCGGACGTTTCGGCTGGTCTTTTAGGCTGAATTGCTTGCCGCCGTAGCCGTTGTATACCGATTTATTAACCGGCACATTAATCAGATGCTGGCTAGCCTGCGCATTCACGCCTTCTGACATTCGCCGCTGCGCCCGAAAGACTTCGCCTTTGCGCGTAGTTGTCGCGTTCAGTACAGTATTGGTTGATTTTTGTTTAACCTGCAAAGGACGTTTACCAGTATCGTCGCCTTTGGGGGTTGCCAGTCGCCGCTGACCCATATTGTTATACTCCTTTTTTATTACAATAATCTAAAAACCAGGTAGAGAGGTGCTTTTACTCGCTAGAAATCCCTCTCGTTAGTAGCTTTATTCTAGCAAACTGACCGTATTTTGTCAAAAATGACCCTACGCCAACTAAAATGCCAGCGCCGTTTTCCCAAAGACGCTGGCATTTTCTAAAAGCTTCAAAGAGGATTAATCGTCGCCATCTACCGAAGTATGAGCGAATTTGCGCTTGCCGCGGTAGATAAAGAAACCGATTGTCAACAAGTTAGCCGCCAGTAAGAATCCAGCTAGTACCCACATGCTATCGCTATAGAACGAACTGCCTAAGCCTCCCGAAATAGCCTGGCGCAACGCCCGAATGGAATAAGTCATCGGCACCAGCGGATTGACTGCTTGGAAAAAGCCATTGGCTGTTTGAATCGGGAACGTCCCCTCGCTCGACCCCAGCTGCAACACTAATAGTACCATCGCTAGGAAACGTCCTGGATTGTCCAGCACAATTACCAGGAGCGACACGATTGACATATAGACAAACGATGTCAAATAAATCACCCCGATGAAATTCACCGGATGATCTGGCGCTAGACCCAGACAGTAAACCATAATCAGCATCAAAATTGTTGCCTGAACTAAAGCCGCCACGCCAGTAACCGAAGCTTTGGCCAGCCACCAGCGAAAAGCGTTTTCTTGCTCGGCAAAAGTTTTGCGAATTGGATAAATGATATTCAGAGCAATCGCCCCGACAAACAAGCTCAGCGACAGCACATACGGCGCCAGCGCATAGCCGTAGTTCGGCACGTCGCCCTGCTTGGTCGTTTCCGACTTCACCGGATTCGCCATCTGCTGCTGGGTGGCTGCGCCAGTTGGTTGTATTTTGAGTTGCCGGGAAGCGTCCGCTAGCTTCGTAGCCAGAGTATCCGCGCCGCCCGTCAATTGCGACGCGCCATTCGTTAGTACACTAGAGCGGCTATCTAACAGCCGCGCGCCATTCGCCAGCTGTTGGCTGCCAGTTTGCGCTTGTGCCAGACTGTTTGTTAGCGATGACGAGCCAGCCAGCAATTGGTTATTCGCCGTTCTTACGCTGTTGTAACCATTAAGGGCAGCAACTGCATTTGGCGCCAGTTGGTTAACGCCGTTGTTCAGCGTAGAAACACCAGCCTGCAATTGAGCTTGCTGCATTGACAGACTTTGAGTAAGTGTCTGCAAATCTTTAAGCAGCGCGGCCGCTTGAATACTGATCGTTTGCGTTTTACTAAGTGCCTGGGAAAGCTGGCTAATTTGCGACAAAGTTATGGTTGTCGAACCACCAGAAGCTACCGCCTGGCTGCCCAAATCTTTCAATGCAACACCTGCTGCTGATAAATCAGCTAAGGACGCTTGCATTGTTTGCGCCAAAGTTTGCGCTTCGCTCTGCACTTTGCTCTGCTGATTAACAAGCGTCGGCGATGGATTATACACGCTGGCGTTTAGCTGATTAAGGCCAGATTGCAGCTGCTTCATGCCGCTTGTTAACTGCGCAACTTGCGATTCGCTTGGCAAACCGTTCGACAATTGCCCCAAGCCTGCTTGCAATTGGCGCGATCCATCGCCGAGCCGCGCTAAGCCATTAGCCATCGCCCGCTGATTTACCGCCAATTGCTTAACACCGCCAGTATACGTCTGCGCGCCCGCTTGCAGCTGCGTCAAACCGTCGTGCAAAGTAGCTGCGCCGCCCACTGCCATTTCCAGACCATCGCCGAGCTTACCGATATTTTCCAGCACACCCTTAGCGTACGCCTGAGTAATTTGCTCAGCCACCGACGTTTTGACTTTTTCAGCCGCTTGATTACTGACCAGCGAACCAATATAGTTCTTGGCTGGCGTAGTCGTGTAGCGAATCACCGCCTGCTGCGGTTGAGTAGCAGTAATCGACGCCGCTTTTGCCGAAAAATCCGTCGGAACAGTCACCACCGCATAGAAATGGCCGCTATTGACTCCGTCATCAGCCTGCTGTTTATCTACAAATTCCCAGCCCAAATCGTGATTACTTTTGAGTTTTTGCTCAACCGATTGCCCGATATTGACCGTTTGACCGTTCAGCTGCGCGCCTTTGTCCTCATTAACAAACGCCACTGGCAGATTCTTCACCTGCCCATATGGATCCCAAATTGAACCCAAGAAAAAACCGCTGTACATAATCGGGATAAAGGAAATAACCGCCATCGACAGCAGTAATATTTTGTTTTTGCAGAGATGCTGCCACTCAGCTCGCACCATATTGACGCGGCGTCTATTTGACAGCCGTTTTAATTTTTCAACCATGCATTACCTCCTTGACAACGTCTGCTAACGTTACCGTCTTTAGATATTCGCTCCACTTCTCTTGCGCCTCGGAAAAGACTTTTTCAATCATATTCATGCCAATTTCCACCTGGCGAGGCCGCGACGCAAATACCCGCTCGACAATTCCTTGAGGCTGAAAAAACGGCGCTTCGCCTTCAATCGCCAGCACCACATCGTGCAGCGTTACTTGGCTCATTTCCCGCGCCAAAATGAAACCGCCGCCAGCGCCCTGCGTCGAGGTAATCAACCGTGCTACCACCAGCTTGCGGCTAATTTTCTTCAGATACGTCGGCGATACTGCCATCTTTTCCGCCAAAGCATCATTGGTCATCGGCGCTTTTCGCTGCGGATCAGCTAAAATTGCCATAATACAGCAGGCTTGTTCAACAGCTCCCGATAGTTTCATAAAGTCCTTTCATGAATTAGATATAGTGGATATCGATTATCCACTATACTACGGTTGCTTAATTTTGGCAAGAGTTTAATAAACGAATTGGGAATAAGCCCTGGCTTTTGAGCAGATATCTATAGGTTGCCAGTGTGTCAATCTTACAATTCAGGACTATCCTGCTGCACAAACGCCGCCGCCCGCATAAAATCATCAATCAGCGTCTGGCGCATGCTACCGTTATATAGCGCTGCTGCTGGATGATACAGCGGAATCACCACGAATTCCAGCTCGTGCAAACGCACCCGCCGCGGCCGACCGTGGTCCTGGCTGATCCGCAGCCCAGGGATAAAACCGCCGCCGCTGTGCCGCCCCAATGTTAACACCGCTTTTGGCTGGATAATTTCTAATTGCCGCATTAAATACGGCCAAAACTGGCGCTTTTCCTCTGGCAGCGGGTCGCGGTTATTTGGCGGCCGATACTTCACAATGTTAGTAATATAAACATCTGAGCGCCGCAAACCAGCTGCTGCCAGCATCTCGTCGAGAAATTTCCCCGCCGCACCGACGAACGGCTTGCCCTGCAGATCCTCATTCTTGCCCGGCGCTTCGCCGATAAATACGATATCAGCATCAGCATTGCCATCGCCCATCACCAGCTGCGTTGCTTGAGCCGCCAATTCCAAACAAATCCCAGCTTCGATAATTTCCGCCGCCAATGCGTCTAATTCAGCTTGCTTATTCATAATTACATTTTACCAAAATAGTACCCTCTGCTGATACAGAGGGTACTACCGGCGCGGCGAATATTAACGCAGCGCAGTTAATTTTTGATTGACAACGCTTGAAAAGTCGTTGTAGTACCGATCCATTCCGCTATCGGTAACCTTGCGGCTAGCGTTAGTAATTAACGTATAGCCAGTAGTCGACGGTTCTATTGGACGGCGCGGCCGAGCGCTGAAATTACCGCTGGTATAGGCTCTAGCGTATTCGACGTAGTATTTCTTCAACGAAGTGTAGTAATCGCTCCATTCTTTACCGAAATTAGCCACATTGCTATTATTTGATTTGCTCAGTTTCTGCATCAAGGATGTGCAATCGCCGTATTTTTGACTGACTTCCTTATCAACTTCATCTGGCTTCTTGCTTATATGGCCAAGATAAAATACGTTATCGCATTTTTTTCTGACCTCGCTATAAACCTCCACGTACTGCGACAAGCCTTCCATTTCGGGTTTAGCGACGTCGTAAGCTTTCTTGTATTTGTCGTAAGCTTCTTTGACATCTTTATCGTGCATAATCTTAGATTTCGATAATTTGTCATTTAGTTCATCGCGACTCTTGATAGCGCTATTAACCGTTTCTTTGTAGGCTTCTGGATTACGTACAGATGAATACTGCAAACTGTTCAATTTCGAGCTTTCATCATTCATCCACGAAACAGCTTGACGATAATCTTCTTTGCTCGGCCCCATATTGAGCAGCAAAACAACCACTATTACGATAATCAGCAGTAAAAATCCAACAGAACCGCCAATTATTCCCCACAAAGCCCCCTTGCTAAGACCTTTTTTAACCGGCATTTGCGGCGGCATCGCTGGCTGCTGTTGCATAGGTGGCGCGGACATTGGAGCTGACTGCGGCGCAGGTGGCACTGGCTGCGGCGATTCAGGTGGTTGCGGTTGATTGTTCATAGACTTCCCCTCTTTTATAAGTGTATCTCTATTAAGTATAGCAAAACTCAAGCTGTTCCGTATAGTATTCGTTTACGTAGAAATATTATCGCTGTTCAATTCCCTTCATTGTCAAGCTTAGGCGCCCGCGGTTATCAATTTCTGTTAACTTAACACGTACCGTTTGACCCTCTTTCAAGACATCAGTTACTTTGCCGACTCGTTTATCCGATAGTTGTGAAATATGCAACATACCGTCAATTCCCGGCAAGATATTCACAAAGGCCCCGAAATCTTTGATGCTGACGACCTTGCCTTCGTAGATTTTGCCAACTTCTGGCTCTTCGACCAGGCTTTTTATCCAGGCAAGTGCCTTCTCAATTGATTCGCCGTTCGGACTGGCGATGGTGATCAAGCCGTCTTCCTTGATGTCGACTTCGGCACCAGTCTCGCTGGTAATCTTGTTAATCACCTCGCCACCTTTGCCGATGACCGCGCCAATTTTATCTGGGTCAATCTTTAGTTTTTCAATTCGCGGTGCGTACGGGCTAAGTGCTTCGCGCGGCGCTGGTAGTACGCTTAGCATATGCTGCAAAATATGCGCCCGGCCAGCCTTACTCTGTTCAATCGCTTGGCGCAGCACTGCCACCGGCAAACCATGCACTTTCATATCCATCTGCAGCGCCGTGATACCCTTGGCTGTACCGGTCACCTTGAAATCCATATCGCCGGCAAAATCCTCAGCATCGGCAATATCGCTCAGTACGTACGGCGTATCACCGTCCATCATCAAGCCCATAGCAATACCGCTAACTGGCGCCGAGAGAGGCACGCCAGCATCCATCAACGCCAGGCAGCTCGAACAGGTCGCTGCCATCGACGTCGAACCGTTTTGGCTCATGATTTCGGTGACGCTGCGAATAGCGTACGGGAAGTCTTCTTCGCTCGGCAGCACTGGTGTCAAGGCTCGTTCCGCCAAGTAGCCGTGACCAATTTCGCGCCGGCCCGGGCTGCCCATCCGCTTAACCTCGCCAACCGTATAACCTGGCGCATTGTAATGATGCATATAGCGCCGCTCGCCATCGTTAACTTCCATAGTATCAACCAGCTGCGCGTAACTCAGCGGCGCCAAAGTCACAATATTCATACCCTGCGTCACGCCGCGGGTAAACAGGCTCGAACCGTGCGCTCGCGGCAGCAAACCAACCTCTGAGCTTAACGGGCGGATTTCCGTCAAAGCACGGCCATCCGGGCGCTTGCCGTCCTCGACGATACCGCGGCGCACATCTTTATGCAACGCCAAGGTAAATGCTTCATCGTATTCGTCGCGTACTTCGTCGTATTCCTCAGCGCCCAAGCCCAGCTTTTCGGCCATCGCTTCGTGGAATGCCCAGCGAATCTCATTGACCACCTCGTTGCGCTCTGGATACGGCCGGCGGATTTTCTCGCCTAATTTACCGTCAACCCATTCGTCAGCTGTCTGCTGAATTGTTTCGTCGGGTAAGACTAATTCATATTCTTGCAGAGTTGGCGCCACTTTGGCGGCTAGCTCGCGCTGCAACTGAATCGCTGGCTGCATCATCTGGTGCGCCCAGGCCATCGCATCGACGATCACTTCTTCTGATACTTCCTTAGCACCAGCCTCCACCATGGTGATGCCGCTCTCGATACCCGCCACCACCAGGTTCAAATCAGATTGCTCACGCTCCTCCGGCGTCAAAAAGGCCTTGAATTCGCCATTCACTCGGCCCACTCGCAAGCCCGCCACCGGACCGTCAAACGGCGTCCCAGTGAGCATCAAGGCGCTCGACGCCGCAATCATCGCCACCACATCCGGGCGAAAATCCGGATCCATGCTCAGCACCGTCGCCACGACTTGTACTTCTTGGCGGTAGCCCTTCGGAAACAGCGGCCGAATCGGGCGGTCGATCAACCGGCCGATCAGCACCGCCTCGTCGCTCGGGCGACCTTCGCGCTTGATAAAGCGGCTGCCAGAAATCTTTCCCGCGGCATAAAATTTTTCTTCATAATCAATGCTCAGAGGAAAATAGTCCAGCTGCACTGGCCGCGAACCGACCTGGGCGCTGCCCAGCACCACCGTATCGCCATAGCGCACCAGCACGCTGCCCGTCGTCCGGAAGCCAACCCGGTTAACCTCCAGCGTCAGCGGCCGGCCACACAGCTCGGTGGTAACGCTAAAAATCTCCTTGCCGCTCGGGTTAATAATACTCATAAAAGAGCTCCTTTCTTCGCGGCAAGTAACAGGGATGAAAATTCGTCTTGGCTAGGCTTGGCGATTCAAAGCCGTGCGCCGCAAATTCTCGTCTCTATCACTTCCGCGTTAACAATAACTACTTTATTATAGCAGACAGCAAAGGTTATTTCATCTATATCACGTCACGCTATTGCTTTTTTATCATGTTTATGCTATAATAGAAGAATGAGCATGCTTCCTGCAGTTCAGCTAAGACGCCGCCAAGAGTTCTGGCAAAAAAGCCGAGAGACCGCGAAAGAATTGCGACGAGAAGCGCATACGATTGATCCAGAACGCCCGCGGCGCGGTATCGGGCGAGCTGCGCACAATCTACTGCGCGTGATGAATCAGATTGAACACCCAACTGCTGAAACCAACCAGCAAAAAGAGTTCTACATTCTCTACGGCACCTATCGCGACTGGATTGCTGCTGTAACTGCCGAAAAAACAGCTAGAGACTCAAATAGGAGGCCTTCTCCTAAAGATCACGAAAAAATTGTTAGTGTGCATTCTTCATTCAACGACTCACTACGCGAAATTTTTAACCGCTGGGGCACTACTATCACGCCAGCTGATATAATGCAGATTCTAAATAATTTTATCCCTATAGCCGACAAACCCCACTACCGCAAAAAAATGGAAACAAGCATAAAAGGTGTACGTACAGAATTACTAGCTGAGCTAGCTCTCGAAAACATGGGCTTTGAAGTGGTCCGTGCGACTACCGAACAAGACAAGAGAGGTATTGATTATCTTATAACTGACAGTCAGGGAAAGCAAACAGCGATAGATATTAAATCTTCAAGATTTAAAGCGAACAAAACCAATGATCGAAACGCTAAGTATTATAATGACGGTACTATAGCTATCTGTCCATTTTCGCCCGAAACCCTCGAAAGTATTCATACGGTTTTGCCTAAAGACCCTTACGGAGAAATGCTAGAACCTTCAAAAGAGATGCTTGCAAATCTATATACTTCTGGTATTGTAGATAATCATGAATATACTAGAATTATGAATGAATTAGAGGAACAGATGGAGGATATGCGTAAGAGAAATAATAATCCGGCATCCAGAGGAAAACTAGTTCATGTCTAGTGAAACTGGCTCCTTAGAAAGAGGCGACTCAGCAGACCCATGGCTTACTCAATACGATCTGGTTGATCCAGGAAAGGCGTATGACGACATTACCTACTCAATCAAGAACGGAGAAAATGTTACACTGGCAGCGAGAGTGCCTGCTGGTATAGGGGAAATCTCGGTTAGAGCCGCTATTACTCAAGTTGAAGTTGAAGTTGAAGTTGAAGTTGAAGCTTTATTTAATGGGGTCTGCCGAGTAGAGGCAGATAGATTGTTCGGGTCTGACGGCTCGCCTCAACTCGAGGCTAGAGGTGTAACCAAACACCCTAACCCTCTGGACTCAGATGATGGCGATAAAAAACCTCTGATCGTTGTTTTCCAGCAAAGCGATGGTAATAATATTGATTCCGGACACTTTTTCCTGGAAACTGCACAACATCCTTGATATTATACCTTAATGCTAGCCCTTGCTAAATTAAGCTAATCGCAAGCTATTCAAATTCAATCAACGAGGAGGCCTAATGCCACAAACCGAAAGTCTATATACTGGGCGGCGCATTAATGTGCGCGCTATTATTTATCGCGAAGGAAAAATACTCGCCGTCAAACATCGCCGCGGCGACCAGGCGGCCCCTTATTACGCCGTACCAGGCGGCGGTCTCGACCCGCACGAGTCGCTAACTGAGTGTCTAATCCGTGAATTACGCGAAGAGACTGGCGTGACCGCCAAACCTGGCAAACTGCTATTCATTCAGCAATTCCCATCATCGCGGGCTGGCTACGAAGAGGAATTAGAGTTCTTTTTCGCGGTCGATAATCCTGATGACTTTACTGATATTGACATTAGCCAAACAACGCATGGCGCCCAAGAATTAGCGCTTTGCGAGTATATCGACCCGTCGCAATGCGTTCTCTACCCCGAATTTCTACAGCACACCGATATCGCACAGTACATCAATAGCAACCAGCCAGTTCTCGTCGTCGATAATTTCAACGAGCAGCACCAACAACTACTCTAGCGTCACGTTTTGCCGCGCCCAATCAACTGCCGCTTGCGCCCGTTTGCGCGCCTCCAAGCTTTTTCGCGGCGGGCGATCATCGCCCCACCATTGCCGCCAAGCCCAATCTGCCGGGTTGAGACACTCCAGGCAATCCATGTGGCGCAATTTGCCGTTCACAAACTCTTCATTGCGCTCGGTGTAGACAAATTAGTAGCCGCACTTCTCAAGCGCCCGCCAGCTCGCCGCGTTGCCGTGAATAACCGCCGACTTGATCCGGTGTAAACCTAGATTTTCGAAAGCATACCACGTCCGTGCCCGATGGCAGGCACTGGCAATCCCCTGGCCCCAATATTTCTTATCGGCAATAACTATACCGCTTGTCGCATAATGAACGTGTTCTTTAGTTATCTCGGTAAGCGCTGTGTTGCCGATTAGCTGGCGCTTGTCACCGTCGGCAGCCCAAATGCCCCAGACCAACTTGGTTTTATCCTTGATCATTTCATCATACCAGACTTGTTCGGTCTCAATCGTCTGCGCTCGGTGCGCTGACAAGTATTGCGTTACCGTACCGCGCGCAAAACCCTCGACAAACACCGCTAGATTATCGCGCGCAAACGGCGCCAGTTCAACCGATAAGCCCCTATCGGTTGTTAATTTCATCATCGGCCCAAACGCCATCGCGCACTCCTTTCGCTTAATTGTGTTTTATATTATACACAATTGCGGAGGTTTAGCACACAAATAGTTATAAACTATAAACTTTCAATGATACTCTGTAGATTCTTGCGAGCTCTGCCAGCAAATTGCTGCAAAGCCGAGCCGCTGCCTGGTTCAGTTTGCCATACCAGCGACTGCGGGCCAGCTTTTTTCACTAAGTCATACATTGCTTGAAGAGTTTCTGCGTCAACATTTAGTCCGCCTTTAGATTTTAGCCTATCGGCTAACTCTGCCCTAACATTTTGGTCAAGAAATCCGCTATAAGCCCTCAAGAAGTCTCCCGCCCATTTGTTGGCTTTCTCTTGGTTGAAAGGTTGGCGCTCGCCAGGTTGTTTCGTACTTTGCTCTCCAGCGGCCTGTTTTCCGTCTGACTTCGATACGTCTGCTTCAGATTTTACCGTATTTTTTTGATTGCCATCTGGCTGCTCTACTGGTGATGTCTTATCTTCTGCTGGCCGCTCAACCTGTTCTGCCGGATTTTTCTCTGCGGCGCGATTACTTGTGGCAGGTTTAGTTTCTGTAGTTTCTACCTTTGGACTTTCGTTGCTAGCGGTTTCTGGCGGCGTATTTTCTTTAGACGCTTTAGGTTCAGGTTCGCTAGACGGCTTAGTGGCATCAGTTTCTGCTTTCGGAATTTCGGCACGCGGCGGCAACGGTGCCTCTTTTGCCTCGGGCATAGCAGCGCTATCACTGGTCTCGTGCGATACCATCTCATTTGGCTGCTCTCGTATCGCTGGCTGCTCGTATACTGCTTGCTCAACTGGCGGCCGCGAAGCGTATTGGACTAGATTATCGCCTCTATCACTGTTACGCTCACCCCTGACAATACCATCAACCATATCCCCTGGAACACCATTCTCTATCAGTCGAGCACGCCGATCGAGCATTTCATCAACACTTTGCGGCCCTCTCTCGGCGTCAGCATGCGACGGCAACTTACCAGTTATTTTCTCGCCAGTCATGAAAACCCGGCGAGTAGAAGCACGTTCGTTGGTCGGCGCTATTCCGCCGTCAGTAGCGGCTTTATAAGCCTCGCCGACCAGCAACTGCCTGCCGGTATTCGACTCTTGGCGCGCCAAAGCGGGCGGCTTATCGCCGAAAGCAATCGCCACCGCATCGCGAGCATCATTGACTTTCTCGGCCCGGCCAGCCGGCGTCTATTCGTGCGGCGTACTAAAATTATCACCATCAAGAGAGTTAGACTTAACTATCGGCTCAATACCGTACTTCTTATAGTCAAACGACTCGCCTTGCTCGCGGCTGTTAGTCACCTCATGAGAAGATGTTGGAAAGCGTTCTTTTGTGTTCATTTTTGTTTTGCCGTTTACTTACCTTTTTATGCTAACACAGCTTATGCTTTTTGTCAATATTATTACTTAGATTAGCAATTTTAGCAATACGGCAGCCGCGATCTACCTTTACAAACCAAAAACCGCCTCAATACGAGACGGTTTTTGGCCCAGGCTGCACGTTTATTTGCGCAGACCGAGCTTCTCTAGCGTTGCCTTGTAGGCCTCAAAGTTCGTCTTCTCAAGGTATTTCAGCAGGCGCTTGCGCTTACCTACCATCTGAATCAGTCCGCGGCGCGCCATACGGTCGTGCTTATTGGACTTGAGATGTTCAGTCACCTCTTTGATACGAGCCGTCAAGATCGAAATCTGCGCTTGCGGGCTGCCTACATCGTTCTCGTTGACCTGAGTCAAAGCAATAGCTTTCGCTTTGTTATCCTTTGATATCATAGCTAATAACTTTAGCAGAGATCCGCTAATCAGTCAAGTTGTGCGAACTCCTTATCATATCTATTACCCTATAGATTTTCTCAATATCGTCAATCGTCATCTGACGAGACTAGCCTATCCAGCCCTTAATAAGTTTGGTATCTAAATAAGCAAATTTCTATGCTTCTTATGATTCAATGCCAAAATCAGCTAGCTTTTGCGCTTGACTAACTTGCCAATCGGCAATCTGCGTACGGCGCAATTCTTGACAGTAAGCGCCCGTACCTAGCGCCTCACCGATATCAACTGCCAAACTACGAATATAGGTACCGCTAGAGACATGGGCTCGAACTTTGAGCAGCGGATAAGCGTAATCAAGCAGTTCTAGCGCATAAATAGTCACTGTACGTTCTGGTATATCAACTTTTTTACCGCTGCGAGCCAATTTGTAAGCCCGCTGGCCGTTAATTTTGATAGCACTGAACGCTGGCGGACGCTGTTTGATATCGCCAACGAATTGCGCTAGAACAGACTTGATAGCTGTTATATCTGGTTGCTCTGAGATGGACGAAGTTTGAGCATCATTTTGCGGCTTACTATTTGCAACATACGGCATAATTTCGCCTTCCGGGTCGCCAGTTGTACTAGTCTGCCCCAATCGGAACGTCGCTTCATAAACTTTATCAAGCTTAGTATAACGCATCGCATTGCGGCATTCCTTGCCCGTAACCAAAATCAACAGGCCCGTCGCAAACGGGTCAAGCGTCCCGCAATGACCGACTTTGACTTTTTTACCAGCCCGCTGGCTAAGCACGCGGCGAACTCGCGCCACCACCCCGAAGCTAGTCATGTCTGGCGGCTTATCAATCAATATGACCTTGTCATTCATGCTTTAAGTATATCAGCATAACCCGCGGCATTGAACTAAAACCTTTTTAGGATCAATGTGAGGTATATTCGCAAATTTATGCTTGCCCTGGAATCTTGAACTGAGCTGGATCATTTGATGTTGGTGCCGAAACTGCTGGAGCTGGCGGCGGCGGTAGAGTAGATTCTAAAGTGTCAGTTCCAACCCCGCCATTAGCTGGTACTGGCGGCAAGGATGAAAAATCTGGCAACGGCGGTAATGGTGGTAGTGGTGGCAAATCGTCAACCGCGCCAGACGATGGCGCAGCTGATGCTGCCGACAGAGCTGCATCAACGGCAGACCGCGCTTGGTCTTGGTCTGAACTAGCAGGATTTACGACTGGCGTAGTTTCTACGCTAGGCGCTGGCATTGCTGGCATACTCGGCTGTACTGTTACCCCTTTCGAAGAAACCGCCTCGGGCGCCGCATCAAACGGTGCAGCTTCTGATAAGACATCGCGAACCGTCGGTTCTACTTCGGTCTTATCGGCTACGGCATTAAATGGCGATTGCATTGACGGCGGCTGCGACGCCACCGCGCCGCGATCGTGGCTTAAAATGACGCGATTATGCATGTCTTTTTCAGCTTTTCTAGCTTCCTCAGCAGCCTGTTCGGTTGTCGCATTGAAAGTACCGCCAATCGACGGCTCGCTCGGGCTAACTGGCATCGCTAGACCTGGCCCTGGCGCAAACGGAGCAACTGGCGGCAAAGTTAGATCCTCTTTGGCCGCTTCATCTACTTCTGCTGAGCTGGCAGCAATATCGCGCTGCAAATCGGCGACCGACGGCACATCTCGCCTATCAGCTTCAGGCTCAACAGCAGGAATTGATGCTAACTGTTCGGCTAATTTCTTTTCGGCGGCAGCGGCGGCATCTCGACTACTTCGCTTCTCTAATTCTTCATTGGCAGCCCTCAGAGCTTCGTCGGAATGGCGCCTATCAATTGCATTCTTGACGTCGTCAACATCGCCGACTGGCTCATGCGAGATTGATAATGCTCCAATGTCGCCAGAATTTTTAGACTCATCCTTTTTGGAGGATTTTTCTTCGTCCTTGCTTTTTGCTTCAGGCACTGGAATCGGCTTATCGTGCGATTCTTTGAGTTTAGTGGCAATCAGCTGCTGGTTAGCACCATCTGCCATCAATTGAGCAGCCACGGTCATCGCCGCCGAACTAGTATGCGCATTGCTGAAACGATCGGTTGCTGCCACGATACCTGTCAAAAACGCCGTAGCGATTTGTTCGTCAATCAGCCGGCTCTCGCCTCTTAATTCGTTAGCCAACCGACACAAGACCTCGCTATAACAGCTAGCTCGCGGATTACTCCACTCCAGACTACCGAGCTGGGTTGACTCGCCAAGCGATACGCTTGCTACAACCGCATCGTGCAAAATTCGGCCATGGCTCTCGAGCGCATGATCCAAATCAGCTTCGTCTTTAACACCAATTGCCAACACCATCTCGACATTATAGTCTCCTTGGCTAAAGTCCAAATCTTTCTGGTTGATTGTCGTACGGTACGGCGTAATAAAAATCTTGACCATATCATCGACAATCTTGTAACGTAAGTGATCAGCCTTTTCCTTATCCAGCGCGATGATAAAGTCGCGCAAACTATCAACTGTACTTTCAAACGTTTTCTCGGGCTGTAGAAATTTAATCACTGGCGGCACTGCCCCGCTAAATACTGCCGTCGCATGCTTATTTAACTTATTGATTAGCAGCGTGATGCCCAAAGCAGCGCTCAATTCGTCAACCGACGGATTGGCGCTAACCGTAACGAGAATATTATTACTTTCTTTGACTTTCTCTACTATCTGGTTTAGCACGTCTGCCATATTTTATCCTATTTGTTTTTATTCGCTATAGACTTTATGTACTATAACATAAGCATCACGGCAAAGTCAATACTATTTTGTAAAACAACATCACTTTACAAACAGAGGTGTATAAGTTATAATTGAAAACTGATTGTATACACTAAATCAATAACAGAGGTAAAGGAATTTATGCCACTCATCAAATCAGCCGTTAAGCGAATGAAGCAAACCGCTAAGCGCCGCCAGCGTAACATCGGTATCAAGCGCGATATCAAATCTGCCACCAAGGAATTTTTGGCCAACCCGAGCGCCGCTACCCTAAGCAAAGCTCAAAGCGAGCTAGATACTGCCGTCAAGAAAGGCCTGCTCAAAAAGGCAACCGTCAGCCGCCGCAAATCAGCCCTAGCCAAGGTCGCTAAAGCTGCTGGCGTCAAGCTAGAAAAGAAGGCGGCCAAACCCGCTGCTAGCACCAAGAAAACCCCTGCAAAAAAGCCAGCTGCCAAAACCACAACCAAGAAGACCGTAGCTAAAACTGCTTAATTTATACTAACGAGATTAAAGCGCTCCGCAAGCCGGAGCGTTTTACTTTTGCCGCGAAGCCACCCGAAACAAAAAGTCCTCCAACGCTGCCCACGGATTGACTGATGAGGTTTTCATTTGATAATCGCGCTCCGCCGCTAATTCAGTCAATTCCGCCAAGTCCTTTGGCGACAGCTGCCGAGCAAGCGGCCGCAACTTCTTGGCAACAAACGGATGTATGCCGAGATCAATCGTATCGCTAGCGCCAGCTGCTTCGGCCTTGGCTAATAACACCAGCTGCGACCACTGCAACCAGACCAACGGCGCCACTTTATAAACATCGTCGCTACGATGAAGTTCATCAAGCGCGCTCCGTAGATTTGCCGTTTTGCCGCGCACTGCCAATTCAATGATATCAAACACCGAAAACTCACGTGCTGGCGGCAAAACCGTTGCAATCGCTGCATCGTCAATTTTCACGGCATTTTTCAAGGCAGCTACAGCATGAGTTAATTGCAATTGGTCAATTTCAGCAGAACGCGATTTTTCATCGGCGATAATCGCTCGCGCTACCATATTACTAGCCTGTGTTTTCGTCAACTTTACTCCGTACTCGCTTGCATAGTCTAGCAGCCACTTTTCGGCTGCTGGACGCTGGCGATCAGTCAGCGGCGTTGCTTCAATTAGCTTTGCGGTTTTTTGCAAGGTTTTGAAAGTTTTGGTACGCTTATCCGGGCGCGGCTCAATCAGCACCAAGTAGGTTTCTGCCGCAATATCGCTAGCCCATTCGCCGAGCTTATCCCACAAGTCTTTTCGCTCCGAGAGCCGTTCAATAACAATCAGCCGCTGTTCTTGAAATAAACTCAAGCCGCGCACCGTATCGGCTAATTTATTCAAATCAAGACTGCTTGCGTCGATTTTCTCAGGCCGAACACCTAATGATTTCGCTAACTGCTGCAGCTCATACTGCGCGCGGTAAGTGTTCGTGCCAATAATCAGATAAATCATTTAACCTCCACCTGGCAGACCGGACAAATATGCGTGCCGCGGCCGCCAACTTTTAGCTTGATGATCTCCTGGTCGGGGTGGCGATGGCAGGCTTGGCCTTCGCGGCGAAACACACGAGCAAATGTCAGATAATTTCCCTTTCGGCCCTCGGCATCAACGTAATTTTTATCGGTTGAGCCGCCTTGATCGATGCTGAGTTGCAAGATTTGCCGCAACTCATTAAATAATGTATTCAGCTGCTGGTCACTGACATTTTTTACCCGCGTTTGCGGATGAAGACGTGCCGCCCACAACGCCTCGTCAGCGTAAATATTACCAACCCCAGCGATCACCGCCTGGTCAAGAAACGCTGGCTTAATCATCGAATTCTGGCGGCGGCGAATCCGCTGGATAAAATCCTCGGCGCGTGTATTGGGATCAAGCGGCTCCGGCCCAACTTTTTGCATGAACGGCAAGTTCTTCACTTCATCAGTCGGCAGCAACTTCACCCAGCCAAATTTGCGCTGATCATTGAAAAACAGCCGCGACCCGTCCACAAAATCAATCCGCACCCGCGTCGACCGATCCGGCAGCTCGCCAATCAAGCTATCGTTCGGATGTCCGCCAGCAAAGTCGTCGACCTCGCGAGCGGTATCCGCAGAAAAATCTTGGGCAACTTTACGTGGGCCCCGAGATTTTTTTGGGGATACCCGAGCGCTATGGCTAGAGCTTTGACGAAATACCAACTGCCCCGTCATCTTCAGATGTATCACCAGCGAATACTGCGTATCCAGATCAATCATCAGCACCTTTGCCCGCCGCCGCACCGCCATCACGCGCGCACCATATAAAAATTGTTCAACATCAGCCGGCGCATTCGGAAAGCTTTTTGGCGAATCAAACACCGCCGTTCGTGCCACCACTCGGCCTGGCAGTAGCTCCGCCAACCCGCGGCGAACCGTCTCGACTTCGGGAAGTTCCGGCATTTATGACTCCAACAGAGCGTTCAAACGCTTAATAAGCAGTTCGTTATCGGTGTACTGCAACGCCATCATTCCCGCTACCTCGGCTCCTTCGCAATTTTCGACACGATCGTCAATCATCACGCATTCGCTAGCGGCGACACCTAAGCGGCCAGCTGTCAGCGTGAAAATTTCTGGGTTTGGTTTGGCCAAGCTTTCCTCGTACGACAACACGCGCACATCAAACATTTTTTCTAATTCGCCTGGCGCAAATAGATATTCCAGCGTACCGCCGCCAACATTGCTCAACATCGCCATCTTCAAATTAGTGTACTGCTGGCGTAAATTCACGATATAGTTTATCAATTCCTCGTTGCGAATCCGCTTGCGCATCAAGAAATCATGCGTCTGCTGCTGTGTCCAGCCAAACAACTCAGCAATTCCCAATTCATACTCACTGCCGCTAATAAAACCATAATCGTGCTGCTTACTGAGATCGCGCAGCATTACCTTGCCCTCTGGCTTGGCCATTCTTATTAGCGTATCAATACTGCCTCCGCACAGTACACCAAAACAATCGAAAATAACTGCTTTTATTGCCATGATTAGAAAATATTATTAAATGACGGTTTGAAATCTGGAATCTGATTGACAAAAAGAGCTTGAAGCTTCAGAGTATCAGCGTTAAGCGTACCAGGCGAGTCCTTGCAAGTTGAAGTCCACAAATTGGTATCGGTATTGTCGCCATCGCGCGTCTCGAATACGTAAGCCAGCCCTTTAGTGGCGCATACGCCGCGAATATCATCGTTTGATTTGTTATCGGAGGCCTGAATGTTGACCTTGACTAGCGCATAAGTAAATTGTTCATAAGCATTGCTATTATTAGCATATTCCTTCTTGTCCAAAACTCTATCCAGATAACCCGAATAAATAACGTATTTACGCGATGTTGGACTAACTGTAATCTGGTAGCTCTTGAATTCTTCATCGGCAACAATCGGACCGCGCACAGTCCAGCGCACGCTGCGAATTGGGTCTTGATTTTTGATTTTGCTCTCTAACGATTGTTCGGGAGTTTGCGGCTGCTCGGTCTTTTTATCCGGATTCAGCAACGATCGCACAAGTGTTACCAAAATAGCAATAACAACCACCACAGTGATAATAGTAATGATTATCGGTAAAATTCTCGGTCGGGATCCTCTGTACATGTTTGTATTTTAACACACTTGCCACGCAGCTATGCCATCACATCACAAACAGCTGTAGCGCCTAAGTCTAATCCTGCTTGTACACATCGTTCCGCGTCTGCCCCCAATCCTTCATCTCTAAGAGGCTGCACGATGTCATCGAATCTATCTGAATTTTTCTTCGCTTTTATCTCCGCTTCTTTCTTTGCTTTTATTTTTTTCTCTGTCTCTGGATCAATTATTTCATCTAGCGGCAAAAATTCATTGCCAGCGAGATCTCCTACTATGAACCCTCTATGTTTGGCTTCAGATTCAGATTTAGACATCCAAAAAAAATTAATAGCCCTACCGTCTTCAGGATAAATCGTATCAATAGTCTTGACACCAATTGGCCAGAAAGGATATCTTCCGTGCTCAGTTTTTTTCGCGCTACTTATTTTTTGAATTTCTACTCTTATTGGTTGATCTCCCTCAACCTCGCTAGACTCACAACGAACCACTCGCCAATTATTAGATCCTATTCCATGATATCTGTTTCCAATACCCAAAACATTATCATCTGGATCAACAAACAGACCAATTAAGTAACCGTAGCCGTCTCCTTCAAGAACCTTACTCACAGCGTCGCGTTGCTCAATGATACGTCTTAGTTGTTGCTCGTCCTGTTTTAACTGCGCTATGCGCTCTTGCCTAGCCCCTTCAGGTTTAGGGTTGCTATTTTCTGGTGACATACTCCGTACCATAACATCCGCCTTTTTTGCTTAAGCTAACTGTGATTAGATTATACCACAGTTGCCGTTATTTGTCCATATTTGTACGGGTTTTCGCTAATTTTCAGCAAATTTTAAGTTTTTTACACTTCGCCCCAGTTATTGCCGATTTTGACGTCGACTTTGAGCTTAATACCGAGCTGCGGGTAGATATTTTCCATAGTCTCTACCAGCATTTTGCTGACCACTTCAGCGTTTTGGCGCGGACATTCAACCATAATACTGTCATGGATTTGCAATATTTGATGGCCGAGCGAGATATTTTTATGTACAAGCCCAGACTTGCTGCCTGAAGAGACTTGCCTTTCCGGCAAGGCGAATTCGTTCTTTTCGAATTTGCCGGCCTCTGAAGGTAGCAAATCTGGGCTTGTCATTATCGTCAGTCGCTTCTCTACCGCCAGCATCGCCAACTTCATCAAATCCGCCTCGGTACCTTGTATCGGCATATTAGCTGCTGCGCGCTCGGCAGCCGAACGAACAGCAAAATTATTCGATCTGACATCGGGCGTTGGCCGGCGACGGCCAAACAATGTCTGCACAAAGCCGTCATCGTGCGCTTGGCGAATCGTTCGTTCCATGAACTCTTTGATGTGCGGACGGATACGATAATATTCATCGATGAAATGCTGCGCCTCGCCGTAACTCATATTAGCAGCAGCCGCCAAACCATGCTGGCTCATGCCGTATAATACGCCGAAATTCACCACTTTAGCGCGGCGGCGCTGCGTTGGCGTCACTTCATTAATCGGCACGTTATAAACTTCAGCTGCTGTCTTGGCGTGAATATCAACATCAGCATTAAAGTCTTCAATCATCTGTTTTTCGCCCGCCATCACTGCTGCCAAACGCAGCTCAAATTGCGAATAATCAGCATTTACGAAAACATTGCCAGGCGCTGGCACAAAGGCATCGCGAATCTGCCGCCCCAACTCAGTACGAATCGGAATATTCTGCAAATTCGGGTTAGTGCTCGACAGTCGCCCAGTCGCTGTCGCATCTTGATTAAACGTCGTGTGAATATAGCCGTTAGCGTCCGTTTGCTCTGGTAAGGCTGCCACATAGGTATTCTGTAATTTCGATAGTTCGCGAAAACGCTCGACCAACTCAATAATTGGATGTTGCCCGCGCAGCTTATCGAGTTCCTTTTGGTTGGTTGAATAACCCGTCTTACCTTTCTTGATACCAGTTGTCGGCAAGAGCAGCTTATCAAATAGCGCGCTAGCCAACTGCGCCGGGCTGGCGACATTAAATTCGTAACCGACCATATCATAAATATTTTGCTGAACCGCTGCAATCTCTTGCGCTAATGATTTATTCATTTTTTCGAGTTTGCTGGCATCAATCTTGATGCCTCGAAATTCCATTTGCGCTAAAACATTAATCAATGGAAAATCCATCGTCTGCGCCACCTGCTGGAGGTCGGGCAGCTCAGCAAACGCCGACTTTTGTTGTTCATAAACTATCCACAGCGCTGCCATCACCAATATTGGGTCGTCCAAAGATTCTACGCCCGCCAAATCCGCTAATTCGCGCGATTTGCGCAAAGGATTTAACAAAAATGAGCCCTGCGCGGTATCGTGTTTAACAGCCGGTAGCCGCTGGCAGCCAGCACCGAGAAGCGCTTTGAGAAACTCCTTGGTGTCGTGGCCAACTATCGAAGCTTCTGCTAAAATAGCGCTTGCTTTAGCCAGCGGCAAGCGAGCGACCTTGCCTTTTTCATGGCTCAGCCAAACCGTATCACCATCCCAAATTACTAGTAATTCTGGCGCCATTATCAACATCGGGATGACTTTATCGCCCGATATTTCAACAGCCGGCGCAAGAATATTATTTGGAGTCACTTCAGAAGAACTGTCGCGCATGTGTTGTGGTAATTTTCGCAACAATGAGCGAAACTCCAGCTTTTCAAGTAACTCTCGCAACTTTGCCGTGTCTAAGTCGCGTACGTCCATCGCTGCCAAATCGAGTTTCACTGGCGCATCGGTGAATAGCCGCGCCAATTCCCTACTCATATAAGCAGATTTTTTACCAGCTTCTAGTTTGCGGCGCAAACTGTCTTTAATCTGCCATAAATTATCATAAACACCGTCTAGCGTTTCAAATTGTTGTAGTAATTTGACGGCTGTCTTCTCGCCGACCCCCGGCACCCCAGGGATATTATCCGACGAATCGCCTTTCAAGCTTTTCAAGTCGAGAAATTGGCCAATCCGAATACCGTAGCGCTTTTCAAACGCTGGAATATCAAATTTATCAATGTTAGTCAGGCCTTTTTTGAGCGCATAAAGATATGTATTTTGGTCGAGAATTTGCAGCGCGTCCAAGTCGCTAGTAATCAAATATGTTTCGATGCCGCCGTGCTGTTCAGCCTGCTTGTCTAGCGTTGCCATGATATCGTCGGCCTCATAATCGTCAAATTCATACAGCGGCCAGCCAAAAGCCGCCAGTAACTCGTGCAAAATCGGAATCTGCGCATAAAAATCTGGCGGTGCTGGTTTGCGCCCGGCCTTATACTCAGAGTAAATTGCCAGGCGGCGGCGAATATTCGTTCCTCGTTTATCCCACGCCACGCAAACATAATCAGGTTCAAGCTGCTTAATTAATTCCAAGCTCAGCGCTGCAAAACCATACACGCCGCCTGTCGGTGTCCCGTCTGCGGTCGACAACCCAGGCATAGCATAATAACCGCGATAGAACACGCTTTTACCGTCGATAATCACCAAGCGTTTGGCCATATTTATATTATACGCTATCTAAGAGGCGTTACTTACAAGCGAATATAGCCATAATCATGTATACTAAGGTTATGACATCACAAGAAAAACCAGCCAAGATTTTGGCATTCGTCGGGCTGCCTGGCGCCGGTAAAACCGAAGCAACCAATTTCGTAGCCGCCAAAGGTTTTCCCAAAATCTACGGCGGCGGCATTTTGTACGACGAAATGCGCGCTCGAGGCGTTGAAATCACGCCCGAATCGCAAGCCGAATTTCGCAAACAGTGGCGCGAACGTGACGGCAAAGACGTTATCATCCGCCGCGCTGCCGAGCAATTACACCGCTTAATTGATGCTGGCCAGCATCGTTTATTGTTCGACGGGCTCTATTCCTGGACAGAGTACAAGTTCCTCAAACACGAGTTTCCTGGCGAGCTCATCGTTGCAGCCATTGTCGCGCCAAAACATTTGCGCCACCGCCGTCTCGCAACTCGCCCCGAGCGGCCATTCACCGCCGAACAAGCTAACCAGCGCGACTGGTCAGAGATTGAAGACATCGAAAAAGGCGGACCAATAGCTATCGCTGATTATTATTTAATTAACGACAGCGATATCACTGCGCTATACGCCAAGATTAATTCGCTACTCAGTACAACTGGTTTCGTTAACTTATAACACCTAAAACCAAAGTTATTGCAGATAAGTATAAAGTTTTTTGGCGTCTTTATGCTTGCGTAGCTTCGCTAGCGCCTTGGCTTCAATCTGGCGAATTCGCTCGCGCGTCACCGCAAATTCCTGGCCAACCTCTTCAAGCGTATGACTCTTGCCGCTGTCTAATCCAAAGCGCATCCGGACGATCTTTTGTTCGCGATCGCTCAGCGTACCTAGCAAATCTTTAACTTGTTCCTTTAACAGCTGATTTGAGGCCGATTCCTCCGGACTAATCGTACCTTCATCTTCGATGAAATCGCCCAGCACCGACTCGCCTTCATCATCGCCATCGCGGCCGACGCCAGCATCCAAGCTCGAAATGTCCTGCTTGATTTTCATGACATATTCGACTTTTTCTGGTTCCATCTCTAGCTCTTTAGCTAGCTCTTCAATCGTTGGCTCGCGATTCAGCTCCTGCGTCATGCGCCGCTGCGTGCGCAGCAATTTATTGATGGTTTCCACCATATGAACTGGAATACGAATCGTTCGCGCCTGATCAGCAATCGCCCGGGTAATCGCCTGGCGAATCCACCAGGTGGCATAAGTCGAGAATTTAAAGCCTTTATCCGGATCAAATTTTTCAACCGCGCGCAACAAACCAGTGTGGCCTTCTTGAATCAAATCCAAGAAGTCTAAGCCGCGGCCCGAATACCGCTTGGCGATCGATACCACCAGGCGCATATTTGCTTCGGCCATTTTATCTTTGGCTTTTTTGTCGCCTTCTTTGACGCGTTTTGCTAATTCTAGCTCTTCCTCGGCACTCAGCAGCGGGATTTTGCCAATCTCGCGCAAATGCAGCCGTACTGAATCGTCCGAAATATCGTCGAAATATTGATTAGCATTGAGTACATCTTCAGGAGTATCTTCGTCCATCAAATCGTTGATATCAGGCTCATTGATGTCTTGATCTTGTATATTGTCGTCAGATGGCTTCTGCGCTTGGTCGTCGTTTGTCACGAGCTTTCTCCTTGATTATGTTATTGAGTGCCGCACGCAACTCTCTAGCCGCCGCCTCATCGCCAGCAGCTTCAGCGTCGCGTAACTTAGCTAATAATTCTTGTTGAGTTTGTTTGTTATGTTTATCCTCTTTATCCCGCAGCAGTTGGCACATCGCGACATAGCGATCGCCGCTATTCCATGCTGCATAACGCTCCTCAGCGCGCAATGATACCATTTTTACATAAATATCAGCTTTTTGCAACTTTTTAGGGCGATTTTGCGGATTATCTTCCTCGAGGAGTACCGTCGCTAATAGCTCTCGCTCGGCACTGCTCCACTGCTGGCGACCGGCGCGGCGCAATTCTTCCAAGCACCTAGCATCATAAAGCGCCAAAGCCAAAATGTTATCCTCTAGCACCGCCTGTTCGTTCTTAATAATCGATGTATTTGCAACAACGGATTTGAAAGTTTGTTTCTTGACTGGCTCGCCAGCTAATTTTTGGCGCACCGCCTCCTCGCTAGTATGCGATATAGTGGCTACCCGCTTGATATAATATTCGCGCTCGACGGGGTCAGCTAGCCCGCGCACTATTCGCAGCGCTGCCGTAGTAAAAGTTCGCCGGCCAACCGCTGTATCCAAATCGCATCGCCCGGCATGCTGGCGCAACACCCATTCGACAGCCGGCTCGTTGCGAGTTACCGCTTCGCGCCACGCCTGAACACTCGATTTGATCAATTCATCTGGGTCTTTAGCGCCATCTGGCAACGAAATAATCGTCAGCTCAACGCCCTCGTGCGAAGCCAGCTCAATTGCCCGCTCGGTCGCTGCCACACCCGCTTTATCGCTATCATAACAGAGGCGAACATCGCTGGTCAGCCGTTTGACCGCTTTGAGATGATTTTCAGTCATCGACGTACCAGCGGTCGCGACTGTTTGCGCTACGCCCGCTTGGTGGCTGCTAACTACATCCAAATTTCCTTCAACCATCACTACGAAGCCACTTTTGCGGATCGCCTCTTTGGCTTGGCTCAACGCGAAAATATGACGACCCTTATCATATAGTAATGTCTGCGGCGTATTCAAATATTTCGGCGCATTCGGCACATTGCCAATAATTCGCCCGGTAAAGCCAATCACTTGCCCGCCCTGATCCATCAACGGAATCATCATTCGACCGCGAAACAAATCCTTGCCATAGCGGTTTAATAGCCCCGCGTCGTTGATCTCTCGCTTAGTAAAACCTCTTTTTTCGAGCGCTGCTAGCAACGCCGTGCCGCTATCCGGCGCATAACCAATCTGAAAATCTTGAACAGTTTGCCGCGACAATCCTCGCTGCTTAAAAACATATTCAATCGCCTGCTGGCTACGCAATAAACTCTGTTGGAAATATCGTGCTGCTAGCTCGTTGGCTGCCAACAGCCGCTTTTTGTAGGCGCTGCGCTTCTTGGCACCAGCCGATTGATATTCGCTGAGGTCAACTCCAGCTTTGCGCGCCAAAAATTCCATCGCCTGGCGAAAATCCATCCCCTCAGCCTCCATCACAAAAGCGAAAATATCGCCGCCCTTGTTGCTCGAGAAATCATGCCAAATATTTTTTTCAGGACTTACGAAAAAGCTAGGCGTTTTCTCGCCAGTAAACGGACTTAACCCCTTATAGCTGCGCCCTGCCCGCTTTAGCTCAACATATTCGCCAATCACATCTTCGATATTGAGCCGCGAGCGAATTTCCTCCTTGGCATCCATACATTTTAGTATATCACTCTTTACCTCTGTTATCGGTTGTGGTTAAATATAGGTATGAATCAGGACCCTTACACCAATCCGCAACAACCGTATTCGCAGGGTTCTGCTAATAATTTACTACCAGAAAACCCGCAGCAGCCAGCCGCACCGTACAATCAGGTCTACGGCCAGCAAACACCGCAGCAGCAAACGGCGCCTAATCCGTATTACAACAACCAAGCCGCCCAGACGCAGCCGCTGGCATACCCGCAGCAAACATCCAGCCTGGCAACTAATCAGTCTGATCAACTACCGCAAATTAACCAAACCGCGCCATCGTACGACACAGGACCGCAGCCGCTAAGCACCTTCCCAGTTTACGCCGGCAGCTCGGATGATGATTATAATACTGTTGACTACCTTAACCGTATCGCTCCACAAGAACAGCACACCATCAATCGAATCGCTATATTTGCGCTCATTGGCACTGTTATTGCTAGCGTCATCATCATTTTGATTCTAATCATCAACCCTGGCGCATCTGATGCCAACAGTCTAATCCAGCCGATCCGCGACCGCACTGATACACTTAACAAAGTCGTCGACGAAAACGAAGGCCGCCTGACGCAGACTGAAATTGCCGAGGCCAACACTGCGCTCAACAGCACTCTGACGACCATGCAGACCCGGCTAGACGCCATCATCAAAGAGCGCAAAATCCAGAAAAAATCCTCTAGTACCGAAAAAAGCTACCTAGAAGCCCTGCAGAAAAAGCTCAACGATTCCTACCAAAAAGGTAAGCTCGACAGTAGCTACGCCACCGCCATGACTTACGAATTAACCATTTTAAAGTCGCAACTCAACAAGCTTAAAAAGGTTAGCGACTCCAAATCAATCCGCTCGTTCTGCGACGAATCCATTAATAATATCAACGTTATCCTCAAAGCTTACCACGACTTCGCTTCAACCAAGCAGTAGCAGAGCTATTCCGTCACCAGCCGATAACTTAACCGCGCCAGATCAAAAAGTTCTTCGTCGCTGAGCTGGCCGCTGCAAATCACCGTAATCCAGTGTTTTTTATTGAGATGAAAGCCTGGCTGAACCGATTCGTACTTTTGTTGTAACTTTAACGACAATTGCGGATCACATTTCAAGCTAATCCGCAACGGCTTTGAACCCTCGGCTATCAACGCAAACATCTTTTCGCTTTGGCCAGCATCTTTGCGGCCGACTTTGTACACAGCCACCTTATCGCCAAACGGATAGTCCAACCAGGCGCCTGGCAAACTTAGCAAAAACTCTTCAAACTGTTGGTGCGTCATAGCCATTTGCTCCGTATAAAGTATATCAGCATCGATATTGGCAAGATGACCAGCAGCGCCATCGTTATCCAAAACATTACATCGCTATGAAACGGCAGCTGCGAAAAATTCATGCCTGCCAGACCTGTCAAAAACGACATTGGCATAAATATCGTCGTTACAATCGTCAAACGCTTCATTACATCATTCATTCGATTAGACACTACCGACAAATACATATCCAGCGCACTAGTCAATAGATCGCGCATGGTATCGATTAGCTCGTGCACGCGCCAAGCGTAATCGTAGCTGTCGCGCGCATAAATCGCGCACTTTTCATCAAAAATACCGTATCGGCCGTTACTCAAACCATTGAGCATATTCATCAGCGGCAAAATCACCTTGCGCAAATCCGCCAATTGGCGCTTATACACAAAAAGCTGCTGCAACTGATGCTTGCCCGGATCGCGAATCATTGTATCTTCTAATTGATCGGTTACATCGTCAATTGAATTAAGAATCGGCATATACTGTTCGACTGTAAATTGAATCATCGTTGCTGCGATTAGCGACGGCGACAGAGCGCCTGGCCGGTACGCTTCAATCCGCTCGGCAACCTCGCTATCTAATTCGTCGCGGTGCAAGGTGATAACTTTGTTTTTACTGAGCAAAATCGTCAACCCTTGCCAATGGACATTGCGGCGTTCAATGCTCGGGATTTCCGCCTTAATCATTAGCCAATCGCCGCCTTCGACCGCTTGCGGCAGCCAACGGTTCTCAATCAGAATCCGCCGTTGCAACTCCGATAAGTTTAATTTTTCAATTAAACTTTGCCGTACTTCTAGCGAATCCTCGCTGATATCATGCCATATTTTATCTGTCACGCCTTCACCTTTTTCAAATAATATTTTAATTCTTGAATACTGCCGCGAATATCCTCCAGTGCCCGATGATCCTCTGGTTTGGCAAATTTCTTGCCGTATTTACCCTCAAACACCACTTTCCAGGCACTGACGTCTAACATCCGATAGTGTAGCCTTTTTGACAACGTAGGCCACCATTGGTCGATAAATCGCCGGTCTTGATGAATAGAATTGCCGCCCAGTAAAATCCGCGGCTCGTCCGCAAAATGTTTATCGCAAAACGCCAGCAGCTCACACTCCACCTCGGCCAGCGGCTTGCCCGAGGCATTTTGTTCCTCCAAACCGCGCCGCGCCTCTGGATGTTCGTTCCAAAAGCTGGCGTTCCGATCTAGCAGCTGCGCCAGCTTCGCCGGATCATGCCGTACCACCCCCTGATAGGTCGCAATCTTCGTAAAATCCCAATCCGTGACAATCGCCGCCGCTTCCAAAATCTCATCGCACGCCGGATCCAACCCGGTCATTTCCAAATCCATCCATAAAATCTTTTTTGGCTTGAAACTAGCTTTCATAATTCTAGTATACTACTTTTTGGTATCGCAGTAATCTCTAGAAAACTGTTCCGGCACCTGCTGCAGCAAACGTTCGACAGCATTTCCAAACCTTGCTGCGCCACCAAGCTTCATATGGCTTTCTTTTTCGATCCGAAAAACTTCAGACGCGTTGCCATCAGACGGAACAAAATTCGTCCGGTTAACTAACTCATAGTATAACTCGGCAGCACTCATATCTTCACAATCATATGGCAGCATCCCGTACAACCTCAGATTTTCTACGTAGCGTTTAGCCAATTTGTCGCTGACCTCTAACGCTTTATCTAATTGCAGCGTTTGCATGAAGTAATCATCTCTTGGGTCGCCATAAATATCGTCTGGCAGCTGGACGCTTTTAATACTTACATCGTCAATCCCTTGAACTTGCATATCTGAAAGAAGCCGCACGGCCTTGAGAGCTAATTTATTGCCAATTCGATAGTCATAATCAGGATCGTGCTCAAATACTGTTGGCCTGATAACATGCTCAGCAGTATCTAATACCGCTTGCGTACTAGCCAACAGCCTCCAAGCATCATTGTCCTTGCGTATAAGCACTTGATTGATTGTAAAATCGTGCTGCCCCATAAACTCGGCGGTAGATTGTACAGACTCCGCGCCATAACCATTCATTGTATCACGCGGCGAAAAACGCATTGAAAGATCGCTCGCTACCGCTCGAATCTCATCTGGATCATAATCACCGTTAGCAACAGTCTCTTCTAAAATTACCAGATCGACATCGCGCGGCGGCGGTAGCTGGCGGTCGCTATGTACTAGCGCCTCCAGAATCTGGCGAGCCGCCCCGCCCTTTACGCCAATAAATGGCGGCAGTTCGTCTAGATCAAAACCCAAATTAGCCCGCTCAATAGCATCGGCAGGTAATTCATATTCATATATTTCATTGCAGCGAGCTTCCGGGTTGCCAGGCTGCTCGCAATTATAATATTTCAGCTGGCAGCTAATTCCTCCAAATTCTACGCGGCGCTCGCCGCTATCAAGCACTTGCAAGGCGCGAGGTTGATGCATCTTCGCCTCTATATCACTCGGAGTCGGGCTTAATTTTTCCATACTCGCTATTATAGCATAAACGATTTAAAAAGTCAAGCAAAGAAAATACCCCTCCTGGCGCGAAGAGGGGTCTGCCGCCCCGGCGAGAGTTGCAGCCAAACAAGGCCAGGCAACCCCCGCCGGGGTGGGGTGGCTATCGCTTGGACTTGAGCGGCAGCAGCCGCCAAGCCTCGCCGACGATCCTCCAGGGGTCCGACCCAATATACCGCATCGGCACCTTATTCGTAAAGTTGCCGATATATGTGATTTCACGGAGCCTCCCTGTCTCCGCGAAATCAAAAATTGCGATTATGGAGCCGCCTGAGGGCGGCTCCATAATCGTCGTAATTCGTGTGGCGGGACGCGCCCCGCCCCGCCACACGAAATTCCGACTCGGCACCCCCAGGTGCCGAGTCGGAAGGAGGTTAAAAAAACTCTCAGCAAGAGAGAGTTCCTCGGCCATCTCGGCCTCCTTTCCGCCCCATCTGGGGCAATAGTGGAGCTCGATCCGTTACCGAGCCCTCTTTAGCGCCGTGAAAACCGCCGTTTCACAGTACTCAAGAGAGCTCGGATCCTGCCGTACATACGATATTCTAAAATGCGCCAGAGGCCGATCATCAACCAGCCCCTCGTTAATATTATAACACACTATTGTAGGTATTACTAGAATATTTACCAATATAATATCCCGATTTGAATGCATGATAAATACACGTAAGAGCCTCTCGTGTTATACTAAACCCATGACCAAACGTATTCTCCTCAAACTCTCTGGAGAGCAGCTCCAGGGCGAGTTCGCCAGCGGCTTCGATCCCAAGCGGGCCCGCTGGATTGCCGAACAAATCAAACCAGCGCTAGAAACTGGCGCCGAAGTCGTCATCATGGTTGGCGGCGGCAATTATGTCCGCGGCAACCAAATCATCGGCCACGGCATCCAGCCTGTCTCAGCCCATAATATCGGCATGCTCTCTACCCTAATGAACGCCATTGCTCTGGCTGATGTCTTCAACGACGCCGGCTTGCCGACCCGCGCCCTGTCCACTGTAGAAATTAATCAATTTATCGACCACTACACCTTCCGCCGCGCCCTCAGCCACATCGAAAAGGGCCGGGTAGTCATCGTTGCCTGCGGCACTGGCCGGCCATTCCTGACCACCGACACTGCCGCCCTGAACCTAGCTTTAGAAATGCAGTGTGATGTTGTCGTTAAAACAACGAAAGTTGACGGCGTGTACGACAAAGACCCGGCTAAATTCCCTGACGCCATCAAATTCGACCACATATCTTATCACGATGTTTTGACCAACCCCGACATCACCGTCATGGACAAGGCAGCCATCGGCCTGGCTATGGACGAACATATCCCGGTCATTATCTGCGACCTGTTGACCGACGGTAACATCGCCCGAGCAGCCCGCGGCGAGACAGTCGGCACGCTGATTAGCTAGCATCTTTAATACCACCGAGGCAAGTCGCCGCAATAACCGCCGTTCCGTCAAGCCACGGCTGAGCCTCAAAAACGTTAATCTTTCTTCTTATCTAATTTATCCAGCTTGAAAAAGTGCACAATTGCATACACCACAAAGGCCACCGCTAGCAGTGTAATTAATGAGCTGACAAACGCGCCATAGAGAAATTCAGCCTTGCGGCCGGCAAACTCAACCGTGAACGACGCCGCTTGCAAGCCTTTTTGCGAGCCGACAATCAACTGCACCAGCGGGTCAATAAACGCTGTCACCAGCTTCTTCACCGTATCGCCAGCTGCCGTACCAATTGCCAAACCAACCGCTAGACCGACTATACCCTGTTCGCGGATAAAATTAACGAAACCGCCCATGTGGGTGTCTTTAACTATTGTTTGCGCCAATTTTTTGTCAGCTAGCTTTTTGGCAGCTGATTTTTTGGCTTTTTTGACTGTTTCTGATGGCATTTAGCCTCCTTTAACTGTTTGATTATAACCTGGTTTCTTGTGGTAAATCGCTTTGTAATTATTTATTCCTCAACCTTACAACGTAACCCTACAAGCGCTCTGGTGCCGCGATTCCCAAAATCGTCAGCCCCGCTTCCAATATATCAGCATACACTGCCACCAGACCGACGCGGTGCGCTTCTTTATCGCTGCCGACAACTTGATTTTTCTCATAGTAACGATTGAACTCCTGTGCCAGCTCAAACAGGTAGGCACAGACATGATGCGGCTCCAAACTTTCGGTGGCGCGGTTAACCGCCTCGGCATATTCGCTCATTTTCCTGACGAGCAGCCGATCTTCGTCGAACAATTCCGTCGGGAAAGCAACTGCTTGCTCAGATTTTGCCAAAATACCCCGCGCCCGAGCGTGTGCGTATTGCAGGTAGCTACCGGTGTTACCCGTCAAGCTAACCGCGTCATTGATGTCGAACACAACGTCGCTACCGATTTTCACCTTCAAGAATTGATAGCGCAGCGCACCCGCCACCACCTCGTCGGTCGGCTCGCCGCCAGCTTGCTTGATGGCTTTCTTGAACTCGTTAAACAGCCAGTCAATGGTAATCACCTCGCCGGTACGCGAACTCATTTTGCCGGTCGTTAATTTGACCAGGCCAGTCGCATAATTAAATAATTTACCTTTCAATTCTGGAATTGCCAATTCACTAGCGGCGATCACCCCGCGGAAATACGCTGCCTGCTCCTCACCGTTGACGGTAATCGACAAATCCAAGTTTGGATAATCTTGATGCTTCAGCTGAATCAGCCCCATATCGTGTGCACCATATAATCCGTTGCCGTGCGAACCAATGAATACGTTATCAAACGCACCGTACTGGCTGCCCTTGAAGATATATGCACCATCTGATTTGGTAAAGACCTCTGGGGTTTTTGCTTTGATCAAGGCCTTGCCTGGCACTTCAGTTTCACTCTCGACATAACGCCGTTCAATTGGCACATTGCCTAGCCGCGCCACATTGGCATCAATTTCATCAAAACTCCAGGCCTTACAAATCTCGTACACCTGCTTATACAGCGGATCGTCCAGCACAAACGATTGTTTGGCTAGCTCATCAATTTCCGCCCGCGCCTCTGGCGATTCCTTGGCTGCCCGTGTACCTTTAACGTACATACGACTCATAAACTCGTTGCGCTTGTCGGCTGGAATAGCGCCTAGCTTACTGACATCGCCGTCAATTTCGCGAAGAATCGCCCACATGCTCTTGCCGACATGCGTGCCGACATCGCCGTGGTAACTGACCCGATGCACCGCCGCGCCGTCCACCGCCAGCAAGTTCGCTATGATATCCGCCAAAATCGAGTTCAGCGCGTGGCCGATGTGCATGGCTTTAAACGGATTTGGACAATTGGTCTCGATGACCACTGTTTTTCCTGCACGATTAGTCGCTGGCCGCACTTTCAGCAATTCCAACACCGCTTGGTCGCTTAACGTCACGTTGATAAAGCCCAGCCCAGCCACGCTAACCTCGCTAAACTCCTGGCGGCCGCGCAGCTCTTCGGCAATCGCCTCAGCAATCTCGCGCGGGTTTTTACCCAAGGGTTTTGCTAACTGCAGTGCCACATTCGTCGCAAAGTCACCGAACTTTGGGTCAGGGCGCGTTAACTGCACATCAACCTGCTGCTGATACAGTTTGTCAATTATTTTCTTCAGTGTAATAACACAATCAATCATAGACCATATTATAACACTTTTACTACAGTTAATCTTCCGCGCCGTCAAAATCTGGCTGGCGATACACCGATACTGGCGTAATATTACGAGCATGATCCGATTGCAGCACCGCTCGCAACATCGCTGTATCGTCGCTGCTCTCGTTGTAAGTTGGCTCGAAATCTTCTACTTTTTGTTTTTCTTCTTCTGCCATATTCTCATATTAGCATAACTAGTATAATTTGTCAAGAGACAGCCGCTCTAATCAGTCCAGCAAACAGCGGATGCGGCCGCATTGGCCGCGAACGAAACTCGGGGTGCGCTTGCGTTGCGACAAAATAGCGGCAATTTGGCGCCTCGACAAATTCGACTAGCCGCCCGTCTGGCGACAAGCCCGACACCGTCATGCCGCCGCGGGCAATCTCATCTAGAAACTGCTGGTTCACCTCATATCGGTGGCGGTGGCGCTCCTCGGTGTGATCCGACTGATATACCTTAGAAGCAAGCGACCCTGGCGTGAATACTGCTGGATAATTGCCCAGCCGCAACGTACCGCCAGTCGATTCTTTGCCCTCTTGGCCAGGCATAATATACACCACATCATGCGTCGTAGCATCGTCAAACTCCGTGCTGTTAGCATCGTCGAGCCCGGCTCGCCGCGCCGCCGCAATTACCGCTGTCTGCAAACCTAAGCAAATCCCCAAATACGGCACATCGCGCTCAAGCGCATACTGCGCTGCCGCAATCTTGCCCTCAATCCCGCGCGGGCCAAAGCCGCCTGGCACCAGCAGAGCATCAACTGTCTCGAAATCGCGCTCGGTAACTGTTTCGGCATTGAGCCACTTGATATGCAAACCAACATTTTCATGCCAGGCCGCACTCTTGAGCGCCTCGGTCACCGATAGATAAGTATCCTTGTTTTCCATATACTTAGCAACTAAACCGACAGTCACAATATCAGCTGGTTTTTTGCTTTGCAATTGAGTTAACGCTTGCCATTTCGCGAGATTCGGCTGAGCAAAATTACCAGTGAACTTATCGAGAATGGTCATCAGCGGGCTAGCGGCTATCCGCTCGGGAATCATAAATACGGTATCGAGATTTGGCAGCATCAGCACGCCCGGCAAGTCAACGCCACCGTACAAAGCAATTTTTTGAGCAACCAACTCAGGCGCCGGCTCGTCGCTGCGGACAACCACAATCTCTGGCACAATACCAAAACCGCGCAAATCATTTAAGGCATTTTGCGCCGGCTTGCTCTTGAACTCTTTACTGGTATCAATAAACGGCACATAAACCACATGCGCGTATAAGCAGCGTTCCTTACCGATTTTGTGAGCAAATTCGCGGATCGCCTCGATGAAGCTTAACCCCTCGTAGTCGCCCACTGTACCGCCGATTTCTACGATGTGCACATCGCTGCCTTGGCCAGCCGCAATAATTGACTCTTGAATGGCATGTGTTAAGTGCGGGATTAGCTGGACAGTTTTGCCGTGAAACTTACCAGCGCGTTCATCGGTAATCAATTCTGAGAGTAAGCGTCCCGCCAGCGTGGCGTTTTTCTGCGTCAATTCTATATCCAAAAACCGTTCGTAATGCCCGAGGTCGAGGTCGGTTTCAGCGCCATCGCGCGTCACGAAGCATTCGCCATGCTCTGCCGGATTAAGCAAACCCGCATCCACATTGAGATACGGGTCGCATTTCTGAATTGACACTTTAATACCCTTGGCTTGCAGTACCGCGCCGATGCTCGCAGCGGTGATTCCCTTACCTACCCCCGAGAGAACGCCGCCAGTTACGAAGATATATTTTGTCTGTTTGCCCATGTATGATTGCTCTTTCATGGGCCCTTATTATAGCATAACCGCTTAGAGTACGCTATATGTAGCGTGTCTATTGGCAACCCTCGCACATAGTTAGTGTTGCCGGATCAATTGGCGCTGATGGCAGGCCGTCAGCTTCAGCTTTTTGATCGACTTCAGCCTGTGCTTTGGCTATCTCGCGTTCAATCGCCTCGAGTTTTTCCTCAAGCGTCATGTCGTCGTTAATTATCGCTGATGGATTCATTATTTCCCCCTTTACTTATATTCATTATAGGCTAATAGACCGCTTATTCAATTGCTAAAACTGTTACTTTACGGTGTTAACCTCATAGTTCGTATTGGTGCTTTCAAAGAAATTGACTAATTCAAGCGTATCGTTGGCCGCCGCCATCCACTTGGCTGGATTAGCTACATTGTATTCTTTCTCGAAGCCTAATTCTTCTAGGCGGCGGTCAGTCATGAACTTGACATACTGGTTCACGTAATCCGCGTTCAAGCCCAAGATACCCTTTGGCAACATGTCTTTGTTGTAAGCCTCTTCAAGCGCCACCGCCTGCAAAATCAGATCGCGAATCTCATCGGCGAATTCTTGCGTCTGCAAATCTGGGTTCTCGTCAAGAATTGTCAACAGCAGGTTAATACCGAAAGTTAAGTGCAGATTTTCATCCTTGGTAATCCAATCTAGCAAACTGCCGACATTGCGCAGCAAATTACGCCGGCGAAAACTCATGCCAACCATAAAACCGCTATAGAACCAAATACCTTCGAGCACAATATTATAAGCTACCAGATTGCGCACAAAATCTTTCTTACCCTCGGTAGTAGTAACATCCAGCTTATCATTCAGCATGCGGCCGACATACTTGGTTTGGAAATCAGACTTGTCTTTCAGGCTTTTCTTGCCGTAGCCGGCCGCGTAAATTTCTTGGCGGTCAAACGGAAACGTTTCAATAATGTATTCAAAGGTCATAAAGTGGTTAGCTTCTTCCCACATCTGCTTCGACAGATATAAGTGCGCCTCGGCGGCATTGACGTATGGATAAATACCAAAAGCTAACGACTTATTGATAAGCAATTCGTTTGGGTTCAGATAACTGATTACCGTCTTCAACGCGTGTTTTTCGTCGTCGGTCAGCTTCTCGAACGCCGCCAAATCTTGCACTAGTTGTACTTCATTCGGGAACCAAGTGTTCGCAACTGCCTGATTATACAAATCCATCGCCCATTGGTAGCGTACTGGCTTGAGTTGCAAGCCGTCGCGCAGGCCCGATCCCAAAATACCTTGCGGTTGTGTTGTTTGCGTCATATTTCCTCCTTATTATTGTGATTTTATCAACGTTTATGATTGTTTGCGGCGGGCAAAGCCGAAACCGCTCACCCTTTTCGCGCTGTCGGTACGAACTTTCTGTACTGATTGCGACGTGACGGTGGTTTGCTCGGATTGATGGCGCGGCTTGACATGCAGATAATATGTCGTTTTCAAACCGCGGCGCCACGCTTCTGAATAGATTTCGATATATTCATCAATATCGCGCGACTCCAGGTACATATTGCGGCTAATTGCTTGGTCGACCCATTTTTGCGCTCGCGCCGCCACCTCGATAAAAGCGTATGGACTCAGCTGAAAACTAGTTTTGTAGACATCGCGGACTGCTTGCGGAATTTGCTCGAAACCTTGGATATCACCCTGATTCGCCAACAAGTCGTCTTTGAGAGATTCCCACAGATTAAGTTGTTTGAGTTTACGCACTAAATTAGCATTAACCTCTAGGAATTTGCCGTTGAGCGTACTGCGGCTAAAGATTTGGCTAAACTGCGGATCAAGTCCTGGCGTCGTACCTGCCACATGCGAGATATTAGCTGTCGGCGCGATCGCCATCAAAGTTGCGTTACGCATACCTTTTTTGACTTTTTGGCGCAGCGCTTCCCAATCCAGGCGCGATTTACTATCAATTTTTACCTTAACGCCGCGCTCTGTTGTAAGTTTATCAACAGTATCGACAGGCAATAAGCCCTTGCTCCAGCCGCTGCCAGCAAAGTTCGGATAACTGCCGCGCTCGGCTGCTAGATTGGCTGATTCATCAATGGCATGGTAGCTGATAAATTCAGTTAGCTGGTCAACCAGATCATAGGCAGCTTCGCTTTCATAGCTAATCTCTAGCTTCTCCAAAACATCCGATAAACCCATATAGCCGAGCCCGAGCGCTCGATTCTGCTCATTACTATGCATAGCTTCGGTAACTGGCGTGTTCGTGATATCAATCAAGTTATCTAACTGGCGCGTGGCGGAGCGCACTGATACCGCCAAACGATCCCAATCCCAAGTCTTATCAGCATTGAGAAAAGCCGACAAATTCATACTAACCAGATTACAGGTCGCAATATTATTTTCGTCCTCGGGCAAAGTTATTTCGGTGCACAAATTACTGAGGTGGATTGTCCCGGTGTTATTGTTGAGCGCCCGCAAATTGATGGCATCCTTCCAGGTTAGCCAAGGGTGTCCAGTCGCTTGTAGACTACTGAGAATCTGGCGGAATTGTTGGCGGGCCGGCACGACTTCGAAGCGGTTAATTTTACCAGCTTCTGCTAGTTTGATATATTCCTGGTAGCGGCGGCTAAATGCTTCGCCGTATAGTTCGTTTAAGTCGCTAACTTCAGCTGGATCAAACAAATACCAATCCTGCCCGCCTTGCACGCGCTTCATAAACTCATCCGAAATAAACACCGCCGTATCTAGAAATCGCGTCCGCAAGTACGGATCACCCGAATTCTGGCGCAAATCGAGGAATTGCGAGAAATTAAGGTGCCAGTTCTCCATATATGCTGCCGCCGCACCCGCTTTCTTGCCCTTGCGCGACACCGCAAACAGCGCCGTATCAATCATTTTCATGAACGGAATAGGACCAGTTGACTCGGTATTGGTGGTTTTGACAGGGCTGCCAGCGGCGCGCAGCTTATTCATACTAATGCCGATACCACCAGTACCTTTAGCGATGAACATGGTATCGCGAATACTTTTGGCTATCGAAGCCATATCGTCTTGAACTTCCATGACAAAACAGTTGCTCAGCTGCGGAAACGAACCGCCAGCGTTAACCCGCGTGCTGCCGCCCGGACTATATTCCAGATTAGCCATGTGGCGGTAAAATTTTATCGCCGCCTCGGTCGGATTGACTTCGTTAAAACTCAAACCCATAGCAATACGCATGTTAGTGAATTGCGGCACCTCGATCGGATCGCCGCTTTGGCGCCGCAGCGCGTAACGATTGCGGTTGGTAACTACGCCGAGATATTTACTGAGCGAATCCTTGCTCGGATCAAGCGCCACCGCCAGCTTTTTGAGGTTAAATAGCTGCGAATCAGCCATTCGCTTATCTAGCAGACCCTCTTCAGCGGCTTGGCGAATATAGATGGGAAACTTTTGTGCGTGTAGCTTTTTAAGCTCGATTTCGTTAGTATAATCGCCGAGCACTTGCTGGTATATAGTTCGCAGCAGCAACCGCGCCGCAATCGTATCGAAATCCGGGTCGTCTTTGACATTTTGGACTGCCGTCTGGATAAGCCCTTCATCAAGTTGCTCGGTAGTAATGCCGTCAAACAGTGTCAACTGCAATTCGGCCGCTATTTGCGCTACCTTCGCAATTTGGTCTGGCAAGCCTTCGCTAGCTGCCAGCAGAGTTAAATTAATTTTGTTCGCATCGAAAAGCTGCTTACTACCATCGCGTTTCACAACTGTAATATCTGCCATCGTTTCCTTTCTTATTTTTAGCTGCTATTTTGAGCACAAAAAACTAGTTAGACCATCTGGGTCTGCTTTGCGCAATTTATTTGCATATTTGTCTATTTTACTAAACACTATACATATAGCGTCTGTATACCAAGCATAAACGCTAAATATGGATTTTTCAAGCGTTTTTGCTAGTAATTTTCACAACTGCTTTTGTCCGTGCTATCATGGAGAACATGGAACCTATTATTTCTATTACTCATTTTAAGATGCGTTTCGGCAAGACCGAAGTCATCAAAGACTTAAGTTTTGAGGTCAAACGCGGCGAAACATTCGGCTTTCTCGGCAGTAACGGCTCGGGCAAAACTACCACCATTCGCGCCTTGCTCGGCATTTACCAGCCAACTGCTGGCGAACTGCTAGTCGGCGGCAAGCCTTATTCGGTATCAAGCGGCATCAAACTCGGCTATTTGCCAGAAGAGCGCGGCCTTTACAAAAAAGAGCCGGTTATCGACATCATGACCTATTTCGGCCAGCTCAAAGGCATGAGCCGCCTCGACGCCCGGCAAAAATCGCTTGATTTTTTGAAGCGCGTTGACCTGCTCGACAAAGCCAAAACTCGCCTCGATAAGCTCTCGGGCGGCCAGCAGCAAAAAGTCCAGCTCGGTATCACCGTCATCGATAACCCAGAGCTGTTAATTCTCGACGAGCCAACCAAAGGCTTTGATCCAGTCAATCGCCGGCTACTGATGGAAATCATTGAAGAGCACCAGGCCAAAGGCGCTACCGTCGTCATGATTACTCACCAGATGGAAGAAGTTGAACGCCTATGCAACCGCATATTACTGCTGAAGGATGGCGCAGCGCGCGCTTACGGCACCGTCGCTAGCGTTCGCAAACAATTTGGCGGCAAATCGCTCGACGACATCTTTATCCAAGTTTACAGCCACAACAACAAGGAGGAACAAAATGCATAATTTATCGACTGTTATCCGTTTCGAAATCGTTCGCGCCCTCAAGAAAAAATCGTTTTGGATTTTAGCAATTAGCTTTCCGTTAGTGTTTGCGGCTACTTTCGGCATCCTATTCCTATCAAACAAAGCCACCGACGACGCTGCCGAAAAGCTCAAAGAGCAATACTTCAGCGTGGCAATTACCGACGAATCAAAGATGGTCAAACCGCAGCTAATCGCCGCCTCGAAAGCCACCGAAATTAATCCCAGCGACAAGCAAAACGCTATTGACCGCGTCAAAAACGGCCAGCTTGATGCGTACATCTACTACCCGAAGAATCTCGACCAGCAATCAATTGAAGTTTACGGTAAAGATGTCGGTATTTTTGACAACGGCCGCTACGGCAGCCTGGCTAATAGTCTATTAGCCACCTCTGTTCGGTCAGACGTTAATCCAGCTATTCAAAAAATTATCCAAGGTAAAATCAACTCAACCAGCACTATCTACCGCGACGGCAAAATCCACGACAGCGTCCAAGAGATGATCTTGCCGGGTATCTTTTTGATCCTCTTTTATTTCCTAATCACTTTCTTTGGCAATCAAATGCTGACCAGCACCACCGAAGAAAAAGAAAATCGCGTTATCGAAATGATTCTCACTACTATCGAAGCGCGCACCTTAATCGTCGGCAAAATTATCTCGCTAATAGTTCTGGCAATAGTTCAAGGCTTGCTGGTGGTCTTGCCGGTGCTTATTGGCTACTTGTTTTTCCACGACCAGCTCAAGCTACCGTCAGTCGACCTCAGTAGCTTGCCAATCGACCCGTTACGTATCGGCATCGGCTTTCTAGCCTTTGCTAGCAGCTTCATGATGTTTACCGGCCTGCTAGTAGCTATCGGCGCCGCCGTGCCGACCGCCAAAGAGGCTGGCAGCTTTTTCGGCGTAGTAATGATCTTGCTGTTCGGCCCGCTTTATGCCGTTTCAATGTTCATATCAATGCCAGACGCACCGCTAGTAAAATTTTTGTCACTCTTCCCGCTGACATCGCCAATCCCACTGATGCTGCGCAATGCCGCCGGCAACCTGGGAATCAGCGAAGCAGTAATCGGTATCGCCCTACTGGCCGTTTCTGCCGCCATCATCATTGCCATCGCCGTACGCATCTTCCGCTTTGGCGCGCTCGAATACAACCGCAAACTCAGCGCCAAAGAAATCTTCGCCCGCAAGTAGTATTCGCTTTTTATTGAGCAAGTTATTGCCAAAGTTCTCTTTACGTTGTAAATAGCGAAGTTGCAGTAACCGCTGTGACTTCGCTCCTTTACAGAGAGGACTGTTGTTGTGTCGTCGTCTAAGCTGGATCGCGCACAGAAATTCCTTAACGTTGCCGAGCAACGATATCAAGAGGCCTGCAAAACGAAAGAAGCCACCAGGCGTCACCACGCCTTGACCCGGTCACAGACTAAGACAGCTACAGCCCAATCACAGGAGGCCGAGCATCTGTACTATGAAGCTCAGTCAAAGGTCAAGGAGGCCAAGAGAGCACTTAAATCAGCACAACAGCAACGAGATTTCGCCGCTGTTACACTAGCTAAATCCCTCTGTCGTATCTTGGTTGCAATAAAGGTGCGCCACAAGGGAGTGTCAACCTTCGACATCTTCTATGGAGGTGTCGGAAGGGCTGACGGTGTCGGCCACGGCCACGTAGTCGTGCACGGTCGTAGGGTTGTGTACAGACGCGGCCCTTCTCTTCCCCTCACCTAACTGAAAGGACTCTAGAGCTGACCTGAGCCATGTCTAAAAACTGGCTCACTTCCATAGACATTTTACAGTATGAGATATAATGATTCACGAAACATCAGACAGCAAAACCCAAGAAGCATTGTCTATATTGAGCAATCTAGACAAAGATATCGATAAACCGGGGGCTGGCGCGCGCTATTTGCAATTGCTGAAGAGAGCAAGGCGCGCAAAACGAATCATCAAGACCATTATAATGATAAATGTGAGCAGTAGTAGCAACAACTAGTATCATCAAATGACCTACAAACAAACGGTCGAGCACTGTAAATACTGGGCGGATCAAGTTCGCGCTGACAGGCTTGATTTATTGACTACTGATTGGGACGCGGCTGTCGGAGTTTCCAACCAACTAGCATATCCGCTATGATCTGCAACAAAACAGACGATGCTAACACGATTAAATGTTTCAATATTTGCAAGCGGTCAATCTAGAAATTCTTGCCAAGAGTATAATCAGTCCATAAATTCGTGCTATTTCTTGGCGGAGAGGGCGGGATTCGAACCCGCGATACGTTGCCGCATACACGATTTCGAGTCGTGCGCCTTCAACCACTCGGCCACCTCTCCTTGCATAGGTAATTATACCCTACGCTGCTCATTTTTGCTAATATGTTAAAAATATGTAAACTACATACATATACTTTACATATTTTTTACATTACCACCATTTCCTCGCACGCAGAATTAAACGCTATCTCTCGCCAGACTGCCGATAAAGATATAAAAGGCCTCTTGAATCTAGGATTGACCTTTTCTGTTAAGCAGGGGGCTTCCGTGCTGTACTATGCGTCTGATAAACTAAAAACTATGATAAACAAGGAGTAATCATGGACGATTCAATTTTCACCAAAATTATCAAAGGCGAGATTCCTTGCCGCAAAGTCTACGAAGACGATGATGTTATTGCCTTTCTCGATATCAATCCGCTCAGCGACGGACATGTGCTAGTGGTGCCCAAAGAACAGGTTGATTTAATTTGGGACCTCGACAACGAGACTTACACTCACCTCTGGCAAACTGCCAAAAATATCGCCCAGGCTATCCAGGCCGAACTTAACCCCTTGCGCGTCGGCGTAGTCGTTGAAGGTCTCGACGTACCGCACGCCCATATCCATCTAGTGCCGCTGTATGACCGCGACACCTTGCAGCTCCATCACGACTACCCTGTTGACATTTCAGACGAACGGCTCGATAACATCGCCAACAGTATCAAGGAGCGCTTAATCGCCATATGATCACTGTTATCGCCGTTGGTAAAAAGCACGAGGATTGGGTCTCAGGCGGCATCAAACGCTACCAAACGCGCTGCAAGCAGCCTTGGAGTTTTGAGTGGCAATTGATACCGCATAGCAAGCTAGAGGGTCAGCAGGCCCGCCAAGAGGAGTCTGAGCGAATTTTAGCACATCTCCACCCTCAAAACTTCGTGATTCTGCTCGACGAACGCGGCCAGATGTTTGACTCGCCTGCCCTATCGTGCCAGCTAAACGAGCTCTTTGTGCAAGGTAAAAATATCACGATAGTTATCGGCGGCGCCTTTGGTGTCAGCGCAGCACTGACACAGCGTGCTAACCTGGTTTGGTCACTGTCGCCATTAGTCTTTCCACATCAGTTAGTGCGACTGATCTTCGCCGAGCAACTATACCGGGCCCAAGAGATTGCTCGCGGCAGCAAATATCATCACCAGTAGATAGCCAACTCGCGCGCTAAAACCTAGCGGTAATCTGTTTATGAACCGTCCGAACACTGCCTCAGACTAACTTATAATCTTATTTTATGTCATACTATTGACTTTTTATCATACTTGTGCTATATTTATAAGCACAATACCTTAAAACAAACATAATTATGACATATTTTACTTACATCATTAACGCCTTATTCGCCGCACTCAGTCTGCTGATAGCTAGCGGCGTTGCTGTCCACGACGGGCATTTCGGGCATGCTATTGATATCAGTTTGACGCATGATCATTCCATGCAAAAGCTCAGTTCGCAAGATTTGCGAACCATCAACGAGTCGCGAATGCAGCACGCCCATTCCGAGCATAATCTCTCAGAAGGCATGCTCAGCAATAGTTTTCGCTACCAATCGCCTAGTATTTCGCCAGATCGCCGTCATCATCACAAAAACATTTTAGCCTTATTAGAAGAAGGCGGCCGGCACGCTTTTGATAACGCAAATTTGCCAGTTATCGACTAGCTTTTACTTATTCGACACAACTTGCAGCTCGTTCTGTAGCCGGGTAATTAGTTCTTGTTTTTCACGGAGTGTCTTGCGCGACTCCTCGACCAGAGCCACTGGAGCTTTGGCTACATAGTTATCGTTTGCCAAGCGCGTCTCGAGCGTCCGGATATGCTGGCGTTCTTCGGCTAAACGTTTCTCGAGGTTAGCTTGATGCTCGTAAAGTGTTTCGTCGTCAATGTCTAGCCAAACGTCTCGCCCGCTAGCAGCCAAGCGCAATCCCCTAGCCTGGTCAACATGTTCTACCGAGGTAACGCGCGCTAGCTTCTTGACAAGTTCGATATTATCAGCCACCAGCGAATCGTCCATATACAACAGACCATAACGTTTATTGCCCGGCAGTTCGCTAACTACGTAGCGTGCTTCTGATACTAAATCTTTCAAGCGGCCGAATGCAGCAGCAGCGATATCGTCGTACTCCAGGCGGTCTGGCATAGTTTCGCTAGCCAAAATCGTATCGTGCCACGGCAAAGCCTGCCAAATTGTTTCGGTCAAGAACGGCGCAAATGGGTGTGTTAACCGCAAAATTGTGTCTAAAACATACGCGTTCATGTCGATATTTTGCTCGACCTTACTAGCCTCGATATACCAATCGGCTACGTCATCCCAAACGGTGTGATAAATCGTCTCGCCGGCCTCGGCAAAATGATAGGTCGCAATCTGTCGATCTAGCGACTGTGCTGCCTCGTCTAGTTGGCGAGCAATCCAATGATCGGCTAGCGATTGTAGTTGCGGACTAACTGCTGGCGTGCGGTCGCCAACCAAATTTTCAGTATAGCGAGCAATATTCCACAGCTTGTTGCAGAAATTACGGGCTGCCACCACCTTGCCAGTATTAAACGCTTGCGGCTGAGCAGCACTGCGGCTAGCAATGATACCCATACGCAGTGCATCCGAGCCATATTTCGCCACTGTCTCCATCGGATTGATGACATTGCCCTTGCTTTTGCTCATCTTGATACCCTTTTCATCAAGCACTAAGCCATGCAAGTACACATGCTTGAACGGCACCTGGCCAGTCCGATACAGACCCAGCATAATCATCCGCGCTACCCACGCAAACAAAATGTCGCCCGCTGTCTCCATGACGGTATTCGGGTAATACTTGGCTAGCTTGCCAGCATCCAAATAATCGGTAGTGATATACGGCCACTGACCGCTACTGAACCAAGTATCAAGCGTATCCTCCTCGCGGCGATACGTTGTACCATCTACAACGATTTCTTTCTTATCGACTTCGGTGCTGTAGCGCCAATCGTCTAGATTGGTCTTGGACTGAAACATTGGAATCGGAATGCCCCACGGTATCTGGCGGCTGATATTCCAGTCTTTGATATCTTTGAGATATTTAATGACAACATCGCCTTTATTTTCAGGGGTAAACGTCACTTCCTTGCGCTCAATCGCTGCGATAGCGTTATCGGCCAATTGGCGCATTTTGACGAACCATTGCTCTTTGGCGAGCGGCTCGATGACCGAACCGCATTTGTAGCAATGTCCAACTTGGTGTTCGATATCTTTTTCGCCGCGCAGCAATTCGTCTATTTCGAGTGCTGCTAAAACGCGTTTACGAGCTTCTAGCGCCGTCATACCAACAAATTGACCTGGCACATTGATCATTTTGCCGTCGAAATCAATTACCTGGACTAACTCCAAGTTGTGGCGCTTGCCTACTTCGAAATCATTCGGATCGTGTGCTGGTGTAATTTTCACCATACCAGTGCCATAAGCTGGATCAACATAATCGTCAGCAATGATTGGGATTTCGCGCTTAACGATCGGCAGCAGCGCTTTGCAGCCGACAAGGTCTTTGTAGCGCTCGTCGTTTGGGTTGACCGCTACGGCTACGTCGCCAAACATCGTCTCGGGACGCGTCGTAGCGATAACAATTTCGCCGACTTTATCGATTAGCGGATAAGCGATTTCCCACAACTTCCCTTTTTCATTTTTGTGAACAACCTCATAGTCCGAAAAACTCGTCTGATGCTGCGTACAGTAATTAACGATGCGTTCGCCCCTATAGATATAGCCGTCCTGCCACATCTTCTCGAAAGTATCGTAGACAGTTTTGATAACTTTATCGTCGAGCGTGAATACCAAATCGTCCCAATCAGCGCCCACGCCAATCGCCCGCAGTTGTAATTCCATATCGCCGCGGCGTTTAGCTACAAAATCCCATACCTGCGCGTATAATTCTTCGCGGTTGAAGTCAAAACGCGTCTGGCCGTGCTTTTCTAGCTCGCGCTCGTAAACTACCCAAGTTTCAAAGCCGGCATGGTCAGCCCCCGGTATATACACAGCATCATAGCCTTGCATACGGTGATAACGTACTAAAATATCTTGAATCGCCGACCCCAAAGCGTGCCCGACATGCAAATTGCCGTTAGCATTTGGCGGCGGCATCACAATCGCGTACGGCTGGCCCTGTCCTTTCGGTTTAAATACGCCAGACTCCTCCCACAAGGCGTAAATCGACGGTTCATATTCGTTCGGAGTATAAGTTTTAGCTAAGCTCATTTCATTCTCAATTCATTTCACGTGAAAATTAGCAAAATAACCAAGCATAGCAATTCCACAGTTTGCCATTCCTCACCTCTTGCTGTTTTTTATTCCACGTGTTTGTGTTCTATCCTATTATAGCACAAACGATGTATACTAAACATATGATTGATACAATACTATGCGACGAAAAAGCTGCCTGGGACAAGACTGTTGCTAAGTTTGGCGGGCACCCGCTGCAGCTCTGGGGGTGGGGCGAGGTAAAAGCGGCTCACAATTGGCATGTTCAGCGAATTACTATAGTTGACGGCAACGAAACAATTGGCGCTGCGCAAATATTACTAAGAAACCTGCCTAAACCGCTTAATCAATTATGCTACATTCCGCGAGGGCCAGTTTACAAACAAGGTAGGGAAGACGATGTTTTGGCGGCAATTGTTAATTACGTTAAGCATCATCTGCCATGCGCTGTGCTAACTATCGAGCCAGATACTGAACATCCGCTCCGTGCCAAAGGTTGGTGCCAATCGCCAAACAATATTTTGCTATCGCGTACTTTGATTTTGGATTTGACTCATACAACCGACGAACTATTGGCCGCGATGACCAAAAAAACCCGCCAGTATATCCGTAAATCTGGCCGGGCTGGACTTGATATCAAACCGGTAAAAACGCGCCAAGGCATCGCTGCTTGCCTCGAAATTTACCGCCAAACTGCTAAACGCGCTAAATTCGCTCTGCACGACGACCAGTATTATTACGATATTCATAACAAACTAGGGGAGTACTCGCAAATTTTCGCTGCTTACGAAGACAATCGCCCGGTATCATTTCTTTGGCTGGCGACTAGCCGCGAAACTTCATTCGAGCTATACGGCGGTATGAACGATCGCGGCCAAGCCTTGCGCGCCAACTACGCGCTAAAATGGCACGCTATCGTCGAATGTAAGCGGCAGGGAATTAAGCGTTACGACATGAACGGCCTGCTCAACGACGGTGTTAGCAACTTCAAGCGCGGTTTTGCTAGCCATGAGAATAAATTAGCTGGTACTTATGATTATCCGATGAGTCCATTCTACCCAGTTTGGTGGCATGGATTACCGCTAGCTAAAAGAGCTATCCACAGCACCAAAAAATTACTTGGCAAATAACCGATCTATATCAACAGCCCCGCGGCGAAATATAATGATATTTGCATGCTCATCGAGGCCGATAATAGTTGACGGCTGATTATTAGTTATAGTGCCGCCATCGACATAAAAATCAACCTTGTCGCCAAAATAGGCTCTAGCTTCAGTAATTGTCGACGAAATTGGCCGGCCTGGCACATTAGCGCTAGTAGTCATCAATGGTCCAGTTTGCGCTAAAAGCCGCGACAGCGAAGGGTCATCGGGAATACGCACGGCTAAGTTATCTCGCGTTTGCTTGAGATAAGTAGCGACATTATCGGCATTAATAACAACGCTAATTTGACCAGGCCAAAACTTAGCTGCTAATGATAGCTGATTAGAGTCTAGCCCTAATTTTGCCAAATCATTAATTGAACTAGCGATTAGCGTTCCTGGTTGGCTAGCGCGTTTCTTGGTGTCGTACATTTTTTGGATCGCTGCTGGATCAGTGGCTCGTGCTACAAGACCATAAACTGTGTCGGTAGGCAGTACGCCAATACCGCCGCCATTCAAAATATTGATCAATTCATCATTATCAACAGAGGTAAATAGTTGTGGCATTTACAACGCTCCGGTCTTATTCCAGGCAGTTTTGGCCATTGACAGGCTAGGAACCACCTCGAGAGTGTATGGATCGGCTGGAGTACTCAGTCGAGCTTGCTGATAGCCTAACGCCGCAATCATTGCCGCATTATCGGTACACAGCTGAATCGGCGCGTACTCAATGTTAATCGGCAATTTTTGGCGCAATTGGCGGCGCAATTCTTGATTGGCAGCCACGCCGCCAGCAATTACCACTGATTGCGGTCGAAAGTCCTGAAAAGCGCGCAAGGTACGCTCAACTAGCGTCTCGACAGCTACTTTCTGGAAGCTAGCTGCAAAATCATGCTGCTGCGAGCTCGTGACAAGCCCTGGGAGCTCATGCGATGGAAAAGTGAAGTCTTTGCCCACTTCGCGCTGTACAGCCCTTAGAACGGCTGTCTTGAGGCCTGAGAACGAAAAATTGTACGGATTATCGAGATTAGCTTTGGGTAAATGGTATTTATCAGGATTACCCGACTCAGCCGCGCGCGCAATCGACGGGCCGCCAGGGTAGGGCAAGCCGAGAATTTTGGCCACCTTGTCAAAAGCTTCGCCGACAGCGTCGTCTTGGGTTTGCCCCAGCAGTTGATAATCACCGTGGCCGCGAAAGAGCACCAACTGCGTGTGTCCACCAGAAACAATCAAGGCCAAAAGAGGAAAGCGCGGCTGAGATTTTGGCAGGGCAAGCTGAACAGGCCCGGGCGCTTGCTCGGTAATAAAATTGGCGTAGACATGTCCCTCGACGTGATGCACCGGGTAGAGCGGTTTACTATGCAAAATCGCCAGCGTTCGCGCCGCCAGCGAACCGATTAGCAGCGAACCAATTAAACCTGGCGCATAGGTCACGGCGATAGCGTCAATATCGTCCCAAGTACAGTTTGCTCGGGCGAGAGCTTCGTCGACGACTGGGCCGATAGCTTCGATGTGGCTGCGCGCCGCAATTTCGGGCACCACGCCGCCAAAATGCGCGTGGATGTCAATCTGCGACTGCACCACATTTGACAACATCCGAAAACCGTCCTCAACTATAGCTGCCGCGGTTTCATCGCAGCTTGATTCAATTCCCAAAACCTTCATCTACTTAATTGTACCACCGCCAAGAGGTCGATGCTATAATATCGGTATGAATTCACTCAAGAAAACTTTGAAAAAGGCCATTCCCGCTAGTTTATACCAATCAATTGAACCAACTTATCACCTATTGACAGCTACTGCCGCTGCTACCAAAGCTGGTTATCCAGCGCACAATATGCGCGTCATCGGCGTGACTGGCACCAATGGCAAAACCTCGACCTGCTTCATGATCCACAAAATGCTAACTGAAGCTGGCATCAAAGCAGGGTTGATGACTACTGTCGCTTACGGTGTCGGCAATGATATTACGCCGCAAGTTGCTCATATGACAACAGTTTCGGCGCCGCTGCTACAAAAACGATTAGCAGAATTCAAGAGACAAAATGTCGAATGGGTAGTTTTGGAAGTGACTAGCCACGCGCTAGCCCAGCACCGTACTTTTGGCGTGCCAATCGAGATTGCCGTCATGACTAACGTTACGCACGAGCACCTCGACTATCACAGAACTTTTGAGCGCTATTTGGCTGCCAAAACCAAACTATTTAAACTAGCCAGCCGCGTTGGTGTCATTAACGCCGACGATCCGTCCGCTGAAACTTTCCGCCAAGCCGTCAAACAATCGGTCAGCTACGGCCTCAAATCTGGCGATTGGCGGGCGCAAGATATCAATTTGAGCGCCCACGGCAGTGATTACATAGCATTAATTGATGGCGATTCTTACCACATTCATGTTAATATTCCAGGCGAATTCAATGTTTATAATAGCCTAGCGGCGGCTGCCGTTGGCCGCGAGGTTGGCTTGACCAAAACCCAAATTGAACAGGGAATTGCCGCTTTAGCGGGCGTAGAAGGCCGCATGACAGTGGTCGACGCTGGACAGCCATTCTCGGCGATTGTTGATTTCGCGCACACGCCAGACTCGTTCAAACGGTTGCTAAATGATGTCAGAAACGCAACGAAGGGCAAGCTAGTGGTATTGTTCGGCTCGGCTGGCCGCCGCGACGAAGCTAAACGCGCCATCCAAGGCGAAATCGCTGGTAAATACGCCGATGAAATTGTCTTAACCGAGGAAGACGATCGCGATATCGATGGCAATACCATACTATCGCAAATCGCCTCGGGCGCTGAAAAAGCTGGCAAAAAACGCGAGGAAAATCTCTTCTTAGTGCCAGACCGCACTGCGGCCATTAATTTCGCCGTCTCGCGAGTATCTGGCTCGAAAGATACTGTTATATTCCTAGGTAAAGGACACGAAAAAACTATTGAACGCGCCGACGGAGCTCACCCTTGGAACGAAATCAAAACAGTGCGGCAAGCAATTTTGAATATTAAAGCTAAGTAGCGACGATTAGAGCTGAGAATGCTTCTAAGTGGTCTAATAGTATGATTCATGATGCCGGGCGAAGTATAATCGGCGCACTAATCGTTCGATATATTTGCTCCAAAGCCGCGACTTAATAGGCGAAACTGGAATCTCGAAAGCGCCAATATAGTCAGTGATATGCTTATTGAAGCTAGTTTTGAAGCGCCCCAGGCCATAGCGCGGATGATTCGGGTTGCTCATTTCATCGGAAGCTGGCGTACCGCAGAGGTCGTGTTCGAGCGAGCCGTGCTCTTTAGCCCATTTAATTACTTCCCATTGCAGGCGGTGGCTAGCACCGTAGGCCGTACGTTTGCGAACCGAAGCGCCGTCTTTGTAGGTACTTTTGGTACCCAGAATCACCGCAAAAGCACCAGCCACCAGCTGATCTTGATAATAGGCAAAAAATAGCTGACCTTGACCGGCATCAGCATATCGCTGGTAGAATTCACGGTAGTATTGCGACGAGCGGATCGTAAAGCCAGCACCGTCGGCCGTTTCTTTGAACAAATCATACATCGCCTGGCAAGTTTCATCATTGACTGACACCTGCTTAACAACAACACCATCGCGATCAGCACGGCGAATAGCGTGGCGGCCCTTTTGCGGCAGATTCTTGAGAATCGTATCAATATCGCTATGTAAATCAACCACCACAGTCGAAGCATTGTACTGAATCGGTTGAGTAGGCAACAGTTCAATCATTGAAACGTCAGTACCACGCAATAATTCCGGCTCGATTTTGATAGTAAAAACACCTTGCTGGCGAGCAAAATCGCGCAGCACCGGCACTACCGAGGCTAACTCGCTAGCGCTAGCCACGCCTGGGCCTTTCGGGATATACCACACTTTGCCGAACAGGGGAATATACTTTTCGATAGCGCCAATTGCTAACTCGCCGCAGATAATAAAACGTGGCCGCCAGTTAGCCAGCCGTTTCAAATTTAAAAAGACCGACCCTTGCAGCATATTGCCGCGATCGCTATTATGAACCACTAGATTATCCCAGCGGTTGATTTCATCATCAGTTGCAAAACGAATAGTCATAACTATAGTATAACACCTCCGAGGAGGGCTTACGGAGGTGTTGTCACGTGATTAACAGAGAAAATCTATTACGGCTGCGGGTTTGATAAGAAATCAATCTCTTTAATGACATCAAGCAAAGCCTGAGCGCGGCGAGATTCATCAGCAATATTTTTGGCGGCTTCATGCGCTGGCGCAATCAAGGTTTTGTCGTCCGTCGAGCGGATCAATAACAAATAAGTGTCAAATTTTTCTTCGGCAGAGATGTTGAGTTTATCCACCAGCGGTCGAAGCTCTTTGATAGCTTCGTTCTTGACGCTATCAAGATCACTGTTGGCTGCTGGCACAACTGTGTTTGACGCTTTAGCTGGCTTTGGCTGTGCCACTGGTTCTGGTTCCGGCGCTGGCTCTGGCGGCAAATCAGGCAGCGGCGGCAACGGTGCTGCCGGCTGCGCGTTCGTTGCGCTCGCGCCGTTACTTACGCCAGCCAAAACCTTAGCGAGATCCTGATCGTCGCTAATTGGCTGCGTTGTTTGCGGTTTTATATCCATGTGCCCACCCTCTTCATTACTTTTATGCTTTATTTAGTATATACTGTATCATAGTTATAGGAAATATCGCAAGAGAAAGGTGATTTTACATGCTAGATGACTCTAATATTTTGAAGCAAAGAGACAACGGGGGCGCTCTCGAAGTTGCAGCTAAGCTTTATCAACAAGCAAATTTTGACTGCCAACTACGCGATGCCGAGCACGACGGCCGCGAGCTGCGCAACATCATCGTCGCTGGCATGGGCGGCTCGGCGCTAGCGGCCGACCTCGCTAAGTCGCTGCTCAACGACACGCTATCAATTCCGTTCGACGTCGTCAAGGACTACGGTTTGCCGCATTACGCCGATCACAATACCTTAGTTATCGCTAGCAGCCATTCAGGAAACACCGAGGAAACTCTATCATGCCTCAAGCAGGCGATTGAACACGGCTGCCAAATTGCTATCATTGCTACTGGCGGAGAACTTAACGAGATTGCTCAACGAGAACATATCCTATCAGCACTCATTCCCAAAGATTGCCAGCCGCGCATGGCCGTAATTTATTCGCTGCGAGCGCTATTTGAGGTACTTAATGCTTTCAAGTTGATTGACCGCACCTACATTGACAAACTAGAAGCTGCTAGCGCTTGGCTAGAGAAGGAAAGCGCGCTCTGGGCCAAAGATGTGCCGACCAAGCAAAACTACGCCAAGCAGCTGGCCTTAATCGCTGTCGGCAAAACGCCGGTTTTCTACGGCGGTAGTTTGATGGCGCCGCTAGCTTATAAGTGGAAAATTAGTTGGAACGAAAATGCTAAAAACGTTGCTTTCTGCAACTATTTGCCAGAATTCAGCCACAACGAATTTATTGGCTGGACTAGCCACCCGGTCGAGAAGCCTTTCGCGGTATTTGATTTGCTAAGCGATCTCGAACACCCGCGCATCCTCAAACGCTTCTCGCTCAGCGATCAGATGCTATCCGGCAAACGCCCGAAATCAAACGTGGTACCGCTCGTAGGCAAAACACCGCTGCAGCAAATGCTGTGGGGTTGTATTTTAGCAGATTTTGCCAGTATTTACGTGGCAATTCTCAATAATGTCGACCCGACCCAGGTTAATTTGATTGAAAAGTTCAAAAAAGCCCTCGAAAAATAGACGCGTGCAAGGCTGCAAAAAAACTAAAATAGACAGACAAGCGCTGTCTATTTTGTTTAACAGAAGTTCGGATTCTAGTGGTATTGCCGCAGCGATTCAATAGTGTTCTTGCGCGCCGCCTTCAGGGCAGGGTAAGTACCGAAGATTACGCCAGAGCCAACCGCCATCAACAACGCTGCAATCGCCGTCGACCAGGTCATTGTCGGCCCAAAGCTCATCTGCGAACTAATGATCACAGCCAACAAACAACCAGCCAGATAACCGCAAGTACCGCCCAGCAGGCTAATCATCAGCGACTCGACCAAAAATTGCCCGATAATCGTCCGCTGGCTAGCGCCAACTGCTTTGCGGATACCGATTTCGCGGGTGCGCTCAGCCACGCCAACCAGCATGATATTCATGATACCGACGCCGCCCACTACCAGCGAAATCGCTGCAATGGCCGCCATCACCGCTGTTAAGGCACTAAACAATTCGCCAGTCGGCCGGCCAATATCAGCGCCACTTAGAATAGTAAAGTTGGCTTCGCCTAGGTGTTGTTTGAGGATTTTCTCTTTCAATTTATCTTTAACAGCCGAGACATTATCCTTGTCCTTTGCCAAAACGTTAATTTGTTGAATCTGCGTACTGCCTTTGTGCAGCAATTTGCCTTGATTATAAGAAACAAAAATCGCATTACCATAATCGACAGTGTTATAGTTAACTGGGTTAGCGCCAGCCTTGACAACACCTATAACTGTGAATTGTTGGCCGTACATAGTAAACATCTGACCGACCGACCGATCAGTATTAAATAGTTTAGTTGATAGTTCGCTGCCGATCACCACTGCCGAATCGTCAGTTTCTTCGCCGAGGAACTGGCCGGCGTTCATTTTGATATCTGCCGTCTTGATAAACGCAGGAGTAGTAGAAAGTACAACATTATTAGCTGCCTCAGCTCGAGAGGTTTTAGCAGTAGCATTCAAAATCATTAGCGGCACCACCGCGTCAATACCGTCAATTGACTTAGCGGCCTCGATATCAGCCTCGGTCAACGAACTGGTGCCGAATAACTGCTGCCCGGCTGGGTTGAGATAAGCATTCAAATCGCGCGTCTGCGCGCCCGGACGGACGATCATTAGCTTGCCGTCATAGGTATTAACTTGGTTAGAAATCATTCCGCGAGCACCGTCGCTAATCGCCAAAATACACGTCACGCTAGCCACGCCGATAGCAATACCCAGCGCGGTCAGCACCGTACGCGCGCGGCTGCGCCGCAATGTTTGATAAGCATCAGTGATGTGTTCAACTGTCATTAACCTCATTTTTCGTCGTCCTCGCTCTTTTTGGCTGTCTTTTTAGGCTTATCTTTGGTAGCTTCTTTTGTTTCTTCTTTGGCTTTTTTTGTATCCTTATCCTTGGCGTTCTTAGCATCTGCGTCATTCTTGTCTTTAGAAGCGTCTGATTTGTGCAGCGGGATTGCTACTTCCTTTGATTCGGTATGCGATTCAACTGTTACGCGGCGGTCGCTGGCAACCTTGCCGTCAAGCATGTTAATCACGCGGCTAGCGTAGCTAGTCAGATTCGGGTTGTGAGTCACCATGACGATAGTGTTGCCTTTTTTATGCAAGTTAGCCAGCTCCTCCATGATAACGTGGCTAGAGCGGCTATCAAGGTTGCCGGTCGGTTCATCAGCTAAGATAATGCTCGGTTTATTAACTAAAGCTCGCGCGATCGCCACGCGCTGCATCTGACCGCCCGATAGCTGCCACGGCATGTAATATTCGCGCTCCTGCAAATGGAACGATTTTAGGATGCTACTAGCCATTTCCAGACGCTTGACGCGCGGTACACCTTTGTAAATCAGCGGCAAAGCAACGTTTTCCAGCACCGTCAAGCGATTAATCAAATTAAAACTCTGGAAAACGATACCAATCTTGTTAGAACGAATTTTGGCGTACTGCCGTTCTGATAGGCGAGCGGTCGAATGTTCTTCGAACAGATATTCGCCCTGGTCAGGCCGATCCAAAAAACCAATGATATTAAGCAAAGTCGTCTTGCCGCAGCCGGACGGCCCCATCACGGCGATGAACTCACCCTCGCGGATGGTCAGATCAATTTCATCGAGCGCATCGTGCGCCGCGTCACCTATACCGTATATTTTTGTAAGTTTTTTAAGTTGAATTATCGGCCTTGCTGTCTTTCGCGCTGTCATATTAATCTATTATAGACAAGTGACGTTTAATAAATCAACCGATGAAGATTGTGTAAAATACCACATTTTTAATTAGTCAGGCACAGAGTGAAGCACGATTCATATTTCTGGCGTTTTCTGGTAGAATTGTAAGCGAAGGAGAGGTGACCGAGTGGTTGAAGGTGCACGCCTGGAACGCGTGTGTGCGAGCAATCGTACCCAGGGTTCGAATCCCTGTCTCTCCGCCAAATATCACACCGCTTGGCTCGACGCCAAATCAGGAAACTTTGCCTCTAGTCGGCGCAAGCGCTTGTCCAACGAACCATACAAAGTATCGTCCACCAGCTCGCGGCTGCCAGATTCGTGGTAAAGTTCAAGTCGCAGACTAGCAATCTCGGCATGAATTTTGCCGTCTTCAGCTTTTAGCTCATTGAAGCCCTTATCCATTCGTAAATCCATATCTTTCACGATATCAACCAATGTTTTATGGTCGTTGCGAATATCGGCGAGCTGTTCATCAATGCTGTTGAAACGTTCGTCGATTTGTGCAAACTGCTCGTCGTTTTTTTCGAAGCGTTTGTCTATTTGAGTAAAGCGCCTATCAACTCTTTCAAAGCGTCTGTCTATTTGAGCAAAGCGCTCATCAATTTGCTCAAAGCGCTTGTCTATCTGCTCAAAGCGCCTATCAATCTGAGCAAAGCGTCTGTCGATTTGTTCAAACCGCTCGTTCATCGTTTTCGCCAAATTGGCAACGATATCACTTAGTTTTTGTATCTGATTGGATAATTCCTCATTAGTCATACTTCTATTTAATCACAAACATCAGCAGCATAGCAACTGTCTGCCAAACGAAAAGCGCCCGCCCAGCAGGGCAGACGCTCCAAATCATCAGACACGAACCATCCGATCCAGGCTCGTATAAAAACATGTGGTACACCCGGCGCGATTCGAACGCACGACCTCTGGTACCGCAAACCAACGCTCTATCCAGCTGAGCTACGGGTGCTAACTAGCTGATAATAGCATACTCAAACACTTTTCACAAGTGAAGCTTGGCTAGTATCCGGTCGATAAAATCTGGCTTGACCTCTTTCATCGGCAGGCGCGCTGCTAGCATGTCGACAATTTTCTCGCCTGATTCCTCAGGAAAGTAAATATTCTGCCCTAATTGGAAGCGCTTGCGCGGAATTAACGCAATATGATGAACATTATTGATAGTGACAACATCAAACGATTTAAACTGATCATACAGCATTAGCCGGTCGCGAACATACAGACCCTTGCGGGTCAAGGTATAATCAATAATCTCTGGCGGCCGATGCGCGTACACGCCCAGCGCCACCGCCATCACTGGCAACAAAATGGTGAATGTCAGCGAATTAAACGCAAAATAAGCAATTGCCATCATTATGAGCGTCGCTAGCGCCAAAGCTGCATACCACATCATTGAACGCTCGCTATAAAGATGCTCTGGACCTTGCCAGCGTACAAGTATTTCGCTGTCGTCAGGCTCGACCGCTGGCGTTGCATCATTACCAAATGCTGGAGCATTGTCCTCTGCTGAATTAAGATCAGTTGGAGCAGCTGAATCTGCCGCCTCGGCATCAACTGAAGCCGGCTGGGTCGATTCTGCACTCGTATTTAACTCTGCTTCTGAAACAGCCGCTTGAAAAGGCGCCCCAGAAGCTGTCTCTGCTGGTTTTTGCCAATCTTGCGATGAGTCGTCTTGCATAACCGCATTATATCATGGCTGCAGTGATTACCACAAAAAAATAGAGGACAACAAACAGCCTCTACTTTTCTTGGCGGAGGAGGGGAGATTCGAACTCCCGCTACAGGTCTCCCCGTACTAACGATTTAGCAAACCGTCCCCTTCAGCCACTTGGGTACTCCTCCGAACGAAGCTATCACCAATAGTAAAGCTCCAATCGCTACCAGTTTAGCATATTTTACCATTGCTGCATAGATTTTTGATGATAACCATGTATACTAATAACTAGAAGGACTTCAAAAATCATTATGAAAAGCACTAATATTATCATTAGAATCCTAGCTTCAATTACCATCGCTATTGCTGCGCTGTCGCCGCTGCCGGTAGCAGCTATCGGCTCAATTGCAGACGGCGCTAGTTCGGCGCGCGGTGCCGACCAGCCAACCACCTTATTCGGCGAGTCTGGCGTATTTTCACGAGTGAGTAGTGTCTTGCTATTCATCGTTGGCGCTGTTGCTGTAATCATGCTCATCATCGGCGGGCTAAAATATATCGTATCTGGCGGCGACGCCTCGAAAGTTCAATCAGCCAAGAACACTATCCTTTACGCGCTAGTCGGTATAATCGTGGCAATTCTGGCCTACGCGGCCGTTAATTTCGTCATCGGCAATTTTATACCTAGCCCATCAGGTAGCGGTATTGGCGGCAGCGGTACTACTACTGGCGGCTATGGCGCCTCCAGCCGCTAAAATAATTTCATTTTTATAAAAGTAAATAAGGCATTTTCTTGGCGGAGAGGGCGGGATTCGAACCCGCGGTGAGTTGCCCCACGCTGGTTTTCAAGACCAGTACCATCAACCACTCGGTCACCTCTCCAGCGAACCTATTATATCAGAGATTAGCTACTCTGGATAGGCTGCCGCGCTACTACCGCTACCGACACCTTTTCGACTCCGCTATCCAGCAGAGATTTGGCAGCATAATGCAATGTCGCTCCAGTAGTGTAAATATCATCGATCAACAAACAGCTAGCAGCCTCTGAGCTGTCGCAAACAAAAGCCTGCTTCGCTTGCTGCCAGCGCTCGCTCTTATCGGCAGTATGCTGGACTGATGAGGTTCGTCGATGCAGTATCGTACGATAAGGGAGCTTTCGGCGCCTAGCAAACTCCTTGGCTAACCTCGCTGCGTGATCGAAACCGCGCTGGCGAACGTGCGACGCAATCGTCGGTACTGGCACCACAATTGTCCCGGCAGGTAATTCTGATACGCGCGTATCCAGCAAATCAACAATCTCGCGATAAGCACCGCCAACTCGTTCGAATTTATAAGCACCAATCAACAGCTTCAAAGCGCCGCTTCGTTCGCCAACATGCCAAGCATTTTCAAAAGGCGCTCTCGGCTGGCAGCGCTGGCATAAACCGCTGGAATTACGAATAGTTTTTGCGCACAGCAAGCACCGCCGCGAAGCTCGCGAGATGATGTTATTTTTACAATTGTCACAAATAATTCTGCCAATTTCACCGCAAGAACAACAGTAGTGGGGAGCTAGTATATCGAGCAGGGAAATCATCATTGTGTTTTTTACACTCTTATGGTTTATACAGTTGATTATACGCTATGCATAGTCTATAATGATAGTATAAATTTCAATCAGCCAACGAGAATAGTGGAGGACATCAATGGCACGTAAACAAGATGACGATCTGTTGATCGGAGACGAGCTGGCTGCAGCATTTCTCAACGATGACAGTTTAACGAACGACAATAACTCGCCAGCCGCGGCAGCACCTCAGCAGCAGACCGATGATAGCGCCTGGCAAGAGCAGGAAGAAGACTTTCCAGGCCAGCTAGCCGTTGATGTCTATGAGACTGACGAGTTGCTAGTGATTAAGGCTCGTACCGCCGGCGTCAACAAAGAAGACCTCGATGTTAGTATCTCTGACGGCATCTTGACCATCAGCGGTACTCTATCAAGCGGCGACGACACCGCCGTTTCGCGCTGGCATATCCAAGAATGCTATTGGGGCGAGTTTAGCCGCACGCTAGCATTGCCAGTAGCTGTTAAAGAAGACGAGGTTTCGGCAGTACTTAAGGATGGTGTTCTAACTATTAGCTTCACCAAGGTCAAGCAAGAACAAGCCAAGAAGATTGCTATCCAATAGAGCAGGGAAAATTAGATAAAATAACCCGCAAGCAAACGCAAGCGGGTTTTTTGTTGTATAAACCAAAAACTAGCATACCAGCGGAAGAAAGCAAAACATATAAAATAACCGCGCCAATTCAAGCGCGGTTATTATGCTTTGAAAGCAACAGGTACTATTCCGACTTAACGAAGCTGGAGATCACGAAGTTGACCGCCGCGTAAGCTAGAATTGCCACTACAATACCAACTATTGAATACAAGATGGTATTCTTGGCCGACTGCACCTGGGTCTGGTCGCCCTGCGAGGTAACATAGCGAAAGCCGCCGATGATTAGCATAATCACCGATACAGCGCCGATGACAAACAATAGAACGTTAGTGACGATGCGGAAAATAGGCGTCTGTCCCTGGTCGCAACCTTTTTCATTGCCAAACAGACAAGCTGATTGGTCATCACCTTTAGCAGAGCTAGCTCCACCCGACACAGTCAAAGTTGGCTTTTCAGTTGAAGGGTCAGCAAATGCTGGCGTCGCTTGAAACATCACGCCCGCCACCGATAGCGCCAGTGCTGGCACCGCTAGCAAACCGACGATACTATCTTTATTTAGTTTAATTCTCATACGGTCGATCCTTTCTGTATGATTTATTAATCTTATACAGGTTATTATACAACATTCGGCAAATAATTGGGATTGTTTCACACTGCTAGGTAGTAGCGGGGGTAGCAGGAGTTTCAATAAATTGAGTAACAACAAAGCTAACAATCGCATAAGCAGCTATCGCCACTATCAACCCGATAACAGCGTACAAAATAGTATTCTTGGCTGATTGCATTTGCGTTTGGTCACCCTGCGAGGTGACGTAGCGAAAACCGCCAATGATAATCATAATTACCGAGATTGCACCCATTAGAAACAACAATACTTTAGTAATATTTGCAATGATATCACCTAAGGTCGTATTATTATCTGCTGTAATAGTTTTATTAAGTCCTTTAGAAACACATCCTGTAGGCGATGTGCAATCAGGACCACCACCTTCAGCACTGGCAGTCAACGAGCTGCATATAACTACCGCCATCATAATCATTGCGATTAATAGTTTTTTCATTGTAATTTCCTCCTTCTTATTAGGCTAAATAAGGTTGTCTGCAAAAAATTGTACAATGATTGCCGCAAAAAAAGAAACTAGCAAACCAATAACTGAATATAGAATAGTTTTCTTAGCAGATTGTATTTGCTGCTGGTCACCCTGCGAGGTAGCATAACGAAAACCACCAATGATAATCATAATTACCGAGATTGCTGCTAAAAACCATAAAGCCCACGATAATTCACCTCTGAAGGTCCTGCCATACAAACTACTCTTGGGTGAAAGACCACAGTCAGGGTCTTCATCTTCAGAACAACCTAAATCAACAGCGTCTACAACTGTCCTTACCACTACATTAGTAACTAACGCGAGCACAAATATAGAAACCTTACGGTGTATAATATATTTATATATTATATTCATAATACTCCACCTATCATAATCATATCATTACCTACGGAAGCAAGTTCTATCAATTTAGTATAAGCCGAAGGTGATAGTTCTGTTGCCAAAATGAAGTTTACTATCGCAACCGCAGCCAAAACAATTATTAGACCAACTATAGCATATAGTATAGCGTTTTTTGCTCTAGCAACTTTATTAGGGTCTCCCTGTGACGTAGTGTACATAAAACCAGCAATAACGATAACGATAACCGCCACGATTGTCGCCCAATAGTATGCGCTGTTTAGCAAACCTTGCACAGTAGTATCTTCTTTTGCGGTAGGTTTGTATCCGATGTCGTCGGTAGTGATTTTGTACACTGCTAGACGGAACATATCAGACAAGCGCGTCATATTAGTTCCCCTATAGTGGCTACTATGCCATTAGAAAAAACTACAATGAGTAGTCCAATCATAGAATTCTGAATTGTCTTCTTCGCACCGCTAACACCTTCTGGCGAACCAGTACTATATATATATTGGAACCCACCTTTAACCAAAAAGAACACAAAAACATAAGCGGATGCTACTAGAAGTGCACGAATAACATTTAGAATTATCTTGAGCAATGTACGTCTAATGTCAAGCTTGTTAGAGTCTGCTTTGATACCTTCAAATTCGCAGTTATCACCATTCTTCGTCATCATTCCGTTGTACCAAGCAGGTATTGCAAAAACATAAGCATTACAAGAAGTATCAGCTGCATACGATTTTATTGGAATGATTACCGTAACAAGAGAGCTGATGATAACAATCATACTCAAAAATATAACAAGGCGCTTCATCAATTGAAAATTCCTCCTGGTATTAACCAATTCAAACCCAAATACATCAAGGCAAAGGCAATAACACCAATAGTCGTATTGGTCATAATCGTTTTGGCTTGGGCAACGCGATTACTATTAGAATCACCGCTAATATACAAGATTCCCGCCCAAGTAAACATCGCAACAGCTCCAACACCAACTATAGCAACACATATATTCAGGATAAATTTGAGCAATTCAAACATAGCTTCACCTTCTCCAGCTTTCGAACATATCTCATCAGGCAACACCGCGCAATCCAACGCGTAAACCGACCGGCTAAATAGCAACAGCGCGCCAACAGTACTGGTTAGAGCAATCAGACAGGTTGTTAGTTTCTGTTTCATAACGCGTATAGCTTCCTAATTAGAGTATAGCGCTGGTAGTCCATATTTGCAAACATTTTTGACAAACATTAATATTCCTGATGGCGCTCATTGACTTTTTGTAGTAAAAGTGCTATAATGAATAGTAGTATGCGGGATTGGGTAAGAACATGCCTGCAGGGTAGGATATCCTTGCGGCAAGGATTTTTAGTGCTCTCGGCAGTAACGATAGCATTATTTGCTAGTGTTCTAGCACTATCGCGGCCAGCAGCAGCTGCCGATGCCGAGCGTTCTACCAAAAACGATACCATTATTTACCAGAAACATACCTATACCAGAATCGACAAAGCGTCGTTTGCTAGCGGCGAAAAAACCAAAAGCCTGCCAATCGCTGGCTACGACGGCTACAAATACGAAGACAACGAAGGTATCCACCTCATCTTGACCGAAGGCGACGCCAAAACTGCCACCGAAGGCCAGGCGGTTAGCTATCTTTTGCGCAGCGGTATATACGATCCATCGACGCAATCCTCGTCAACCAAAGTATCTATCGCCAACGCACCAGAAGCAGACGGCGATGATGACGGCGACAACTGTAAAGTTAACGTCGGCTGGTTCGTCTGCCCGGCTACGCAGCTTATCGCCGACCGGATGGACGGCGTACTCGACATCATCAAAAGTTTCCTGATCGTCCACACGCTGCAAACCGACACCACCAAAAACAACCCGATTTACGAAATTTGGCAAAAAGTCCGCGACGTCTCCAATGTCTGTTTCGTCCTGGTGTTTTTGCTGATTATTTACGCGCAAATCACCAACCAAGGCCTGAGCAACTATGGCATCAAATCAATGCTGCCGCGCTTAATCATTGGGGCCATTTTGGTCAACGTTTCGTATTGGATATCTGGCGCTTTAGTCGACACCTCGAACGTACTCGGCTCATCAATACAACAGTTCTTTACCGACGTCCGACACGGTTTGTCTAGCCACGGCCGTCTCGGCGACGAGCTGTCATGGACTGGCGTCACTGGGGTAGTGCTAGCTGGCGGCGGCGTACTCGGCAAGGTGGTCGTCGCTAACGGCGGTATCGGCCCGTCGCTAACACTGCTAACCACGATGTTAGTCGGCGCTATCGTCGCAGCCATCGTGGCGATGGTGGTTCTGGCTATGCGCCAAGCGCTAATCACCCTGTGTATCATCGTTGCACCGCTAGCTTTCGTGGCTTACGTATTGCCGAGCACAAATAAATATTTCGATAAGTGGAAAGATCTTTTTGCCACCATGCTGCTAATGTTCCCGCTTATATCGTTCATTTTCGGTGCGGCGCAGCTAGCCGGCTACGCTATCATCGCTAATGCCGGCGACTCAATTACCCAAATTATCATCGGCTTAGCTGTGCAGGTTGCACCGATCGCCATCACACCGCTTATCATCAAGCTTAGCGGTAACTTGCTCGGCAAACTCGCTGGTATTGTCAACAATCCGAACCGCGGTATCATCGATCGCACCCGCAACTGGGCGCAGGAACGCGCTGCTTACCAAGCCGCCAAAAACCGCGCTGGCAAGAGCCTAATCAATACCGACAGAGGCATCTTCAGAAGGTCGCCGAAGCTAAAAAGAGCCGCCCGCGCCATCAACAGAGCCCACGGCAGCCGCGCTAACTTTGTCAACTCGGCCGTACGTCGGCAACATCGCCGCACACAGCGCCGCAAAGGCTTAACCGCCGCTTACGAAGCCGCCGCCAGCAACAACGCTACCGAGTGGGATAACGACCGCTACGGCCGGCGCTCTGTCCAGACAGTCGAGGGCGAGAACGAAGCCCGCAAATCAGAAATCGGCAACACCTTCTACGCCACGCCGCACGGCCAGGCGCTTGAAGCACGCCGTCGCCGGGCCAGCATCCACAAGTCCGAGCTCGACAACGCCTTCGACCGCGGCCATCAAAATCTGACACACCGCCAACAACTCGCCGAAATCGACAAAGCCCGCGTCCAAAATGAATTCAACGAAAGCAGAGTCGGCCAAGAAGTCGACACCGCCCGGCGCACCGTCGAGGCGCACAAACAGCGTATCAGCAACGATCAGCAAGCCCGCTGGGATACCTTGGCACAAACCAGCCCAGGCTACAAAGCTCTAGAATTGAGCGTCAAGAAGAGCGAATTCGATGCTGCCCGCGCTAAAGAAAAACTCGGCAAGATGCACGCCGAAATCATCGCCCAGGGAGACCAAAGCGAACACGTAGTCAACCTGCGCGGCGCCGACATTCCAACGCAAAATTATGTGCTACACGTCGCCCGCGACATCAAACGCGCTAACATCGAGACCAATCTAACCGCCAGTGCCAAACGCGCCGCCGAACAGGCACTAGCCAGCGAAGTCAACACTATGATGCTCGATAACACCGTCCGCGTCGACGGCAAACTAGTCCGCGAATACGCCGCTGGCATTGGCAGCCAATCGGCAGTGTTAGCCGAATACGTCGCGAAATCGCGCAAAGAAGCCGGCGAAAAGATCGCACAGCAAGCCGAACTGGCCCACCACTTCAAACTCGACCCTGGACAAATTGAAGCGCTGGCTACTGGCAAACTAGGCACCGACGCCGCTGGCCAGCCGGTTACCCAGCTGCATGTTACCGACGCCGCTGGCCGCAGCTATTCATTCGACGCCCGCGACGACTACGTCCGCGACATGTCGATCGCTGAACTGTTCGACGTCGGCTCGTACGAACAAAAGATGAATGTCATTAAACAAACCGGCAGAGTAGTCGACGAGCATGGCAATGTGATAGCCACTGGCTACAACTACGACTTCCGCCGCTCGGTCGAGCAAGCTATTATCAAAACTAAATTCATGCAAGCAGCTCCAGCCCTCAGCGACAAATCGCTCAAGGCTGTCCTCAACGGTGAATTCTACGGCGACGAAAGCCTGCAATACCAGTCCTTCCGCCAGATTCTCGAGGGACGCATCAAAACCAGCACTATCGCTAACGCTAACGCTAACGCCCTAGCTGTGATGTTCGCCGATATTGATACGAGCGACCTGACCAGGACGCAGTTCAACAAGCTCATCGAGGACAGCATCAGCTCCGAGCAGAAGAAACTCGGCGATAAAGGCCTGCCGAACAGCGAAGCAGACGCCCGCCAGAGCCTGATCAAGCGGTTCAACAAGCGGCGCCGGAATGCCCGCAAGATGGCTGTCCAAATCCTCAACACACCAACCGTGCGCCAGCCTATGACCGACCAAGCCGTCGACGTCCTCAAGGAATTTGCTGGCGATTTGTACGATGGCGACGATGATGACGACGATGATGATTAGCGAAAATAGTACCGACGACTTGATTATTTCGCCATAAAGATGTATAATAATACCACAAATGCGAGGTGGGTCGCATAGACATCATAAGCCACTAATCCCGAAGGAGGGGATTGAAGTTTTATGGTAACAGGTCCAAAACAACCAGAGGGTCAACCAGGGGCAGCAGAAAGAGAAGGTGTTAGCCGCCGTAAATTACTAATGTTTACAGGAGCCGCCAGCTTGGCAGCTGCGCTTGCAGCAGCCTGCTCTGGTAATAAATACCCTGCTGAAAATAAACCAGCCAACCCGAGCACCGCAGACATACCGATGCGGACAGCTGACGCACAACCCACACCACCACCAACACCAGAGGCAACACCAACGCCAGAAGCAGAAACTCCGATAGATCTATCCGAAATTGTTCCAGAAGATAAGCTACGTGAAAAACTCGTGTTACCGAATTTTAAAGAAGTAAGAAGCAGATACAGATGGGATAGCGATGCCTGTCAAGAGATAGCCGTAGCGCTTATTGATGCCATCAACTGCCTCACCTGTCCCACCGTACTCAACCAAGGTACTGATAATGTATTCGGCCAATACGTAGTCAAAGAAGGTACTTCAGGATATCTGGCCGACTCTATCTGCGACCATGTAAAAGAAAATTTTATTAAGTTGACTATGAGCTCAGATGCTCTTGATAGAGAAGGTGTTCCAGAATTCTTTGATTGGGTAAATGAACGATGCTATGCTAACGTTGGTATAGCTGTAGACGGCAATGCAAATGAAAAATTTTTCGATCATAGAGTCGCCCCGCTCACAGAAGGGAGAGAATTCTATAGGATAGACGAAGTTACGCCAAAAAACGAAAAAGGCGATATAGCAGAAGCTTCGGTGCTTCCTGACAACACTGTTAGATTAGTGTGGGATACTTGCGCAAAGACCAACCTAGACCCATCAGATCCTAGATACGCAGTGATGGATCCGGAAAACGACAGACGGCGTTTCACCGCTTATCTTGACAAAACAAGTGCAGGCGAGCTATCTATCAAAAAAATAGCTGTCGAAGAACTCACCGGACAGACTAGATCAAAATAAATAAACCGCTTAAATACTAAGAAAAAGCGCTATTACAGCGCTTTTTTGTTTTATTTACTACACAGATACTGTATAGTATATTATGGTTATGTATAAAAGGATAGCGCTTTTTGTTTTAGCTCTACTACTAGCGATATCTTCTTTGTCGTCTATGATAAACGAGGTCGCTTTCGCAGCTAGCGATAGCTATTTTACTGACGAAATCGCTAGTAGCGCTAAGAAGAATAGTACAGCACATGTGTATTTTTCATGCTTCAAACAGGGAAATTATATTTTTAATCCTGACGGACAGAATGCTGCAAACAATGGAGATCTAAACGACAAGAAAGAAGCTCTTCTTTTTCATAGCGCCTCAGGTAAAGTTAATGCTGGCGTAAGCGGTTACGGCGGTGATGATAACGTACAGAACTGTGGTAGTTTATCTATAACTAGTTTTGTGAGCTTTATGAATGGTATAGGATTTAGCGGCAGTAACCCTCGAGCAATTCTATGTTCAATAAATAAAGAAAGTCAGGTGTTGTTTGATTTTAAAGATGACGGTCTTACCGTAGATAAACAGTGCAAGGACGGCAAGAACTTATATGTTGTCAGAGCCACTCTCATAGAGGCGATAAAGAAGAAAGGTAACTTTACGATTACCGACGCCCAGCTGTACTATATATACTATCAAATCGTGCGCAAATACTGTAATGTAACAGATAAAGGCACTGACAAAAGCGCAATTACCGAAACAAACTATCCAATACAGATATTCAACAAAGATGGAACCAGTGAAGAACATAGGTTCACTACCGACAAGGCAAAAGATAAACTAAATACAATAAATAACGAGAGCGACGGTTCGCAAATGACCGAATTTAGTTCTGGCGATAAAGATGACAAAGCTATAACATGCAGTAGTGTTATGCGTAGATTGATTGGTTACTCAGAACAGCCACCAGTAGCAGGGTATAGAGAATATTTAAAAAAAATAGCTGCGGCTGAAGCTGCCGCCGCAGCTAGCAAAGGTGGAACCGCCGCCTCCACATCTGGATCAAAAGAATATGAAGAGGCCTGCAAAAGTTTAGGCTATTCTAGCGGTAAAGCACTAGAAGCCTGCGCAGAAGGTTTCAGACATCTAAGCGACGGAGCATTCTGTACAACCAAATATAAAGATTCACCAGAAGAACTGGCTGCCTGTCAAGCAGCTCAGGGCTCCACAAAAGAAGCTCCACCACCAGCAGACGAGGAGGCAGAAGACCAGGAAAACTGCAAAATTGATTATATTGGTTGGGTAATTTGCCCAGTTGTCAACACTCTAGCTAGTATGTCCGAGGGAGCACGCGCGAGACTAGTCAAAATGTTAACTGTTGATACAAAAAGCATTCTAGGCGATACTTCCGAGGGCTCTGTCTATTCGTATTGGGCAAAGATTCGCGATTATGCCAATATCCTTTTCGTGGTATTTTTCTTGTTCGTCATCTTTTCGCAAATAACTGGATATGGCCTAGATAACTACGGTATAAAGCGAATGTTACCGAAGCTAGTCATCGGTGCAATAGTAGTTAACTCGTCATTTTATATATGTGGATTATTAATAGATCTGTCTAACGTCGTTGGATCAAGCGCTTTCAATTTCATCTCGACCGCTGCTGTCGGTGGTATGCCAGCAGGAGATTGGAATGATAGCGACCAAGGATGGATTAGTGGCATCGCGGCTGGTGCTCTATTGTTGACGGTAGGATATTTCGCGTTAGCGACAGTAATTTCGGTACTACTATTCGTGGTAATTACGGCAGTGACTACAATTTTCTTGCTGGGCGTACGAGAGGCTATCATCATCCTATGTACCGTAATATCACCACTAGCATTCACCGCGATGATAATGCCAAATACCGAAGGTCTATATAAGAAGTGGTGGAATGTCTTCAAGGCTGCCCTAATGGTCTTCCCGATGGTGGGATTAGTATACGGAGCTAGTAATTTAGCAGCAAGAGTTCTTGGCGCCAGCATTGAGGATAATGATTTCATCTTGAAATCTGTTATTACTCTATTGATATTCGCACCTCTATTAGTGGTACCGAAACTAGTTAGAAATGCTGTCGAAATCATCGGTATTGGTGGAGCAATTGCCTGGGCTAATAAAAAGATGAATAAGGGTCGAGATAAAATGACCGACAAGGTCGGCAAGTGGCGAGAAAATAAACTCACTAGCCAGTTTGGTAAGCATCGCCGCGAAAAGGCACAGCTTAGGAACGCTCAGATACGCGGCGGCACTTATCGAGGTAAAGGAGGTATTGCTAACTTTAGAAACTGGCGATCGGCAGCCAATAGAAGACTTAATGCTAAGAGCGGCGATTTCGGCCAGAAACGCAAACTAGGCGGCTCGGCAGCAGCCCTGGCAGAGGACAATGAACGCATGAAGGCGGCTAGCGCTTGGATCGCTGATAATAATATGTCGTCTGATGAGTTATCTCAAATAGCTATTACAGGCAAAGATAGAGCTGGCAATAGTATAAGCTCTTATCAGCGGCGCGCTGCTATGCAGGCTCTGGCTCCGCATATGACCAGCGAGCAAGCTGCCAACCTAGCTACAGCCTCTGCTTCATTCGGGGACGCCTCGCTACAAAAAGAGGCAGCCAACGCTATCGCCCAATCTGGCGCCAAGAAAGCGCCATGGCTAGGCGGCAAGCAGCTCGAGGCTATCCGGCAAGGTACTTACAATGAACAAGAAGCTATGAGCGACTATATCCAAAACAAAGCTAGCGGCCAAGGTTTAGCCAACGCAGACGCAAATGCCGTCAACAAGATGGTAACATTTGCAGAAAACGAGGCACGCCATAACGCCGACAACTCATACATGCGATCGTTAATGAGGGCTCGCGCCGACATAGAAGCCGACCCTAAAACAGCTGGCGGCATTTCGTCAGCCGTGCGCCAAGAGATTGAACGTATTCCCCCTATGCCTAGACAGTCCAATTCTGGCGGCGGCGGCAATCAAGGCGGCGGTGGCGGTCAAGGCGGCAATCAAGGCGGCGGTGGCGGTCAAGGCGGCAATCAAGGCGGCGGTGGCG
>CAURUO010000003.1:0-59339 GCA_963528515.1 uncultured Candidatus Saccharibacteria bacterium
CCGCCTGGCTGCCGCTATTATCATTTAGTTGGCAATTCAAGTCATTATCATTATCATTATCATTATTCATTTCTATTTGATTCACATAGTCCGCAGTTGGTTCGCTGTGCAGACTGTCTACCTCGCTGCTAGCATGCTCATTCCTCAAATCAACGTATATTGTGTCGTTTTCGTTTGGCTGTGTGATTCTTGTTTGCTGAGCTTTTTGACGAACTGGTTTGTCGTCTTCAAAGTCCACTTGATCAATCGATTGATTTGACGCCTCATCCGGCTTAGGCCATAGTTCAGAGGTTTGTCTCTCGTCATGCTCTTGCAAGCTGCTTGACGTCTTATCCAGTTTAGATAATAGTTCAGATTTTAAAGACCCGCTCGGTGGCAACACTGAATTTACCATCTCATCCAATTTTGGCAATAATTCAGAGGACCGGGCAGAACGTAATTGAATATTTATCTCAGTAGTATTTTTCGGCTCTGGACCTTGATTAGTATCAACTTTTGGCGTTAGTTCGTTCTGCGGTAAAGTCGGCAAGTCGTTACCACCATCTATTGGTACTACCTCGCGTTGCATAAACTTCTTCCTATGGTTATTAGCAAAAGTTTCTTCCCGGTCAACTACAAAGATTTCATTTTCGCTAGCCCAACTAGCAGTTTCTGCAGGCAATTTTACAGAAGAAGTATTTGCGACCGTTTCTACCTGCTCTATCTGATTAAACACACTAGCACTATCACTGTAATGTGTATTATGATTTTTAACAACTGCTTTTTTTGACGGCGCACTTTCCTTCTCGACAAGCTTTACGGCTGAATCCTCTCCATCTGATGTATTTTGTACATCGTTTACCAATCGAGTTTCTGGCAGAGTTTTTTTGGAATAATCAACAGATTCAACCGCGGAAGGAGAGCTAATGTTATCCTTTTTATCGTCAGCCAACGGGTTTTGCTTATCTATCGACGGATTTTTTTTAGCCTCTAAAGACATCTCGGCTGAGACTTCAAAATCTGTTGATGAATCACTATTAGGCCTAGTTGTAATATTTTTCGGAGTAGTTTTTTTAAGTAGATTATTATTCTCTGCGCTAATAGATTTTGGCTTTAGAACTGGCGGCTCTTGTGTACTATATTCTCTGTCGACCACAGTAGAAGTCCTGCTGTCGGCTAAATTATCATTCGCATCAATTGGCGTGCTCGATACTTTTTCTATCGCTGACTCTTTCTGAGAGCGAGTTGTCGCAACAGTGCTGCCAGTGTCCTCTGGCTCAGGAATTTGAATCGCCTGACGAGTGTTAACTGACGAGATTTGTTCAGTTGTATTAACAGCTGATAGCACCTCCTGGTCGACATGTTTGTTTGAACGCTGAGTTGTTTGGGCAGCGCGGCTTACTGTTGCTGTTTGCTGATTAATAAGCTTATCCGAGTCATCCGCTGCACGGTCTGCTGCTCGCAGTAATTCATCTTGTCTGATGTACTCATTGGTATTATCGCTGTAGATTTGCGCAAGAGGTTCTTTCGATGCTTTAGCAGCCAAATTAGAATTGGCCTCAAGATTAGCACTGCCGTCATCTGCAACCTGAGATAGCGCTGCAGCTGCTTCCTTTTGCTTGTTAGACAGCCGAGGAGATGGTTGAGTGTCTGATAGCGGTTGTTTTTCTTCGGGTTCGGGTTTAGGCTTAGGTTCAGGCTCTGATTCAGACTTAAATATACTTGGACTATCATCTATCAATGACTGTTCTTCATTAACAGCTAGCAGCTGCTCTCTACTAACATCATCATCTGGCGTAGACTGCGCCCAGACAATCTCACCCGGTGCTTTGTCTTCTTGGAGTAATTGCTCAAGTGTGCTGAGTTGTTTATAGGGCTGGTCTTCGTTATTCTTTGCTGCCATCGCCGCCTGACGTTCAGCACACAATAGCGCAAAATCACAACCAATGCAGGCAATTGTACCAAATTTTTCGCACAACTCGGGGTTAACTGGCGTCAATGTTTCTGAGCTATTGTTACTATTCATATCGCTCATCGCGGTATCAAGTCTTTCTTCACCGCTGGCCACTGCCACCAGGTCAAGACTGCTTGCCGCCTCGTCTTTATCAGCATTCACCTCTTCACCAATGTCGCCAATGCCAGACGAAAAATCCTCACCTCTCAGCGACAAAATGTCAAAATCATCACCATCAATTCCTGTTGGTGATGATTCTCCTGTAGTCGCCTCTCCAATCATTGCTCAAAAAATGTCTCCGTTGAAATATGTGATTCATCAACGCCAGCGGCGGTTAGTTTTTGCCAAACATCGCGTACAAACGGCAGGCTGCCGCAGACCAGAAAGTGCGCATCATCTGGCACTTCGCTAACAATCTTAGCCACTTCAAACCGCCCGTTATGCCAGCCGTTCTTTTCCTCGACCTGCTGGCGCGTGCTAAACTTTTTAACGGCAATATTCGACGACGCCAACTCATCCGCAAACACCATATATTCTGGCGATTTCTGGCTGAAATAAAGGAACGTCGGCTGCTTGGCGTCCGCCAAAATACTCCAAATCGGACTCAGCCCGCACCCCGCCGCGATGCCAACCAGCGGCCGCTCAGTCTGCGGATTGAAATCGCCGTACGCCCGGCTAATTTGCAGCCTATCGCCAACTTGACGCGAACACAAATAGCTAGAGAATTCACCGCCAACATTTTTCACGGTAATCGACATCAGCTCCTCATCTGGGCGCGAAGAAATACTATAGGCCTTGCCTTCGCGCACCTGGCTGCCCTCAATGAACACTGTGATATACTGCCCCGCCATAAAGTCAAACGGCCGCGCAAAATACAGCGTCGTCACCTCGGGGTTTTCCTGGCGCACATGCACAATTTCGACAGTTAGTGAATCACGCATTCTTCGACATACCTTTCCATTATTTTTTGAGCGGCTCTAAATTCTTCGTCAGTAAAGGTATGGTAGTTGGCAAATTTCGGGCTAATGGTGGTGCCGGTGCGAAAATGTTGCAAGGCAAATCGCTTAGCTCCTTTAACTAGTTCGCCAATCTTTTCAAAATCCGCCACCTCCAGCTGCTCGCGAACGATAGTCGTCCGAAATTCATGACCAATCCCTGAATCAATCATCAGCCGCACATTGTCTTTGATTGCTGCTAGATCAATCGGCCGCGCCGCAATCTCTACGTATTTTTCCAGCGGCCCCTTGACATCCATGGCGATGAAGTCAATCGTCCCCTCCTCGACCATACCGCGCACTATATCTGGATGCGTACCGTTGGTATCCAGCTTGACATCAAAACCGAGGCTCTTGATCATCCGGCACAGCACCGGCAAATCCTCGTTGACTGTCGGCTCGCCGCCAGAAATCACCACGCCGTCTAGTCGACCAATGCGCGATTTTAGGAATATCATCGCTTCCTCAACCGGGATGCTCGGCGCCAAACGCTCGGGCAGTACCAACTCCGGATTATGGCAATAGCCGCAGCGCATATTACAGCCCGAGAGAAACAGTGCTGCCGCCACGTGTCCTGGATAGTCCACCAGCGACAGCTTCTGAATCCCGCCAATCGCCACCTTAAGCTGGGACAGCGACGGCGCAAGCTCGCTGGTGTTCGGCGGCATCGTCATAATGCTCCCTCATGTCAAATTCAGCCTGCTTGCCGTTATTCCACTGGGAAACTGGGCGCAAGAAACCAACCACCCGCGAGTAGACCTCGGTACTCTCGCCGCAATTCGGGCAAGCCGGGTGTTCGCCGACGATATAGCCGTGGTTAGCACAAATTGAAAAGCTCGGCGTGAAGGTAAAGTACGGCAATTTGTAATTTTCGCAAATCGTCTTAACTAATTTTTTCAGCGTCTGCGGATCATCCATGCGCTCACCCAGGAAGAAGTGAATCACCGTGCCGCCCGTGTATTTAGTCTGTAAATTATCCTGCAAATCCATCAGCTCAAACAAATCATCGGTGTAATTGACTGGCAAGTGGCTGGAATTAGTGTAGAACGGATGCTTAACCGCCGCGCCGAGACCATTAGCAAAGTGTGCTCGGTCAGGGAAGCTGGCCTTGTCGAGCCGCGCCAAGCGGTAAGTCGTACCCTCAGCCGGCGTCGCCTCCAGGTTGTAATTATTGCCCGTTTCTTTCTGGTATTCCACCAAGCGGTCACGCATGAAGTCAAGCGTTTTCTCAGCGAATGCCTTACCCTTTTCAGTGCCAATGTCAACGCCCAGCAAGTTCAACGCCGCTTCGTTGGTGCCAATCAAACCGATGGTTGAGAAGTGATTTTTCCAGTACTCGTTGAAGCGCTTTTTAATATCGCGCAGGTAAAACTTGGTGTACGGATACAGACTGATATCTGAATCAGTCAGCTGCTCCAGCACCTTGCGTTTGGTCTCCAGACTGTCGCGCGCCATATCCATCAATTCGCCCAGACCCTTGAAAAATTCTTTCTCGTTCTTTGATTTCAGCGCCAAGCGCGGCAGATTGATCGTCACCACGCCGATCGAACCGGTCATCGGATTACTGCCAAACAGGCCGCCGCCGCGATATTCCAGCTGGCGATTATCAATGCGCAGGCGACAGCACATTGAGCGCGCGTCTTCTGGATCCATGTCGGAATTGATGAAGTTTGAAAAGTACGGGATGCCGTACTTGGCGCTGGCCTCCCAAAGATTTTCAATGACCGGATTATCCCAGTTGAAATCTTTGGTGATATTAACCGTCGGAATCGGGAAAGTAAAGACCCGGCCGTTGGCGTCGCCCTCAGACAGCACCTCCAGCAGCGCTTTGTTAAGCATATTCATCTCTTCTTGATAATCGCCGTAGTTGGTATCCTGCATCTCGCCGCCGATGATCACCGGGTTGCCGGCCATATGTTTCGGGCATTCCAGATCAAGTGTGATGTTGGTAAACGGCGTCTGGAAACCAACCCTAGTTGGCACATTGACGTTAAAGACGAATTCTTGCAGCGCTTGCTTGACCTCGTCATAGCTTAATTTATCAGCGCGAATGAACGGCGCCAAGAGAGTATCAAAATCAGAGAACGCCTGAGCACCAGCCGCCTCGCCTTGCAGAGTGTAAAAGAAATTGACCACCTGCCCAAGAGCTGAACGAAAATGCTTAGCCGGCTTGGAAGCAACTTTATTTTTAACGCCAGTGAAGCCTTGGCGCAGTAAATCCATCAGATCCCAACCGACGCAGTAGACACTCAACAAATTGAGGTCGTGAATATGCAAATCTCCCTCTTTATGCGCCCGGCCGATTTTTGGCGAATAGATTTTATCCAGCCAGTAGGTCTTGGTAATTTCCGCCGAAACGTAATTATTCAGGCCCTGCAAACTGTAGCCCATGTTGGAGTTTTCTTTGACTTTCCAGTCTAGATTATTAACGTATTTATCGATCAAATCAACATGCGCGCTGGATGTAATTTCACGCAGTTTTTTATGCTGGTCGCGGTAGATGATGTAGGCTTTGGCAGTTTTCTTGAACTTGGAATCAATCAGCGTGTCTTCGACGATGTCTTGGATTTCCTCAACACCCGGCACTAGACGCGTCTGGCGAGCTTCTAGCTGTTTAAGCACTTTATCGGTAAGCTTAGCAGCGGCTTTTTCGTCGAATTCGCCAGTTTCAGCGCCAGCTCGAGCAATCGCTTTAGTAATCTTGGAAGCGTCAAACTTCACTTTACGGCCGTCGCGCTTTTTGATTGTTTGATACATATTACCCTCCTGAATGCATCATTAAAACGCTCCGGATCTACCCCTGCGGAGCGACACTTAATCGTGTATTTGTTTTACGAAAACACCATATGTAGTGCTTACATACAAATGTACACCCAATATATAGTGCTAGTCAAGGTTTTTACATTGTATTATTTACATTTGCACAGTCAACTAGTTTAATCATATTCGCTTGGTAAATATCATCGCCCGATGATCGCGAGTTTGCGAGTTTTTTATCCACTCCCCAGCGCAAGTCATCAAATTCAAGCCTTCAGACACACCATCAGCTGGACGCATAAAACTATTCATATCAACATCAGATAGCTTTATTATTTGTTTTTTAACCACTTGGTAGCGCAACATTTGGCCGTCACCGCGTTCAACGCTGACTGTATCACCAACATTTAGCGACTCTAGCTTATTAAAAATTCCGCCCAAAGTCATACCAGATGCGTGGCCAATAATAATAGATGCTCCCGGCTGCCCCGGCTTGACGCTGCCAGTATACCATCCTGTATCAAAAATATTGACAGGCGATTGCATTGAGCCGTCAGCATTAACGCTCATCGGCAATACTCGAGCTTTAACCCCTAGCTTCTCAATAGTAATCACTCTCGGTAAATCTGCAGCTACCTTGTATTTAGCGATGGCGTCGCCAGAAACTTTTGTTTCGTCTTTACCTTCATTGCTCCGTCGATCATTTGGGCTATCGCTGCGTGCAGCCACCGTCGCTGTATTTACAGTATCTTTTATCCGATTATTTAACAGCCAAGAGTCAACCAGTGAATATACCGAAACCAGCAAGAGAATCGACGCCGCAACACCAGATAATTTCTTGCGAAAATTACCGCTCATGATTTCTTTTAAGCGCCGCTTGGTGGAGCGTTTTTCGCCGCCCATCTGGCTAGCAGCTGTTAGTTTTTCATAAATAATAAGCAAGCGAGCTGTCCGAGCCAGCTTTCTATTAATTCTCGTATAATCTCTAGGTTTTTTGTTTTGAAGAGACTGCTCTTTTGGACTTGGCGAGGCAGGCTGCACTGCGATATCCATAATTCGCTTCATACTCGGCTGGCTAGCAGCGCCCGCTACAACATCATTCGCCAATCTGCGCCGCGGTACGACTACCCGGCCTCGTGCTTTTGGCAGTACCTCCAGACTACGAGCAACTCGTTCTCTTTGCGTCATTGCTTGCTTCATTATAGCTAACAGGCACGCCTCGCGTCAAACCGCTTACGGCGTGCCTGCCTCCAATCTTAATCGTTATAAGTCTTGGTTATTTCTTACCAAAACTCTTTCGTTTTGCCATGAATAGCAGGATTGCTGCCGAAGCCACACCAACGATAGTTCCAGCCAGATTAACTGCTACATTTTCGCCGCCCGTATTTGGAGCCTTCGGACCCGTCGAATCATTCTGCGCCGTTAGTACAACATCGTTGCCATCGCCGCCGACATAGCTAATCTTGAAGGTTGCGCCATCCACAGCGAACTCTGCACCTTCGGGCAAACCATTGAATGTCCCTTGAACCGAAGCGCTACCGTTATTGTTGATAATCGTAAAGGTATCACCCTTCTTGATGGTACCGCCAGGCAGATATACCAGCTCTAATTTCGAAGAATTACCACCGTTGCTAAGCTGGACGCTCTGCGCAACAATCTGATCATAATGATCTTTATCTAGAATTTCTGCCTTGTATACGCCAGTACCGTTCATATAGAAGTCATTCAGTACAGTAATCTTGCCTGGCGAATTACCTGGAGCAACGACACCTGCCACATTAAGACTCTTTACCGTAGCATTACCGCCAAATACACCGCCCTCATCGACATAAACGTCAGAACGGCTGCCGTTTAGCAAGACTGTTTCACCTTTTTTTACATTCACTGGCTCATTAGGTTTATCACCGTCCAATTTTATCAGCTTAGCTTCGTGGGTATTACCGTGCTGGCCATTCGGCGTACCGCTGGTGTTGTCCGAAGATTCAACTAGCAGAGTACCCTTGTTATCCTTGTGAGCAACCAGCTTACCAGGACCACTGAGCTTGCCAGTAATCTTCACTGTCACATTCGAGAGTAATTTATATTCAACATTGCCATTTAGTACAATGTCGCCAGATAGAACTGTTGTCACGTTTGAAGAACCGCCGCCAGAACCCAAACAAATTATTCCATGGGAAATCATCGCGCCGTTTTCGAAAGTAATTTTGCTAGTGCTTGTTTCGTTATCAGCATATTTAACTCCTAGCTGACCGCCACTCTTGACTGTAATATTATTAGCGCCTTCTAGCGGTACGCTAGCGTTTTCGCCAACAACTTTCTCTGGAGCATTTATATAGTAACTTATATTATTACATCCGCTATTAGCGACCTCGAAACGGTTAATCGTTGGCCTGCTAGTGAACTTGCCGTCGAATCCGTTAGATTTCAAGTTTGACAAGCCAGTAACAGCACCTGTAACGTAAATGTTAGGGATTTTACCCTCTTCATCGGCAGCGCTAGTGTGTCCGCCACTAAACTCAGCATCCGATGTAAATTTCAGCGTATCAATCGTGTAGCTAGCGCATGTCGGACCGCCAGTAACATTGTTCATTTTTTGAGCGTCCAAGCCCGACAAAGCAACGTTCAAATCATTCTGAATCGTCTCACTAGCTCCGTTGGCACACGTAAACACCAGTTTAGAGCCCTCTGTTGGTACTTGGCCGTCTTTCCAGTTGCCAGCAGTTGACATTTTGTGGTCGCCAGCAGCGCCCGTCCACGTGAATGCAGTCGGCGCAGCATTGGCTGGCGAGTTAAATACCACTGCGCCAACAACGGCTGCCACTGACACAGCACTAGCCAATTTGACATAGGGAACACCCATATTGTTTTTCTCCTGTACACATTTGTGTTTTAATTTAGTTTACGCTTTCATGCTAACATTACTTAACAATTTTTTCAAGTATTATAGTATAAAATACAACGAAAATTACACGCTTACCCTAATGTTTGCTGCAATAGTAAACTATTTATAAAATCTATTTAAAAAGGCCTTGACTTAACCTGTCGAGGCCGTTTGCCCAGTATATCAGGCAATTCATCTATCAATTTGGCTCCGGCAGCTGGGCTCGAACCAGCGACCTAATGGTTAACAGCCATCCGCTCTACCACTGAGCTATGCCGGAATACATTCTGCTATCGCCGCAGATACCAGTATTGTAACTTATTATACAAAAGGTGTAAAGTCTACTGCGCTCGCAGCGCATCAAGCTGTTTTGCCAAATCAGCAATCGCCTCCCAACTAGCGCCATCGGTCATAATTGACAATACGTACGTACCGTGCGAACCATAAACAATCGCCGAGTCATGCAATAATCCATTCATAAAGCCAACCTTATCGGCAACCGTCCCCGATACACCTGCTGGAATACCTTTACGAAACACGTTTTTCTTCATGGCCTCTAATAATCGCTGCTGATTGGCGCTCGAAAAGTTTTGGCCGGTTGCAACCATACCTAGCAGCAGGGCTTGATCATTTGCTGTCGTATACGGTCCGCCGCCTTTCATAAATGTCGAGTTCTTAAGGCCAATGGCGTTAGCTTCGCTAGTCAAAGTACTAACTCCAATTACGTTCAAGAAACTTTCCGCGCAAGCATTATCGCTCAAACCAATCATTTTATTAAAGCATGCTTGATCGCTATCCCAACTGCGCACACCGCTATCAATACGCTTTAGCAAGCTATAAGCCACTAGCAATTTGTAGGTGCTAGCTGTTACAAATTGCTTATCGCCATTGTATTCGGCGCGGCGCTTTTTGCCGTCAAGTTCTATCATCGACACGCCGTAAGTCCCCTGATGGTCTTTGGCGAAATTTTCCATCAAAGCCGACAAGCCAGCATCGCTCGAGCTATATGTCCGCGTATATTCCTCGCGCGGCGGCACAGCCTTGGTAACGGCATCAAGCTGCAAACTACCGCCGTCGATTGTACTTTGTAATTTCTGCAGCATGACCGCCACATCGAGTGCTTGCCCTGAACTACCTGTCTGCTTACTAACAACCGTGAAATCATGCGTAGTAATTTTCGACACCCCAGGCGCCACAGCAACAATTTTCGCTACCTTATCATTCAGCCATTTGCCAGTACGTTCAGCATTCAGCGTAGCCACCAATTCTTTATCTTTAGCGGTAAAGTCAAGCCAAGCGTAGACCGTCTGCGCATCGACCGCGATAGTTTTGTCTCTAGCTTTAATTTGAATACCTCCCGCTAGATGCTTAGTCAGCTTTTGCGCCAATTGCCTAGCTTTTTCATCGCTCACCGCTGGTTTGATATCTATTTTATTGACATTAATAGTTGTAGGCTGATGTAATTTTGGTTTGATATCGCGAACAGATTGCTTGATTTTAGCCTCATCGCATTTACCGCCAAGTCTGGACTTCTGCAGCTCGAGCTGCGCCCCTTTAGCCTTAAGCGTAGCATTGGTCGGGCTAACTTGGCAGCGAGCAACTATTTTGTCGTTAACAGCTGCATCCGTTTGGTTGGTAAATTTAGGGGCTGGCGGCGAACCGTAATTCAAGCCATACCAAAACAATGAAGTTGGCACCAATCGCACATACCAAGGATAATCATACTGCTTGATCCGCTGCGAATTATCAACCGAGACAGCGATATCACGCAGCTTTATACTAACCGCTGGCTTGTCTGAATTATTCATCATGACATTAAGAGTATAGTCGCTATACGCTTGATTAGCTTTTTTAGCCGCCGCATCTTTAGCTATACCGCCAATTGCTAATCCGTCAACGTGCGCAAACGGCAAAGTCTTGTCGCTTGGATAAGCCAACTGTACAATTACTAGAAGAAAAGTCAAACTTGCTGCCGCACCGACTGCATATCTACGGAAATGCTTATGGCGTAACAAGCGTTGTAATTTTATCTGCAATGAAGCAGCTTGGTAATTGACCTGCCGATATACGCCATAAACTACATGCCGTAATTGCAATCGCCAAGCGCTAGATTTAGTAGATTTAGCGGCATGGACCGCCGCTTTAGTACCAGTATAACGCCGGCGGTACGATGGTTTACGCGCTATCCGTCTCACGCGGCCCCTCATAACCAAGAATTTGTAATGCCGATTGCAGCGTTTGAATATCCTGGCGTGCCTTATCGTCGTCTTGCTTCTGCAAATCGGCTATTTTAGCGCGAATACAGCGTTCAGTTATCGCGTCTGTCGAATCCAAAACTTCTGGCGTGGTTTTTGGCGCCGCAACTACGTCGATCACCTCTAGCGACCGCGCTGAATTATCGCGCTTACGCAAGTGGCCGCGGGAGATCAAATTGTCAATATGCACTGCCACTGTCGAAACGCTTTTGTAATTAAGCGCCCGCATTATCTCGCGATAGCTCGGCCCGTAGCCGTTATCTTTTATAAAGTTATCAATAAATAGTAAAAGCTCGTACTGCTTCTTGGTCGGATTAATTGCCGCCGATTGAGCTTGTGCTGCCATACCTTCACTATAACGAATCAACTAGCTCCCGGTCAAACAGTCGGGCCACTATCAGCGCCGACAAGCCCCACCAAACTAGTGCTATTACATCATCAGCAAATACTGGCAAGAACAAACTAGCGATGCTCAGGCCAACTCCAGACAAAAACATGCCAAGCGCTAACCAATCGTTCCGCCGCCGCCATAGCCGCCGCAAAACGATAATCACAATCATCAAGTAAATCACCAAACCCAGCCAACCAGCTTCGTGCACGATAAATAAATATTGGTTCTCGATAATCACCCCTGAATCACCTAATAACGATGCCGACCCGGTACTGCCAATACCAGCGCCAAACGGCTGCTGTGTTGCCTTGATAACACCATCGCGCAGCGACGAAAGGTGGTCATCATTTGAGGTTCTAGCAGCACCCGTAGTAGGATTATCATGCAAAATCACATTATGCATAAAGCCGGTATCGCGCAGCAAATAAACTCCACCCGCAGCTACAGCTAAAACTCCCGCAGCAATTGATATCCAAGCTTTTTTAGGTAATTTCCGGCCATATCGCTGAGCAAAAAGCCCGCCTAACGCTGCTAGAACCCCTAGAATCGCCGCCCGCGAATAACTAATGTAAAGGGCGACACTAGAGCTAACGGCCGCCAAAATGCCGTAGACGCGCAGCTTAGCACTATCACGCCATTTTGCCGCCAAAAGTGCTGACGCCAAAACCAATCCGCCAAGCGCATACGCCCCTAGCGGATTCGGCCCGCGCAGCGTGCTGCCAAAGCGCACATAAGCCTCATTTGAATCAACCGTCAAATACGGTACAACCGTCGCCTGGCTGTAACCGAATATTGTCAAGAAACCCCGCGGCAAAATCAGCTGCAAACAAGCAAAGCCAACGATTATCACCGCCGTCGCCAGCATACATTTCAATAAAATTTGCCGATAGTGCGGATATAGATAAATAAAACCATACATCGTCGCCGTCATTAGACCCCAGCGCAAATCAATTACCAGGCCAGCTACCACAGTCGCCGCTGAATTACCCGCAGCTAGCGATATTCCTGCTAAAACCAAATGCCACAACGCAAAACCAGCAATCAACCATAGCAACTTATCGCGCAGCCAAAATCGCCAAGCATGGCGCCGCCAACCCAGGATAATCACCAGAACAAAAGCTACCATTAACAGTACTTCTTTCCATGCTTTGGCATACAGTGCAACCAGCGGCCAATGCGTACTCGCCAAAACCGTCAACGGCGTATGAATTGCCAAACCTAGCATAATCGCAGCCAACAGCGCTAGCGTTACCGAAGCTAGCCGACGCTCCAAATTATCGGTATTGAGATTGCTCATGCTATCTATTATAACGAAAGTTGTTATAATGAAGACAAATGCCATCTCATAACACCAAGTCTTACAGCCTAATCCTGATGGCGGCCGACGCGATTGTGCTGGCAATTGTTTTTGCCGCAGCCTATTACATTCGCACTCAAGTCGACCAGCGCGTACTCTTGCACATTGTTTACGCCTACGAATATATTATCGGCTTTGCCGTGATTACCCCGGTGTGGATACTGATTTTCGCTTCGCTCGGATTGTATAGTCCGAGCGTTTATAACCGCCGCCTCGTCGAATGGAGTCGTATAACACTCGGCACTTTCATTGGTATACTGCTGGTAATTGGCTGGGAATACTTCACTAGTATGCATATTTTTCCGGCCAGGTTAGTCGCCCTTTACGTTTTAATCGGCTCAACGATTGCCATTATTTTGGTACGCGAAATAATCCGCACCATTCGCAATGAGCTATACCGCTACGGACACGGCGTCAGTCGAGTGTTGGTAATCGGCAATTCTGATGCGACGACCGATATTGCGATGTCCCTCGGCTCCACCCACAAATCTGGTTATCAAATTGTAGCCTTCGCCGGACCGGCAAAATTGTTACCGCCGCATCTCGGTATCGTTCATTACGGCCGCGTCGAGACAGCACTCAAAGATATCAAAAAACTTAACATTAGTACTATTATTCAAACCGACCTTTATGCTAGCGAAGACCGTAATCACCAAATTTTAAGTGCCGCGCAAATTGCTCACATTCAATATAATTTCATACCTGGAGAACCGGAATTTTATACTGGCAAAAACACCGTCGATGTCTTTCTCGGCTATCCGATGATTACCGTCAGCCAAACACCACTCATCGGCTGGGGAGCAATTGCTAAGCGGTTATTTGACTTGATAGCCGTTATTATTACTTTGCCGCTCTGGGGATCAGTTATAATAATAATCGCGTTGCTGCAAAAGATTTGCAATCCCGGACCGATTTTTTACCGTTCTAAGCGTTTGAGCCGTTTTTCGAAGCCGATTCGCCTTTATAAGTTCCGCACTATGGGTGCTCAGTACGGCAAAAAGGACGCCAGTATCGAGTTTGAGGAAATGAACCGGCCTGATTTGGCCGCCGAATATCGGCGCGATCACAAGGTTGCCGATGACCCGCGAATTACTTGGTTTGGTAAGTTCTTGCGTAATACTTCGCTTGATGAATTCCCGCAATTTATCAACGTGCTGCTCGGCGACTTGAGCTTAGTCGGGCCGCGGCCAATTCTGCCGCAAGAAGTTAAATTCAGCAAAAATCGTACAGCGTTATTACATAGTGTCAAGTCTGGAGTGACTGGATTGTGGCAAGTCTCGGGCCGCAGCAACCTGAGCTTCGACGAACGGATTGAACTTGAGCTTTATTACGCGCAAAACTGGAGTTTTTGGCTAGACTTGCGGATACTTTTCAAAACCATTGGCGTCGTACTGCATAAAACAGGAGCGAGATAATGAAGCGTCCGCGCATTGCAATTGTTTGCGACTTCTTGACAACGATGGGCGGTGCCGAGAATGTCGTGCTAGCAATGCACGAAGCTTTCCCTGATGCGCCAATTTATACGGCAATATATAATCCCGACAAGGTTCCAGCTTTTGCTAAACTTGATATTCGCACCTCGAAACTGCAAAAAATACCGCTGCGGCTGCGTAATTATTACAAACTTTTTCCGACGCTAGCAGTTAAAGCAATGCGCCAGCTCGATCTTAGTGAATTTGATATTATTTTGACTAGTTCGTACCTGCACGGTCACCAAGTCACCAAAGCACGACTCAACCAAGTTATTATCAATTATTGCCATACGCCGCCGCGCTACTACTGGAGCCACTACGACGAATACCGCCGCGATCCTGGCTACGGAAAGCTTAATCCGTTTATTCGCCTGCTGATGCCACTGTTAGTGCCACATCAGCGCCAGCTTGATCTGGAGGCCGCTAAACAAGTTGATGTATTCATCGCCAACTCTACCGAAACGCAAAAACGCATCAAAAAATACTACAGCCGCAGCAGTACCGTAATTCATCCGCCAGTCGAAACTAGCCGCTTTACGCCTGCTCGCAAACGGGGCGACCACTACGTAACTATCGGCCGCCAGTTGCCTTATAAGCGCTACGACTTAGCCGTCAAAGCCGCTACCAGACTCAATAAAAAACTGATCGTTTTTGGCAACGGGCCAGCTCACGACCAGCTAGTCAAGCTTGCCGGCCCAACCGTCGAATTCCGCACCGACCGCTTCGGCGATGCTAGCGATGCCGAATACGAGAAAGCTATCACAACTGCGCGCGGCTTTATTTATCCTGCCGAGGAGGATTTCGGTATTGTCAGCGTCGAAGCATTGGCAGCCGGCGCACCCGTTATCGGCCTGGCACGCGGCGGCACCACTGATATAGTCACGTCGCCTGATATCGGCACGCTATTTCATCATCAAACCGTTGACGATGTTATAAAAGCCGTCGAAATCACCGAACAAACTAGTTTTCACCCCAGCAAACTCGCCCGCACCGCTAAACGCTTCGACAAAGGCCTTTTCTTGACTAAAATTAAAAAGGTTGTTCGCGATAGCATTTCTTAATTAACTATTTGTTTTCGAGTATAATAAAACTATGAAAACAACTTTAGTCACCGGCGGCGCAGGTTATATTGGCAGCCACACGCTGATCGAGCTTATCAATAATAATTTTGAAGTGGTGGTAATCGATAACTTAGCCAATTCTAGTCGCGAGAGTTTGCGACGTGTCGAACAGATCACTGGGCACGAAATCCCTTTTATTGAAGCGGATGTCCGCGACCAATCAGCACTTGATGATATTTTTACAACATACGATATAGATTCAGTGATTCATTTTGCGGGACTAAAGGCTGTCGGCGAATCAGTCGCCAAACCGCTAGAATATTACGACAATAACCTCGTCTCGACTCTAGCGCTGCTTGAAGCGATGCGAGAACATAACGTTAAGCAATTGGTCTTTTCAAGTTCAGCAACTGTTTACGGCAGTCCTAGCGAGCTGCCGCTGCGCGAAACTTCGACAGTCGGCGTAGGTTTAACCAATCCTTATGGCAAGACTAAATATATGATCGAGCAAATCATACAGGACTACTGCGCGGCCGATCCAACGTTCGAAGCAACAATCTTGCGCTATTTCAACCCAATTGGCGCTCATCAATCAGGTCAAATCGGTGAAGATCCAAACGGCATTCCGAATAATTTATTGCCTTATGTTGCCCAAGTTGCTGTCGGCAAACTGCAAAGCGTCGGTGTTTTCGGAGACGATTACGACACGCCAGACGGCACGGGTGTGCGCGATTATATTCACGTCGTAGACTTGGCGCGCGGCCACGTCGCTGCTCTGCAGCATATGAAAGCCGGAGCTAATGTCTATAATCTCGGTACTGGAAGCGGCACATCGGTGTTAGAAATTATCAAAGCATTTAGCAAAGCTTGCGGGCGTGACTTGCCATATGAAATCAAACCGCGGCGAGCCGGCGATATTGCCGCTTGCTACGCTGACTGCAGCAAAGCCGAGCGCGAGCTAGGCTGGCGAGCCGAATTAAGTATTGAACAGGCTTGCGCTGATAGCTGGCGCTGGCAATCGCAAAATCCAAACGGTTTTTCTGAATAGTAGCTACAACGCCTTAGCTTAACGGCAGGCCAAAAGCTAATAGCAACTCGCTATTACAGCCTACGTTCGTCTATTCTTTGCCTGTCGCTTGGTTGATTCGCGTCGACGAATCTGGCTTACCTTTACCAGCATCAAACCGCATCTGTATGTTGTACTTTTTACAAACATCTGCTTCGGGAATGGCTTTTTCGGTATCACGATCGCCGCCGTTAGCGAAAATTAACTCATCGCCTGGGTATTGGCCGGCAACCATTTCTAGCGACTTAATTTGCGTTGGATCTTCGTCGATTGATAGAATAACCTGATCGACACCCTTTAGCGCCCGCATTAACCGCAGCCGATTACTTTCATCCAGGATAATCTTGCCTTTTTTGAGCAGCTGCTGCTTATCGTTATTAACAATTACAATCAGCTTGTCACCCATAGCTGCTGCTGCCTCAATCATATCTAAGTGTCCGCCGTGCAGCGGATTGAAATAGCCGCTAACAATTACTATTTTCATAATCCTCCTCTGTCGATTACTTATTATACCTGATATACTATACTTATGACAAAGATGCTAGTCACGGGAGGCGCGGGATTCATTGGCTCGAATTTTGTGCATTATACCGTCAAACACAAGCCAGAATATGACATCACTGTTATCGATAAACTTACTTATGCGGGAAACCGCGCCAACTTGAAGCCGGTAGCTAGCCAAATTAATTTTGTCGAAGGCGACATTTGCGATGCCGAGTTGATGGATAAATTGGTGGCTGAAAATGACATTGTGGTGCATTTCGCCGCTGAAAGCCACAACGACAATTCCCTGCGTAATCCATGGCCGTTTGTTGAGACTAATGTCATCGGCACCTACACCATTCTTGAGGCTATCCGCAAGCACGACAAGCGCCTACATCACATCTCGACCGACGAAGTATTTGGCGACTTAGAACTCGACGACCCCAACCGCTTCACCGAGGACACGCCGTACAACCCGTCCAGCCCCTATTCCAGTACCAAAGCTTCCAGCGACATGCTGGTACGCGCCTGGATCCGCAGCTTCGGCATTAAAGCGACAATTTCCAATTGTTCAAACAATTACGGCCCATACCAACACATCGAAAAGTTCATTCCGCGCCAAATTACTAACATTTTGAGCGACATCAAGCCAAAGCTGTACGGCACCGGTGAACAGGTCCGCGACTGGATTCACGTTGATGATCACAACTCGGCCGTTCACCTCATCTTGGAAAAGAGCAAGCTTGGTGAAACTTACATCATCGGCGCTGACAACGACCATGTCAACAACAAGATGGTAATTGAGCTGATTTGCGAGCTGATGGGCAAAGGCAAGGATTGGTACGAGCACGTCAATGACCGCCCTGGCCACGACATGCGCTATGCCATGGATTCCAGCAAACTGCGCCGTGAACTGGGCTGGCAGCCTGAGTACACCGACAATCAAACGGGTATGCGCGACGGCCTACTGCAAACTATTGAATGGTACCGCGAACACGAAGACTGGTGGAAAACCCAAAAAGAAGCGGTTGAAGCAGCCTACGCAAAACAGGGACAATAATCGTGAACGAAGCGCCGTCAAAAACTAAAGTCAGCAGTAAAATCGTCTACCAAAATCCTTGGATTACCGTCCGCGAAGACCAAACACGCGACCCTGCAGGTGACTTGGGAATATACGGCTACCTGGAATCGCGCGACTCGTGCATGGTTGTGGCAGTTGACGACAAAGAGCGAATCTATTTTGTCAGAGGATTTCGCTATCCGTCGCAGAGTTTTGGCTGGGAGTTGCCTGGCGGCGGAGGCGACGGCGAAGATTTGCTTGCCGCCTCGAAGCGTGAACTAGAGGAAGAAACTGGCATTACCGCGCAGTCGTGGGATAAGCTAGGCGAAGCGTATGTTTGTAATGGTCTCATGACAGAGAAAATGGCGGTGTATTTAGCGCGGGACTTGTCTTTCGGCGGGCATAAGGAACAGCCAGGCGAAGTATTTAGCGACATGCGTTTCTTCACTCGCGATGAAATCGACGCGCTCATCGCTCAAGGCGAAATCAATGACTGCCAAACTCTGGCAGGACTACACTATTATCAACTATGGCGAAAGGACAATCCATGAACTTTGACCCAAGCGACTACAACGAACTAACCGTCACCGAATCCCCCATCCCCGGGCTGTTTGTGGTCAAACTACCCGTCCATGGCGACAACCGCGGCTGGTTCAAAGAAAACTACCAAAAAGAAAAAATGGAAGCACTAGGACTACCGTCATTCACCATCGTGCAAAACAATATTAGCTTCAACGACAAAGCCGGCGCCACCCGTGGCCTGCACGCCGAGCCGTGGAATAAGTTCATCTCCACCGCCAACGGCCGGGTGTTCGGCGCGTGGTGTGATTTGCGTCAGGGCGACAGCTTCGGCCGAGTTTTCACACATGAGATCAACCCTGGCACGGCAATTTTCGTACCGAAAGGCGTCGCCAACGGCTACCAAACGCTTGACGATAACATTGCCTACACCTACCTGGTTGACGCCCACTGGTCGCCAGACGCCAAATACACCTTTGTCAATCTGTTTGATCCAGAGCTTGGCATCGACTGGCCCATCAGACAGGACCAGGCAATTATTTCCGAAAAAGACGCCCGGCATCCGCTGCTGGCTAATGTCATTCCGATAGAGGCTTAATGGACGACAGTAAGTTTTTTATCATTGGCGCTAACGGCCAGCTGGGAACGGCGCTGCGAAAGAAATATCCAAAGGCCCAATTCGCCGATAAAACCAAGCTCGATATCACCGATCGGCAGTCGGTTGAAAACTTTGACTGGTCGGGCACATCAACAATTCTAAACGCTGCTGCCTTCACCGATGTTGACGACGCGGAAACACCGGAGGGCCGCGTCGCTGCCTGGAAAGTTAACGCCTCGGCAGTGGCGAATCTAACCCGGATCTGCCGCGCTCACGATATCACATTGGTGCATATTTCCAGCGATTACGTATTCGACGGAACTCGCGAGCCGCATTTTGAAAACGAAGATTTCAGTCCGTTGAGCGTTTATGGCGCGTCGAAGGTGGCTGGAGATTTGTTGGTCGAACAACTTGACAAGTTTTACCTACTACGCACTACTTGGGTAATTGGTGAAGGTAAAAATTTCGTCCGCACCATGCTGGGATTGGCGGAGAAAAATATTTCACCAACTGTTGTCGATGACCAGATTGGACGTCTAACCTTTACTAGTGAATTGGTGAGAATTGTTGACCATCTACTATCAACTCAAGCCCCGTTCGGCACATACAACGCCACCAACGACGGACCGCTGGAAAGCTGGGCGGACATCACCAGGCGAATTTTCCAGCTGGCTAGGCGCGACGACTTGATCGTCACCAACACAACGACGGCTAAATATTTTGCCGGCAAAGACGGAATTGCACCGCGCCCATTAGGTAGCAATATGAGCCTTAACAAGCTACATTCCACTGGGTTTTCTAGCCATGATTGGACACATGAATTAAAAGATTATATACTGAATCAAAAGGAGTTTTCATGAAAGGAATAATTTTAGCGGGTGGATCAGGGACGCGCCTTTGGCCAATTACTCAGGCGATCAGTAAGCAACTAATGCCAATTTACGATAAGCCGATGATTTATTATCCGCTTACCACACTCATGCAGGCAGGAATTCGCGACATTTTGATAATTACCACACCAGACGACCAGGCTGGATTTCAACGACTCCTTGGCGACGGTTCGCAATGGGGTATCAATCTAGAATATGCCGTTCAGCCTAAACCAGAGGGCTTGGCGCAAGCTTTCATCATCGGTGAAGACTTCATTGGTAACGACAAGGTGGCTTTAGTCCTGGGAGATAACATATTCCACGGTGAGCGGCTGGATGAGTCTCTACAGGAGTGTACTAATCCTGACGGCGGTACGGTCTTTGCCTACAAAGTTTCTGACCCAGAACGGTACGGTGTTGTCGAGTTTGATGAGCAAAATCAAGCTGTTTCTATTGAAGAAAAGCCAGCCGAGCCAAAATCAAACTTTGCCGTTGTTGGTTTGTATTTCTACGATAATAACGTGGTCGAAATCGCCAAGAACGTCAAACCATCCGACCGCGGTGAGCTAGAAATCACCTCCATCAATGCTGAATATCTACGTCGCGGTAAACTGCAGGTCCAGACCTTAGACAATGGTGATGTCTGGCTGGACACCGGAACAATCGACAGCCTGACTGACGCCTCTGACTTCGTTCGCGTCATCCAGAAACGAACTGGCCGCATCATCGGTAGTCCAGAGAAAATTGCTTTTAAAAATGGCTGGATTAATCGGGATCAGCTTAACAAACTCTCTGAGCCGCTGAAAAAATCTGGTTACGGCAAGTATTTATAAATAGTGTTATACTATTAACATGAAGAGGGTTTGTGTTATTATTCCAGCTTATAACGAGGCAGCTGTCATTGAAAGTGTTATTAAAAAAGCCAAAAAAGTTTTCTCGAAAGCCAAAAAAGACTACTCGATTGATATGGTTCTCGTCAACGACGGATCAAAAGACAATACGCTCGAACAAGCTCGAAAAGGCGGCGCAATTGTCATTGATCATATTTTGAATTCTGGAGCTGGCGGCGCCACCTTGACTGGGCTTGCCTACGCGCGGCAACACGGCTATGATATTGCCGCCACCATGGATGCTGATGGTCAGCACGATCCAGAAGATGTCCTGGCGGGCATTCGACAGAGCGACAACTCTAACGCTGATTTACTCATCGGTAGCCGACTCATTAATAGCGAAGGTATGTCTAGGACTAAGGTTTTGGGAAATAAAGGTTTAAGTTTCATCACTTATGCCCTGTTCGGTATTAATGTTACTGATTCGCAATCTGGTCTGCGAATTTACTCGCGAAAGGCAATTGATAACCTCGATTGGAAATCAACTGGCTACGAATTTTGCTCAGAGATGATTTGGCGAGCCAAACAAGCAGGCATGGTTATTTCCGAATACCCAATCAAGGCAATTTACACTGACTATTCCCGCGCCAAAGGTCAAAACAACTGGAATGCCATCAATATCGTCAAACGACTATTTAAGCAACGCTTAACGGAGTTATTCGAATGAGATATCTTATCCTCGTACTACTCAATGTGCCGATTATTTTAGCAGCATTGATCAACATCATCACTCAGTACAAACTGCGCAAAGTTAGTGTAACGCGCTTTCGTCATCAATTAATCATCTGGATGGTTATCATGGTTGTGCTGATTGGGTCATTTCCTCTGTATAACATTTCGATAGGCCATCCGCCGCTGGATTCGTCAGAATTAAGCCTATTTGATATTTTGCAAACTACAGCGATTATTTTGCTATTCTACATCGCCAATAACCAGCGCCAGCGTATCGACCAAAACGAGCGCCGACTGCGCGATTTGCATCAAGAATTATCAGTACGATTGTCTATTAAAAAATAATTTTTTTATTTTATTCTGCTCTATTTATTAGTTGCAGCAATTATCAAAACACCGACCAGGATTAATACGCAACCGATAGTTTTAATTATAGTAAAGCTCTCATTAAAAAATACGACCGCCGTTAACATAAGTAACAAATAGACTAAGCCTATCGTTAGCGGTGAAATAAATGACAAATCAAACCGATTCAATAAAATTATATACAAAAAAAAGCTTATTCCATAAAACAATATGCCGAATAGACTCATCACGGATAGACGTAAATTAATCCAAGGAATTGTAAACGAATAAACCGACCCTACCGACAATCCACCTAGCTTTATCAATGTTGATCCACTAACTGCTGATACAACATACGCAATTATCAGAAATATATTCATCTATCGCTTATTAACCTTTTCAACTATAGAATTGGCAGCAACTACATTTATCTTACCATTTTCAGCTGTCAGAAACTTATCAACATTGCCGTCAATAATCGCAGACACAAAGCTACCCAATACCTTATCGTGACCATACAACAGATTACCCGTTACCATACGTATACCATTAGCAATAAATTGTCCCCAATACTGACACGTATACTTTATTGAACTACGTAGCACATCTTTACCAAGATGCTCTCCATCTGTTGGTAAATGGATTAGAATATCTTTGAAGAAATCATAGATGTAAATATCTTTCCTAAAGGATACCATATAATACCATTCACACACTGGTGAACGAAAGTTTAAGAACATCGTCAACGGAACCTTGCCAGCTGTTGCATTGACCGAAAGGGTTACTGGCGTAGCTTCACTATTAGCACTATCATACACTGCGTATGCCTGCTGTATCTGCAGCTTGCCAACATGTCTCTCTGGAAGATACAGAAAGTGAGCCGCCTCATCGTAAAATAACCCTAGAGGTAGGTCGTTGTACCACTCCGGTAATCGACGATCACGGTTAGTGAACTGTACTTCAGTGATAGATATCACCTCACCGTGCTTTTTAGATGCAATGATGTTATTTAGTTTTAGCATCTTATTTGCATACTGGAAATTATGCATAACATAAAATACTTTGTTTTTACTTTTGGCGATTTTTATCAGCTCATTACACTCGTTTTCATTCATCATCATCGGTTTTTCTACGAGCACATGCTTACCAAGAGACAGACCCAATTTAACTAATGGGTAATGAAAGTGCGGAGGAGCCCCTATTACCCAGGCATCAGCATCGTCCATCCAATCAGCGTTAGTCACCTCTAAACCGCCAGAAGACTCTTTTATTTGAGCCGCGTGAGGAATATTATGTTTCTCAGCCGTCTTTCTAGCTCGTTCTATTTTATCGCTGATAACACCAACTATTTCAGCATTCTTGATTTTCTTGAGCGCTGGAATATGCCTCGTATTCGATATGTTTCCAGCACCAACTACTACAAATTTTACTGTTTTAGACACTGTATACTCTCCTTGATTTTATTGTCAACACATTGTGCCACCGACTGCCAACTAAAAATATCTTCTATCCTCTTCTTGACATTACTTGCACTTTTTTTACGCATAGGCTCGTTCTGTATCATTTCCATTAGAGCAAGTCTTAAACTATCTACACTACCGTCAACTATTGTACCATGATACTTATCAACAATCACCTCTTCTGTTCCTCCTCTCGGAGTGGCAATAATAGCTGTCTGCATCAATCCAGCCTCTAATATAACCGTAGGCAACCCTTCAGGATAAAGTGACGGGTGAACAAATATATCAGTACGCTTAAAGAGAGATAGGATGTCATCAAAATTTATTTTACCCAAAAACTGAACCGAGCTGTTATCTGCATATCTAGCTTCGAGTTCGTTTTTTAAAGGACCGTCGCCAGCAACAACTAGCCGAATTTTTTGACCTGGCATCTCACTTCTGACCTTATCAAATGCCTGAAGTAGATTGATGATTCCTTTTTCTTTTATAATACGCCCAGCATATGTAACTACGATTTCTCGCTTATCAAAATAATTATATTTATTAGTTGCTAGCAACTTATCCTTCGGGTCAATTGCATTATACCAAACACCTTCCGCAGATATACTAAAATGCCTTAGCCATTTATTACAGTTTTGCGATACACCATAATAGTAATCAACATATCGCTTAACAATTGTGGTTAGAATGTGTTCATATATTAACCCAAAAAAATCAAGAAGTTTATTACCAACCGAGAAATGAGCAGTACCATGCTCTATAAGGGCAACTTTTATACCATGCTTCTTTGCCAATCTGGCACCCAGAAGACTAGTTAAATGAAATCTAGTATTAACTATACAAAAACTAAAACTATCAAAATTAATCTCTGAAACTATGCTACTACTCTGACGTCTGTTAATGATTGGATATCTTTGTTTGAAAATATTGTGCGTAGGTAGTCGATAAATAGTTCTGGTGCCTATTGTCTCTTTGGAGGGTAAATTATTGTCGTGTGCAGTAGTTACTATTGTGCATTGATATCCTATTTTCTCCAAAGCAGCGGTTAGTTTATCTACATACCTTTCCACGCCACCGAGATGTGGAATAAAATATCCAGTCCATATTAAAATATTCTTTGCCATAAAACTCCTATCCTTATTTACTATGATACTACATTACCCTACTTATCTAAAAACTTTAATACAGTCAGAAAGATTATTTGACCACAGCTTCTATAGTATTATATACTCGTATGCAAGTCATGAATATAAAGCATATTATAACAAGAATAGCAAAGTCACCTGAGAAAACTTTCCTTTTACTGTCACTATTCTTTGGGCTTATTTCGGCAATTATTGTTCCTCAGCTATCTGTAAGTGATGAGAATATGCACTATCTCAGGGCTTACAGCATCTCAATGGCTCGTCTCGAATCGAAACAATGCACTTATCCAAAAGCTATAGCTGAACGAGCAAAAAGCGTATATAGCGGCAATTTCATTTCTGACTACACAACAAACATAGACCGCCGTATTCTTATAACTGAAAAATGCGGCAGTGCCGTTGGCTATTCGCCAATAATGCACCTTCCACAAGCTATTGGAGTTGGTGTAACTAGCTATTTTGGCGGGTCTACGGGATTATCGATATTGCTTGGTCGTATAACTAATCTCATTTTCTATTCTATTGCAATATTCTTTATCATTAAATGGGTGCGGGTCGGCAAGTGGGTTTTCGTATCAGTAGGACTTTTTCCTTTGATGATTCATATGGCAGCATCTTTATCTAGCGACGTAGCCACAAATGTTGCTATATTTACCATAGCCGCCATTACATTAAACCTATTTTCTCAAAAAACCAAGATATCACGAAATCAGTTTGTCGCTCTGCTCAGTATAGCCGCAGTATTAGCATTAACAAAACCAGTGAATGCCATCCTGCTCTTACCGCTAATCTTTCTACCAAAGCGACTTTTCGTAAATAACAATAAAAATCTACCTTTTAATGTCAGAAAGTGGCTTATGTTAATAAGTCTTGGGTTGGTGGCTCTTGTTAGTCTAATAGTTTGGCAGAAGATTTATAATGCCCCATTAGTCAACTCTGCAGGAGTAGAAAACCCGCTTCATGCCAACCCCTTAAAATTCCTAATTATCCTATTCAACACCTACATAAATCCAAAAATTGGATACACCGATGTCGTATTTAGGGGATTAATAGGTGAATTTTCATCATTCTCTTATCGGCTACCCTTGTTCATTCTTACACCTTCTTTTGCCCTACTATTTATTTCTCTTCTAAAGAATAATAAACAAGATTATATACTGCTGGGTAAATACGCAAAAAGTCTTGCTATATTAAATATTTCTACTATAACGATTTTTATCACTGCAGTATCTTATCTTATGTTTTCCGTATGGGCTATCATGCCGTTTAGGTTTGGCGTCGACGCATATTATGCAGACGGTGTTCAGGGTAGATATTTTACCGCTCTAGCAGTTTTATTAATACCGATAGGAATATGGCTACAAAAGTACTTCAGGATTGAAACCAAAAATGAAAAAGTGTTTAACCTTATTATGTTCTTTGGGCTAGCTTTAGTGCTTGGGTTTTATGTTTTTGAGACGGTGTGGACTTATAAATAAACTCGATCCAATCTTTGCACTTATGCTTGCTTGTGTTAAAATAATGTAAATATGAGAATTACAAATAAAAAACTTTCAAAAAAGCAAATCCTAGTAGCTACCCTTGCTGTAGCTGTCGCGATTTGCGGGAGTGTTTTCGCGCTTGATAAGATCGGTATTATCTCAATTTTTCCAAAAGAAACCGTACCAAATATCAGTAAAGAGCCAACGCCGCAAGAAAAAAAATCTGAAGAAAAAGCCAATCAGGACACTAAAGAATCATTCCTTAACGCTACAAAAGATGATGAAGAAAAGTCTGTCGAGAAGAGTAAGCCTGCTCCAGTGCCAAAAAATAATTCATCAATCGAGCTTTCAGCCAACAGAGATGGAGACAGCGTTACAATTATCGTAAAATTAAAAGAACAGGGTTATTCGCAAGGCAAATGCTCTCTAACTGTAGCCGCTAATGGAAAAAAGGTTGCGCAGAATGCTGATATTATATACCAGCCAGAATATTCCACCTGTGCTGGATTTTCAGTACCCGTATCTTCAGTCGGCAGTGGCCAATGGACTATTTCATTATCGGTAACTCCGCTCAACGGCAAGCCTATAACTAAAACTTTAACAAAGGAGATTTAATGGTGAAAACGAGAATATTTATCTCTGCCATTGCCGTTGCTGCAATTGGTGTTTTTAGTTTAGTGTTTTTTACTAATCAATCGAGTGCCGTCACCGCTAGCGATTGGCGCGCTGGAAACATCGTTGACGATTTTGTATTTACTAATTCTGATGACATGACAGTTGCTGACATTCAAGCATTTCTCAACAGCGTCAACCCAAATTGCGACACATACGGAACTGGGCGCGCTGTCGAAAAAGGCAGAGGCGATATTACACGCGCACAATATGCCGCTTCGCGAGGCTGGGCAGGCCCGCCTTATGTCTGTCTAAAAGATTATTATGAAGTTCCCAAATACTCGCCAGGCAACTACATTCCTGCCAATAACTTTAGCGGTTCAATACCAGCAGGAGCTGTTAGCGCAGCGCAAATAATCTACGATGCAGCGAAGCGTAATAATTTAAGCCCGAAAGTTATCCTAGTTAAAATCGCTACTGAATCGGCCGGCCCGCTCACCACAGATAATTGGCCGCTACAGAGTCAGTATACTTACGCCATGGGGTCGCATTGTCCAGATAGCGGACCTGGCGGCAGCGCAAATTGCGACCGCAATTATGCCGGCTTCTCAATGCAAGTCGAATCTGGAGCCCAATTAATGCGCTGGTATCTCGATAATATGGATAAACCTTGGTGGACTTATAAAAAACCATTCGCTACTAACTCAATTTTGTGGAATGTAGTGCAGCGCGGCTGCGGCGCTGGAGACGTATATATCGCCAGCAAGGCAACAGCCGCACTATATACTTACACTCCGTATCAGCCAAATCAGGCCGCTCTTAATAATATGTACGGACTAGGCGACCATTGCAGCGCTTATGGCAATCGTAACTTTTGGCGCGTTTGGAACGACTGGTTTGGATCGACCCAGTACAGCCATCCAATTATTAGTTTCAAATCGCACATTAGCTACTATGGCTGGACCGGACTAGTACACAATCGCGGTATTACTGGATTTACCGGCCAAAGTAAATCCATGCAAGCTTTCAGTATCGACGGTGAAGTTACCTATTCATCGTATAGCGAGGAACGCGGTTGGCAGCCAACTGTCTATGGAAGTATGCAATCTGGCACAACCAATCTCAACCGACCTATTCAAGCAGTCAAAATTCAACCAACTGGATCGCTTGCTGCAAAATATGACTTATATTACCGTGCTCACGTCAGCTATGTCGGCTGGATGGGCTGGGCAAAAAATGGCGAGCCAGCCGGCATAACGGGCGGACCTGGAAATAATATAGAGGCCTTAGAAATCCGGCTTATTCAAAAAGGATCTAGCGCCCCAGAAGATTCAGGCCAAGCTTTCAAGAATATTAGCACGAAGGAAGATTCTTCGCCGTTAGCAGTCTCAATTAGCTCGCACGTTGGCATGGTTGGCTGGCAACCAGCAGTCACTGATGAAATGATTAGCGGCACTACTGGCCAAAGCCGTCGGATTGAAGCCGTCAAAGCTTCTCTTATTAATAAAACTGGCGTTTCTGGCAATCTTCGTTACTCGTCTCACGTCTCATGGGTTGGCTGGCAAGACTGGAAAAATGCAAACGAAATATCAGGCACTACTGGTCAGTTCAAATCAGTCGAAGCAATTCGTTTTATGCTCACTGGCGACCTTGCAAAATCATACGATATCTGGTATCGTGCTTATTCGCAGTATGTCGGCTGGATGGGCTGGGCAAAAAATGGCGAGCCAGCCGGATCAACTGGTGCAGCCAGACAGCTTGAAGCCATCCAGATTCGTATAGTGCCAAAAAATTCAATCGCCCTACCTAGCGGTGCATTCTACAACCCAGCCAATACGCCTGTCCCAGATTTGTATGATTTCAATTATTCAACCCACGTCAGCTACGTTGGCTGGATGCCGAACGTCTCTCAGGATGTCATGTCTGGTACAACGGGGCGATCGTTCGCCGTTGAAGCACTACGCATTGCCAAAGCTATATCACAACGCGACGGATCGACCATCACCATACGCTGCTCGTCAAAATCGGCTAACGACCCTTGGGCGGCAGATATACCTGTGACCGAACAACAAATCTGTGGCACTACTGGCCAAACAAAAGCGCTCAATGGCATAAAATTATCCCTCAGTGAAACCGACGCCAAGAAATATGATATTTACTACCAAACTCACCTATCATGGATTGGTTGGCAAGAGTGGAAAAAGAACGGTGAGGTCGCCGGCGATAAACCAGGATCACACATTGAAGCTATTAGGATAAAGCTTGTTGAAAAATAAAATCTCTATTTGTATATATCAACAATCCGCTGCTCAAGCTTACTCCACTGATAAGCTTGAGCAGTTTTTTGACCATTTTTAATGATTTTATCGCGCAGTTTTTTATCGTTTAGTAACTTTTCAACAGCTGCAACGCCTGCATCGATATTGCCTTGGCGATAAAATAGACAGTTGTAATCATCTTTTAGATATTCAACGTTGCCGCCGTTTGGTACTACAACAGATACGCCGCCAGTCGCCATCATTTCAAGCGGCGGATATGAAAAGCTCTCAACGATACTAGTTTTAATCAAAATATCGCAGCTTGCGTACACTTCTCCAACTTTTTCTGGAGCAATACGATTATAAAATCTATCGACTCGGTACCAGTCTTTTGGTTCCTTGCGGTATGATAAATACGAAATCTCAAATTTATCAGGGTCAAGCCTCTCAACGATACGAAAAGCTTCGTCAGTATTTTTATACTCACTTTTACTGTCGCCTTCAATAAGTATCTTTATTTTGCCCGTAAAATCGCGTTCGCGATATGGGTACAATTCAAGATCAATTCCATTTGAGACATACTCGGACTCTTTATGAAAGACATCTTTCAACCACTTCTGACACCATAGCGACATCGTAATATACCGTATACCAGATTGATCGCAGTAAGAAGCGTTTGCCAAAAAGCGCGGTTCGCCAGTGCCTGGTATATAAAAATCCGTTTCAAAGTTTTGCACAAAATAAAGCCGATTACGAACATTAGGCTGCTTCTTAACTAGCTCAACAGTTGACCACAACGTTGCAACCTGCGTGTCGAAAAACGCTTTCATTTTAGTTTTGTACATAGCAACAACATTAAATCCAGGCAACTCATATCTATAGCTATAGGTTTTCTTAGCGATTTTTAGAGCGTGCTTACTGACTGCGTCAATTAGCGTCACGTCCCAGCCATGCCTTCTTAGTACATCAGCATGCTTTAAGGCGACAATTACTCCTCCCGAAATATCGGTCGACGGCAGAATGAAACCGATATTTCGCGCCAAATGCTTTCTAATAAACGAAGCTAGGTTATAGCCAGTGTACACCGTCGAATAGTTATGAATTATCTCCTCGTGAGCTTTATCTGCAAGTTTACCGCGCAAAACCGAGTCTGATACTAATAAGTCAAGCGCTTTAAACCACTCTGCGTCAGTATTGTTTACTAGTATGCCTGTTTCGTTATTCTGAATTTTCTCTGCAAAAGCGCCAATATTGCTGGCTATGGTTGGAATCTTTACAAGAGCCGCCTCAACCCACTTATTTTCAGATTTTGCACGATTAAAAATCGTATCAACTAGTGGAGCTATAGCTATATCACACTCCGCCATGACTGCTGGTAGTTGGCGCCAATCAACAAAACCTGACGTAATAATTCGATCTTCATAAGGCTCAAAAGCCTTAGGAATGTCAAGAATACCAGCAATCTTTAGATAAACCTGTGGGTATTTTTTAAATATTTTTACAATACTTGGAATAACGATATCAAAGTCTTCATTGTGAGTAATGCTGCCACTGAAATAACCAATAACAACCCTACTTTCGTCTTTATTTACAGACTTAATTGCTAGATTAGACCTATTTATCATCTCGTCAGACGCAACATTACGATTAATCAGCACTTCGCCCTTCGTGTAATGCTGCAGCTCCTCTTGCAGTTGAGCAGTCGTGGTAACAACATGATCGCACAACCCCAACGTTTCACGCATCCGATTAACGCCATCGTCGTAGAACCGCTTATCATCGACACTCATCTGCTGGACATACCTGATTGAATCAGTATATTTCTGGTCAATTACCAAATCATCGATATCAAAAAAACAGGTTTTATTAAAATAATGCGCCTGTTTGATAAACTCGCGAATCGTATCAGTTATTGGACAGCGGAAAAATACAAATCCGCGATAATACTTCAATTGAGCAAGCGATAATCTATCATAAAAAACGCTTTCAACAGTTAACCCCTGCGACATTAGTTGCTCCATCTGGTGAGCAACTCGGTAGCGCTCTGGATGCGGCAAAGTGCAGCCGTTAATAAATAAAATATCTTTATATACTTGCTGTTTTTTATCAGGAAATTTCTTATAATATGCATACTTTGCTGCGCGTTTTACAAAGCGGACAGCACCATCGTCTTTGATTATTACAACACTTTTCTTTACAAGATTATTAACTTTACGTATCATTATTGTTCCTCCTTAGCCGTCATATACGGATTATATAACGTTTTTAGACCTTTATCGCAAAGAGCTTTAGTTAGCAATCGGCTAGTTATTCTTGTTAGTCCATCAATCGAAGCCAACTTATTCCGTTCAATAAATAGCACGGGAAGATCTATCGCACCTAGATTATATCTAGCGGTTAGATAAATGTGCTTCGTAAAGGATCGCCGGCTTAGCGTCTGTATGCATTCTACTATTTTTTTATCTAAGATTGACGTAAGGTTTTCTATGACTCGATTCTCGTCAGCTACAGACGGAACAACTGCACCGATATCAAGTCGCATCACATCGCCGATATCACTATAATTACCAATGTCTTTAATCATGGTCTCTGAGAATACTATTATATCAGCAGTTTCATCACGAATGACATCGCTCACAGTGGTTGATTCGCTAAATAATACATTTTTTATGGTAAGATTTTGCGGCGTAGAATATTTTAGCCGCCACTGAGCGCCATATGTCGAATCGCGCACAACTTGAGCTTGAACTTGACGGCTCTTGATATCGTCATTTAAAGCCCTCTTCTGAGCATCAATAACATAAGGTTTTGCATCCAACCCTTGTGCAGTAGAATTTTTATGGACACGCCAATAGTAAAGTATTTGCGAAACATGTGCAATCTGCTGTGGCTGCAGTATTCTTGTTATGCGCAAAAAAAGCTCCCAATCTTGAGCTCCGTTGTAGTTGCCATCTTCGCCCTCCAACTCCAACAAAAGTTTCCGCTGTATGACAGCAAAGTGCGTAATATAGTTGACCGACCGCAAGAAATCAGCATTCCAATCAGGTTTGAAAAATGGTTGATATTGTCGTCCGTGTTCATCAAGCTTAATCTCGTCAGTATATATAAATTTTATATCTGGCAAATTATTTATCTTTTCGACAACTCGTAATAAAGCGTCTGGGTGCAGCATATCGTCATGATCAAGTAGCGCCACGTATTCCCCGCTAGCTTTATGGATACCGTAATTTGTCGCCCCGGCAATATGGCGATTGGCCTTAAGAAAAAAAGGCTTTATCTTTGCATTAGTCTTTGCTATAGCACTGATTTCTTGTTTCAAGCCTGTATCAGGCGACGCATCATCAATAATAATCAGCTCCCAATTATCGTATGATTGAGATTCAACCGACTGAACCATTTCCCTCAAGTATTTCGTTGGAGTATTGTAAGTCGGCACAATAATCGACACTAGCGGCTGTCTGCGTAATTTATAATTTATAGGCTTATCTTCATACCTGCACTGCCATGACTCATATAACCTGCGCTGACGCGAATCAAGATAGCTGCGATATGGTGAAATCAGTAACAGCAAGAAAGAATAAAGTGCTCTATTGTGTTTTATCATATTTTTCAAGCGTTGCAGCATATTTTATTTCCATGTGTGATCTAGCTTCGTCACACCACCCCAGCGGCCGTGTCCATAATCGCGTTGGACTGAAAAAAACGGTCCTTCCTTGATAAAAGCAATCACCTTTGTATCGTTAGCCCCCATCAAACCCGCCTTGATAAAATACCTGCCTTCATTAAGATTTAACCTTACAGTGTAGCGAGCTGTTTGATCTTTGATAGCGCTAGTTTTTTCTTGGTAGGTATTCGGTCCGTAAACATACTCGCCGTTTTCACGAAAAATTGCAACGCCTACATGTTTAACACCCTTTTGCTGCCATGACAAATCTACCGTCATAGTTTCTTCGAAATCATACATAGTCTTTTCTTTACCATCAGTGCCGCGTAACACTATTTTGAACGGTACCGCCCCTTCGTTATCACTGTTTAATCCAGTCGTCCGGTCGTAATTCTGGCTGTTGCTACGACTATATGCCGCCGCAATACGATACGGTTTGCCAATCATTTTAACGTGACCGTCTTCAATAAATGCTGCTTTTGTACAAAACCGCTCGACTGCCGCCATATCGTGAGTTACTAAAATTACGGTACGTTTTTCACGCTTAAGCTTATCAAAGTACGAATAGCACTTCTTTTGAAAAGCCTCGTCGCCAACCGCAAGCACTTCATCAAGTAATAAAATATCAGCATGAGCGCGAATCGCAATTGAAAAGGCTAAACGGACCTGCATGCCGCTTGAATAATTCTTAAGCCGTTCTTCCATAAAGTCTTCTAATTCTGCAAACTCAACAATCGCTCTATACATAGATTCCATTTCTTCATGGCTAAACCCTAGCAGTGCACCATTAAGAAAGATATTTTCGCGGCCAGTTAACTCTGGATTAAACCCTACGCCGAGCTCAATAAACGGCACTAGCGAACCGTGCACTTTAACGTTACCGCTATTTGGCGTATAAATACCAGCGATCGTTTTCAACAGTGTGCTCTTTCCTGAACCATTGCGGCCAACTATACCGAAAAAGTCTCCTTCGTTTATAGTAAAACTTATATCCTTTAACGGCGTAAACACACGATAGCCTTTGCGACCTTTTAGTATATTTATCAACTGTTGTTTAACACCCGAACTAGCTTCGAGCGGAATTTTGAAAGATTTCGTTAGTTTGCTAATCTCGACAATTGCCTTAGACATCAAACACTCTCCGCGAAGTACCGCTGGTTAGATCGAAAATAAAAAACCGCTAGCAATATTACGATGATAACTGCAACAAACGGCGTCAACATCACCGGAAACGACACCAAATCATACAGCTGAAGTGTTTGTTGCGTCACTAATACCTTACGAACATCTTGAACTACTTGAGCAACCGGATTAAGCATTAGCCATGAGGCAGCCCACGGCATTTGTTTTACAACCATTTGCAACGGATATATTACCGGAGTAGCATAGAATGCTGCTTGCAAGAATATTTCCCATAGATAACCGATATCTCGATATTTAACATTAAGCGTTGCTAGAAAAAATGCTACTGCCAATGAAAAGACATACAATTCAGCTATCAGAGGAATTATAAGCAACGCCTCTGCAGATATAGACACACTGTTGATTACGCAAAACACCAAAATAACAATTGTATTTATTATAAGATTGATAAATGCAGAAATAGTGCCAGATACAACAATAATAAATTTCGGGAAATTAATCTTACGAATTAAGTCGCCCCGCGAAACTATTGATTGCAATCCTTGTACAGTTGCCTCGTTAAAGAAATTCCATAATACAATACCAACTAATAGATATACTGGAAAATGTTCAATATCTCTGCCTAGACGTAAGAATTTATCAAATACTATATACAGAATAATAAATAGAAATATTGGTTTTAAGATTGACCACAAATAACCTAATACTGATCCTTGATAGCGCAATTTAAAATCCGTTACAACCAGCTCGCGTAACAATATTTTATTACGTCTATTCCATACATTCTCTACTTTCATAGTCTCTCCAGCCATTATATAATAAGATTGTGACAAAAAACAATCTCGCTATCATCGTCCTTAACTGGAACGGCGCCGACGATGCGCTCGAATGCATTAGCTCGCTGGCCCGACAGACACTCAAACCGACTATCATAATCGTCGATAATCATTCTCACGACGACTCTGTCATGCGTTTCGAACAGTATCAGACAGAACATCCGTCCGTAAATTGTACAATTATCGCTAACGATAAGAATCTGGGATTCGCCGGCGGTATTAATACCGGGCTGGTTTATGCACGCGAACAAGGTTTTGAATATATTGGCGTACTTAACCCTGATGCCGTTGCCGACAAAAACTGGTGTAGAGCACTCGTCGACGAACTGTCAAGCCAGCCAAAATGTGGCATTGCGACTGGCATTTTACAACGGCGCGACGGTAAGACGCTTGATACAACTGGCGACTTTTATACCACCTGGGGACTACCTGGCCCACGAAACCGCGACGATCCTATTGAAAATGCGCCGAGTAAGCCTGGCGAGGTTTTTGGCGCGACTGGCGGCGGAGCGATTTATCGCGCGGCAATTTTTGACGATATCGATATGTTCGACGAAGACTTTTTCATGTATTACGAAGATGTCGACCTCAGTTTTCGCGCCCAGTTAGCCGGCTGGAAAGTCCGCTTCACTCCTAAAGCCATCGCTTATCACAAGGTTGGAGCCAGCAGCAAAAAGGTTCCTGGCTTGGCTGTTTACAACACTTTCAAAAACCTGCCGTTAGTTTTCATTAAAAACGTTCCAGGGAAGTTATTTTGGTATATTGGCCTGCGCTTTTTCCTGGCATATTGGCTAATTTTCGCCAGCGCCGTCCGCCACGGCAACGGCTGGCCAGCTTTCAAAGGTATATTAGCCTCAATAATTCGTAACCCCGCCGCTTACCATAAACGCCTGTCTATCCAGAAAAATCGCAAAGTCTCTGTCAACTACATCCGCGGTATCATCCACGACGGACCGCTGCCTAATCAAACCGGACTGCTGAAATTTCGTAAGTTTTTTACTGGGAAATAAACTTTTTGCATGTGAATATGGATTTGCGTAAAATATAAGTATGCTGCCTTATCAAACTGGTTTTTTTGACTATTCCTCGCCTGAAGACTTGCATACCGAATATAAAACATGCAACGAAGGTAAAATACCTAATGACCTATGGAAAACTATATCAGCTTTCGCTAATGCCGATGGCGGAAAAGTGTCTCTAGGTGTTACGCCAGACAATAAACCTATCGGATTAACTACAGAACAGTTAGATAGAGTTCAACGCGATTTATTATCATTGTGTCAAAATTCCTTCAATTACCCGATTGTACCCGAGATTCAACTGGTCGGAGATGTTGTTACAGCATACATATCGCCCGCTCCATCCCAGGTACGCCCGATTTACTCAAAGTCTAGAGGCACCTCTAAAGGGGCTTATATAAGGATAGGTTCTTCAAATGTCGAGATAACCGACGAAATACGCAACCAGTTCGCCATGGCCGCACGAGGCGGAGCAGAATTAATCGAATTTTCCGGATTACACTACGAAAACTGCTTTGATATGGTAGTCGTTAATGAATATCTGTCAGCTATAAGCCAGTCTCGCGGCAATATATATCAAGATTTATCAACTACTGATATCTTGATAAAACTACGTGCTATCAATCATTCAGGCAATCCCACTCTTTTTGGTTTACTAGCATTTAGCAAAAATAACATCCTGCAAGAAAACACAGCTCCAACTGTCAATATAGCAATCACTCAATATGCAACAGACAGCAAAGTAAATATATCTGATCCAAATGAAACTTTTATTGACGATAGAGAATTCAATGGGAATGTGATAAGTCAATTTAAATCAGCCGCAAATCATCTTCGTTCCAAACTGCCGATACGTGGATTAATCGACCCTCAAGGTCTTCGACAAGAATATTTATCTATACCAGAAATCGCTATCCGAGAAGCTTTAGCAAACGCAATAGCTCATCGCGACTACAGTACATACTCTTCTCGTATTCAAATTGACATATACGCCGACAGGATAGAAATCATAAATCCCGGCCGAAGTTTAGTGCCAATTGAAAGAATTGACGAAACGCCATCAGTATCGCGTAATCCTACACTCATGAGTTTTCTTAAAGATTTTCATATAACAGAACAACGAGCTCGCGGTATTAAAACTATTCGAGACTCTCTGAATAGCGCTGGACTAAAGGAGCCTTTATTTGAAAATCTACCATCCTCTTTTAGAATAACTATTTACAACTCAACACTTATGGACAGTGAAGATCACCTGTGGTTACAACAATTTAAAAAGCATAACCTGAACGAAAGACAATTAACTGCTTTAACTTATCTGAAAAATAGTCACAACAGTATAACAAACCACACATATAGAGAAATTAACAATATGAATAGCGTTGGAGACGATCGGCGCGCTCGTCATGAGCTAGAGCGATTAGTAAAATTCGGCTTGATTTTTCCTCAAGGAGAAACTAGACACCGTAGATACAATTTAAATACTAACAATCTATAACTATGTACTGCTATCGACATTCTATCGACATTTTCCAAAAAGTAGTTACCTCTGTTAAATCCGCTCTATCGACATTCTATCGACATTCTATCGACATTTTCGATGTGAAAAACTCAACAACTATCCTTACTGTCATCTCATATCATATTTTTATAAAGATCATATTACACGAGAGGGGCTTGCTATGCGCCTACTAGAATATGAAGCCAAAAATCTACTGTCAGCGTGTGGAGTGCCGATACCACGCGGCAAAGTCTTCGCTGCTAATGAATTGCAAGCTATCGCTGCGCCAATCGTTCTGAAATCGCAGGTTCCCATCGGCGGGCGCGGCAAACTTGGCGGCGTGCAAATAGTCCGTCGGCAGTCAGCTATAGAATCTGTTGCCCGAAAAATGTTCAATCTTAAAATCAAGGGATTTTTGCCGTCAAAATTGCTAGCCGAAGAAATCCTCGATATCAGCCGCGAATTTTATTTTTCGTTAAATATTAATCGCCAAACTGCTGGCATTGAACTGCTTGCCCATACTGGCGGCGGTGTCGAAATTGAAAGCCAAGATACTGCGGATTTTTTTCGGCGCGATATCGTCAACAAAAAATTCGAATCTTTAACTGACGAGCTCGCTGATTATCTCGATATTGCTGACAAAGCATTCTTGCTGCAAGGTATTATTGAAAATGCTTATCGTTGTTTTATTGACAATGATTGCTTATTACTAGAGATTAACCCGCTAGTACTCACCTCTGACGGTAGGTTAATCGCTGGCGATGCTAAAATTACCGTTGACGATGCAGCTGCTTTTCGCCACTTGGACTGGCAATTCGAAGACAACTCTACCGAACACAATTTCGTCATACTTAATCGCGAAGGCGAGATTGCTACAATCGCCAACGGCGCTGGACTCGCCATGGCAACGGTCGATGCGGTGGCGGCAAGCGGTCTGGAGCCAGCTAATTTCCTCGATATTGGTGGCACGGCTACCTCTGATAAAATCCTCAATTGCTTCCGTCAAATCACTACTCTCGATAATATCAAGGTGATTATCATCAATATTTTCGGCGGCATTGTCCGTTGCGATGAGGTGGCCCGAGCCATTATCGATGCCCAGCGGCAAATTCCTGACCTACCAAAACTCGCCATTCGCCTATCTGGTAACCGCGAATCTGAAGCCCTCCAGCTGCTAGCGCAATATAATCTGCCACTATTCGACAGTTTAGAAGCAATCCTGGAGGATATTTCATGACACCGCAGCTTTTCACTGGCAAAAATGTCATAATTCAGGGAATCACTGGAAAAAACGGCCGGTTTCACGCGCAAAATATGCTTAATTACAAAACGCATATCGTCGCTGGTACCTCGCTTAATCAAGCTATTTCCGAAGTTCACGGCGTACCAGTTTTCCGAACAATTGACGATATCAAAAAACGTTTTGCCATTGATGTTTCCGTGATTTTTGTGCCAGCGCCGCACGCCAAAGCCGCTATTTTAGAGGCTATTCAGGCGCAAATCCCGCTCATCGTCTGTATCACCGAAGGTGTACCAGTACATGATATGCTAAAGATTAAGCAAAAACTACGCCGCAGCCATTCAGTCTTGATCGGTCCAAACTGCCCCGGCGTGTTATTACCAGGCAGGCAGCTGCTGGGTATCATTCCAGCGTCACTAGCAGCACCTGGCGACACGGCGATTGTCAGCCGCAGTGGCACCCTTACTTACGAAGCTATGTCGCTATTGACGCAGGCTGGTTTCGGGCAGCGATACATCATCGGTATCGGCGGTGATATGATTAGCGGCAACAGTTTTGTCGATTGTTTACAGTTATTTCAAAACGACCCTAGCGTTAAACGTATAGTAATGATCGGCGAAATCGGCGGCATTAGCGAAATTACGGCAGCTGATTATATTAAGCAATCTATCAGTAATATCAGTAAGCCAGTTTACGCTTATATCGCCGGGCATAGCGCTCCTAGTGGCGTCCAAATGGGGCACGCTGGCGCCATTCTCGGTACTAACGCGCTTGAGTCGGCGACCACCAAGACAGCTTATCTGCAGCAAGCTGGCGCCATTATCGCCAACTCAATTAGTGAGCTTGTTCAAAAAATAAAGTGATATAATTAGCCTATGAAGACCATTACCGTTCTAATACCAGCCTACAACGAAGAAGCGGTGTTGCCGCAGTTATTCGCGCGTCTAAAAGATTTGCAAAAAACGATCAAAAAATACCGCCTAGAACTGCTATTTATCAACGATGGCAGTAGCGATGACACCTTGACTATGATTCAAAGAGAAGCCAAAAAGAGTTCTTCAATTGCTTATGTTAATCTATCGCGCAATTTTGGTAAGGAAGCTGGCATGCTAGCTGGCTTTGATTACGCCAAAGGCGATGCAGTAGTAATTATCGACGCTGATTTACAAGACCCGCCCGAGCTAATTCCGCAAATGATTGAACTCTGGGAACAAGGCTACGACGATGTTTACGCACGGCGCCGCAGCCGCCAGGGTGAGACTTGGCTCAAGAAAAAAACCAGCGAGTGGTACTACCGTATTTTGCAAAAGTCGACGCGTATTCCAATTCAGCGCGATACTGGCGATTTTCGCTTGCTTGATCGGCGCTGTGTTGAAGCTCTCAAGCTGCTGCGCGAATCGCAGCGCAACACCAAGGCCCTCTTCAGCTGGATCGGCTTCAACAAAAAAGAGTTGCTCTACGATCGCGACCCGCGCGCTGCCGGCGATACCAAATGGAATTATAGCAAGCTAGTTAATCTGGCTATTGACGGTATCACCAGTTTCACCACTGCACCCTTACGAATGTCGTCGATTTTGGGAATGATTATATCGTGCGGTGCATTTTTGTATATTCTTTATCTGCTAATTCGACCGCTATTCGGCGTACCTACTGGCGCTGGTTATTCATCGCTAATGGCAGTAATTTTGTTTCTAGGCGGCATCCAGCTGATTAGTCTAGGTATTATCGGCGAGTACGTTGCTCGAATTTTTAGCGAGTCCAAGAACCGGCCTGGCTACTTTGTCGAGGAATATCACGAGGCTAAGCGTGAAAAATAAGGCGCAAATTGGTCGTTTCGCTATCGTCGGCACAATAAATACGATAATTGATTTTGGGCTATTATTTTTACTTACCTTTCTAGGACTACCTAAACTAGCCGCCAATACTGTCTCGACCGGTACTGCCTTTGTTTTTAGCTTTTTCGCTAACAAAAAGTACACCTTCAAATCTACTGGTAAAAATATCAAATACGAGATGGTTTCTTTTGTGATTGTCACGCTATTCGGCTTGTGGGTGCTGCAAAACGGTACCATCTGGCTAATTACACCGCTAATCAAAAGCTTCATAACTAATGAACAAATTTCCTTGTTTGCCGCTAAATTATTTGCCACGGCCATCTCTCTGATTTGGAATTATTGCCTATACGAGCGAATTGTTTTCAGAAAGGAATCATCATGAGTCATATCGCTATTGATGCCCGCGTTATCAACTCTGGGACTGGTACTTACGTGGTTAAGTTGCTAGAATATTTGCAAAAAATCGACCACCGCAATACTTATAGCGTACTCGTGCCAACCAAAGATAAAGATTATTGGCAACCAACTAACTCGAATTTTAACGTCCTAACTATCGATTTTAAAAACTATTCGTTAGCTGAACAACTTGGTTTCAAAACCTTTCTCGATGACCTCAGTCCAGATTTGGTGCATTTTTGCATGCCACAGCAGCCAATCCGATATCGCGGCAAGCATGTCACTACCGTTCATGACATGACACTACTCAATACTTATAATTCCGACAAGAATTGGCTAGTTTTTCACGCTAAACAACTGGTTGGCCGCTGGGTTTTCAAGAAAATTGCCAAAACTAGCCAGCATATCATTACCGTGTCAAACACTACCAAACGCCAATATCAAGCATTCTGCGGGATAGCTGATGATAAAATTACAACGATTTATGAAGCTGCCGAGATTCATCGGGGCGGCCTGCAGCCGTACAAAACACCGTTTACGCGTTTTATTGCTTATGTCGGCCAGCAGCCCGATTACAAAAATATCCGCCGTCTGGGTGACGCCCACCAAAAACTACTACAAAAGTACCCCGACCTAGGATTAGTGCTGGTTGGCCGGATTAACGCCGCCACTCAGCGCAACAAAGACTATTTTGAATCAAAAAAGTACAAAAATATTCACTTCACCGGCTTTATACCTGATGCTGAGCGCGATTGGATTTTTACTCGGTCGCTAGCATATGTCTTCCCGTCGCTGCTCGAGGGCTTCGGCTTGCCGCCATTGGAAGCAATGGCCTACGGTACACCAGTTGTTTCAAGCAATGCTTCTTGCATGCCAGAAATTCTCGGCGACGCGGCAATATACTTTGATCCGCTTGATACCGATGATATGGCTGCCAAAATTGATATGGTTATTACTGACAAATCGCTGCGCGCCAGCTTGTCCAAAAAAGGCAAGCAGCAAGTGGCTAAGTATTCTTGGCGGCGGATGGCCGAGCAAACTTTGCAAATTTACGAAAATGCTATTAAAAGCTAGAGTCTCATTTCTTTGAAGGCTTTTTGCGCTAAATCATACATAGTTTGGTACACAGCGATATCGGCGCCCTGCTCAGCTGTGTGCAGATAAATTACGTTATCAACAACCTCGATTGAGACCTCGAAACCAAGCGCTGCCAATTGCTCCATGTACGTCGGGTTGAGCAGCTCAAAGCTAGCTGCCTGGTCGGTATTAGAAGCATACACCTCGTATAACTCATTAAACTTACCCCACTCCATTTCGACTTTTTCCAGACCGCGAACACCGCCGAAACGCATCATTTTCTTGCGGCGAACAATAATTTGACCGTAATCTTTCGGTACGTTAATCTGAGCGATAACTACTGATGAGCTATCACTGGCGCGCTGGTAAGTATACAATTGCACCAGCAACGATTCTTTATACAAGCCGACTACGTGATTATTAATGTCTGATGTACCAAATTGTGCACCGTTAAATAGTTGCCCGCGCTTTGGTATAAACAGCCAGCCCATATCGGCGCTATAGCAATAATTATTCTGGCGGGCAAATTGATCGATTTGCGGATTATACATCGCTGGGTTAGCTGTCGCCTGATCGACGCCGTCTAATAACCAATCTTTGCCATGGCGACGGAATCGCCAATATTCAGTGAATATACTATTGTCGGTAAATAATGTCTGATTGGTAGCGTTATCGATCAGCGAATCTTTAGCACTCGCCGAAAAACCAATCGTTACTGTATCTTGGCTATCATCAGGCGAATCTAACATATCAACCACCTCGGCGTCGTTCACTACGATATCCGACATTTGGTTTGTCCGATTCATTAGCTGTAGCGTATAAATCATCAAACCAGCATGATAAGCATAATTTTCGGTGGTATAGGCTTTAATCGCTTCGCTATCTTGCTTCGCCCAATCGCTTTGATAGCGCAGGAATACTTGCTTGGCGTTATCGATTATCTGTTGTTCGTTCCATACTGGATCGGCAGCGCTAGCTTGCGTAAGTTTATCGCGCAAAAACTTGCTTTGCTTAATCTTATTAAACGCCTCGTAAAGTCCAGTAATCATACCGACGAGCGCTCCTAGAGCGATAGTTACACCTACCCAACCTCTAGCAATCAACACGAAGGTTATTACTATCAAGACAAAACCAATCACGTTCGCAGCCACAAACCGCGTACCCTCTTGGCCTATGTGTTTGCGCAGCGCCGAACCGATACAATAAGCCGGCACGAAGCCAATCATCGCTATACCGGCCAGCAAACCGCCGCCTCCGCCGCCGCCAGAACCACCGCCCGAGCCGCCAGATCCGCCGCCGCCAGCACGAGCAAAGAGCTCGATATTTGTCAAAAATAAATGTTCCATCGAGCTCCTTACTTTTAATTTATTATTTTATAATTAAAATTTGACTTCAACTGGCTTTTCAATTGCTGCCCGTTCGCTTTCGCTAACGTCGAAGAACTCTTTATCAGCGTTAAATCCTAGCATTCCAGCGAAAATATTAGTCGGGAAAACCTTGCGCTTGGTGTTGAATTGGGTGACGTTAGCATTGTAAAAGCGGCGCGAGGCAGCAATTTTATCTTCGGTGTCGGTAATTTGCGCTTGCAGCTCCATGAAGTTGCTAGAAGCTTTCAGCTCCGGATAATTTTCGGATACCGCGAATAAGCTTTTGAGCGCCATAGTTAATTCACCGTCGGCCTTGGCTGCTTCAGCCGGGTGTGTTGCCGACATGATAGCCGAGCGCGCCTCGGTGACTTTTTCGAAAACGCCGCTCTCGTGCGCCGCGTAACCTTTAACAGTTTCAACGAGGTTCGGGATCAAGTCGGCGCGGCGCTTCAACTGCACCGAAATACCGCTCCACGATTCGTCAGTTTTGATATTTAGCTTGACCAAGCTATTATACATGCCGATTACCGCGCCGATCACGACAACCAGCAGGATAACCACCACAGCTACGATTATTAGTACAGCAGCCATACTCCAATCCTTTCCTTTATACTTATGATTATACCGCTAAGAACTCGCTTGCGCAATAATAATATAGCGCTGGCGGCCTTCGCCCTCAGAGTAAGTGCGAATATCACTGTATTCAGCCGCTATCCGGTGAACAATCCGGCGATCAGCAGCGTTAATATGAGCAACATGCGAATCGCCGGTGCGGCGCACTTCTTCGATCCAACCGCGAGCCTTTTCGGCAATTTTTTCTTCGCGCTGCTTCTTATAGCCGGCAATGTCGACGATAACGCGAGTAACCGCCGCATTATTATTGCGCAGCACTGTCGATACCATGTATTGCAAGCTGCGTAGCGTCTCGGCATTACGGCCAATCAAAATACTATTGAGGTCGCTGCTAGCAATGTCAATCGATAAAATATCATCCTGATAGCTAGTCTCGACCTCTATATTTTCGCCAAAAAACGACAAAATATCCTCGACAAATTTCTTGGCATAGGCAATTGATTGTTCTTTATCCATACTTCTCCTTTCCTACTTCGCCTTAATCCGCGTGATGTGCGCTTCTTTAGCTTTTTTCTCGCGGGTTTTGGCTTTTTTCGATTTTTTGGGAGCGCTAGCCTTTTCGGCAATTTCGTGCATTTCTTCAACATCTTTTCGCAGCAAGAAATGCTGCTGGGCAGCCGCCACCAAGTTAGACGCCGTATAGTAAAGCGCCAATGCTCCTGGTAGCCCCACCATGATCAAGAACATCATTACCGGCATAACCTTCATCATGCCGCGCGTCATAATACCGCTCATCTCGGTCGGATCGGCCTCTTTACCCTCAGCTGCCTCTTTCATCAAATCGCGGAAACGCTTTTGGTTTTTACCAGCAGTTGGCGCGGTTTGCTTAGTGATAATATACTGAGTAATTGCCGATACGGCCGCCAAAGCCAACAAGAAAAAGTCGATGCCGTGGTTGCTAAAAGTTGTCTTAGTCAAATCGATAAATCCGAGCATTGTATGATTGAAATTAGCTGGATTCTGGATAATCGACTGAATGACATCAATATTTTTGATTGGCTCGTAAAGGTATTGGCTAATCACTTCGCTTTTGAGAGAGATAATGATTCTAATCACCTGGTAAAGTCCAATAAATATCGGCAACTGGATAACTAGTACTAACACCGAACGCATCGGCTTAATACCATAGCGTTTGTATAGTTCCATTTGCTGCATGGCTTCGGCCTGGCGGTCGCCTTTGGTATTTTTCTTGATCTTAGCCAACTCCGGTTGCATTTTGCGCATCAGCTTGGTTTGGTTGAGCTGGCTTTTGATCAGCGGATACATCACAAACCGCAGAATAATTGTAAAGATAATAATCGCCAGCCCGAAATCGTGCCACGGAATGATACTATACAATAACATTAGCGCGTTAAAAATCGGCTGGACAATCAATAATTGGAATAAATCATGCATAAAAGCCTCGTATTCTCCTCTCGGCAAGTACTTATCTATACCATTATATCATCTCTTTGGCTGACAACTACCGAATCAAGCGATGATTTGCGCAAAAATAGCATCAAGCGATGATTTCAGATCGCCAGGCGCCAAACTTAACGCTTCGCCGTTGGTAACAATCACTGCGATATCGACGTTTTTAACGCGAGGTAAAACATCAATCCGTAAGCGTTCATAAACGCGGCGGCGGATACGATTGCGCCCAACTGCTGATTTATGAACTTTTTTACTAATTACTACTGCAAAGCGCGGCTGCTGGCGGCGGGAATTGGTAATATATCTGACCGTGAAATAACGCGACCTAACTGCTTGGCCGTTTTTGTACAAAAATTTCAAGCTGCCATGCCCGTGAAACCGATATTTTGACGCAATCATACAATAAATCCCATTATAGCAAAATAGCGCCAAAAATAGCGCTATTTACCTGTAGTTACCTCGACTAGTTAGAGCGCGATACGAGCACGGCCTTTAGCTTGGCGGCGCTTGAGTACAGCCCGGCCAGCTTTGGTTGCCCGACGGGCACGGTAGCCGTGCGTCTTGACGCGGTGTCGAGTATGCGGTTGAAAAGTTCGCTTTGGCATAATGACAGTTATTATAACAATTCCACGCTCAATAATCAATATTTGATTGCTAATCTGTCGAGATTATACTATCGCTATATAAATTATCCACATTTTTGGCTGGTTTGTCCACAAATTTAACAGAGGTAGCGCTAAATTGTGGAAAAACTCACCTCTGTTTAATCGCCTACATAACTACTAATAAATGTAATGTTCTTATAGTTGTGGAAAACTCGTGAATCAGCTATCATAGAGATAAGTTATTAACAGCTTGTGAGGGTATAAGTTTTAGATGAATAATTCATTATGGCAAAGTGTCCTGGGGGAAATCGAGCTTTCGGTATCGCATGCGAACTTCAAAACCTGGTTTCGCGATACTGAGCTGCTGTCTTACGATAATGGCACGGCGACTATCGGCGTTGTTAATGTCTTTGCTAAATCACAGCTCGAAAAGCGTTTCGATACGCAAATCCGCGAAATCCTCAAGAAAAATAATCTTAATGTCAAAGATGTTAATTACAAAGTCAAAAATACCAAGAAAAAAATCACTAGCCGCGAAACTACCGCTTCGCTGCGCGATCGCGCTAACGAGTTAGTTAGCCGCGCGCCAGTTAACGCCAAAACGCCCACCGCCAATACCACCCTTAACCCGCGCTACACTTTTGATAATTTCGTGGTTGGTTCGTGCAACGACCTCGCCTACACTGCTTGCCAGGCAGCAGCTGCTAATCCTGGCGCCAAGTATAATCCGCTTTTCATCTATGGCGGCGTCGGTTTAGGCAAGACTCACTTGATTCAAGCTGTCGGCAACGCCATCATCAAGCGCGATCCCAAAATGAAAGTTGCCTATGTTAGCTCTGAAACTTTCATGAAAGAATTTCTCGATAGTATTCGTTTCAAAATCGCTGGCTTCAGCGATAAATATCGCAACGTTGACGTCTTGATCGTCGATGATATGCAGTTCATCGCCGGCAAAGAAAAAACTCAAGAAGAATTCTTTCATACTTTTAATGCCCTACATCAAGCTAATAAGCAAATTATCATCAGCAGCGACAAGCCGCCGCGCAGTATTCCAACCTTAACCGAAAGGCTGCGCAGCCGCTTTGAATGGGGTATGGCGATTGATATTCAAATGCCTGATTTCGAGACTCGCTGCGTCATCATCGAGACCAAAGCTAGCATGTCCGGCGTGACGCTGGAGCGCGAGACGGTCGAATATTTAGCACAAAATATCAAAACTAATGTCCGCGAGCTAGAGGGCGCGCTTAATCAGTTGCTGGCTTATTCAGAAATGCGCGGCACCACGCCAGATGCCGCCACCGCCGAAGGACTGCTCGGCAACGTTCGATCAACCAGGCCGCAACATCTAACCGCCAAGCAAATCATCGACAAAACCGCCCGCCACTTTCAAATCGATAGCAAAGAAATGTGCAGCAGTAAGCGCGACAAATACATTGCCACGCCACGGCAAATTGCCATGTATTTACTACGCAGTGAACTGCACATGAGCTTTCCGCGCATCGCTCAAGAGCTCGGCCGCAAAGATCACACCACTGCTATTCATTCGGTCAACAAAATTGAAAAGGCTATCAAGCTTGACCTCACTATCCGCGAACAAGTCGCCGAAATCCGGGAGAAACTTTATGCTTAAATACTGTGGAAATTTTGTGTACAGCCGGTTCAAAGCTCTGGGTAAAAATTGTGTTCGTTTATCCACTGTTTGGCGAGAGGCCTGGTCGTCATTGTCATCAAAGTGGACAAACTGCCTAGTTTTACTATGTGAAACTCACTCTTTTTTCGCTAGATTTTCTCAGGCTAAAATTCGTCAATTAACTCTGTTAATCAGCTACTTTTCCCCATTGTCCACAGCACCTACTATATACATCACTAATTATAAAAAGAAAGATAGGTAATAATTATGGAATTATCGGTCACACAAGAAAACTTTGCGCGAGCACTAGCAATCGTTGGCCGGATCGCTAGCAGCCGCGCCGGACTACCAATACTTGGCAATGTGTTGCTGCGAACTGAAGCTAACCGGTTATTGGTCGCTGCGACTAACTTAGAGATAGCAGCAACTTGCTATGTTGGTGCCAAAATTACTAAACCGGGCGAGTTGACCTTGCCAGCCAAACTAATTAGCGAATTTATAGCTAGTCTGCCGCGCGGTACGGTTGATATAGCTAGCAAAGGAACGTCTATGACGATTTCGTCGGGCAATTATTCATCAATTATGTCAGGCGTTGACGCTGGTGAATTTCCAGAATTACCATCAATTGATGAGAATCAAGCTGTCACCTACACTATCGCAGTAGCTGATTTCAAGCAAGCTGTCAGCCAGACGATTATCACTACTAGCAATGACACCTCGCGTCCAGTACTAACCGGCGTTTATTGGCACACTGACGGCGGTAAATTGTATCTAGCGGGCACTGACGGCTATCGCTTAGCACAGCGCCGCCTATTCGATACTACTAGCGAGATTGCGGCAATCGTACCGACGTCGAGCCTGCAAGAGGTGCTGCGAACAATTTCGGATGGCACTGACCAAGTCGAAGTACTGTTTGACGACGAGCAAGTCCGCTTCCGGGTCGATGACTCCGAGATTACCAGCCGTTTAATCGAAGGCAGCTATCCGAAATATCAGCAGTTAATACCAGCGACCTCCGAAACCCAAGCGCGAGTCAAGATGGATGATTTTTCGCGAATTGTGAAGATCGCTGGATTGTTTGCGCGCAATTCTGGCGGCAGCGTGACAGTGACGGTTGATGGCGAAAAGAATAATATTAGTATTCACTCGATTGCTAGCGAACTTGGCGAGAATACTAGCTCGGCTGATGCCGAGGTTGCTGGCGGCGGTGTTCTCACGTTAAATTCACGCTATATTACCGACGCGCTTGGGGTTATTGATGGCGATAGCGTCGATTTCCGGTTTAGCGGCAAACTGTCGCCATGCGTTTTGTCGCCGGCAAGCGAAAATTCGGATTATATCCATATAATTATGCCTCTGAAGAGTTAATATGAAGATTTTGCGATTGGCGGTGCAGAATGTTCGCGTTCATTCGCTGAAAATGCTTGATTTGGAGCCAGGGACGACGCTAATATCTGGCCCGAACGGTTGCGGCAAGACATCGCTTATCGAGGCCTTATATATCGCTTTGCGCGGCAAGTCCTTCCGCGGCAGCGACGAATCGATTTGTTCGTACGGCACTCAAATGTATCAGATAGACGTAGCTACCGATGAACTGCAATATCGGGTGACTTATCAAAATCAAGACGGTGCCAGGCGCAAACAGTTCGTGGTTGCTGGCAAAAAACACGGCCGCTTACCTTATGCTCTCAAATATCCGATTGTGTTGTTTGAGCCGGATACGCTGCGGATTGTTAACGGTTCGCCGCAGCGCCGCCGCGATTTTTTGGACGGGTTGATCCAGCAATATGACCAGTCATATTCACATGAGCTGAGCCGGTATAATCGCGCTCTATTGCAGCGTAATAAGCTCCTCAAGGATCCGCTAATTAACGACGACGAATTATTCTCTTGGAATCTGATATTGAGCGATTATGGCGCTAAAATTATTAGTAAGCGCCAAGCGGTTTTGAACGATTTTAATAGTAAAATAACTGCAATTTATCAGAGTATCGCTGGCACGAGCGACATGGTTAGTTTGCAATATTCCCACGAAAGCCGCGTGTCGGCGCAAAAACTGCTCAAGGAATATGAAGAAAAAATCACTTATGACAAGGCGGTTGGCGCGACCAGCACTGGGCCGCACCGGCACGATATAGCGATTGGATTTGGCGATAAACCTGCTGCCAAAGTTGCCTCTCGCGGCGAGGCGCGGACGATTATTTTAGCGCTGAAATTTCTCGAGGCAGCTTATATTGAGCAGCAAACTGGTAAAAGGCCGTTAATTTTGCTAGATGACGTCTTTGGCGAGCTTGATCAACACCGCCAAAAGCGGCTGATGAGCGAGTTTGTCGATAACCAGATTGTGATGACTAGCGCTGGCTAGCTGGTCTACATGTCTAAACGTCGGGCGTACCCTTTTTTTTGTTCAGATTATAATTCGGCATGAGCGGCCGCTGTGTAGTGATGTCGATAGTGTTAGCTTTATTGAGAGTACTTTGCGGCGCCGAGCAGTCGTATTTGCTGATCGAGATCATCGGCTTGCATTTAACTACCCATTTCGAATCTTTCTTCTCGAGAACGACTTTCAGAGTGTCTCGGTTTAAGTCGGTGCCGGCGCCGTTAAACACCAGGGCGGCAATCGCCCAATCGCCTTTTTCTAGTACAGTTTCGTTTTTGATAGTATAAAAGGTACTTATTTTGCTATTACTGCCCAGAATAGCGCTATCTATAGCTTTTTTGTTCTCGTTTGTCAGTTTTTGTAAGTACGAATTAGTATATTTGTAGTCGAGAGAAACGCTTTTTTTGTCCGAGCCCAACAATATTCCTCGTTGTAAAATTGACACGATATTATCTTTACTCTTAGCTACTAAAAAGTAAGTGCCTTTCGGCAAGAAATACTCTTTGCCGGACTGAATGGATTTTTCGATAACTGTTTTGGTAGGAGCGATGGTATTTTCGGTCTTGGTGTCAGTGCCTTTATATAGTATAACGCTAGAATATTTCGATGAATCGAATGAGATTGTCAAATACTGGCGAGAAGTAATTACTGCCAATATAATCATCAAAACAGTAAATGCAGAAAAAGCGGCGGCAATTATAATGATTTTCTTCTTCGGCGTCATAAGTTATTCTCCTAGATGGCTTTTATAATCAGCATATTCTATCTGATAATCGCTTAATTTGATACCCATAGATACTAGCCGTAGCGTGGCCTTGTAGCGGTATTGCGGCGATTCGGTACGGATAACGATTATTGGCCGATCGTCTTTCTTGTAGTAACCAACCGAATAGTAAGGATCTTTGATTGGTAATTTAGCGACTACTGGATATTTTTCGGTGAATTTTTTGCCAGCCTCGCGGATTTGCTGGCCAGCAGTACCTTCAACTTTATCGTATTGATCCATGTGCTTTTTCTGCCATTGGCGAGCTTGATCTGATTGCGGCATGAGCTCAATGATGATAATATGTTGCGGTTTACTGTTGGCGTTGACCTCTATCTGGCTGCTGCGGAAGCCGTCTCTGGCAGCCGTGATTGAATAATCGCCTGGCGGCAGGTAATTGGTACCGTTTCTGGCAGCATACTCGACCTTAGTTTTTTTGTCTTTGAAAGTGATTTTCGCATCGTTAGGGGCGGCAGCAACTTCGACCGGGATTTTCCCCGACCGGTCGATAGCGGTGTAAATTTGATAAATTAGCGCACCAACGATCGCAATGATAGCGAAAATGATAGTGATAATAATAGTTTTGCGTTTATTCATGCTGATATCCCTGATGATGTTGTTGATGATGATGATGATTTCTTTCTAAACCATACTGCTCCAGCCCAATCAAACCCTTCGCCGCCAGCACTCGGAGCCTTTTCTCCTTGGCTGGCTGAGGCGTATTTACTTTCGAAACCGTTGATTTCACCTACGTATATCCAGGTATGACCTGGTGAGAAAGCCACGTCGCCTGGCTGTAATTTGTCGTCTGTAAATTTACTGCCGTCTGGCTCGTATGTACCATTAGCGCTACCAAGATATTGCCAATTAAGGGTAGCCCATAGTCTTTGCACAACAGTGTTACCACCCTTAGCATCAAAATTGTATGTCTTATCGAAACCGCTATCATAAATTAATGTTGTAACAAAGCCGCCGCAATCAACACCGTAATGACTTCCAAAAAAACGCCCCTCATCTGTAGCTTTATAGATTGCTTCAATGTATTCATCTTTTCGTTGAATGCGCGGTTCGTGATGTATCTGCGGCCAGGCGTATTTTAGAGTGTATTCTTGTAAGGATGAACTAGCCCCACCACCACTGCTGCACGATGCAGATGTTCCTGGTTCAGAGGTGCCAGATGAGGAGCCAAGTGTCGGACTATCTTTATATTTTTCATAAAGGGCTTTGGCATAGGCCTGACGTTTTTCCATCGCACTGCCGCCACTTCCCTCAAAATTTGCTTCAAAAACTTCGGTGGCCTGCTCAGCGCTGGTTGTAGCCCTAACGGCATCAGCGGTGCCACCGCGACCTGGCGTGTGATCTTTCCATTCATCAGTAAGGCCCATTTCCCAGGCTAGATAGCGTAATTGAATTGAGAAATCATATGGATCACTTCCCATATCAGCTGCAAATTTAACTAACCCATTATTCCAGCGATTAGCTTCATCCCACTGGGCAATACCAATGTGCGATCCGTTAGATGCTCTAGGATCTAGGGTTGGTCCTGACTCTTGTTGAAGGTTGCCGACGATACCGGCAGCTTGAGCTAAGGTCAATTTGGTACCGTTACCAGCACTCATCAGATAGCCTAGTGCGGTTTCTGGATTATCTGATAAGATTTTAACTATACCGCCACCTGTTTTTGGTTTGACGCAGCAATTAGAAGAGCTACTGCTAGATGAAGTGGACGATATTGTAGATGCAGTAGCGACTGAAGCGCCAGCATAGCCGGCCATCTCGTCGAGAGCGCCTTGCATAAAAGCTATATACCCTGCAGTATCATTACCGTCGTCTGGTGGAGCATATCTATTTGCGTACGCTGTCATACCTTGATCAATTTCATCAGAGAACACTGCCCTGTCGTATGAGAACCAGTCGCCGCTATCGACGTTCTTGTTTTCTTCGGCTTCAGCGTCTACACTAGCTTCGAAAGAGGTCCACATATACCAGTTTCGGCTAGCCTCTACAACATGCGGTTGAGAGTCGGTTGCGGTGCGTCCAAAAGCATTGTGCCCTTGATGAACTTTTATCTGGGCACCTGGTACATCTGTAGTGGCTAACGTTGATTCCATCATAGCATGGGCATACGCCAAAAAAGGACTAAGGTTAGCCTTTTTGGCGCTAGCGACAGCTTTTTGACTAGTACCTTTTAGCGGGCTGTCTGGCGCGTGAGTTTCAATGTATTTCTCAATTGCGTCTGCCATCTTTGCAGCGTCTAGGCTAGGATAAGTCATACCGTTTGGCGCGCCGCTACCAGGACTGACTGACGATAAATCGGTACTTGACCCTGTTGAACAGGCGGCATTAGTATCGTAAAATTCTATATTATTAGTAGCTGAATTTATATACAGTCTTTCTGGTGCAGCCGAGGCTGTTTGGGTATACACACTAACTAATGTAACTACAGAAATTATAATATATACTATTTTTTTTAGTATCATTAATTAGCTACCTTTCTGGCATATTCCCAGTGCCATGCTTCAGGTTTGCTGCCGCCGCGTTCTGCCCATTTCGGATGAACAAAGCCGTATTTGTGAGCATTAGTGGTTAGCCAATTATATACCGGTGTATCAAAGTCGCCAACGCTAATATCGGCAGCTAATCCCCAACCGTGATTAGAGCTGCATGGTGGAGCTGGTTTAGCTAGGCCACCTTGATAACGTGAACTATTGGGGTCGGCGTATGCTATTTGAGTCTCACAATCACGATACGCCTCGTTAATACCTAAATCACTACCTGTTTCGGACTTGTAAGCCTTATTCATTTCTTCCATAGCAGCAGCGGCCTGTTTATGCATTCTTTCGCTAGAGAACGATAGAGTAACGAGCTCGTTGTCTGGAAGGGCGCCATTATTGAGACCCTTCCAGACAGATACATCATCACCGCCTTCTGCTGCAGGTTGAGCTTGGTCAAATTCTGGCTCACCTACAGCACTACCAACGCTAGTACTAGTGGATGCTGTTGAAGTTGATGTTGGTTTAGTTGTTTTATCTGGATCCTCATCCATACCATCGACAGTGCGTTTGTCGATTTGGTATAGGTTGTATAGGGCGCGCTGCCGGCTGTCGACGGTGCATTCTTTGGTGTTTATGATGCTAGCTTGGTTGCAAGTGTCTATCCAGTCTTGCAGCTCGCTATTACTCTTTACTTTGCCGTCTTCGTCGATATCGCCGGAAGCGCTTAATTCGCTAGCTACTTGATCAGGTTCTATACCCATATAATCAGTTGGTACGCCGTATTGAACGTCGCAGGCTGGACCGACAGCGATGTCTTTTTCGTTGGCTAGCACGGAGTTTTGCGTACATTTGTTCTCGTCAATTATATTTTTGGCATAAGCTGACGGATTGAATAAGTTAAATAGCGACGAGGTAGATATCGACGAGATAGCCGACACGAACGCTAATGGACTCGATGCCATACCTAAATACGGTACGAATCGTATAGCGATTGACCCCAGGAAAGTATTCGGACTAGAGATGTCGAATGGGCTGTGTGTTAAGCGGTCTTCTTCGGCTAGGGCAATACGCTCGGGTTGGACAATTTGCTCGTCGAAGGCAACTTTTTGCTGGACGGTTAGCGGTGCATTGCCAGTGTAACTGGCTTGGTCGGCCATACTGTTTGATAAGCCCACGCCAGTGATGTCGCCGACATCAGTGCCGGTTGCTCCCTTGGTTTTGTCACCTAGGAAGTATTCGGCTAATGCTTTCATATCTACCCAGTTACCGAATGTGTCAATGGCGGTTTGTACGATACCTCCCATGGCTGAACTGAGCTGCTGCTGTACAGATTCAAGTGACAATATACCTTCGAGAGCAAATTCTCCTGCCGTCCAGGCCCAGCCGACTGGCCCTAGTCCGTTTTTGATGCCATCAAAAACCTCAACAGCAACTTCGGCCGCCGTCGAGCCGACCAGGTCGCACCCTACCTTGACAGGCTCGCTATTGACGACACCTAGGTAGGTAGCAAGCGCGCCGCCGACTCCTGGTATATAAGACGACGAACTGCCAGATGTACCTAGGCCCATAGTATATTTCATCAGTTTAGAGTCAGTGGCAGGTTTTTTGATAGAACCGTCTTTCTTGGTGTATGATTGAGTAAGGATAGTCGCTACGTTATTGACCATTTCTGGGGTAGCCTCGCCTTTTTTGATAGCGTCGGCGGCTGTCAAAAAGGTATAACCTAGTTTGGCGTACTGAGCAATTCGAAAAGCCTTATTGATGTTGACTATCACATTTGGCGCCTTGGCCGCCGCGCAAATGCCTTGAGCCATCATCAGTTTGGCATCGCCGCCTTTTTTGGCAGTTTTTTTGGCTTCTTTCTTGGCAAAATCACCAGCCTCTTCGGCGATTTCTTTCTTGATTTTGTCGCCGCCTTTGTCCTCAATTTTTGTTAATTCGTCTGTGGCTTCGGTTAGGGCTTTTTTGGCTTTTTTGGTGTTCAGTTTATCGGCGACTTTTTTAGTAACACCTATTTTTTTGAGGAACTTGACCGCGGCGTCGTCAACCCAGTTCACCCAGCGCGGGTTAAAAGCGCGCCGGAAAGCGTTGCGGAGTTTAGGATTATTGCGTAATGCTTTTTTGAAGTCTTTGGCGGATATCTTCTCGCCGTCTATCAAGTAGTGAGCTGGCCGTTTGCCGCCGATTAGTTTGCCTTTTTCGATAACTTCGCCGGCTTCATCCAGAGCTTTGACACCGGCTTTGTCGAGCTGTTTGAGCTGGTAATTAGTCGGTTTGTGAAAGCGGCAGGCGATTTTAACTAATGTACAAGAACCAGATGTGGCATTATCAGCCAGGCGCCGCGACAAAATCCGGTTTGATCGCGACGATGACGTATATTGCTGCTGATCGATATTGGTGACAATTGACTCTTTGATGGATACTAGCAACGAGCCCATGATGCTAGTCGACGAACCGATACCAACGGCACCGACCAGTAGCATGCTGGCTACCGCGCCAGTCGGGCCAAATCGTTTGAGCTTATTCATAGCCGAAAAGCCACCTGATTTACCCTTGCCCCTCTTAGGCTTGTTTAAGTCTCTCGAGGTGTTATCGCGCCAGCTGTCTTGCTGCTGCGACTGCTTCTCTTTGTTGTTGATATTGCCAGCGGCGTCGCCACTACTATTACCGCTACCGCTAGCCGCTTCGTTGTCGCGTTTGGCTGGTTTTTTATTCTCCATTCTCGACAAATTTCGGCTGACAGTATCATCCCAGTGCGCCTGGCTCGGCGACATTTCGCGCTCCCAGGCGTCGAAATCGTTGGCATGGCCTTGGTCTGTGGGTGTCTGCATCTGACGCTCCCACTGGTCAAAGTCGTCGGCGTTGTCTTGGCTGGTGTCTGGTCTTTCTCTTGTACCTAGCGGCATAATCTTATTATAACCTTTTTAAGCTATTATGTCTGCTCCTCGGCAGCGGCTGCGGCGGCTTGTTGTAGTGTTGCCTGCGGGTTGGTGGTAATCAAGCCAGTTTCGGTGTCGCTGGCGACAATCTGGATATGAACGTGATTCTGCCCGGCAAAGAATAACCCCTGTCCGACTGGGAAATTGGCTAGACGCTTGCGTTCTTCTTCGGTTAATTTGAAAACGTCGCCAAGCACATCGACAGCGCTCGACGATTGCTTTAGTAGTAACTGCATTGACGAGTTCGAAACAATGGCGCGGCCCATTTTGCTGCCCATGAAGTCCTCGACGTCCTGAGTGATAGTTGTCAGGCCCAGGTAATATTTACGAGCGCGCTTGGCTAAACTAAACATAAAGTTCGCCGAGTCGTCATATTTCATCAGCTGCCAAGCCTCATCGACGATTAACATACGCTTTTTCTGCTGGGTGCGGACAATATTCCAAATGTGGCTAAGGACGATATACATCGCCACCGGCCGCAATTCGTCCTCGAGGTCGCGAATGTTAAAGACCACCATATTGTTGTTAATATCGATATTACTCTGCTGGCTAAAAATACCAGCAAATGTGCCAGTGGTATATTTGCGCAGGCGCTGCGCTAACTGCGGGCCGGTACCGCCCATGTGTAACAGAGTATCGTATAGGTCGCCCATTGTCGGCGGTACCGAAGTGTGCGTCAGTGGATCGCTAGTGATGCCGACGCGAGCGTAAGTATCAATCAAGCCTTGGTCGAGGTCGGCCTCTTCGGATGGCGATAAGCCGATGCCAGCACTATTAGCCGAAGCACCGCCCAACATTAGCCGCAGCAACCCGTGCAGCGTCACTAGATTAGCACGCAAGGCGTCGTCGGCTTCTTCGTTGTCGATAACTTTTGGCAGATCAAAAGGATTAATTCGCGTGTCGCTGCTGAGGCTGAGCCGAATATAGCTGCCGCCAACAGCGTCGCTTAGCCGCTGGTACTCGTTTTCTGGGTCGATAATCAAGATATCGGCGCCCATCATCATGCTGCGAAGAGCTTCTAGCTTGACAGTAAACGATTTGCCGGCGCCAGACTTAGCGAATACTACCATGTTGGCGTTCTCTAGCGTGTAGCGGTCGAAAATCACTAGGCCGTTGTTATGCATATTGATACCGTACAAAATACCGTTTTCTTGGGTTAAATCAGCGCTTGTGAATGGGAAGCTGGTGCTGACGGCGCCAGTGTTCATATTGCGGCGAATTTGCAGCTGGTCGCTCATTTGCGGCACCGTACTGTTTAGGCCTTGTTCTTGCTGGCTGGAGGCGGTTTTGCTATAAACCAGCATCTGCCCGAAGAATGTTTCGATCGAGTGCTGTACATAGCCTAATTCCTCTAAGCTATCGCCGTAAATCGTCACGTACAGGCCGTAGCGGAAAAAGCGCTCTGATCCGACCTGCAGCTCGTCGCGCAGCTCTTCGGCATCCTGCAGGGCGGCTTCTTTGGCTGGGTCGCGCGTCTTGCCTTTTTCGGCATTAATCGCCATATCGGCCTCTAGCTGAGTAACTTTTTTGCGCAAGTTTTTGAGGACAATCGCTGTATCAACAGGATAAATAAACATACTGATATCGAGGACTTGATCAATGTTAATTAATCCCGATAGCCAGCCCGTATACAACCGTCGCGGATAGCCGTAGACATACATAGTTCGGCCGTATTTGGTACCGATACGGAAATAAGCCGAATGGATTTCGAGGCTGCTCGGCGCGATTAAATCGCGCAGCGTGGTCATACCCTTGAGGAAAGCTTGTTCGACTTCTGCCTGCTCGCGCTCGCGCTGCTGGGCGGCGATATCTAGCGGATCCATCTTTTTCTTGCGGGCCATTACCTAATCTCCTCGTGGGTGTACGGATTATTACCTTCGCCCTTGCGGACGTATAGCGACGCTACATCGCCAAAGTCGTCAAGCGGCTCTCGTACAGCTGTATCTGGATTATATATATTGTAATATAATTCGCCCAGCTGCTTGGTATTGAGCTGAATAGAATAAACGCCGACGCGCATTAGCCCGCCAATCACCGAATCGACGCGGTTTTTGATTTCTTCTTTGGCCTTGGCGTAGGTTTGGGTGTCGATTTTGGTGACATTTTCTTTCTTGCTACCAAATAATATCGAGAATATCCCCTTGCTCTGTTGGACGATATTGGTAACGTCACCAGTCGGAAAATACGGAATGACCACAAAAAAGCTTTTGTCCATGATGTTAGCTTCTTGCGATAAAACATCGATAAAGTTGATATAATCGTCCATCAACACGCCCAGCAGCATGTTGTCCTGGTCGCGCCGCAGAGCGTCGAGCTTATCGAGATACGGGCCGATATCAACTCGCTGCGAGCGAATGAATATTTGAATTGGAAAATACAAAGCATTGAGAAAATCTTGATAGCTTAGCTCGACGCCGTCGCGTTCGCGCGAGCTCATCAGGTCGAAGTTGATTGATTTGCAAGCAACAATAGCGCGAAACGATCCGTCGTTCATCACCACCATGCTGTCGCGTAATTCTGAAAAAATCAGGGAATTTTGGGTGCTAGTGGCCTTTGGCTGTTCTTTGCCCTTGCCCTTTTTCGGGTCGGTCGATGATGGTGCGCCAGGATTGCCAGCGGGGTCGCCTGGTGCCGCGATATTTTGCCCAGAACCAGCAATAGCCGGCGGCATCGGCGCTGGCATTGGTGCTTGATTTGGCGGTAAATTGTTTGGCGGCACCCCCACTCCTTTCTTTGCCTAGCGCAGCGAAATAAATACTTCGCTGTCTTCTTTCTTCTGTTTGACTCGATCTACTTCGTGCTGCAGGGCGGCGATCGACAAGCCGCTATTATTAGCTAAACTAATTATATCATCTGAAGCTGCTGTTGCGCTAGTGTTTGCTGTTGGTTCGGCTGGCTTGGTTGGCTCTGTTGAGCTAGCTTGAATAGGACTGTTGGCAGTTGTGTTGCTTTGCTGGCTCGTAGGCTGGATAACTGATTGGTGAATGGTCGGGTAAGGGTTGAACTTTGGCAAATGTTCATCGTTTTGCATGGCCGTATCACCGACGTCATCATTATCAAAGGCTTGAGGCGCCTGAGGCGGTGTCGCCTGGTTAGCTGTCGGCTGCGGTGTTGGCGCTTGCGTCTGCGCTTGATAATACATATTTTGGATAATTCGGTCGTGGCGCTCTTGGTCTGCCCGCGAAATCATAGCGTCGAACTTTCTGGCGACACTGCCGTCTTCGTCGAGCATACCAACTGTCTGCTGAGCTGCGTAATATTGGTCTGACACCATCGAACTGTTCGGGGTTGGTTCGGTAGTATGGCGGATTGACCAACCCTTGGTGTCGGCGATATCTGCTAGGTACGACAGGCGCTTTTCGGTCTCCATCTGCGATAGGTCTTTTGTCAGATGCTCATCGACAGCTTTTGGTACAGTTATCTCGATCAGCGATTCGATACCGTCGGGCGACCAGACGCGCTTGCGCGGCTTCAACCTATAAGAGATAATAGCTGCTACATAGATCTCCATCGGCTGATCCTTGCGCAGCGGCAGCGCCAACACGGTAAAAAATATGATAACTGGCAAAGGAATAATTGCCAAACCGATAAATACCTGGCCCAAGCCCCAAGCTAAAGCGACAGCAACAGCAGCAATTATCAGGTAGATGAACTGCCGGAAGCTAAACGGCCCAATCAGCTTGTCTTCTGCCTCGACGTCTTGTGCGACTTTATATTCTGCCATACTGCTTATTATAGCGCATAAGAATACTTTATGTAGCTGCTAGTACGCCGCGTATCTTAGTTGCCGTCGCCTTGACCGCCACCGCCGCCTTGATTGCCGCCTTGACCGCCACCGCCGCCTTG
>CAURUO010000004.1:0-9607 GCA_963528515.1 uncultured Candidatus Saccharibacteria bacterium
GGATTGGTGCCTTCAGGGCCATCGTTTGCTGGGCGAGGAGCGCCAGGATTGGTGCTCCTAGGATTGACACTTAACTGACGTGTAGGAGCAAGACCTTGGCCTGACTGAACAGTAAGCTGGCCGCCATTATATTCCGCATCTAAATCATCTACACCTATAGACTCCAGTAATCCATCATAAATTACATCATCTAGCTCTAGCTGTGTTTTCGCCCCCATGTATCCAGGGGATCCTTCTTCTAGCTCTTCAAATATTTTTCTGCTATCATCGACATCCGCCCGAGCTTTCATTACATCAATCAGCGTTTTGTATGCTTTTATAACTTCATCTACGTTTTTTTTATCTGTATCGTCTAAACCTCTAAAGTACCGACCAGCAAACTCCGCAAAACCCTGAAGAGTCTCACTGTTATCATACGCATCATTTTCTTCTACATCACCAGATCTAGCAGTATCAAGTACTCTCTTAATCTGACTATACTTTTGCTCAAACCTATCGCGCGAATTTAACCCGTTCTCATCCCTATCGTCTAAACCGTCACTAGCAACTATAGCCATTCCATACAAATCTCTGACAAAATCGTCTTGGAGGGCTCTTTTCGCGAAATCTTTAAAATCTATAGTCTCTCCGCCAGACTGTTGAGATTTTTCAATGTCTTTATGTCGCCCTGACATGTCTATTGTCCTTTTTATGTATTGAATTTATTCTACTTCACTATTTATAATAGACTCTATTTAGAATAAATGCAAGTTTTTGTGGATAATCAAAATGAATTGCATAGATGTTATTGACATATTAACAATTTTGTGATACAATCACAGGTAGTCAGCTTAGCACGAGGTGGAAGTCGCGCGATGCCCTTGACGGGAAGTTGAGGTATTTTGACAATTTGATATGCAATTAGCATCAATTCATGCTATTTCTATACACTGTCGCAGTTTCGCGCGTTGAGCGCAGCACATTCCTTACGATTTTCGCCAGGAGCGTGCTGCGCTAGAAGCGTTGTCGAGCGATTAGCTCCGAAGCTCGCGCAGTATACGTAGTAATGATTGATTGAGTAAAAAAAATAGGAAGTTAGAGGCAACAGGATTTTGACAGCAGCAGCGACTAGCCGATGAAAGCGCGTCGGTTGATCGCCGCTGCTGTCCGAGGACGGTAGCGGTGGTATTGTCCACCGGGGGCGCAACGCGCCCCCACGAGCTCGGGAGGAGCTCAACATGACCACACCACCACCCACCACCCCGGCGGGGGCACCACCCCCGCCGGCACAGACTGCCGCTCATGATGCGGCCGTGCTCGAGGGTGTCGTTAACGCCCTCGAGCCGATGTTCGGCGCCCAGGCGCCGAACATCGACACCTGGAGAACTAGACTTCTCGTCGAGCGGAAGCTCGACGAGAAGAAAGCCAATGGCCCCCTTCAGGGGGCCGACATGACGGCCTACGCTCTCTTTAAGAGAGCCATCGACAACTGGGACAACCCCGGTGTCCAATCAGGTGCGCTGCTGCGCGCCGCATGCGCAATTTTGGGGGTCGCTCCCGTGCCGGCGGCTCCCCAGCCACCGACAGCGCAGCCCGCTGCCACCCCCATGTGGGGCAGCTTCCCAGCGTCTCTGCCGGAGGTGGCGGAGACCACCACCTCCGACGCCTCCGACACCACCGACACCGATAAGGCGGTCAAGAAGTCCACCAAGAAGGCGGCTGCCAGGGCTGCCAAGAAGGCTGCCAAGAGGGCGCGTCAGCGCGCCCTCTTGTGCGGCATCCTCGCGGCCGTCGCGGCCGCGGCGGCCGTCATCGCCGCTGCCAGCAGCGGCTGGGTGGCATTCTCCGCCGCCGTCGTCGCCGTCGGCGCTGGTATCGCTGGCGCCTCCACGGGCGTCAAGACGTTCCAGCGATAACCCTCACCGCCGTACCACTCTGGCTCCCTCACCACCAGTGAGGTCGAGCTAAGCGGTACTCTCAATCAATCACTACCACCCCGCCCCTCGGCGGAATTCTACCATTCCAGGTAGCTGTTCCGTCGGGGGCGGGCAACCCCATGGAATATCATGATTTGATACTAATCAGCTGGATTATCAAAATTAACCAAAAGGAGTTTATATGAAATCAGTTTTTGCCGGAGTTTCTGCTGTCGCGCTAGCCGTAGCTGGCGCTGCTGGTATTGCTAGCGCCCTAGGAAACGAGCAAACCAACAATGCGCCGGCTGCCGCCAATCAAGCGCAGCAGCCAGTTTACCGCTGCGAATCGTTAGGTATCGACCATATCGCTAGCGACAATTACAAATTCTCTGTCAAATATGCCGCTTATAACGGCGCCACCTACAAAGGCACTGTTTACCGCGTCTACGACGCCAACGGCAAAGAGGTCTACAACACTGCCGGTGCTAAGTTCAACGGTTTCGAACCTGGCAATTACACCGCCAAGGCTTTCGTCACCGTATCAGTCAATGGCAAAAATGAAACTGTCACCAGCGACGGCTGCACCAAGACTTTTACTATCAAAGCCGCTCAAAACGACCAAAATAACAAGCCGGACAAACCGTCCGAGCCGGCACCGCAGCCGCAAGAGCCGTCTAAGCCGACCAATCCAAACCAAAATAAGCCAGGCGACCAGAAGCCGACGCCGCAGCAGCCTTCCAAGCCTGACAATCAAAACAAGCCTAACAATCCGACACCGCAGCAACCATCGACTCCTGCCAAGCCAACAGAACCGTCTAAGCCAACGACACCTACCCAGCCGAGCCAGCCCGGCACAAAGCCGAACACACCGAATACACCGGCTACACCATCAAAGCCAGCGGTTCCAGTTAATCCAGCGCCTGCAAACCAGCAGTCCTCGCCAACAGTCGCCGCAAATTCCAACGCCACGCCTGCCGCAACGACTACACAAACAAACACAGCCAACAACCCGTCTAACAACGCTAGCATGCCAAACCAGCTACCAAAAACTGGTATCAGCGAGCTAGCCAGCCTAGCTGGTACTGGGTCGCTTGGCTACGCGCTGTATGCCTACATAGTATCGCGCAAAAACCGTTAATCTAGCTTGACCGCTCGCACTTTGCTCTAATAAAATAGCCCCGCTCTTTCGACCGGGGTTATTTTATTTACTAATTCAGTGTTCGCCTGACCAATTCGCGGGTAAAGAATTCCAGCGTGTCGCCGATAGCCAGCTGCAGCTTCTTCTGTGTCCGCAGGCTCAGGCCGCACATCTCGCCCTCAAACACCTCTTTGGCTTCCTGCTGCTGCCGCTGGACGTTAGCGACCTCTACCTCGGCAAGCTGCTCGCCGCCGCGCTTGACGCGCACCAGCAGATTCGGCGCTACTTTGCCGCTGATTACTTCGCCGCCGCAAATAACTTCGTCGCGCATAGTACGAAAGATACCTTTGACCTCTAATGCGCCGATTTCTGTCTCGACCACCTCTGGCGACAGCAAAGCTTCCATATTTTTGCGGGCATCGTCTAGCAGTTCGTAAATCACTTTGTAAGTGCGCACTCGTACATGGTCGCGGCTCGCCAAGCGCTTGACCGCTGGTGGTATCTCGACATTGAATCCGTAAATAATAGCATCCGAACTATCGGCCAAACGTACGTCGCTCTCGTTGATATTGCCGACGCCGCTGCCAATAATTCGCAGGTCAATAGCACCGCCCGTATCAACCAGCCGCAAGCTATCCATCACCGAGGCTAGCGAACCCTGCACGTCAGCCTTGACGATGACGTCGAATTCTTCACTGTCGTGCTTTTGAGTCATCATTTTCAGCAAATCGGCGCCAGTGACGTTGGTGCTGGCAGCTTGCCTTTCTACTTCAATTTTAGCCTGCTCTACCTGGGCGCGGGCAATTTTCTCATTCTTCACCACAGTGAAGACATCGCCGAACTGCGGCAATTCCTTGAATCCAGTGACTGTCACTGGCGTTGACGGGCCAGCTAATTTTAGCGCCTCGCCGCGAAAATTCGCCAGCGTGCGCACCTTACCGTATGATGTACCGGCAACCAGAAAATGACTCGGTTTCAGCTGGCCTTGCTCGACTAGCAGATTAACCACCGAGCCGCGGCCTTTTTCCATATGCGCTTCAATTACCAGGCCTTCCGCCGGCACGTCAGTATCAGCTTTCAGCTCTTCCATATCGGCCACCAACAGCACCATATCTAGCAATTTATCGATATTTTGGCCAGTTTTAGCGCTAATCGGTACCATAATCGTGTCGCCGCCCCATTCTTCCGGGTTCAGCTGGTATTCGCTAGCTAATTGAGCTTTAACACGATCGATATTAGCACCTTCTTTGTCGATTTTGTTAATAGCTACGACAATTTTAGCATTGGCATTGCGAGCAAACTTGATCGCCTCGACCGTTTGCGGCATTACGCCGTCGTCGGCCGCCACCACAATCACTACTACGTCAGTCAACACCGCGCCGTGCTGCCGCAGCGCCGCAAAAGCCTCGTGCCCTGGCGTATCTAGCAAGGTAATTACGCGATCGCCGCGCTTGGTCTGATAAGCGCTGATATGCTGGGTAATTCCGCCTGCTTCGCTAGCTACGGTTTTCATGCCGAGAATCGTGTCTAGCAGCGTAGTTTTACCGTGATCGACATGCCCCATCACTGCTACAATCGGCGGCCGCAGCGATGCCTTGGCAGACGGCTTGTGCAAATGTTGCACTGGCGCAGAATTAACTTCTTTTCGCTTCAACTGTACGGCAATTTTCAACTCCTCGACGATAATTTGCGCCGTCTCAAAATCAATCCGCTGATTGATCGTCGCCACGATACCGTTTTTGAACAATTCACCGACAAGCTGCGTTACTGGCAGATTCAGAGCCTCGGCCAATTCTCCAACGGTAATAGAATCGGCAATCATCAGAACTTTCTCTGGCTGGCTCATATTTCTCCTTTCTACCCGCAGCTTATCGGGACAATTATCCGCTAGATGCGCGGGCTGTTACTTGGTTTTCTTTTTCTTGCCGCCCAAACTCAGGCTAATTTTGCGGCCTTCGCGGTCAATGTCGAGAATTACGAATTCTTTGCGCTCGTTCAAGGTAAAGACCTTCTCGGGATCAACATCGTTGCCGCTGCCAAGCTCCGAGATATGCACTAGCGCCTCGACGGCCGGGCTAATCTGGACAAAGGCGCCAAACGGCGTAATCCGCGTGACTGTACCTTCGACTTTTTGGCCTTTTTCGAGCTTCTCAACCTCGTCGAGCCACGGATCTTTGGTCAGCTGCTTGACACTCAAGCTCAAACGGTCTTTATCAATCGAGATAATTTTGGCTTCAACCGACTGGCCGACTTTGACGTAATCATTCGGATTACCGACACGCTCCCAGCTGATTTCTGAAATGTGAATCAACCCTTCGATACCATCAACGTTAACGAACGCGCCAAAGTCGACAACGCCCGTGACTACACCTTTGACCGTATCGCCGACTTTCAGCGTAGCAAAACGTGCTGCCAAGCCGTCTTTGATAGCCTCTTTCTCGGAGAAAATCAATTTGTTAGTCTTGCGGTCGCAGTCCAAAATACGCACTTTCATCGGCCGGCTGACCAGCGCGTTCAAGCGGGCGAGAATTTCGTCCTTGTCGGCGCTGCCAACGCGCGGATAATGCTCGGCGCTCAGCTGCGATACTGGCAAGAAGCCGCGTACGCCCTCGTACTCGACCAGCAGTCCGCCGCGGTTCGCGTCGTACGGCGTAATCTCGACAATTTCAGCAGCATCAAAGTGAGCTTGAATTTCTTCCCAGCCGCGGTCTTTGGCTGCTTTGCGCAAACTCAGCAGGCTGTAGCCGTTATCAAGTTCTGAATCAATCACGCTTGCCGACACTTCGTCGCCGACATTCAATTGGCGGCCGAAACCGACCTCGCGACGCGGTACGTAACCAATTCCTTGCGCGCCCAAATCTACTAATACTTCGTGTTTTCGCACGCTTAAAACGTGCCCAGTCACCATCTCGCCAGCAACTAGCTGTTTCGCATTGTCGCCCGCCAAGAGGTCGTCCATCGTAATCGTGGCCTTTGCCATAAATACGTCATCAGCAGATACCCTAGGTTCGGGTAAACTCTGCCAATTCTCCTTTCTTAAATTTAATATTTCTCGAGCAACACAAAACAATGCGCACTCAGCCACTTACCAGTATACCTTATCCGACCTCTAATGTCTAGATGAGGCGACGCGATTTGACGTAAGCAACCCCCAGCCCCAGCAAGCCGGCGCCAGCTACAACCGCTAGCATATCGTCAACTGGGCCAGTCTTTGGTAAGCTGCTGGCTTCATGGCCAGTTTTCGGCAGCTTGTTGTTAATAGCAGCAGACGAACCTGTTGCCGAGTTATTAGAGCCGCTAGAAACGGTACTAGAAGCGCTAGAATTAGAGCTGGAATTAGAAGCCGGAGTCGAACTATTGGGGCTACCAGTAGAGGCGCTAGACGTGTCCGACGCAATTTTTTGATCGCTCTGGCTGGCCGCACCAGCGTTAGATTTCTGTGCTGGATCCGAGCTGTTGCTGCTTTTGTTCTTGTCTTCTTGCTTTTTCAATGTATCAGCAAGCGAGTCTTTTTTCTTCTCGTCTTCCTTAAGCTTATTAGCTTCAGTATTGCTCTGGTTTGTATCTTTTTTTGGCGCTGGCGCAGTGTTGCTGCTTTGTTCGTTTTGAGTTTTTTGGTCATTTTTGGTAGTTTCAGATTGAGACGTTTGTGCCGTTTGCTGCGTATCTGTCGAATTCAATTCGCCCGAATGGCGCACCATGTACACGCCGCCAACAAACGCCGCTGCTAGCGCCGTCCCCACCAGCACAAAACCAATCACTGAACCTTTCTCGCTACGATGTGCCACTTTACTGTTATCCTCTCATAATTACCTTACTTTTCTATATTATACACCTTTTCTGCAATAATATCAACTATACGCTATACTATCGTCTGTGATACGATAGATTCATGATAGTAACAATCGATACTGGCGGGACAAAGACGCTCGTCACCTCTTTTGCCGATAACGGGCACATGGGCAAACCGCTTAAATTTCCCACTCCCAAGGAGCCAAAAGCTTATGTCGCTGAACTAAAACGCGTAGTCCGCGAACGCTATTCAGACAAAAAAGTCGATGCTATAGTTATCGCTCTACCTGGTATCATCAAGAACGGTACTGCTGTATGGTGCCAAAACCTCGGCTGGGCAGATTTTCATGCTTCCCGCCTACTGCGAGACCTGCTGCCAGGCGTGCCGGTGCTCATCGAAAACGATGCCAACCTAGCTGGGCTCGCCGAAACGCGGCTTTTACGAACAATCCCTAACTGTTCGCTTTATGTCACAGTTAGTACTGGCATCGGTACTGGCGTTTGCACTAACGGCTACATTGACCCGGGCATGCGCTACAGCGAAGCTGGCCGCGCGCTCGTCGAATATGGCGGCAAGATCCACTCGTGGGAAAGCTTTGCCTCTGGACGGGCCATTGTCGACGCTTATCACAAATTTGCTCGCGACATCACCAGCAAACGCACCTGGAAGAAAATCGCTGATCGCATTTCGCGCGGCTTTCTGGCCGTCATCCCGATAATTCAGCCTGACATTATCATCATCGGCGGTAGCGTCGGTACTTATTTTGAACGGTACGGCGATTACTTGCGCGATATTTTAACTTCACATCTGCCGCCGCACATTCCATGTCCAAAGATTATTCAAGCACGCCATCCCGAGGAAGCGGTTGTCTACGGATGTTATTACTATGGCAAAGATTACTTGGCTCTTGCAAAAAATAAGCGCTGACGCTTTGTCAGTGCCGCACCTCGCGCATCTCACCCTAATTCAGGGTGAGATGTTTCGTTGGAATCATCGCGCTTGCGCTATTCACTACAATCCGGCAGATTCTCATGCTTGCGAACGGCTGATCCACGAATATGGCCACGCCTTGCTAAACCACACTGGCTATTCGCGCGATATTGAGCTAATCGCTATGGAACGCGCCGCCTGGCAAGAAGCCATCAAAGCAGCCGCTAGGTTTTCTACCACAATTGACACCGAGCTAATCGAAAACGACCTCGACACTTATCGCGACTGGCTGCATGCCCGTTCGCAATGCCCGCACTGCCAAGCTGCCGGCCTGCAATCCAGCGCCAACAAATATTCCTGTCTCGCCTGCGGCCGTTCCTGGCGAGTAAACCAAGCCAAACTATGCCAGCTGCGCCGCTGGCTTGAATATTCTACTTGATGCGATAATTTGATCAACTAATTCATAGCTACCGATTACTCATAAAACTAAAAAATGCACCTCCGTAATGGAGGTGCATTTTTGTATAGTCAGCTAGTTTTACGCTGCGAGCGTAACGTCATCCTGCGTAACAGTTGTTTTCGCTTTGCCGCGCCGGCTGATACGGCCGCCTTTGGCCCCAGCAATTCGCGCAAGCGCCGGGTTAGCTGCAAAACCGCCCGTGTGCCCGTTTTGGCCGCCTTTACGGCCAATTTTTGCATAAAAATTTGGGTCTTTGGCTAGATTTTTTTGAGCCGCTTTCTTGCCGCCAACTTTTGTTCCTGCCATATTGTTGTCTCCCGCCCGCTCCGGGCAATATTAAAAGGGCTCGCCTACCTCTGTAAGAGACAGGTAAACCCTCGCTTTATCTCACATACGTTATATGTACTCTTTTATATTAGCACAAACGAGACAAAATGTCAATGGTTACAAATTATGAAATTATGGTATAAAAACCATTGCGTTTATTCGTCTGGTGCGATATTATAGATATGCACCTGTTTGAACCTTCAAAACTACGAGGTTCACCACAAATACAATTCTCGTTTTCTGCGAGATCCGAGAATATAAAAATAACGCTCTCGAAAGAGCGTTATTTTGTTTATTGAGCTATCACGACACGCAGCAGCGATCTGGGAGCTTACCCGTCTCATAAAAACCTCCTAAGCGCCATCGGGACAATCTGTAGTTTTGCCGCTAACAGACAGCGGCACTAACGTCAGCCAAAAATAAAAACCACCCTTTCGGATGGTTTTTATATAACTCGGCACCGTGCTAGATTCCCACTTGCGCAGTATTATCGCCGCTGAGGAGCTTAACTTCTGTGTTCGGAATGAGAACAGGTGTTTCCTCCTCGCCATGGGCACCGAAGGAGGGGGTTTAAAGCGCTTGGTTCCACATATAATCCGTGGTGGGCCAAACCCCTTCCTTCGATGTCCTTGTTCGGCTAGCTCGTGCCTATAATCGAAAGATTAACGTTGGTGCGAACACCAATTACTAGTTAAGTCTACCTTATCCACGCTATCAATGCAAGCATTAACCTCGTAGACAAGGACATAAAAAGGCAATGGGACTATTAGTATGCTTCGGCTCCATACATTACTGCACTTCCACCTTGCACCTATCAAACAGATAGTCTATCTGTGTCCTCATAGGGAAATCTAATCTTGAGGTCAGTTTCGCGCTTAATATGCTTTCAGCGCTTATCTGGTCCGCACATAGCTACCGGACAATGCAGCAGGTGGCCACAATCCGTACACCAGCGGTGCGTTCACCCCGGTCCTCTCGTACTAGGGGCAAATCCTCGCAAATTTCCTGACGTCCATACCGGATATAAACCGAACTGTCTCACGACGTTCTGAACCCAGCTCGCG